>CAYTZH010000021.1:0-79691 GCA_964442285.1 uncultured Spirochaetales bacterium | reverse complement strand
TCGAAGCCGATGCGGCCGATGCCGTAGCGTTCCCGGCGCAGGAGCCCGAGCAGCAGGATGCTCGTCATCAGCAGAGCGAGCACGAGCCAGAGCTGCTGCGAGGCCGCCACCGCGTGGTAGATCGAACCCCCGGCGTAGACGAAGTCGGCGGCGGCGATCACCACGGCGTTGAGAGCGTTGGTACCGACGATGTTGCTCACGGCGAGCGTCAGCGCTCCGTAGCGGATCGCCGCGATCGTCGTCACCAGCTCGGGCGTCGAGGTGAAGAAGGCGGTGAAGAGCGTGCCGACGACTGTCTCCGAGAGCGCCGTCTCCGCGACGATGGTCTCGGCGGCGTTCATGAGCACCCAGCCGGCGAGCGTGGTGAACGCCGCCAGCGCCGCAAAGGAGAGCCACAGCGCGGAAAGGGTCTCTCCTCGGGGCGCTGCCATCTCGGGCTCGTCCCTCACCGTGTGCGCCGTTGCCCGCGGCGACCACATCGGCCGAAGCCGATCCTCCCGAATCAGACGATATCCGTACACGTATGCCACGAGGAGCACCGGGCTCAGGGGATGGACGCCCCACGCGTCGAAGGCCGGCGTCGCCATCGCGATCAGCGGCATCAGCAGCAACACGATCGAGAGCGCGGCGTGGATCAGGTTGCTCGACGATGCCGCCGCGTGCTCCAGGTTCGCACGGCGGTAGACCAGGTCTCCCACCCCGAGGAATGCGAGGTTCACCGCGACGCTGCCCAGCGAGTTGCCGAGAGCCAGCTCCGGGAAGCCGTCCGCAGCGGCCGTCAGTGTGGCGGCGAAGTCGGGTAGGGAGGTCACGCCGGCCAGGAACAGGCCACCGAGCAGGGCCTCGCCCCAACCGGTGCGATCGGCGAGACGATCGGCCACCCGCGAGAGCCCCATGCCGCAGAGGACGATGATCGCGGCGGCGACGCCGAAGGCCCCGATACTGGCGGGCAGGGACTCGAACACGCTTCCTCTCGTGCGGCGGCATGGCGCGCGCGGTCGCTGCGGGACGCGGCGGCGCCGCGCTTCGTCTATTCTAGGCCGAGGCGGGCGCTGGCAACGCCCTGCGCGGCCTCGCACGACCGGGGGAGCTGTCAGGCCCTCGGAGATCGGCCAATCCGCCGGCGACTACGCAACGAACCAGGCGAGAAGAGCCTCGCGCCAGGTGCGGAGCCTCCGAAAAGCGGTGCGCCTCGTGGCATCGGGATCGAGTCGCTCCTTGACTTCACGGCTCGTAGAGGGCCACGAGGATCTGGGCCACGCGTGTGTAGTCTCGATCCGACGTGACGAGCTCCGTAGCGTGCTCCATGGCGCTCGCCGCGATCCGGAGGTCGTTGGGCGCCCCGCCCCGCTGCGCTCGGACACGGGCCTCCGCCTCGAGGAATCCCTGCGTTTCAGGTGCGAGCGGACGCTCTCCCGGGCCGGGCGTTGGGCTTCGCTCCGCCCGGCTCCCCGACGCGGAGGGGCAGCCAGCGCCCGTAGGTCGCGCAGCGCCACAGCCACTCGATCGGGCCGAGCTGGAAGTGCCGGACCCAGAGCCGGGCGAGGACCACCTGCAGGCCGAACAGGCCGAACGCGAAGACCGTCGCCTCGAGAAGGGAGAAGGATCCCCGGTAGCCCAGGCCGACGCCGTAGAACACAAAGATCTGCACCGCGGTCTGTGACAGGTAGACGGTGAGCGCGATCCGCCCCGGTGCGGTGAAGAGCCCGAGCGTCCGGAGAAGCGCGCCGCGTTCCCAGAGCGACGCGATCCCGATCGCGTAAGCGATGGCCAGCGCCGGCACCGCCACGCCATAGACGAGGTTCGTCACGACACCGAGAGCGGTCGGCGGAAAGATCGCCACGCGAGGCCAGAGCACGGCGAGCGCAACGTTGCCGAGCAAGGCGACGCCCACGAGCGCCCGTCGCCCGGACGGCGAGACGATCTGGTGCAGGGAGCGGTAGCTGCCGGACTTGCCGAGCGCGGCGCCGAGGAGGAAGAATGCGCCGATCGAGAGCAGCCTTCCCTCGTACACGAAGTAGACCCACTTGATCGCCAGGAAGCTCCCGTTCCCCGCAAGCATCTCGGACCACTGCGAGCTGTGCGCGCCCGCCATCCACCCCGCGACGCGCTGGTCCGAGATTCCGCCGGAGCCGCCTTCGCCGCCGACGAGCGCCACTGCGACCGGGAGCAGGAACGCCGTGCCTCCGAGCATGATCGCGGTCCAGAGCGCGCGCAGTGCGAAGAGCGCGCACGCGACACCGAACAGGCGCCGAGCGGGCCAGGCGGCCGTCGGAATCAGCAGAAGGCCGAGCAGCGCGTAGGTCAGCAGGATGTCCCCGTGCCAGATCGCGCTGTGCAGCACGCCGAGTGCGAGCAGGCCGAGCTGGCGGCGTCGGAAGCGGCCGGCGAATCCGTCCTGCCGCGCGGCGGCGCGCGCGTGCTGGATCGAGAACCCGATCCCGAAGAGCAGCGAAAACAGCGACATGAACTTCCCGCGAACGAATACGTCGCGCAGGAGCTGGAGGCCGCCATCGAGGCTGCTTCCTACCGCGGCCTGTTCGGCCGGGGAGAGGTAGTCCCAGCCGGAGAAGCCGGGTGCGTGGGCGACCAGGATCCCCAGCAGCGAGAACCCGCGGAGTGCATCGAGGACGTGCGCGCGCTCGGCTGCCGCGACGGGTGCCGCCGTCACGGGGAGAGCATCCCGTGGAGGAGGGTCTCGACCTCCCGTTCCCACGAGCGACGGGCCTCGACAGCGTCGCGTTCGGGCTCCTGGCTAGCGAGGAAGTCCCCGTACGTGGCCGCCCGGAGCGTGATCGCGCCGAGGACGGCGACGAGCGCATCGGGCATCGCGAGGTCGCGGATCTCGCCCTGCTCGCGTGCCCGACGGAGCAGCGCCATGAAGGCGCGGAACACGTCGGCGGACGGCGCCCCGGGGGCGTCGACGGGAAGCGAGACGTCGAAGCCCGTCGCGGCGTCGCGGGCCGAGGTGAGCCAGTGGAGGAGCAGCCGTGCCGTGGTCGGATGGTCCCAGAGGTGGAGTGCGGCGCGGACGACCAGGCGGGTGATGCCCTCGCGGGTGGGCTCCGCCGCGGCCGCAGACGGGACGACCTCGGCCGCAAGGCGCGCCATCGCGCGGTCCAGCACCTCTCGCGCGAGGGCGCTCTTGTTCGCGAAGTGTCGGTAGAGGCTGGAGTTGTCCAGCCCCGCCCCGGCCCCGATCGCGCGCATGGTCACCGCCGGGAAGCCCCGCTCGGCGAACAGATCCGTGGCGGCGACCAGCACCCGGTCGCGGGTGCGCTCGCCTTGCGAGGGGGGCGTCGCGGAGGCCGCCATGGGTGGGACGATAGCAAGCAAGCGATTGCTTGCAAAGCCCTCGGCGGCCGCTCCCGGCCTCCGACCTGGTCTGGGCTTCGTCGGCAGGATCCTCGGAGCCGCCGGGCTAGTCGGGATCCCCGTGCTCGCGGCAGAGGAGACCGCTGTCGCGCAGGGACAGCGGCTCGAGCGTGAGCCCACAGCGGAAGCCACCCGCTTCCCGTCGGAAGTGCGTACACGTCCTGCAGACGCCGAAGGACGCCCCTCCCCGAGCCCGCTGTAGAGCGCGCAAGAGCTCTCGCAGGGCGGTCTCGGCCGCCTCCGCATCCCGGCGTCCGAGGATCCGCACCGCATGCTCGACAGCGGCGGGCGGGATCGCCTTTTCGCGCAGCCGGTCCCCCCGCGGTGTGAGGCTCAGGTGCACGACGCGCCTGTCCTCCGGGTCGGGGCGCTTGGCGACCAGCCCCCGCTCCTCCAGTACACGCAGGCTCTGGGACACCGTGCCGCGCGTAGCGCCCAGGAAATCAGCGACTGCGGCAGGGGTATCGCTGTAGCGATTGCAGTGGCTCAGATACTGGAGGGCCTGGAGCTGGACGGGCTGGAGTCCCGAGAGCCCTTCGCGGGCTTCCGCCAAGAGAAGGCGGCTCAGATGCATCAGGGAGTCGTGAATGGCCTCGGCGCTCACCGTTCGGATGATATCGAGTCGAAATAGGGTTGCACGCGGGGTCGCGATACAGTATCGAGTCGATATCAACTGGCGGCTCGCTGCGGCGGGTGCTCCGAATAGAGGAAGGACGAAGACATGAAGAAGGCGGTCTACTACCACGCTGGCTGCTCCGTTTGCACCCAGGCCGAAGACGCGCTGGTGGCCGCGCTGGATTCCTCTCGCTTCGAACTCGAGCGAGTCCACCTGGGCGAGGAGCCCGGGAGGATCGCAGACGCGAAGTCCGCGGGCGTCGCATCGGTGCCCGCTCTGGTCCTCGATGGGACGGCCTTTCACATCAACTTCGGGGCCTCCCTCGCGGATCTCGAGGGTTGAGGGTCCCGGAATGAATCGACCCGCAACCGCAGCCGGCCTGGCGGCCTTCGGCCTCGTGGTGCTGGTGGGTGTCCGGGCAGGGGACCAGGCAACCGAAGCCCGGCCGGCCTACCCCGAGGGCTACCGGAGCTGGACCCACGTGAAGTCGATGGTCATCCGGGAAGGACATCCCCTCGAGAGCCCGTTCCTTGGCATCCATCACGTCTATGCCAACCCCCAGGCCGTGGAGGGTCTGCGCAGCGGACACTATCCCGACGGGGCGGTCCTGGCGTTCGACCTGCTGGAGAGCGTGGCCGGCGACAAGACGCTCGAGGAGGGAGGGCGGCGCCTGCTGGGCGTGATGGAGAAGAACCGGACGGCCTACCCGCAGTCGGCGGGATGGGGGTACGAGGCGTTCGACGGGGACAGCCGCAGCGAACGGCTCGTCACGGACGGGGGGGCCGCGTGCCACGCATGCCACACCGCCATGCACGACCGCGACTACGTGTTCTCGCGTCTCCGGGAGTGATCGAGGCCCACGGTGCGGGGTCCCGCACGCACGCCGTGCGTGCGGGACCCCCTTCGCGGCTTTGCATCCCTGCCGGGATCACAGCTCCGAGGCGGCCTGGCTCCCGATCGTCGCCCAGCTGCGATCGGCCTTCCGGATGTTCCCCGGGATGTCCTTGGCCCAGGTCGCCTGGATCTCCGGGTTCAGGTTGAAGTACAGCTTCCCGTCGACGATCTCGAAGACCCGGGGGTCGCCGTCGAACTTCTTGTCGACGGATACGCCGTAGGCGCAGAACCCGCCGTACTGGGGGAGGTACTTCGCGGGGCTCTTCTCGAAGCGGCTCTTGTTCTTCTCGCTCACGAAGCGGTAGGCGGCGCCTTCGTGGACCGCCGTGTACTTCGCGCTGCCGATCATTGCGACCCCCTCGGTGAAGAAGGCGACGGGGTCGTATCCGTGCACGGCGAGCGGCGCTCCGGCCGCGGTCAGTCCTCCGCTCACATTCTGCTCGTCGGCCGCGAGGGCCGTCGTCGCGGTGGCGAGAGAGAGGGCAACGAGCACCGAAGCGAGCCGAGTGGCTCCGATCCTGGACATTGCAGACTCCTTTCCTGGTTGGTTTGGGATCCGGGTTCAGACGAAGCGAATCGAGAAGCGTTCGGAGATGGCCCGAAGGGCCTCGGGCGTGGCCTTGCCGCTCTTGGCCAGTCCGCCCGCGGCCTCGGGTTCGAGCTCGTCCCCGCGATTCGGGGCCGAGATCAGGGGTTGCTGTGCCATGGCTTCTCCTCCTGTCCGGGTGGCTTGGACGACATCAAGATTCCACGATTTGTCCGTACTATCGATGGCAAATAGTTCAGATTTATTGATCGAAAGTCCCAGATTGATGCTGACGCTGCTAACATTCGCCATCCGGACGGGACTTCACCGTGGACGTGCTCAGCGACATCCTCGACGCCGTCAAGCTGCAGGGGACCCTCTACTTCTCCACGCACCTCGGCGCGCCGTGGGGAATCCAGGTCCCCGCGTACGAGCGCGTGGCGCGCTTCCATCTGGTGACGCGCGGCCGCCTCTGGGTGCGCGTCGCCAGAAGCGCCGAGGCCGTCTGCCTCGAGCCGGGAGACCTCGTTCTCGTTCCCCACGGAGCCGCGCACGCGCTGCTGGACTCGCCGGACACCCCGGCCGAGGCGCTGGACCGCGTGGTGGAAGCCGCGGGGTTCTCCGGCAGGGGGGCGCTCGTCTACGGTGGCGCGGACACCGGCAGCCCGACGCGTCTCGTCTGCGGGCACTTCGCCCTCGACGAGCACGTCGACCACCCCCTGCTGCGGGGGTTGCCCCCGCTGATCGCGATTCGCCGCGAAGACGGCGACGGCGCTCCGGGCCTGGAGGAGCTGATCCGGCTCATCGCCCGCGAGGCCGTCGATGCCAGCGCCGGCAGCTACGCCGTGGTCGGCCGGCTGTCGGAGGTCCTCTTCATCCAGGCGCTGCGCGTCTGGGCCGCCCGGACGCACCATGACGCAGGCCTCCTGTCCGCGCTGGGCGACCCCCAGCTCGGCGCGAGCCTGGAGCGGATCCACGAGCGGCCGGGCGAGCCGTGCTCCCTCGAGTCGCTGGCCCGCAGCGCGGGCATGTCGCGGACGCAGTTCGCGGAGCGGTTCAAGCAGGTCGTCGGCATGTCGCCGATGCGGTACGTGACGCTCTGGCGGATGCAGCGAGCGCGGCGCCTGCTCGTCGATGGCGACCTGACGCTCGAGCGGATCGCAGAGCAGGTCGGATACGAATCGGCCGCAGCGTTCAGCCGGGTCTTCCGGCGCTCGCTCGGCGAGCCGCCGGGAAGCTACCGCCGGCGGTATCGCGAACCGCCCGGAAGCCGGGCTTCTTCCTGAGCGCCGCGACGGGGCTTCTCATGCAAGTGCCCGTCCCGGCTCGCTTTCTCCAGTCGACATGCGAGCGGGATGGACCCGGACCACGAGACGTTCTCGATCCGTTCGCGCATCCTTCCCGACGCGGTCTACCCTGCGGCTCGGAACGACCTCCGGAGGGTGCTGGTGCGCCGCAGCCGTCTGCCGCAGCTCGGTGAGCTGGAGCGCGCGATTCTCGCGCGGCTCTGGTCGCACGGGTCCGCCGACGTGAAGGCGATGCAGCGAGCTGTCGGCTCGGCGCGCGGCATCAAGCCGAACACGGTCCAATCGACCCTCGACCGGCTCCACCGCAAAGACCTGGCGGAGCGGGAGAAGGTGGGCCGCGCGTACGTCTACCGGGCGCGCGTGTCCCAGCGGGAGTGGGTGGTCCGCACACTCGAAGGCGTGCTGGGGGACGTGCCGCAACGCGCCCCCGACCTGCTGCTGTCGGCGTTCGTCGATCTGGCCGAGCGAACCGGGGCGGAGCAGCTCGAAGAGCTCGAGCGGCTCGTCCGCGCTCGGCGCACGCGGAGCGGGGAGCACGGCACATGAGTGGCGCGCTCGGGACCCTGGCGTTGGTGGCGGCGACGGGGATCGGCTTCGCGGCAGGGACGTCCCTCCTGCTCGCCGTCGCGTGGCCGTTCCTGCGACGCGGGTCGCGCCACCGGCACCCGGAAGCGCGCGCGCGCATCGCCCTCGCGACGGCGGTCGCTCCCGTGGTCGCGCCCATCGTGCTGGTGGGGCTCTGTCTCGCTCCCGGGATCCTGGTCCTGCTCGGACTCCATACGGACCACTGCAGCCAGCACCCGGACCACCCCCATCTGTGTATCGTCCACCCGACGGCGATGCTCACGGCTCCGTCTGCGTTCTTCCTGGCTCTGTCCCTGGTGCTGCTGGGCGGCGCAGTGCTGCGCGTCGCGCTGCACGCGCTGAGGACGCAGCGATCCCTGAGGGATCTTCGCATTGCGACGTCCCGACGCCTGGCCCCGGGCGTTCGTTGCGTCGACTCGGCCCGGCCCTTCTCCCTGACCGCCGGCCTCCAGGGGAGCCAGACCTACATCTCGACCGCGATGGCCGACGCGCTCGACCCGGGACATCTCGCGGCGGTCATCGAGCACGAGCGGGCGCACGCCAGACGCCGGGACGGGTTGCGGAGGCTCGCCGCACACGTCCTCTCGTGGCCGCACGTTCCCCGGGTCCGGCGGTCGATCCTCACCGAGCTGGAGCTGGCCACGGAGCGGGCCTGCGACGAGGAGGCCGGAAGCCGCCTGGGTGACCGTCTCGTGGTGGCCGAGGCGATCCTCGCCGCCGAGCGCCTCCTGGTCTCGACCGCCAGGGGGCGCCCCGGGGCGCTGCTGGCCTTCGGCGGCAGCTCGGTCCCGGCTCGCGTCCACGGCCTGCTCGCGGATC
This sequence comes from uncultured Spirochaetales bacterium, assembly GCA_964442285.1. Classification (GTDB taxonomy): domain Bacteria; phylum Myxococcota_A; class UBA9160; order UBA9160; family JAFDET01; genus CAYTZH01. Next base: position 71,569 of record CAYTZH010000021.1, on the reverse strand, counting down.
CCGTCGCGAGGCGGGGCCGGGCCGGCTGGTGGCTGGCTGGGGGCCTCACGGTGGCGTGCCTCTCGATGGCGGATCCCCTCCATCACGCCGCCGAGCACGTCCTCGGGCTGCTGCTCGGAGCGCACTGAAGGGCCCGAAAACCGATCCATTGTCGGTCTTCCGGGGGCTGCGTACGGTGCGACCCCGTGAAGTACGGACCGCGCGCCCTGGCCCTGTGCTGCACCCTCGCGCTGGGGGTGCCCGCGGCCCATGCCCAGGACCCGGATCCGAAGGATCCGAACGATCCGACGGGCTCGAGCTATCAGTTCACCGTCACCGAGCGAAAGCCCGTCACGGCCTCCTCCACGCTAACGGTCCCCGCCGAGGACTTCGCGCTCCGGCCGCTCGAGAGCGGGGGGCAGATGCTGGAGGCCGTGCCGGGCGCCATCACGGCGCAGCACACGGGCGGGGGCAAGGCCGAGCAGTACTTCATCCGGGGGTTCGACGCCGATCACGGCACCGACCTCGCCGTCTACTTCGACGGCGTCCCGATCAACCTGCGCAGCCACGCCCACGGGCAGGGATTCCTGGATCTCCACTTCGTCACGAGGGAGGCGATCGAGCGTCTCGACGCGTTCAAGGGCCCGTACTTCGCCCGCTTCGGCGACTTCGCCACGGCAGCGGCCATCGAGTACGTCCCCTACGACTCGGTCGAAGAATCGCGGATCCATTTCGAGGGGGGCCAGTTCGACACCTTCCGCGGCGCGGCCGTGCTGTCTCCGCGCTTCGGCCCGTTCGGGGGCGACGATCCTCGCGCCGATGCGCTGTTCGCCTTCGAGGCGTACCACACGGACGGCCCGTTCCGGAACGACGAGGACCTCCTGCGCTTCTCGGTCTTCGGCCGCGGGGGCGTGGAGCTGCGCCCGGGCCTCCGCCTCTCCGGTCACCTGCTCGGCTACCGCGGGGAGTGGCAGGCGTCCGGACTGGTGCCCGAGCGCCTGGTCGAGGCCGACGTCCTCTCCCGGTTCGGCTCCCTGGATCCGACGGAGGGCGGCGACACCAGCCGCATCCAGGGCAAGCTGCAGCTCGACTGGCGGCTCTCGCCGCGGCGCCATCTGATGCTCAACGTCTACGCCGCCCACTACGACCTGGATCTCTTCTCGAACTTCACCTTCGCCCTGGCGGATCCCGTGCTCGGCGACGGCATCCTGCAGCAGGACGATCGTCTCTACGCGGGCGGGAGGCTCGAGCTGGAGGAGGTGCTGGCGTGGGTGGGCGTACCCGCGCGGCTGCGGGCCGGCGCCGAGTGGCGCCTCGACGACGCGCGGGTGCTGCTCGGCACCCAGACCCGCCGGCGCTTCACCGGCGCCACCCGCGACCACGACGTGCGCACGCTCTCGCTGGAGCCCTATCTCGAGGTCGAGCTGCTGCCGTTGCCCTGGACCCGCTTCGTGGGCGGCCTCCGCTACGCCTACTTCGACTTCCGCGTGCGCGACCGCCTCGGCGACGGCCTCGATCGCGATGCGGACGACAAGGTCGTGCTCCCGAAGGCCAACCTCATCCTGACCCCGTTCTCGGAGTCCGGTCCCTTCCCGAGCGGGGTGGACCCGCTTCGCAACCTGGAGCTCTTCGCGAACTTCGGGCTCGGCTACCACTCGAACGACGCGCGGAGCGCGGTGGAGGATCCGCGCCTGCTGGCGCGGGCCACGGGTGCCGAGGTCGGACTCCGTACGCGCCTGTTCGAACGGATCGACGTGGCGATCAACGGCTTCTGGCTCGTGCTCGAGGACGAGCTGGTCTTCGTGGGCGACGAGGGAACCACGGAGTCCAGTGGTCGATCGCGGCGGGTGGGCGTCGAGCTGGCGACGCGCGCGGAGCTGACCGACTGGCTCTACGTGCGCGGCGACCTCGGCTACACGTGGTCTCGCCTGACCGACCTCGGTGTGGCCATTCCGCAGGCGCCGCGGCTGATCGCGAAGGGGGCGGTCGGCGTGCGCTGGCGCGGCTTCTCCGCCGAGCTCGGCGTGCGGCGTCTCGGCGAGCGGTTTGCCAGCGAGGAATTCTCCAGCCCGCGGCTCTCGGGCTACACGGTTCTCGACCTGGGCATGCGGTACCGTCGTGGCCCGATCGAGGTGGGCCTTGCGGTCGAGAATCTCACGAACACCCGCTGGCGGAGCTCCGAGTTCTTCTTCGCATCCTGCGCCCCGAGCGAGGTGGGTCGGCTGGATGCGTGCCCTGCGGCCGGAGGCGGAGCCGGCGTCGGCGACTTCCACTTCACGCCCGGCAACTCGATCAACCTGCGCGGATCGCTCAGCCTCTACTTCTAGGAGACCCGGCGGCGCCCCGCTGTTGACCGCGACCCTCGCCGCTCTCCTCGCCTGCGCACCGCTGTCCGCACCGCCCGCCGCCGCGCCCGCCACACCGCCGCGCCGTACCCCGCTCGAAGATGCCATGCCGCTCCTCACCGAGGACGAGGTCGACGTCCCCGCGCGGCCCGTCCACCCCATCGAGCCGGCCTATCCACAGCAGCTGCGCGCCATGGGGGTGGAAGGGGAGGTCGAGGCACGCGTCATCGTGCTCGCCGACGGGTCGGTGGGCGGGGCGCAGCTCGTGTCGAGCAGCGACGAGGCGTTCACGGCGGCCCTTCGGGAATCGCTGCGGGACGCGCGCTTCCACCCGGCCGAGAGGGCGGGCCGGCCCGTGGCGTCGTGGGTCACGCTGCGGCTCCGGTTCCGCCTCGAGTAGAGCCGCTCGTCTGCGTGAGCCCGATCCTCGCGTTGCGGCGCTCAGCGCCCCTGAGGCGCGTGCTCGGCGACTTCGCTCTGGCGGGAGGTGGAAGCCGGAGCTTCTCCTTTCGCGTTCCCTCCGCGGGGCGCCGTCCGGGCGTCGAACGCGTCCGTCGCATCGTCGATGCCGATGACGCCCATGGCGACCCGCGCTCCGGCGTTGCCGGTCGGCTGTCCGCCGTCGTCCGCCAGGGCGTGGATGACGAGACCACGTCCCACGATCGAGTTCGTCCCGCGCAGGGCGATCTGGGAGTCGACGCGCTCGTAGCGAGCGGCTCCGGACTCGTCCGCCTCGAGATTGCCCAGGTCGCCCACGTGGCGCGGCTCTCCCGTGGGCAGGGCGTGCCCCGTTCCGTGCGGATCGAAGTGCCCGCCGGCCGACCTGCCGTCGGGACCGCTCACGTCGCCCCACTGGTGGACGTGAAAGCCGTGTCTGCCCGGCGTGAGTCCCGTGATGTCGGCCTCGATGCGGACGCCGCCTGCGACGCCGGTGAAGCTCACGATGCCGCGCACCCGGTTGCCCCGAGTGGGCTGCATCACGGCGATGGCACGGGTGACCACCGGCCCCTCGGCCGAGGTCGCGTGCTCGACGTCGGCGCCGCAGCCGGTTCCGGACGCGATGGCGAGCAGGGTGAGTCCGACGAGCGGAGAGCACTTCATGGGCAGCGGTCCCGGGTTGCCGGGGCGGGTCTCCGCGGGCGCGGCAACCGGACACCCTGCGAAGCGGAAGGACGCACGGCGTCAGGCGTCCGGCGTCCGACGCGTACCCTCCCGGCGTTCAACGGTCGAGGATCCGCGCGAGATCGCCCTGCGCCTCCAGGCACGCGTGTCGACCGGTGCCCTCGAATACGGGCCGATCGCCTCCGGGCGCCCGGGCGAGCAGGCGCAGGTCGACCTGCGAGGTCATGGCCTCCGCGACACGTTCGAGCATCTGCCGCTCGTAGGGAGCCATGAGCACCGCGCCGGCGGCCTTGCGGCTGTCGATCTCGAGCCGATGGCTGCGGCTCGACAATCGCAGGTGGAAGTGGGTATCGCTCATCGAGAGCTCGTCGATGGCGGCCCCCGTGTAGGTGGTGAAGCGGTAGAGCTCTCCGTCGAGCTGCAGCCCGACGATGAAGCCGCGAAAGGCGCCCGTCACCCAGGGAACGGTCGCCACCGAGGCCGTGAGGCTCACGCCTTCGCGGCCGAAGTGGTTGCTCTGGGTCCAGATGTAGCCAAGGGGAAAGCTCTTGCCCCAGTCCTTCTCGCTGTAGCCCCGGCCGCCGTCGAAGCAGCGCGCCTCGTCGTCGACGCGCAGCGTGCCGGCCAGGGAGTGGTCGAGGCTCAGGATCCCGTGGTAGCACTGCATGAACGGCGTGAAGCCGTAGGGACCCATGACGCCGGGAGAGAGGGTGCGCACGGGCCAGGGCTCGAACGGACCGAACTCGACGCGCCCCTCCACGACCGGACCGCCGCCGGCGTTCTCGGGATCGAGGTGCAGCTCGATGCCGCCGCGTCCGAACCGACTTCCACCGACACGGACGTCGAAACGGTCGGCGGCCGCCGCGAAGTCGCCGGGGTCGTAGCGGTGGTACCAGCTCTCGCCGCGGGCACCGTCGAGCAGCTGGACGAAGGCGTGGGGATCGCGGCCCAGGAAGATGCCCGGGATCAGCGCGTACGGGTGGCGCCCCTCGGCATCGACCAGCTTCAGGTACCAGCCCTCGAAAACATCGGCGCGCCGGCCACGCGCCAGCAGAGCCCCGTAGTGAAAGCCCTCCGGACGCCAGATTCCGCGCACCCCATCGAGCCATCCCATCGAATGGGAGGGTAGGTGTCCGCGCGGGTCCTGCCTGTACCTCGGATGCAACGGCCGGACGTTGGCACGAGGGTCAAGACAGCAGCACCAGCTCGCCAGGGGCGCGATCGCGGGAGCGCATCGCGTCGAGGGCGGCAGGTGCCTCCTCGAGCGCGAAGGTGCGGTCGACCGGCGTGGTCAGCCGGCCCCGCTCGACCCAATCGGCGATGGCGTCGAGGGCGCCGGGGGTGCTCTTCATCGCGAGGAAGCGGATGTCGAGGCCTCGCGGGGCTTCGATCCGAGCCGCGCCCGAGATGGTCGTCACGACCCGGCCTCCATCCCGGACCAGGTCGAGGCCACGGGTGAGGGACTCGCCGCCGACGAGGTCCAAGGCCCCCTCCACGCCTCGCGGCACGGCGGGCGCCAGGCGCTGACGCCACTCCGTGCGATGATCGACGGCAAGATCGGCGCCGAGTCGGCGAAGCGGCTCCAGGGCCCGGGCCCCCGCGATCGTGATCACCCGCAGACCGCGCGCACGCGCCATCTCGACCGCCGCGCGCCCGACCGCTCCGCCCGCGCCGACGACCAGCAGCGTCGATCCCGTCGGCAGGTCGAGCAGGTCGAGCGCCTGCCAGGCGGCGAGCGCGCGGACCGGCGTGGCCGCTGCTTCCGGGTCGCTGGCGGTTCGGGGTGCCCGGCCGCAGGCGGACGCGTGCACGAGGACGCGGTCTGCCCATGCCCCGACGATTCCGGGATTGGCCATCACCCGGTCGCCGACCGCGAAGCCCTCGACGTCGCCGCCGATCTCGTGCACTCGGCCGCACAGCTGTGCGCCCAACGTGCACGGCAGGCCATCCGGGAGGAACCGGGCGAGCCTCCCGTCCGCAACGGCGAGGTCCCAGGCGCCGACTCCGACCGCCGAGACATCGATCAGGATCTCGCCGCGCGCAGGCCGCGCCGGTGCGGCGATCTCGTCGATCCGTGGGTCCTCGCCGAAACGGTGGAGGCGGACGGCGCGGATCCGGTCGTGCTGTCGGGCGGGATCGAGGTCGGAGATGGGGGCGCCCCCGGATTCCGTTGCGGCCTTCGGAAGGTATCCGCAATGGGCGCGCGCGTCGCGGAGGCGCTCCCGCCCGACCGACGAGGGGTCCCCGGCGGGGCTCCCGGCGACGGCTGCAGCGAGCCCGCGGGCGCCGGGGAGAACGGCCGGTCGTTCGCGCTCAGCGCCGCCGCTGCGGGGAGGAGGAGCGGCCGGCCGACTCCACGTGGGCGCGCAGGGCGCGCTCGAGCTCGCTCGCGAAGATGAGGCGGACGGCGTCCGCCGCGACCGGGCGCAGCCCCTCGATGGCGGCGCTCACGTCCTCCGCCTTGGCGGTGCGTCCGAGGCCGCGGCCGGCGCGTCGGGTCAGCCGATCGACCAGCTCGCGGCCCGCCCGGGCCATGTGCCGGCGCACGATCTCGCCGGCCTCGCGCACGGTGCCCAGGTCGATGCCCGCATCGAGCAGGCGGAGCGACACCTCCAGGAGGCCGGGGCTCGGGATCCGGAAGCCTCCCGCCGCGGCCGGCTCCCGCACCACCAGACGCGCCTTCTCCAGCAGCGCGAGGGTTCCGGCCGGCCGCTCGCCGATCCGCTCCGCCAGCGCCTCCTCGCTCAGGATCTCCGGTCGATCCTCGGACCAGGGGGCGCGCAAGCGGTCGCTGATGCCGAGCCAATCGTCGACGGAGAGGGGCTCCACGCCGCCGCGCCGCAGCAGGTCGCGGATGGCGCGCAGGTGCAGCCCGCGGTCCTGCAGGTGCGCCACCAGCGCGAGGCGCTCCTCGTGCTCGGGTCCGTAGAAGGCGCTGCGACCGCGCCGCTCGGGGGCCGGAAGCAGGCCCCGAGCCTGGTAGAAGCGGATGGTCCGGCTCGGGACGCCGCTGCGCGCGGAGAGCTCGTCGATGCTGTAGCGAGGAGAGCCCTCGTGGCTCTCGTCGCGGCTGCTCGTGGCCAGGACCGACCCTCCCTGCGTCCCGCCGGGAAACTAGAGGAGACCGAGACCATACCAGAGCGGTCGCGCCGCCCGGGGAAGCACGCCCACCTCGCCGAGGAACGTCAGGAGCGGCGCCAGGTCGCGCCGCACGCGATCCGCGTGGTGCCGATTGTGACGCGCAGCTGCGTAGCCCCCTTCGATCTCGAGCGTGTCGTAGACCTCCGGGTTCACCAGGGCGTCCGCGATGCCCCGGGCCACGAAGGGCGCCATGGCAATGGCGGCGCTCCGGGTCGCGAGATCGAGCTGGGGCCAGCACTCCTCCAGCCAGGTGCGCGCGAAGGCCATGTGGCGCGCCTCCTCGATCACGTGGATGCGGGCCATGGCCGCGGGGATGGGGTGCACGCCCGCGTGGGCCATGGTGGCGCGGTTGCTGGCGTCGAGGATCTCCTCGGCGACGAGGATCGCCACGTAGGCGCCGGGCCGCGTCACCGCGGCCTTCATGAAGCGCCCGGCGCTGCGCAGCCCGGCCGACGGCCGGTAGGCCGGCGTGCCGGCGCGCCGGATGTACTCCCCGAACATGGCCGAGTGCCGGCACTCGTCCGCGGTCTCCACCAGCAGGTAGTGCTGGGCCCCGTCGTCGGCCGGCATGTCGTAGAGGTGGCCGACCACGCAGTGCATCAGGATGTTCTCGAACCAGATACCCGCGCCGCACAGCGACGCGCACTCGTGCCGGCTGTAGCGGAAGCGCTCCCCCTCGCTCATGGCGTCCCAGAGCGGCGTGCCGTAGAGCGGCAGCGTCTCCGGGGCCAGGTGGAAGGCCGTATCGTCGATGGGCACCTCCCAGTCGATCTCCTGGAAGGGATCGAAGCTGCGGCGCGCGGAGGCCGACACCAGCTGGCGCGCGCGCTCCGCCGTGCGCGGGTGGGCCTCGGTCGGCGCGGCGGCGCTCACGAGGAGCGCTCGTCCTGGGCGTCCTCGCCCCCCTGCGCAGCGCCCTGGGAGGCGACCTCCCCCAGCTCGTGGGCCAGGCGGGTCACCTCCTCGTTCACGCGACGGATCACGTCGTACAGGGCTCCGATCGACGTGTCCTGGATGCGGCGCACGTCGCGCACCGTCTCCCGGAAGACGTCCAGGCGCTCGAGCACCTCGAGGGGCAGGTCGGCGATGGCCCGGTGGATCTCCTCCACGCTGTTGGCCCCGTCCTCCACCGCCTCGCGCACCAGATCCGCCAGCCCCGTGTGCCCGGGTCGCGGCTTGCTCTCGGTCATCGCTGGGTCCTCCCAAGTCTCGTATCGTCTCAGAGGCAATCTAACTGTAACAGTAAGAGCTGTCAATTTTTGACGAATGTACTCCTTGGTACAGCAGTGTTCCGAGTGGTATAGAGGAACTCCCTGGTCAGAATGCGCCCATGGGAGACCGAGTGCCGAGGACACGCCGCGACCGCGCACGACCGAGGCCGCACGACGCCCGCGAGCGGCTCGTCGCGGCCGCCGCCGAGCTCGTGGCCGAGCGCGGCTACTCCGGGGCCGGCCTGAACGGGATCTGCAAGCGGGCCGGTGTCGCGAAGACCTCCCTCTACTGGCACTTCGGCAGCAAGGAAGCGCTCCTGGTCGAGGTGCTGCAGAAGCTCCAGACGGACCTCCGCGAGGAGGTACAGAAGGCGGTCGCGGCGGCGCCCCATCCCGGTGCGCGAATCGACGCCCTGCTCCGGGCGTGGCGATCGATCGTGCTCGAGCGGCCGAACCTGCTGCGGTTCCCCTTCCACGTCGGACTCGCGACGGGGCCGGAGTGCGGCCCGGCGCGGGAGATCCTGGCGGCGTCCTGGCGCGCCTCGGAGGCCCTGTTCATCGAGGACCTCGCGGGCACCACCGGGCTCTCCGAAGCCGATCTGGAGCCCATCGCCCACACGGCGGTCGCCCTGCTCCAGGGCGCCTTCCTCCGATTCCGGCTGGAGCCGGACGTCGATCTGCTCGATCGCAATCTCGAAGAGCTGAAGCGCACGATCCTCGTCGGCGTGCGCGCGCGTCTCTCGGAGGTGTCGCACGCGGAGGCGTCGCGCGACGTTCCCCCGTCCCCCGCGCGTCGTGCGTCTCCGTCCTCCGCGCACGACCCGCCCGACGACTGATCCCAACGGCATGCGGCGACCTGGTGCTGGTCCATGTCACCGCTGCCTGCTGCCCCTGGAGACCCCTGTCATGAACGCGCCCTCTCGCCCCCGCGCCCGCCTGCTGGTATTCCTCGCCCTCGGCCTGCTGCTGTCCGGAAACCAGCAGTGCAAGCCGGCCGTGTACATGGAGGCCGGCCGGGAGCCGTGCTCCAACTACGCCCCCTACCGGCAGCCGCTGTTCGGCGACACGCACTCCCACTCGACCCACTCGTTCGATGCGGTGATGATCGAGACCCGGACCACCCCGCGCGAGGCCTACGCCTTCGCCAAGGGCACCGCCCCGCTCGATCTCCCGCCCTACGACGCCAACGACGTCGCCCAGCGCAGCACGCAGATCGCGCGCCCCCTCGACTGGGGGTTCGTCACCGACCACGCCGAGTACTTCGGCGAGACGGTGATGTGCATGGACCCGGGCAGCGTGGGCTACGCCAGCCAGGAGTGCGTGCTGTACCGGGACGCGATCCCGCCGCCGCCCGGCCAGGGGCTTCCGCTCGGATTCTTAGTCTTCGGCTTCCAGCTGGTCCAGCCGAGCCCGACCCCCTTCGCCTTCTGCGGCGTCGGCCGCGAGAACTGCCTCTCGGTCGCCGAGTCGGTCTGGCTGGAGATCCAGGCGGCCGCCGAGGAGCACTACGACCGCACCAGCGCCTGCGAGTTCACGACCTTCGTCGCCTACGAGTGGACCGCCAACACGAACCAGCAGAGCCTCCATCGCAACGTGGTCTTCCGCAACGAGATCGTGCCCACGCGGCCCGTCAGCTACTTCGAGGTGAGCACACCCGAGGCGCTGCACGACGCACTCCAGACGACCTGCCTCGACTCGTTGCCGGGCTGCGACGTGCTCGCGATCCCGCACAGCTCGAACCAGTCCAACGGCGCGATGTTCGACTTCTCGTCGAGCAGCGCGGTCCAGAACGCCAAGCGCGCCAGCTTCGAGACGCTCGTGGAGATCACCCAGCACAAGGGCGAGTCGGAGTGCCGCACCGGCGTCCTCAACAACGACGAGACGTGCGGCTTCGAGAAGCTCGACCGGCTCGGGCTCCTCGATCCGCCGAACCCGAACCAGACCTTCCCGCCCGGCAACTACGTGCGAACCGGACTGCGCGCGGCCCTCGTAGCCGAGGACACGACCGGCGTGAATCCCATGAAGGTGGGCTTCGTGGGCGGCACCGACGGCCACGCGAACATGCTGGGCAACACCGAGGAGCAGGGCTGGCCCGGTCACCAAGGCATCGTGGAGTCGTCGCCCGAGCTGCGCCTGGCCGAGGTGGCCGCCCTCGGGGCGGTCGGCGTCGAGACCAACCCGGGCGGGTTGACCGTGCTGTGGGCGGAGGAGAACGCGCGGGAATCGCTCTGGGGCGCCATGCGGCGGCGCGAGAGCTACGCCACCAGCGGCACGCGCCCGGTCGTGCGCTTCTTCGGCGGTTCGAGCCTCCCCACCGAGATGTGCTCGAGCGGTGCCTTCGTCGAGTCCGGCTACGTCTACGGGGTGCCCATGGGCGGCGACCTGCCGCCAGTGCCCCCGGGTGGCGCGCCGCGCTTCGCCGTCCTGGCGAGCCAGGACCCGGGTACGGCCGGCTCCCCGGGGACGCCGCTGCAGCGGATCCAGATCATCAAGGGCTGGGTGGACGCCGCGGGGGTGAGCCACGAGACCACCATCGAGGTGGCCGGCGACCCGAACAACGGCGCCGACGTCGACCTCGCCACCTGCACGCCCACGGGACCCGGCGCCTCGACCCTGTGCGCCGTCTGGGAGGACCCGAACTTCGACCCGTCCGAGGACGCCTTCTACTACGCCAAGGTGATCGAGAACCCGACCTGCCGCTGGAGCACCTGGGAGTGCCTGGCCGAGGGCATCACCTGCAACGGGGAGATCCCTTCGGTGCCCGGCTTCGAGTCCTGCTGCTCGCCCAACGTGGAGAAGACGGTCCAGGAGCGGGCCTGGACGTCGCCCATCTGGCACTCGGCGGCCCCGTAGATGCGTGGTCAGCGACTCGTGAGGAGTCCCGTGGTCCGGTTCGCAGGGCTCGGACTGCTGCTGTTCGGGCTGCACGGCCTCGTGCCCGAGCCGGAGCCCGGGGACCGGTCCCTGCGCATCCCCGGCTCGCGGGTGACGTACCTGGTCGAGCGCTACGAGAACGTCATGGGCCGTCGCGCGCGACCCGACGAGGTGGAGGCGCTCGTCGCCCGCGAGGTGGAGGAGGAGATCCTCTACCGGGAGGCGCTGGCGCTGGGCCTGGGCGAGGAGGACCGGGGCGTCCAGTGGCGCCTGATCGAGAAGATGACGTTCCTCGCCGAGCGCTCCGAGGAGACGTCCGATCGCGAGCTGCTGCTGGACCAGGCCCGCGAGCTCGGTCTGGAGCACCGCGATCCGATCGTGCGGCGCATCCTGGTGGAGCAGATGCGGCTGCGCCTGAAGCACGCCGGGTCGAGCCGCACGCCGAGCGACGCGGAGCTCGAGGCCTGGCTGGCGCGACATCGCGCGGACTTCCGCCAGCCGGGCCGCACCCGGCTCTCGCAGCTCGTCCTTCTCGAGCGACGCGGGGCAACACTGCAGGACGACGCGTTGGCGCTGCTGGCGGAGCTCCGGGCCGGGGCGGTGGCCCCGGAGGAAGCCCTGGCGCGCGGCGACGCCTTCCCGATGCTCGACCGGGCGTGGATCGCCAGCGATCGCGAGCTGGCCCATCGCCTGGGGCCGGGCTTCCGCGATGCCGTGGCCGGCCTCGAGCCGGGGCGCTGGTCGGAGCCGATCGCCTCTCCCTACGGGCTCCACCTGGTGTGGGTCCACGGGCGCGAAGCGCCCGTCGATCTGGAGCTCGATCGGATCCGCAGCCGGGTCCTCTACGCCTACCTCGCCGAGCGGCGCGAGGCCGCCCTCGAGCACGCCGTCGGGCACCTGGTCGCGCGCTACCGGGTTCACGTGGACTGGCCGACCGGCGCCGCGTCCCGGCGTGCGCCCGGGAGCAAGTCGTGAGGCGGGCCCGGGTCGCGGGGTGGGTCGCGTGCGCCGCCCTCGGGCTCGCGGGGGCCGTCCTCGGGCTCGCGGGCGTGGCCGACGCGCACCCGCTGGCGCCGGTGCTGCTCGAGCTGGTGGAGGCGCCGCAAGGGAGTCCGGGCGAGATCTTCGAGCTGCGCTGGCGCACGCCCCGCCGTGGTCCGGCGAATGCCTCGCGCTGGCCGGTCCTGCCCAGCGACTGTCGCGTGGTCGAGAGCCTGGCGCCGGAGGCGTCCGAGCTGCACGTCACCGAGCGGTCCCGGGTCGTCTGCGAGGGCGGCCTCGTGGGGCGGACGATCGCCGTGGCGGGACTCGACACCACCGATACCGACGCTCTCGTGCGCGTCGCCTGGCGCGACGGGTTGAGCACCCGGCTGGTGCTGCGACCCGACGACCCCGACGCGGTCATCCCCGGTCGGGTCGCGCGGCTCGAGGTCGCGCGGGACTACGGCCGGATGGGCTTCGGGCACATCCTCGGCGGTACCGACCACCTGCTCTTCGTCTTCGGCCTGCTGCTGCTCGTCGGGGGGATCGGTCCGCTGGTCGGCGTGGTGACCGCGTTCACCTGCGGCCACAGCATCACCCTCGGTCTCGCGGCCCTCGGCGTCGTCCAAGTGCCGTCGGCGCCGGTCGAGCTGCTCATCGCGCTCAGCATCTTCTGGCTGGCGGTGGAGATCGCACACGCCCAGAACGGGCACGCCTCGCCTCTGGGCCGGCGCCCCTGGGCCGTGGCCGGCGGCTTCGGCCTGCTCCACGGCCTGGGCTTCGCCGGCGCACTCACCGAGGCCGGCCTTCCGCAGCACGAGATCCCCCTGGCGCTGGTCTCCTTCAATGTCGGCATCGAGCTCGGCCAGCTGGCCTTCGTGGGCGCGCTGCTGCTGGCCTGGGCGGCCGTGCGCCGGTGGGCCCAGGCGCTTCCGCGCTGGGCCCCGGCGCTGCCCGTCCACGTGCTGGGTGCGCTGGCAGCCTTCTGGTGCCTCGAGCGCGCTGCCGGCTGGCTGGCCGGCGCCTAGGGACTCAGGGCGACCCGTCTCCGAGCGGGTGGGTCAGGAGCACGTGCTCCGCCACGGGGCGACCGCCGATCAGGTGCTCCTGGATGATCCGCTCGAGCACCTCCGGGGTGCAGCCGTGGTACCAGGTGCCCTCGGGATACACCACGGCGATCGGACCCTTGGCGCAGACCTGCAGGCAGTTGGCCTTGGTGCGGTAGACGCCGCCGGCGCCCAGCAGGTCGAGCTCCCGCAGCCGGCGCTTCAGGTACTCCCAGGCCTCGAGACCCGCCTCCTTGGGACTGCACTTGGGCTTCGTCTGGTCGCTACACAGGAAGATGTGACGACGGATGCGGTCGACCCCGAGCTCCTGCGCCTTCTCACGCGCGATGCGGAGCTGGATCTCGTCGCGACGGGACATGGCGGCGGAGCGTAGCGGGGAGGCCGAGCGGACGCCGGCCCGGCGCGGGCGCTCGCCGCGGGGCCGGACGGGCTCCTTCCGATCTGCCGGAGCCGCTTCCCGGGATCCGGAAAAGGGCGTAGGATGAGGTCGTGGCCCGGGAGACGGCGTGAGCGAGCGAGGCCCCATAGCGCTGGTTGCGGTCGAAGACGGCGAGGTTCGAAACGTGGCCCGGCGTCTCTTCGAGCGCGAAGGGCAGGACGTCGTCGGAGCGTGTGACGGTGCCGAGGCGCTCGTGCGGCTGGTCGGCACGACCTTCGACGTGGTGGTGTGCGACGCGTCGATGCCCCACAACGGGGCGCGGCTGGTACCGTGGCTGCTCCTGAGCCGGCCGGCAACGGGCGTCGTGGTGCTGACCGGCGATGCCGAGCGACTCGACGACGAGCCCTTGGCGGCCCTGGCCACGCGGCTCGAGAAGCCCTTCCACATGGACGCGCTGCGGGAGGCGGTCCGCCTGGCCCGTGGGGCCGCCGCGCGTCGCCTGGCCCTGACTCTCGACCTCGAGCGGGATCCCGCCATCGCGACGGTGCTCCTTCCCCAGGGCGTGGTCTGGATGGTGAACGGAGCGTGGCGGCACTTCGCCCGTGCCAATGGCTATGCGCGGGGGGAGTGGGGTCTGGGCGAGAACTACCTGGAGGTGTGTCGTCGGACCGAGGCGGGCCCCGATCGCGACGACGCGCAGCGCGCCGTCGACCGGATCGGGAGCGCCCTCGCGGGCGAGAAGGCGCCGCCGTTCGCCTACCCCTGCCACGCGCCCCGGGAGCGCCGCTGGTTCGAGATGGCCGCGACCCCGGAGCCGATCGACGGCGTGGGGCTCGTCCGCGTCCGTCACGTGAAGGCCCGGGAGCCGTCCTAGGACGCCCGAGCCGCCTGCCCGCCGCGACGTGACGCCTCGGTGAAGCTGTGCGCCGGGTCACAGTGGGGCATCCCTCCGCGTTCGTAGGCTCGGCCTCGGATGGGGCCAGATCGAGCGAGAGATGCGGAGCAGGAGACCCCGATGAAATGCAAGTGGCTCGTTGTGGCGGCGGCCGCCGCCACACTCTTCACGGCCTCGGCCGAGGCCTCGGTCATCGGAACGGATTTCAACGGCGCGGTGGCGACCTTCCCGCCGTCGGGGGCCGTGATCGGCTTCTCGGGCAGCGCCGACGGACTCCCGGGCAACGACCTCAAGGGCTCCGGTCCCGGCGGCGACGTGCTCGTCTTCGGCCAGCGCGTGGAGCTCGACTGGCTCGATGGCGAGACCTTCCAGCTGACGCTCGACTTCGCGCCGGGCAACGCGGGCTTCGCCTCCAACACCGAGTGGGCGATCGGCCCGCTCACCTGGGTCGACGGCAACGGGCAGCCGGTGGCGGGCAGCCTGACCGGCCTCACGCTGATCGCCCAGAGCACGGCCGACGGCAGCACGCCTGCGGCGGTCACCCTGCTCGCGCCGGTCCAGGACGCGGCGCTCTTCGATCTGGCGGCGATCGGGGCGAACGCGCCGGTGACGACCTACACCTTCCGTCTCGAGACGACGCATTCCCCGCCGCAGCCGGACCCGGGCCCCACGGCGGTTCCGGCCCTCACGCCGCTCGGTCTCGCGGCGCTCCTCGGCGGGCTCGCGGGGGTCGCGTACGCATCCGGGCGAGGCCGGGACCGCGCGCGGCGGCGGACGCCCTAGGCGGCGCCGCCCGGGGTGAAGGCGCAGCTCATGCGCTTGATGCCGTGGATGAAGTTCGAGCGCAGCCACTCGGGCTCGGAGGTGATCTCGAGATCCGGAAGCCGGGCGAAGAGCTCCCGGAACACCACCTTGATCTCCCGCCGCGCGAGGTTCGCGCCCAGGCAGTAGTGGGCCCCCGGGCCGCCGAATCCCACGTGCTCGTTCGGGCTGCGGGCGACGTCGAAGCGGTAGGGATCCTCGAAGGCCGCCTCGTCGCGATTGCCGGAGTTGTACCAGAGCACGACCTTCTCGCCCTCGCGGATCGGCTGGCCGCCGAGCTCCGTGTCCCGGGTGGCGGTGCGCCGGAAGTGGATCACGGGGGTGGCCCAGCGCACGATCTCCTCGACGGCGGTCGGGGCGAGCCCCTCGAAGTCGGCGGCCCAGCGGCGGCGCTCGTCTGGATGGTCGGTCAGGGCCTTCATGCCGTGGCTGATGGCGTTGCGGGTCGTCTCGTTGCCGGCCGCCACGAGCAGGATGAAGAACGAGGCCAGCTCCTGCTCCGTGAGCACGTCGCCGTCGACCTCTGCGTGCAGCAGCTGGGAGGTCAGATCGTCCCGGGGGTTCGCCCGGCGGTCCTGGCCGATCTCGTTCATGAGCTGCGCAAGCTCCTGGCCCGCCTGCATGGCGGCGACCAGCGGGTTCGAGCCGGGCGCGACGTAGTCCGGGTCGCCGAGGCCGAGGATGAGGTTCGTCTGGTCGAACACGAACTGCATCTGGCTCTCGGGGATGCCCATCATGTCGCAGATGATGCCCAGGGGCAGGGGGGCGGCGATCTCGCGCACGAAGTCGCACTCGCCCTTCTCGATCACGCCGTCCACCAGCGCGGCCGCGCGGCGTTCCACGTCGTTCTCGAGCCGGGCCAGGCTCCGGGGCGTGAAGCCCCGCGAGACGATGCGCCGGAGGCGCGCATGACGCGGGTCGTCCATGTTGATCATCGAGCCGAAGAACTCATTCATCGCCGCCGGTAGATCGGGGATGTTCGAGCCCTTGCCGGAGC
This sequence comes from uncultured Spirochaetales bacterium, assembly GCA_964442285.1. Lineage (GTDB taxonomy): Bacteria > Myxococcota_A > UBA9160 > UBA9160 > JAFDET01 > CAYTZH01. Next base: position 55,756 of record CAYTZH010000021.1, on the reverse strand, counting down.
AGAAGAGGTCCGAGCGGCGGCTGGCCTCCAGGATGTCCGCGTGGCGGGTCACCGCCCAGTAGCCCGGGCCCCGCGGGATCGGCACCTGGGGCGGCGGCTCGAACTCCTGCTGGAAGCTCAGCGGCTGCTCCCGACGCAGCAGGGCGAAGGCGCCCTCGCGGCGCTCGCGGGAGGCCATCCAGAAGTCGGGCTCGGACAGGTCGACGTCCTCGATGCGGCTCGGCAGCTCGGGCTGGAACATGGGGGGCTCCTCGATGGGCTCCATGCTAGCCCGGCGAATGCCCGGGATCGAACGCGGTGCCCTCGGCCGTGGCGACGCCGAGGTCTCCGCCGTCATTTCGCGCCAGCGGCCCGCCTTCGAGAGCCGGTTCAGCTCCGGCTGGAGGTCGGCCACGCCCATGTGGTCGAGGCGACCGCCTGGTGAGCCGGCCCGAAGACGGCTGACACCGGTCGAACGCGCCCGGCCGCGGTACCCTGGCGGCGGCCATCTCGAGGAGAGCTCCCATGCCGCCGGCGACCGACCCGTCTCCCTACGTCTGCATCACGGCCGACACCCACGCGGGGGCCTCGATCGACGCCTACCGCGACTACCTGGAGCCGCGCTACCGCGACGACTTCGACGCTTGGCGCGGCAGCTACCGGAACCCCGCGAAGAAGCACATCGGCGGCAAGAAGACCAAGAACTGGGACTCCGCGGAGCGCCTCTCGGACCTGCTGGGCGACGGCGTCGTGGGCGAGGTGATCTTCCCGAACACGGTGCCGCCGTTCTACGCCAGCGCCTTCCACGTCTCGCCGCCTCCGTCGCCTCCGGCGTACGAGCGCGCCCTGGCAGGGACGCGTGCCCACAACCGCTGGCTGGCCGAGTTCTGTCGCGACTCCCCGGAGCGCCGCGCGGGCATCGGCCTCATCCACCTGAACCACATCGACGACGCCATCGAGGACGTGCGCTGGATCGCCGAGAACGGTCTGCGGGGGGGTGTCCTGCTGCCGCTGCCCTCGCCCAGCGAGCACTGGCTGAAGCCGCTCAACCATCCCGACTACGATCGGCTCTGGGCGGTCATCCAGGACTGCGACCTGGTGATGAACCAGCACTCGGGCCAGGGCTCGCCCACCTACTGCGAGGGCCAGGGGGCGAAGGCGCTCTGGGCGCTCGAGATGACCTTCTTCGTGCAGCGCGGCTACACGCACCTCATCATGGGCGGCGTCTTCGAGCGTTTCCCGAGGCTCCGTTACATCCTGACCGAGTCGGGCTGCGGCTGGGCGCCCGGCCTCATGCGACAGATGGACGCCATGTACCTGGCCTGGAAGGCCGGCGCGATCGGCGAGATCGACACCGCCCGCGATCCCGCGCTGAAGGAGCTGCCCAGCTTCTACGCCAGGCGCAACTGCTGGTACGGGGCGAGCTTCCCGGGGCCCCGCGAGATCAAGGGCCGCGAGATCGTGGGCGTGGACAAGATCCTCTGGGGCAACGACTACCCCCACTACGAGGGCAGCTACCCCTACTCGCGGGAGAACATGCGCCTGGCCTTCTCGGACGTGCCCGAGGCCGAGGTGCGGATGATGCTGGGTGAGAACGCCGCACGGCTCTACGGCTTCGATCTGGGGGCGCTGCGGCCCGCGGCGGACCAGGCCGGAATCACCCCGGAGCTCGTCGCCACGCCCCTGGACGAGATCCCCGCCGACTCCACCTGCCTGGCCTTCCAGCGCGCGCGCTTCGAGGGTCGCTAGCCGCGCGCACGCCTTCCTTCCCACATGCCGGGCCGATCCACGTATACTGCCGGGCCGGTCCGGCGGGGGCCGGTGCGGGAGGAGTCGTTCGGATGTCGCCCTTCGATGCATTCCGTTTCGACCGCAAGCGCGGGGTCGTCGTGGGCGGCGCCCCGGGCATGGGCGCCGCCCCTGCAGCGCTGGCCCTGATGGGCCGGAGCTAGGCCGGCGCGAGCGGCCGACGGCGCTCGGGCATCCGATGGCGGACTTCGAGACCCTCCTGGCGGAGCTCAGCAACTGGGGTCGCTGGGGCGACGCGGACGAGCGCGGGGCGCTCAACTACATCACCGAGGAGAAGCGGCGCGCGGCCGCGGGCCTGGTGCGTCGGGGCCGGAGCTTCTCGCTGTCGATCCCCGTGGCCAATGGGCGGGGGCCGCAGCGGGGCCTGGGGGGGCGGGTCAACCCGCTGCACTTCATGACCGCCACCGGCTGCGATCCCGCCGGACCGATCGACCTGGGCCACGACTGCCGCTACACCGACGACTTCCTGGCCCTCACCGTGCAGGGCGGCACCCAGTGGGACGCCCTCTGCCACATCTTCTACGGCGACAAGCTCTACAACGGCCACCCTGCGGCCAGCGTCACCTCGCGGGGCGCAGCGCGGAACGGGATCGACAAGGTCCACGCGGATTTCGTCTCCCGGGGTGTGCTGCTCGACGTGGCGCGGGAGAAGGGCGTGGACTGCCTGGAGGTCGGCTACGCGATCACCACGGCCGATCTCGAGGCGACCGAGGCAGCCCAGGGCGTGGGCGTCGGCTCCGGCGACATCCTGGTCGTGCGCACCGGGCAGATGTCCACCGTCGGAGAGTTCGCGGACTGGTCGGTCTTCCACGGCAAGGAGGCGGGGCTGCACTGGGAGACTGCGGCGTGGCTGCACGCGCGCGAGGTGGCGGCGGTGGCCGCCGACAACAGCATGGTGGAGGCGAGCGGCGTCCTGGACGGCGTCGCGATCCCGTTCCACATGCTGGCCCTGTGCAACCTCGGGATCCACCTCGGCGAGTTCTGGTACCTGGAGGAGCTGGCGCGCGACTGCGCGGAGGACCGGGTCTGGGAGTTCATGCTGGTCGCCCAGGCGCTCCCCATCGTGGGTGGCACCGGAACGCCGGTGAATCCGCTCGCGCTGAAGTAGCCGCGGGGCACGGCCGCGGCGCGCCAGAATCCCCTTGGATCGGAGCCGGGGACCGGCGTAGGATGCGGGCCGCAAAGGAGTCGCGGATGGAGTTCGGAGTGTTCTGCGGGGGGAGCGTCGGTCCCCGGCCCTGGGAGAAGAGCGAGCCGACCCGGCTGCGCCGCGACGTGGAGATCGGGATCGCCGCCGACCGGGCCGGCTTCGAGACCTTCTGGGCGCCGGAGCACCACGCCCTGGAGGAGTACTCCCACTGCAGCTCCTCGCACCTGATGTGCCTGGCGGTGGGCATGAAGACCGAGCGCATCCGGGTGGTCACGGGGATCTTCAACCTCTGCCCGCCCATCAACCACCCCGTGCGCGTGGCCGAGCAGATCGCCATGATCGACGTGCTGACCCACGGCCGTGTCGAGCTGGGCACCGGCCGCGGCAGCGGGTCGACGGAGGTCAACACGTTCGGCCTGCTGAACGAGGAGACCCGCGACCTGTGGGACGAGGCCATCCGCGCCATCCCCAGGATGTGGACCCGGGATCTCTTCTCGTGGGAAGGCAGACACTTCTCCGTGCCCGAGCGCTGCATCCTCCCCAAGCCGGTGCAGAATCCGCATCCGCCGCTGTGGGTGACGGCCTCGAACCCGCCTACCGTCGAGCTGGCGGCGAAGCGCGGCATCGGTGTGGCGATGTTCAGCTTCTCGGATCCGGAGCGGCTGCGGCCCCTGGTGGAGACCTACAAGGCCCACATCGGCACCGAGGAGCCCGTCGGCGAGTTCGTCTACGACAAGATCATGGCCATCGCCCCGCTGCTCTGCCTGCCCGACGGCGAGGAGGCGCGGAGTCGCTACGGGGCCGGGAACGCCAGCGCCATCAAGGGCCACTTCTCGGTCTTCTTCGACACGATCCCCCAGTACGCGGAGCGCCTCCGGGACGTCCCTCGGCCCATCCCGCAGACGAAGATCCGCGAGCTGATTCGCGCCGCGTACAAGGATCCGGAGGTCAAGGGGCCGGTGCCCGAGGGGCCCGCCGAGCGCGACTTCCTGTACCAGAACGGGGTGTGCGTGGGCGATCCCGACGACGTGGAGCGCACCATCGAGCGCTACCGCGACATCGGCCTCGACCAGCTGGTGCTGATCCCGGCCGTGGGACCGCACGTCCCCCACGAGAAGACCCTGGGGTCGATCGCGCTGCTCGGGGAGAAGGTGCTGCCGAAGTTCCGCTAGGAGTGGGCAGCGCGAACGTGCGTGGAGCTGGTGGGATGAGCCAGGATCTCGATCGCCCGCTCGAGGGCAGGACGGCGCTCGTCACCGGCGCCGGTCGCGGCATCGGCGGCGCCACGGCCCGGGCGCTCGCTCGCCTGGGCGCCGCCGTCGTCGTGAACGACATCGGCCGGGACGAGGCCGGGGCCTCCACCGCCGAGCAGGTGGCGGGCGAGATCCGCGCCGCGGGGGGCCGCGCCGCGGCGAGTCTCGACTCGGTCGCCGACTGGGACGGCGCGGCGCGCATGGTCGCCCTGGGAGTGGGCGAGTTCGGCGGGCTCGACGTGCTCGTGAACAACGCGGGCGTGGCCTTCTCGGGCTCGCCCTGGGATCTCGACGCCGAGACCTTCGACCGCGTGGTGGCGACCCACATCCAGGGGTCCTTCTACTGCGCGCGCCACGCGCTCGCGCCCATGCGCGAGCGCGGCTGGGGCCGCATCGTGAACCTGGTCTCGCGCGCGGGGATCACCGGCATGCCCGGCTCGCTGCCCTATGCCGTCGGCAAGGGCGGCGTGTTCGGGCTGACCAACGCGCTCTCGCGGGACCTCGACGGCAGCGGGATCACCGTCAACGGCGTCAACCCCGCGTCCACCGGGACGCCCATGGTCGCCGCCGCCTTCGACCGGCTCGCGGCCATGGGCGAGCAGGGCCGGAAGCGGGCCGAGAGCCTGCGGGCGCAGATGCAGACGCCCGAGCAGGTGGCCGTGGTGATCGCGAGCCTGTGTCTGCCGGCGGCGGGCGCCATCAACGGCCAGGTCTTCCTGGTGGAGCACAACCGGGTGGGTCTCTTCCAGCCGCTGACGGTCACCCAGGAGGTCGACCGGGCCGAGCCGTGGACGCCCGACGCGCTCTGCGAGGCCCTCGACAAGCTCTCCCTCCACGGCCTGGCCGACGCCTACGGCTGAGGCGATCCGGGCCCCGCCCGGCACGCGACGTGGGACTCAGTCCGCGCCCTCGCGCCGCTCCTTCTCCGCGCGCAGCCGCTCGAACTTCGAGAAGTCGATGGCGATGAACAGGCCGCGGGCGCTGGCGACGTGGAGGTCGCCGGCGTAGAGCTCGGCGGAGGTCCGGATCTTGCGGCCCTCCTTGCCCTCGAAGCGCGCCTCCAGGCGCAGCGGCACCTTCGTCGGGGTGGGCTTGTGGTAGCGGACCGTGAACTCGCCGGTCATGGCCGGCCCGCCGGAGAAGATGCAGGCCATGCCGAGGGCCTCGTCGAAGAGCGCGGCCACCCAGCCGCCGTGCACGCAGCCGGGCGCGCCCTCGTAGGCGTTGCCGAAGGTCACGGTCCCCGAGACCGTGTTGCGCTCGGCGTCGGGCACCAGGTCCGCCGGCGGCGCCACGGGGTTCGCGAGTCCCTTCACCGGACTGCGGTCCATGAAGGTCTCCATGCCCCCCACCAGCGATCCCTCGGCGACGCCGGGCGGGTTGAGCATGCGCGGCTGGTCGGCAAAGCGACGGGCGCTCGCCTTCACCTGCTCGGCGATGGACAGGAGCTCCTCGCTCGGGGCGTCGGTGGCGCACAGGCAGTCCATCAGCTCGCGGATGGCGGCGGCCAGGGTGCGCTTGGCCTCCCAGTTGTCGGCCTCGTCGGTGCCGGTCTCGTCGACGCGGGGCAGCTCGGTCACGGGGGATCTCCTCGGCTGGGAGGCTAGCCCGGATCGGGCGCCCTCGGCGTCGGCCCGGCGGCGTCTAGAGGAGCTCCTCCGCCAGGAGCTCCAGGGCCTCCTTCTGGGGCGTGCCGACGTTCATGGTGTGGACCCAGCCCTTCCGAGCCGCCTCCTTCCAGGCCTGCAGCCGGTCGCGGATGGCATCCTTGCTTCCCACGAGGTGGACGGCGTCCACGAGCTCGTCAGGAACGGCGGCGGCGGCCTCCATCTTCTTGCCGTCGAGGAAGAGGTCCTGGATCCGTACCGCCGCCTCCTCGTAGCCGAGCCGCTTGGCCAGGTCGTTGTAGAAGTTCTTGTCGCGGGCGCCCATGCCGCCGATGTAGAGGGACATGCCGCCCTTGATGGGCATGCGGGCCTTCTCGACGTCGTCGCTGATGATCACCGTCACGCCCGGGACGACCGCAAAGTCCGCCAGGCCCTTGCCACCGCCGGCCTTGGCGAAGCCCTCCTCGAGGTAGGGGAGGTAGGCGGTGTCGAACGTGTCGGGGTCCATCATCATCGGGAAGACGCCGTCGGCCACCTCGGCCGCGCAGCGCAGCCCGTTCGGGCTGATCGATGCCGTGTAGATGGGGATCGCCGGGTTCCCGTGCAGGATGCTCTTCAGGGGCTTGCCGAGCCCGGTGGTGCCGGCGCCGCGGGCGGGGATCTGGTAGTGGCTGCCCTCGAACTCGAGCGGAGCCTCGCGCGCCAGGATCTTGCGGATGATCTCGATGTACTCGCGGGTGCGCGTGAGGGGCTTGCCGTAAGGCACGCCGTGCCAGCCCTCCGCCACCTGGGGACCCGAGGCCCCCAGGCCGAGCACGAAGCGACCGCCGGAGAGGTGGTCGAGGGTCATGGCGGTCATCGCCGTCATGGCCGGGGTGCGGGCGGGCATCTGCATGATCGAGGTGCCGGCCTTCAGCCGGGTGGTGCTGGCCAGCACCCAGGTGGCCGTGGTGACGGCGTCGTTGCCGTAGGCCTCGGCCGACCAGGCGATGTCGAAGCCGAGGGACTCGGCGTGGCGGATCGTGTCGAGGTCGATGCTGGCCTTCTTGCCGAAGCCGCCAGCGCCGATTCCGAGCTTCATGGCAGGTCCTCCGAGGGCCCGGAGGATTCCGGGGCCGCGGCGGAACGGTAGTCCGTTTTGGTTGCATGGTGCAACCGAGTAGCCCCGGGGCGCTGGGGGGGGCCTAGGGCGACGTCGAGGACCCGCCGGCCTCGGCGGCCCGACGGAGCAGCGCCTGCAGGCCCGGGTCTGGTCCGCCGGGGCTGCGGCGGGCGGCCTGGTCCAGGTAGTGGCGGGCCTGCGCGGCGTCGCCGGCGTCGAGCCAGTGACGGCCGGCCATGGTGAGGGCCGCCACCTCGAGCTGCCGCTGGCGCGCGTCCAGGCCGCCCAGGTAGCCCGCCGCGCGATCGCTGTCGGCGGCCTCGCGGAAGAGCGCGAAGCCGCGGGAGAGGGATTCGAGCGCGGCGTCGCCGTCGCCGGCCTGGGCCTGGAGGGTGGCGAGCTGCTGCAGGCTCTCGACGGTCGGGTGGAGCGCGACGGCCGCCTCGAACTCCCGCCGCGCCACCTCGGTCTCGCCCCGGGCGAGGGCCCGGGCGGCGCGCCGCTCATGGAACCGGGGCTGGTCGCGGCCGACCCAGGTCAGCCAGCGCTCGGCCCGCTGGGCCCGCTCGTGATCGGAGCGGGCCGTGGCCGTGATCCAGCCGCGCTCGTACTCCCAGGCGCTGCCGATGGCGACGACCGCGCACACCGCGCCGGCACTCCAGACCGCCCGGGCGGACCAACGCGCCGCGGGCCCGGTGGGCGGCGGCAGGGCGGGGGTGGGCGCGCCCTTGGCGCCGCGCTTGCGGGGGCCGCGGGCCAGGAGGATCCGGGCCACGGGTCCGTCCCGCAGCTTCCAGATCGCGCCGTCGAGGATGAAGTGCTGGATGTTGACCGCCGACGCGATGAGCGTGGCCAGGCCGAGCTCGTAGGGGAAGCTCCCGAGCAGGTTCGGCGCGAAGAGCACCGCCGGGACGGTGAAGATGATGGCGCCGGCCAGCAGGGTCTTGCCCAGGTAGCGCGCGCGCTCGGCGAGCGGCCGGCCGCCGGCGGCGTAGTAGGTGGTCACCCAGAGGTACTGCACCGAGTGGCCGATGCCGGCCCAGAGGAAGAAGAAGAACACGTACTCGGTCTGCACCCGGACCCCGGTGGCCCAGACCGCGATGCTCGGCACCGAGAACCACAGGGCCTGGGTCAGCAGCAGCAGGAACGCCGGCAGCAGGGTCGCCGCGCCGGCGCGCTGCAGGACCCGCACGGCGAAGGTGCCCAGGGTCGCCACGTGGAGCGCCAGGACCACGGCGAAGGCGGGCTGGTAGACCGTGCCCGGGATGCCGAGCTTGAGCATCTGGTAGGGGATGCCGTCGATGTTCAGCGGCACGTACAGGGCCGACTCGTTGGCCGCGTTCAGCGTCAGCAGCGAGAGGGCCGTGGAGCTCACGAAGGAGGCGTAGAGCACCCGCTTCAGGGTGGCGTCGACCTCCACGTTGCGCCGCCGCAGGAACATCACGGCCAGGCCGTAGTTCTGGCCGGCGTAGTGCCAGGGGCTCCAGTTGAGGTAGACCGTGAGGAGCAGCGAGCCGACGAGCGGTGCGTAGATCCCGACGACGAAGACGCTCCAGACCGCCAGGCTCGCCCAGACGGTGAAGAAGGCGTACTTGCGCCGGTCCTCCGAGGTCTCGTAGACGCGCACCAGGGTGGCGCCGTAGTGCGCCATGCCCACCACGAAGGTCGCCAGGACGCCCCACTGGGTGAGGGCGTTCGCCGCAACCGGCAGGAGGCCGAGGCCGGCCGCCAGCAGCAGGTAGCCCACGCCGCAGCCGAGCAGGAGGTCGAGTGCCGGGCCGAAGAGCCACGGCGGGGAGCCCGTGCGCTGCTTGTTCGACCTCGCCATGGCAGCTCACCCTGCGACTTCGGGGGGTTGAGCGCGCCCAGGGCCGGCGCGCTCGGCGCCGGGACGGTAGCGCAGCGGCCCGACCGCGGGGCCGGACGGGGTCGGCACATGGTTTTGTCTTGAAACCGAATCCGCTACGCTGGGCCCCGTGGGACGCAAGCGCTTCGACGAGATGCAGTGCGGGGTCGCACGGGCGCTGGACCAGATCGGCGACTGGTGGACCCTGCTGATCATCCGCGACGCCTTCTTCGGCTCGCGGCGCTTCGCCGAGTTCGAGCAGGGCCTGGGCATCGCGAAGAACATCCTCTCGGACCGGCTCCAGCGGCTGGTGGCGAGCGAGATCCTCGAGCGGCGACCGCTGGACCCGGCCGGCCGTCGCTGTGAGTATCACCTCACGCGCAAGGGCCGCGACCTCTGGCTCGTCCTCACCGCCCTGCGCCTCTGGTCGGACAAGTGGGTCTTCGGCCCGGGGCAGGAGCCCTACCTGGCGGAGGAGCGGGGGTCGGGGCGCGTGGTGGCCGGCCTGCTCGCCGTGGACGAGCGGGGACGGCCCCTCGAGGCTGCCCGGCTCCGCTTCGTGCCCGGGCCCGGAGCCGATTCCGACGGTCCCGTGAAGCCCGAGGAGACTCCGTGAGGCGCCGGCTCGAGTTCTTCTTCGACTACGGGAGCCCCTACAGCTACCTGGCCGACACCCGGCTGCCGGGTCTGGTGGAGCGCACGGGCTGCGCGCTCGTGCACCGTCCCATGCTGCTCGGCGGCGTGTTCAAGGCCACGGGCAACCGCTCCCCCATGCAGGAGCCGGTGGAGCCGAAGCGCCGCTACGGCGCCCTCGAGCTGGATCGCTTCGCCCGGCACTACGGCTGCGCCTTCCGCCGCAATCCCCACTTCCCCATCAACACCCTCAGCCTGATGCGGGTGGCCCACGCCGCCGTGGACCGGGGTGTCTTCCCGCGCTTTCACGAGGTGGTCTACCCGGCGTTCTGGGCCGAAGGCGAGAACCTCGGGGACGAGGCGGTCGTGCGGCGCGTCCTCGAGGGGGCGGGGCTCGACGGCAAGGCGCTGCTGCGAGCGGCCGGAGAGCCCGATGCCAAGGCCTCCCTGCGCGCCACCACCGACGAGGCCGTCGCCCGCGGCGCCTTCGGCGCGCCGACGTTCTTCGTCGGCGAGGAGATGTTCTTCGGCACGGACCGGCTCGACTTCGTCGAGGCGGCCCTGCGCGCCTGAGGAGGAGCGACATGTCGACAGCGCAGCCGGTGGCCGTCGTGATGGGGGCCGGCGCCGGTCTCGGCGGCGCGATCGCGCGCCGTTTCGCCCGCGAGGGCCTCCACGCCGCCGTGGTGCGACGCTCGGTGGAGTCCCTGCAGCCTCTCGTCGACGAGATCCGGGCCGCGGGAGGCTCGGCGACCGCGTTCGGCGTCGACGCCCGCAAGGAGGAGGCGGTGGTCGCGCTCTTCGACCGGGTCGAGCGCGAGCTCGGTCCCGTGGAGGTGGCGGTCCACAACATCGGCGCGAACGTCGCGTTCCCGATCGTCGAGTTCGAGGCGCGCAAGTTCTACAAGATCTGGGAGATGGCCTGCTTCTCCGGCTTCCTGACGGGCCGGGAGGCCGCCCGGCGCATGCTGCCGCGGGGCCGGGGCACCGTCCTCTTCACGGGGGCCACGGCCAGCCTGCGCGGGCGCGAGGGCATGGCCGGCTTCGCCGGCGCGAAGCAGGCGCTGCGCGCCCTGGCCCAGGCCATGGCCCGCGAGCTCGGCCCGAAGGGCATCCACGTGGCCCACACCATCGTCGACGGGCCGATCGACATGCCGTGGATCCGCGAGAACTTCCCCCGGCTGGTGGCGTCGCGACCCAAGGACGGGCTGCTCGCGCCCGACGACATCGCCGAGAGCTACTGGACCCTCCACGCCCAGCCCCGCAGCGCCTGGACCCACGAGCTGGATCTGCGGCCCTGGGTCGAGCCCTGGTAGGGTCCCGGCCGCGGCGGTGGCGTCCGAGACCACGGCCGCCAGGTCGCCGTTCAGCGGGGCGTCGGCGTCCGAGGCGGGGTTCGGCATGCCGCCCAGGCTAGCCGATGGACTTCCCGCGGCCCTTCCAGTACGGCGCGCGCAGATCGCGCTTCAGGACCTTCATCGCGCCCGAGAGCGGCAGCGGCTCCGCGCGGAGCTCCACCGACTTGGGGACCTTGTAGCCCGCGATGTGGGTCCGCGTATGGGCGATCACCGCCTCGATGCTGACCTCGACGCCGGGCTGCGGGACCACGATGGCGTGGACCGCCTCGCCCCACTGCTCGTGGGGGATGCCGATGACGGCGACCTGGGCGACGCCCGGGCAGGTGCTGATGGCCGACTCCACCTCGGCGGAGTACACGTTCTCGCCGCCCGTGACGATCATGTCCTTCACCCGGTCGACCAGGAAGAGGTAGCCGTCGTCGTCCAGGTAGCCCGCGTCGCCGGTGTGGTACCAGCCGCCGCGGAAGGCCTCGGCCGTGGCCTCGGGCTTGTTCCAGTACTCGCGCATCAGGTGTCCGCCCCGGGCGCAGACCTCGCCGATCTCGCCCCGCGGCAGCGCGCGGCCCTCCTCGTCCTGGATCGACACCTGGACGCCCAGGCAGGGCCTGCCCACGGAGCGGAGACGGGGCGATCCGGGCTGGTGATCCCGGCCGAGCAGGAGGGTGAGGGTCGAGCACGCCTCCGTCATGCCGTAGCCCTGGACGAGCTCCAGGTCGGGAAGGTCGCGCAGCAGCTGGTCGAGGACGGCCTCGGGCATGGGCGACGCGCCGTACACCAGGCGGCGGAGCGACGCGAGACGCTCGGGCGCGTACTTCTCGCTCCGCAGGCACATGCCGATCATGGTGGGGACCATCAGCGTGTCGGTCACCTGGTGGTTGTCGATCAGGTCGATCACGGCATCCGGGTTGAACAGCGGGATGAACACGACCCGGCCGCCGAAGATCGGGGGGGCCAGGATCCCGAACATGGAGGCGGCGTGGAACATGGGGGTCTGCATCAGGTAGGTGCCGGTCTCCAGGTTCCCGAGGGTCATCGCGCCGTGGTAGAGGTTCAGGATCTCGGCGCGGTGCTCGATGAGCACGCCCTTGGGCAGACCCGTGGTGCCGCCGGTGTACATGAGCACCACCGGGTCGCTCTCCTCGGGCTCGGGCGGCGCCACCGGCGAGGCGTCGGCCAGCAGCGCCTCGTAGGCCAGGTCGTGGGGCACGTCGCCCTCGCCGATCAGCACCACCTGGCGGACCGGGTCGGCGTCGCCCGCCTCCGCGCGGGCCGCCGCCACGAGCGGCGCGAAGGTCGGGTCGGTGAAGACCACGCCGGTACCCGAATCGGTCAGGATGTAGGCCAGCTCCTTCGGGGCCAGGCGCAGGTTCAGGGGGTTGATGACCCCGGCGCCCAGGAAGGCCGCGTGCCACAGCTCGAGGTAGTAGTGGCTGTTGAGGGCCAGCACCGCGAAGCGGCCGTCGTCCGCGACGCCCAGCTGGTGGGCGAGGCCGTGGGAGAGCCGGTGCACCCGCTCCGCGTGGGTACTCCAGCTGCTCCGGTAGCTGCCGTCGACGATGCCCTCGGCGTCCCCGTGCTGTGCGATGGCGGGCTCGAACCCGTGGGCGTAGACCAGCTCCTTCACGATGCTTCCCCACTTCACCCCCGCGAGCCAGCATACCACCCGGCCGAGGCGGGGGGAGCCTAGCGGCGTCGGCGACGCCACTCGCCCGGCGGGACGCCGACGACCTTCTTGAACGCCCGGTTGAAGGCGGCCTCGGACTGGTAGCCGACCTCCGTGGCGGCCTGGGCGAGCGTGGTGGCCGGCGACTCGAGGGCGCGGGACGCGAGCTGCATCCGCCAGCGGGTCAGGTAGCGCATGGGCGGCTCGCCCACGTAGTGGGCAAAGCGTTCCGACAGCACGGAGCGGGAGGCGCCGACCTCCTTCGCGAGCCGGTCCAGGGTCCAGTCCTCCGCCGGGCGTCCGTGGATCCGGGCGAGCGCCTGGCCGACGTGAGGGTCGCGCAGCCCCGAGAGCCAGCCCTGCGACTCGGGGGGCTGCTCGTCGACGTAGCGGCGCAGCCCCTGCACGAAGATCAGCTCGCTGAGCTTCGCCAGCACGGTCTCCCCGCCGGCCCTCGGTTGCTCGCTCTCCGCGATGGACATGCGGATGAGATCGAGCGTGGGGTCCCGTTCCCCCGGACGGCAGCGTACGTGGATCAGGCGAGGGAGGGCACTGAGCAACGGATTGAACGGTCGCGCGTCGCAGCCGAGGTAGCCGCAGACGAAGCGGGCGGGCTCACCGTCCCCGCCCATCTCCTTCAGGACGAACGGCAAGGGGCGATCGTCGGGGCGGTAGTAGAGGCTGTAGTCGGGCTCCGATCGCCGCCCCGGCTCGCTCCCCATGAGGTGACCGTCGCCCTGCGGAAACAGGATTGCGTCGCCTTCACCGAACCAGAGGGGCGCCTCGGACTCGTCTCCGATCTGCGCCCAGCAGCCGCCATCGAGCATGATGTGGAAGGCGATCACCGATTCGAAGTCGGGCATCACCTGGTGGCAGATGGTGGAGAGCGCAGGGGTCTCCGCGACCCAGGGTGCGCGGGCCGTGACGTCGAAGTAGATCGCGCCCGTCAGGCGGACGGCTCGTAAGACTTCGGACAGGACGTCCACGCCCGGGCCTCCCGGACGCATTATCAACGGCTCTGGACGATCGGGCAAACCCCCGGACGAGCGGGAGAGATCCTCAGCAGGCGGAGCAAGGAAGCCGGACGCGCGATCATGGATCTGCGTCGGGTGGGGCTCCATCCTCCGCTCGACGGTCGGCCATGAGGGCCGGCCCGCGAATCCGAGAGGTACCCCGCCATGACGCCCGAGCTCGTCTCGCGTTTCCAGGAAGGCTTCCGCGGCGCCGTCGTCCGGACCGACGACCCGGACTACGACGACGCCCGCGCCCTCTACAACGCCATGATCGACAAGCGCCCCCGGCTCATCGTCCGCTGTACCGACGTGGCGGACGTGGTGGCGGCGGTGACCCTCGGGCGGGAGTCCGGTGGGCTCGTGGCGGTGCGCGGCGGTGGCCACAACGGTCCCGGTCTGGGGAGCTGTGACGACGGCCTGGTGATCGACCTCTCGCCCATGAAGGGGGTGCGCGTGGATCCCCGCCGCCGAACGGTGCGGGTCGCCGCCGGTTGCACCCAGGCCGACGTCGACCACGCCACCCACGTCTACGGCCTGGCGGTCCCGGCGGGCATCGTGGGCTCGACGGGCGTGGCGGGCCTCACCCTGGGCGGCGGGCACGGCTATCTGACCCGCCGCCATGGCCTGACCATCGACAACCTGCTCGAGGCCGACGTGGTGCTCGCGGATGGAAGCGTGGTGACCGCGAGCGCCGACGAGCATGCGGATCTCTTCTGGGCCCTGCGCGGCGGCGGCGGCAACTTCGGCGTGGTGACGAGCTTCCTGTTCCGGGCCCACCCGGTGCGCACCGCCTACGCCGGGCCCATGTTCTGGGATGCCAAACACACCCGCGAGATCCTGACCTGGTATCGGGAGTTCTTCGCCGAGGCGCCCCGGGACCTCTGCCTCTTCCCCGGGCTGAAGCGGGTTCCCTCGGCCGCGCCCTTTCCGCGCGAGCTCTGGGGCCGGCGGGTCTGCGCGCTGATCTCCTGTCGCGTCGGGACGGAGGCCGAGGGCGTCCGCGCCCTGAAGCCGGTGCGCGAGGCGCTGCCGGAGCCGCTGCTCGACGGCGTGGGCGAGATGCCGTTCCCGGCGGTCCAGGGCATGTTCGATCCGCTGATGCCCAAGGGCCTGCAGTGGTACTGGAAGGGGGATTTCGTGCGGGAGCTCTCGGATGGTGCGATCGACGCCCACGTGGAGTTCGGAGCGCAGGTGCCGGAGGGCCTCTCGCTGATGCACCTCTATCCCGTCGACGGTGCGGTCCACGACGTGGCGAGCGACGCCACGGCCTGGAGCTGCCGCGATGCGCGCTGGTCGATGGTGATCGCCGGCATCCATCCCGATCCGGCGATGGCGCCCGCGATCACCCGTTGGGCGAAGGACTACTGGCTGGCCGTCCACGCCTACAACCCGGGTCCCGGCTACGTGAACTTCATGATGGCGGACGAGGGCGCCAGCCGACTGCGAGAGACCTACGGTCCCAACTACGCGCGGCTGGCCCGGGTCAAGGCCCAGTACGACCCGCAGAACCTCTTCCGCGTGAACCAGAACATCGCACCCGCCTGAGCCGAGCCTAGGAGGAGCGGTGGACGGCCCGGCGCCGCCAGACCGCGGCGGCCACGAGCAGCAGCAGGCCGACCGAGGGCTCCGGCGCGGCGAACGGGTCGACCTGGATCACCGCGCCGTTGTTGTCGTCGGCCACCCAGAGGATGCGGTTCACGGCGTCGAAGGCCAGGCCCTCGGGATCGTCGAAGCCGGGCAGGACGAAGCTGTCGAGGACGGTGCCGGTGGTCGAGATCCGGTAGATGCTGCCGGTGCCCGAGGAGTCGTCGGCGACGAAGATCTCGCCGCTGACGGGGTCGAAGGCGATTCCCTCGGGCTCGTCCACCTCGATGCCCAGGGCCGCGGTGGTGAGGATCGTGGCCGTGAGCATCCCGGCGCTGTCGAAGAAATAGATGGATTCGTCGCCGTCGTCGGCGACGAGGGTGCTTCCCATCGGCCCCAACGCCACGCCGTCCGGGTCGGCGCTCGGTGGATCCACCACCTGGACGCTGCCCACCTGCGCGCCGGCCTGGGTGAACTCGTAGAGGCCGCCGCCCGAGGCGGCGTCGACGGAGTTCGAGACCAGGAGATTGCTTCCGGTCCGCACGATGCCCTCCAGGCTGGAGAGCCCGGAGTCGAAGGAGCTCACCACGGCGCCGGTGGAGGTCACCTGCACCACGGGCTGGCCGCTGGCCACGAGCCAGAGGTTGCCCTGGTCGCCCAGGGCGATGCCCTCCGGCCCGTCGCTGGCCCCGAAGGCGGCGATCGTGTCGAAGGAGCCGAGGACCTGGGCGGCCTGGCCGGGTCCCGCGAGCCCGGTGAGCAGGAACAGGCCCAACAGGACGGCTCCGACTCCGCCCGCAACGCGATCACTGGTCTTGCGCATGAGTCCTCCCGCCGGCGCTCTCTGGATGAGTGGCGCGGCGGGTCGGGAAATGGCGAAAGCGGGATCGGGACTCGGCGTCGGCTAGGCGGCGACGCGGATCGGCAGTCGCGCCAGCACCCGGAAGAGCGAGGGGCCCCACTCGAGCGCGTCGCTCTCCAGCTCCAGCCCCGACGCGCGCCGCACCAGGGTGCCGATGGCGGCCGCGCCCTCCATCCGCGCCAGGTGCGCGCCCAGGCAGAGGTGGGCGCCGCCGCCGAAGGCCACGTGCGGGTTGGCGGTCCGGGCCCTGGAACCGGGCAGGGTCGCGGTTGGCTGCGCCCAGCAGGGCGAGCACGATGGCGTCCTTGGGAATCACCCGGCTCCCGAAGCGCACTCGTCGTCGGTGGCGCGTGTCGGATCTGTGCGTAGCCCGGGTCGCCTCCCATCTCAGGCGCCCACGGCGAGGGCCTCCTCCGCGAGTCCGCCGTAGAACTTCAAGAGCGTCTCGGTCTCGACGCGGCCCTCCAGCTCCTTGCGGAAACGCGCCACGGCGTCCTTCCCGCCCTCGGGATGGGGGTAGTCGGTGGAGAAGACCACCAGATCCGGACCGACCCGCTCGATCACCTCGGCGGTGGGATCGAACTCGAGGGGGCTCACGCACACCTGGCGTCGCACGTACTCGCTGGGCTTGAGGGGGTAGGGCCAGCGTTCGCCACCCATGCGCGCGGCGAAGTTGCGGCCCTTGTCGAGGCGGCGCAGCCACTCGGGCAGCCAGTCGATGCCCAGCTCCGAGACGAAGATCCGCAGGTCGGGATGTCGCTCCAGGACGCCGCCGATCACCATCTCGGTGAGGAAGATCTCCGGGAGCTGGTGCAGCTGCGCCAGGTAGGACGCCAACGAGTTGGGGAAGGGGCGCCCATTCTCGAGCCAGCCCTCGTCGAAGCTCGGTCGCCCGCCGCCCACGTGCACCATCGGGACCATCCCGATGGCGGCGCAGTGGGCCCACGCCCCGTCGAAGTCCGGATGGGCGAGCGACCTGCCTCGGGCCGGCGTCGGCCAGAACACGAAGCTGCGGCTGCCCGCCCGGCGCAGGCGCGTGAGCTCGGCGATCAGCGCTGCCTGCTCCATGGTCTGGAAGTCGACGATGCCGACGGGCACGAGGCGCCCGACGTGGTCGGCGAGCACCTCACACGCCCAGGTGTTGTAGGCGACCATCAGCCGCGCGGTGAAGTCCGGGCGCTCCCGCCGACTGCGTCCGATGGGCGTGAAGGCGAAGGTGGGCAGCACCAGCTGGCGGTCGATGCCCTGGGCGTCCAGGTAGGCGAGCCGCTCCTCGGGCCGCCAGGCGCCCTGCACCTTCTGGATGCCGGCGACGGCCAGGGCCACCATGCCCCGGCGACCTTCCTCGTCCGCGTTGCGGTAGAGCTCCCGGAGGTTGGGCGGCAGGCGATCGACGGGGTCCTGGGGCACCGCCGAGCGCGGCAGGCTGCCCAGGACGTCGCCGAAGCCGGTGGTGGCCAGCACGGTGACGTCGTCGAGGGGCGGCACCTCGGCGGCCAGCTCGGGGAAGCGGGTCTCGTACCAGTCGAAGGGCTCGAAGAAGTGGCTGTCGATGTCGATGACGGTCACGAGCGGATCTCCTCGGGTGGGGCGCCCTGCTGCTGCAGGGCGCTCTGCATGCCATGGGCCAGGAAGTCGACGCAGAGGCGCTCGGCCTCGGCGCGGGAGAGCACGCGGGCGCGCCAGGCGCGGGCGGCGGCATCGGCGGCGTTCACCATCATGCCCGCCAGCGCAAGCGCGACGTCCGGCGCGACGTTGCCCGCCTGCTGGATGCGCTCGGACCAGAAGCGGAGGAAGGCGCGCACCCGGCGCCCGATGCGGCGCCGCCCGGCACCGGCCGCCCCGAAGCGCGCCTGGAGGACGCCGAGCAGGGCACCGCGGTCGGCGAGCACGTCGAAGTAGGCGTGCACGGCGCGCCGCAGCCCCTCCTCGAACGAGGTGGGGCCGGCCAGGGCGGCCTCGACCCGGCGGTAGACGTCGGAGACCTCCCGGTCCCAGAGCGAGAGCAGGACGTCCTCGGCGTCGCGGAAGTAGGCGTAGCCGAGCCCCTTGGAGACACCCGCCCGCTCGGCGAGGCGCTCCATGGTGAGGGCGTGGGCCCCCTGCTCGAGCACGAGGTCGGCCGCGGTCCCCAGCAGCTGGGTTCGACGGGCCTCGGAGGAGAGCCGCCGCGCGCGCGGACGTGCGGGCGAGGCAGGGGGTCGCTTGCGGGCCACGGACGCAGCCTATCCCGCTATTGACGTAATCGTCAATAGAGGCCACGATGCCGCCGGCATGGCTCGAGGAGGAATCCCATGCGCCCCTGGCTGCTCCGCATCGGTGTCGGTGTGGGTCTGCTCTTCGCCGCCCTCGTCCTGGTCGTCGCGATCGCCGCGCCCCGGGTCTATCTGGGGCCGGAAGGGGCCTTCCTCCAGTCCGACGGCGCCCGCCTCCATTACACGGACGAGGGCAGCGGCGAGCCCGTGATCCTCCTCCACGGCTTCGCCGCCACGGGGCACTTGAACTGGCGCTTCCCGGGCGTCCTGGAGACCCTGGCCCGCGACTTCCGGGTCGTGGTCCTCGACGCCCGCGGCCACGGCCGCTCCGACAAGCCCACGGACCCGGCGGCCTACGGGCTGGCGCTGGTCGACGACGTGGTGCGCCTGATGGATCACCTCGGGATCGCCCGGGCCCACGTGGCCGGCTACAGCATGGGCGGCTTCGTCACCCTGCGCCTGCTGACCCGCCACCCCGACCGCGTGCTTCGGGCCGCCCCCTGCGGCTTCGGCTGGCAGCGCCCGAACCCGAACGCCCTGAACGTCTACGACGTGCTCGGCAGCGCCTTCGAGAACGGCTCCGGGTTCGGGGTGCTGACCGCCTTCCTGAATCCGGGCCGGGCCCACGGCCCCGTACGCGCGGCCTTCACGGATCTGGGCGCCCAGGCGGTCCTCGACGAGCGCGCCCTCGGCGCGGTGGCCCGGTCGCTCCCGGCGTTGACGGTCACCGAGGCGGATCTGCGGGGGGTGGACGTCCCGGTGCTCAGCATCGTGGGCAGCGAGGACCCGCTCAAGGCCGGAGTGGACGCCCTGGCGCAGGTGCTCCCTCACCACGAGCTGGTGGTGATCCCCGGCGGCACCCATCGCACCACCCCCGCCGACGCGCGCTTCGGCCGCGCCTTGCACCGCTTCCTGCGCGGCGAGCGGGTCGGCGTCGGGGCGCAGCGTGCCAGACGTGGCTCGAGGTAGACCCCGATCCGTCCGATCCCTGGCGGCGCCCTTCCGCTGGCGTCGCGTGGAGGAGGAGTGCCGATGACGGCGGTGCCGGCGCGCCATCCCCGGAACGCGTCGTTCGAATGGCGCCGTAATGGATATACCTACGTCGAGCCTCAGCAATACCTGACGTGCAGGATCGCGCTCACCGACGCCGACGAACGCAACGGCTGTCCCTGGGTCATTCCCGGCTGGCACCGGTACGGAACGCTGGCGCACGAGACCACCGAAGCTCGGCCAGCAGTGCGTGGCGTCCTCGACGGAGGCGGTGCCCGTGGCCGCGCGGGCGGGCGACGTGGTCGTCTTCTCGTCGCTGACGCCCCACCGCACCGGGCCGCACCGGACGGACACCGTCCGCAAGGCCTACATCCTCCAGTACGCACCGGACGGCGCCCGCTGTCCCGCGGCCGGCGCCGCCGACGCCGGCCTGCAGAACGATCCGCATTGCCAGTACCCGGTGCTGCTGCGCGGCGCGCCCGTGCCCCCGCCCGCCCTGTCGTCGGGGTGACGGGGCCGAGGTCGGTCGACGCGAGATCGGCCCCATTCGTCTCCGCCATGGGGTAGAGTGGCATCAGGTCCACTGCGCGCGGATCCGCTTGGATGGGTGCCTGGACAGCCTGGCTGCGACCACCGGAAGCGACGGACCCGGAGGAAGCGCTCCGCGCCCGCATCACCCACTGGATCCTCGTGGCCGCAGCCGTGGCGACGAGCACGCTCCTCCTGATCGAGGCCAGCACGACGCCGTTCGAGAGCTACCGCTCGCCGGCGCTGCTCCTGTGCTTCTTCGGAACCTTCGGCAGCCTGGTCCTGCTCCACCGGGGCTACGTGCGCGTGGCCGGGATGACCTTCTCGCTCCTGGCCCTGGCGTCCGTCTCCTTCGCGGCGTTCATGCTCGGCAACGTCCGAAGCCCGCACCTCGCCACGGCGGTGCTCGTCATCATGATCACCGGCTTCCTGGTGGGAACGCGGGTGGCGATCGGGATCGGACTGCTCACCTCCGCCTCGATGCTCGCCATGGTGGTGGCCCGGGACCTGGGCTTCCAGCCGCCCGAGGGTCTTCCCGGGTCGCGCCCCTACGTGACCTGGGCGGCCCTCAGCTCCATCCTTGCTCTGTCCGCCATCTTCCTGCACGTCTTCGTGCGTGCGATGAACGAGGCCCGTGAGGAGTCCGCAGAGAAGTCGCGTCGCCTCGAGGAGGAAATGGCCCGGCGCGCGGAGGCCGAGGCCTCGCTCGTGCGCGCGGAGAAGCTCGAGGCGCTCGGGCGGCTGGCCGGCGGGATCGCCCACGACTTCAACAACATCATCACGGTGCTCCTGGCCGAGGCTCAGCTGCTCGAGAGCCACGCGGCCAGCGGGCTCCCGGTCTCGGACGAGCAGCGCCAGCACATCGCCGAGATCCGGCGCTCCAGCGAGCGGGCGGCGAACCTCACGGGGCAGCTGCTTTCCTTCGCGCGACAGCGGGTGGGCACGCCGTCGGCCCTCGAGCCCAATGCGGCGATCGAGCGGCTCGAGCCGATGCTCGTCCGGCTCATCCGCGAGGACATCCGGCTCGAGGTCGGCCCGCTGGCCGCCGCGGGTGTCGTTCGCATGGACGCCGGGCAGTTCGAGCGCGTCGTGATGAACCTGGTGCTGAACGCCCGGGACGCCATGCCGGGCGGAGGACACCTTCGGATCGAGACGCAGAACGTCGAGATCGACGGCCGCTGGACCGATCGACACCCGAGCGCATCTCCGGGGCCACACGTCCTGATCGAGGTCTCCGACACCGGGACGGGGATCGCGCTCGCGGACCTGGACCGGATCTTCGACCCCTTCTTCACCACCAAGGACCAGGGGCGGGGGACGGGGCTCGGGCTGGCATCGGTCCATGGGATCGTCACCCAGGCCGGCGGACTTATCAGGGTCGACAGCGAGGTGGGAAAGGGGACGCGGATCGGCGTCGCGCTCCCGGTCTCCGCCGAGGTCGCCGCGCCCGCGGCGGCGACGGGTCCGGCGCGGGCACCCGTCGGCCGCAAGACGGTCCTGGTCTGCGAGGACGACGCGGCCGTGCGTCAGCTCGTCGTCCGGGTCCTCCGCGCCAGCGATTACGAGGTGCTCGAGGCCGACGCGCCGGAGCGCGCCCTCGCGCGAGCCCGGGAGCATCTCGACCGGATCGACCTGGTGCTGTCGGACGTGGTGATGCCCGGCATGAGCGGCCCCGAGCTGGTGGCGGCGATCCGCCGGCTCCGGCCCGACGTGGCCGTGCTGCTGGTCTCCGGCTACCTGCCCGACGGCTCGGCCGACGAGGCGGGCTCGGGCGACCACGCCTTCCTGGAGAAGCCGTTCTCCCCCGACCAGCTGCGAAAGCGCCTGAGCGAGCTGCTCGCCTGAGCCCTTCACGGATCGTCGAAGTGTCCCACGAGGAAGCGCATGCCCCGCGGCGTAGCGACTGCGCCCCCGATCCTAGGGCTTGGCGGCTTGGCGCTTGCGGGTGACGTCGCGGATGAAGCGCGCTTCGGCTTCGTCGTAGGGGGATCCGTCGGCTCGCAGGATCTCGTGGTGCCAGGGCTCGGGCTCCGAGGCGTAGGGCTTCACCCAGGAGTCCCACGGCAGGTGGGTCTGGGTGCGGCCCGCCACCAGTCCCCAGCAGAAGGCGCCGACCTCGTTCTGCTTCATCCAGCCCAGGTGGGGGTCGAGCCGGCTCCCGAGCCCGCGGGCGAGCCACTCGGTGCACCACAGGGGGCGCGCGTAGCGGCGCAGCGCCTCCACCCGCTGCTGCAGGTCCGCGAGCTTCCCGTAGTGGTGGAAGGAGATCACGTCCGACTGCTCCAGACAGAAGCGGTCCATGTCCGAGAGGGCGTCGGCGTCGCTCCAGTCTCCGCGCCAGACGCCGGCCGTGAGGGGCTGGCTGGGCGCAACCTCCCGAGCCCAGGCAAAGGCCTTGCCCAGCAGCGCGAGGCTGCGGGCCGCCTTGTCGGGAATCTCGTCGGCGGCGTAGGCGGGGTTCGGATTGTCGGGCTCGTTGAAGAGATCCCAGCCGTCGATGCGCGGGTCGTCGCGGAAGTGGTCGAGGAGCCCCCGAACGTAGGGCGCCAGCGCGTCGTGTCGGGCCGGGTCGCCGAGCACCGTCGCGCCGGGACTCTGGACCCAGCGCGAGTTGTGCACGCCCGGCCGCGGCTCGGGCTGGGGGCCCCACACCGGATGGGGATCCCAGACACCGTCGAAGAGGACGAAGAGCGTGCCGAGGCCGCGCGCCGCCGCCGCGGCGAGGTAGGCGTCGACCCGCGACAGGAAGCCCGCGCGGTCGTGGGTCCAGAGCAGGTCGTGGAGGAAGACGCGCAGGCTCGTGAACCCGAGCCCGGCAGCCCAGTCGAGCTCCCGGGTGAGGGTCTCCGGGTCGAAGGTCTCCGCCCGCCACATCTCCAGCGGATTGCTGGCGGAGCTCGGGGTGAAGTTGCAGCCCACGCGCCAGCCGCGGGCGTCGGCCCAGTCGCGGGCGCGTGCCCTCGTCCAACGCCTAGGGTCGATGCCCACGGGGAGGGAGCTTCATCCGCGAGGCCGGAAGCGGGGGATCGCCAGGTCCTGGCTCATGTCCTCCCAGACCAGCTCCACGGGCATGCCGATCGCGACGGCCGCGGGATCCACCCCCACCAGGTTGGAGATGATCCGCACGCCGCCGGAGGCCTCCAGGGCGACCACGGCGATGACGAAGGGGACTTCCTGGCCCGGGGCGATGGGCCGGTGCACGATGGTGTAGGTGTAGACCTCACCGGTCCCCGGAACTTCCTGCCAGTCCGACGCCATGGAGTGGCACTCGGAGCACACCGGCGCGGGCGGCAGCCGTGTGGCGCCGCACGCCGTGCAGCGCTGCACCACGAGACGGTGCTCCGAGGCGGCCTCCCACCAGGGCAGGGTGGTGGCGTCCGCCAGGGGCGGCGGCATCGCATCGGGGAAGAAGCGCTCGCCCACCTAGCGTCCCCCCAGGAGCAGCGCGCTCGACGGCACGCAGGCGCCGCTGGTCACGAGGCACACCTCGGCGCCCTCGACGGGGCTGGTGGACTCGCCCCGCAGGACGCGCACGCCCTCCACCACGTGGTTGAGGCCGTGGATGTAGGCCTCCGAGAGACTCCCGCCGTGGGTGTTGGTGGGGAGGCGCCCGTCCTTCCAGGCCAGGGCCCCGCTCTCCACGAACGGCCCGCCCTCGCCCCGCTCGCAGAAACCGAAGTCTTCGAGCTGCATGAGCACGCAGCCGGTGAAGTGGTCGTAGATCTGGGCCACGTCCACGTCGCCGGGGCCGAGCCCCGCCTTGCCCCAGAGCCGGCCGGCCATCTCCTCGCAGCCGCCGGTGGCGTAGATCTCGTCGGCGATGTTGGCGTTGGTGAAGGTGCCGAAGGCGTAGCCGCGGGGGGCGCCCTGCTCGCTGGCGAGGAGCTCGACCGGACGCCTGGCCAGGTCGCGGGCGCGCTCGGCGGTGGTGACCACCACCGCGCAGGCGCCGTCGCTCTCGAGGCAGCAGTCGAAGAGGCGGTGGGGGTCGGCGATCATGGGCGACGCCTGATGGTCGGCCAGGGTCATGGGCTTGCCGCCCATGACCGCCCGCGGGTTGCGGCTGGCGTGCTCCCGGAAGGTCACGGCGATCGTGCCCAGCTGCTCGCTGGTGGTGCCGTAGAGGTGCATGTGGCGCCGCGTGGGCAGGGCGTAGCCGGCGGCCGCCATGAGCAGGCCGTAGGGCATGGCCATGCCGAGGGAGGCCATGGTCATGGAGGTGGCCTGCTGCAGCGTCGGGGGCTTCGGATCCTGCGGCGCCTCCGTGTCCATGCCCGCGGTCCCGAAGCGGAAGAACTGTCCCTGACACAGGGAGCGGAAGACCACCACCACCTCGGCCTGGCCCGTCTCGACGGCCATGGAGGCGTTGCCGACGGCGGCGCAGCCCCCGCCGCCGCCGGGCTGCCAGACCATGTTGGCGAAGCGCAGGCGGGGGAGGCCGAGCTGGGCGGCGAGGAAGACCGCCTCGTTGCGGTCCTCGGCGAAGGAGGCCAGGCCGTCCACGTCGCCCATGGAGAGGCCCGCGTCCTCGACGGCGCGCAGGATCGCCTGGCAGGCCAGGGCGTGCTCCGTCTCCTCGCCGATCCGGCCCCAGCGCGCGTACCGGGTCTCGCCGACACCGACGATGTGGGCACGTCGTCCACGCATGGTGGGCCGGATTATTGAGCATCGCGGCCGTCTCTGGCAACTTCCCGCCCCATGACGGACAGCGAAAGGGAAGCGCGGCGCGGGGGTGAAGAGGAAGCGGACGCACTGCACGCGCGGCTCGAGAAGTACGTAGGCACGGCGATGGGGCCGCCCTCCCAGGCGCCGGATCCCGTGAACGTGCCCATGATCCGGCACTGGGTCGACGCGCTGGACGACCGCAACCCGGTCTACCTCGACGAGCAGGCTGCCGCGGACAGCCGCTTCGGCGCGCTCGTGGCGCCCCCGGCCATGCTCCAGACCTGGACCATGGCCCGGCCCCGGATCGAGGGCATCGCCGAGCGCGGCGGCGCGCCGGGGGAGATGTCGCAGGACAATCCCATCCCGGTCCTGGACGAGGCCGGCTACGTGGGCACCCTGGCCACCAACTCCGAGCTCGAGTTCGTCCGCTACCTGCGCCCCGGCGACCAGCTGCACATCGAGAGCGAGGTGGAGTCGATCTCGCCCCGCAAGCGCACCGCCCTGGGCGAGGGCTACTTCCTCACCTGGGTGACGACCTACTACGACCAGAACGACGAGGTGGTCGGGCGCCAGCTCTTCCGGATCCTCAAGTTCGACCCCTCGACCCTCGACCCGAGTCGGCTCGGAGGTGCGAGGTGACCGCCGCCGGAGGTGCGACGTGACCGCCGCCCCGACCTCGCGCCCCGGCACCGAGATCGCCGTCGGCGACGCGCTTCCGCCCTTCGAGCTCGCCGTGACCTCGACGGTGATCGTGGCCGGCGCCATCGCCTCCCGGGACTTCATGCCCGCACACCACGATGCGGAGTTCGCCCGGGCGCAGGGTGCGCCGGACCTGTTCATGAACATCCTGACGACGAACGGCTACGTGGCGCGCTTCGTCACCGACTGGGCGGGGCCCGAGGCGCGGCTGCGCAACATCAAGATCCGCCTCGGCGCGCCGTCGGTACCCGGCAAGCCCTTGCGCTTCACCGGCGAGGTCGCCCGCGCCAGCCGGGAGGGCGACGAGTGCGTGATCGAGGTCGCCGTCCGCGCGGCGACCGACCTCGGCGATCACGCCACCGGCACCGTCGAGCTCACGCTGCCCGCCTGATCGCCTCCAGCAGCAGGTCGTTCACGACGTCGGGCTTCTCCTGGTGGAGGAAATGGCCGGCGCCCTCCACCCGCACTACCTGGAGGCCGGCGGGGAAGTCCGCGGCCTTCATGGCCAGGTCGTGGAGGCGGGTGTCCATGCAGCCGTCCAGGGCCCCGGTGAGCGCGAGGGTCGACACCCGGATGGGCGCCTCGAAGAGCGCGGCGGTCTGTCGGGCGGCGGTCGACCAGAGGTCGAACATCGCCCGGTAGTAGCCGAGGGCGGCGCGCCTCACGCCCGGTAGCGCCAGGGTGGCCTTCACCGCGGCCAGCTCCTCCGGCGGCGGCGACCAGCCCGGCGACCAGTCGCGCCAGAGCTTCTCCACCAGGGCCCAGTCGCGCGCCTGCACCGCCAGGTCGGCCAGTCCGCGCAGCTGGAAGAACAGCATGTACCAGGACTTCCGGACCTGGCTCGGGAGCTTGCGGAGCCCCTCCCGCTGCAGGCGGCCCGGGTGGGGGATGGCCAGGGTGGCCAGGGAGAGCAAGCGCTCCGGTGCCAGGGCGGCGGCGGCGTAGGCGATCACCGCACCCCAGTCGTGTCCCACCAGGTGGACGCGCGCCTCGCCGAGATCGTCGATCCAGCCCACCACGTCCTCCGCCATGCGCACGATGTGGTAGTCGCCGTCGGCGGGCTGGGCCGACGGCGCGTAGCCGCGCAGCGCCGGCGCCACGACGCGGAAGCCGGCGGCGGCGAGGGCCGGCAGCTGGTGGCGGAAGGAGCGCGAGCAGTCCGGGAACCCGTGGAGGCAGAGCACCACGGGCCCCTCGCCCCGGGCGAGCGCCGGGAACGCGAGGCCCCCGGTGTGGAGGGAGAGCATCTGCGGCGCGTCGGACATCGCCGGGAGTCTCGGGCAGGCCCGGCCCCGTTGTCCACTGCGGCCTCCGCGCCTACCGTTCCCCCATGGCGGACATCACGGTGCGGAAGATCCGCTTCCCGTTCGACGAGCCGATCGACTTCGGCGTGCCCGACGAGGAGCTCGAGTTCTTCCTGGGGATGCTCGCGCTCTCGATGACCATGCCCTCCCTCGAGCCGTACCTGATCCGCACCATGAAGGTCGCCCTCAAGCAGATCACCGATCCCCAGCTGGCCGAGGACGCGCGCCGCTTCTTCCAGCAGGAGGGCCACCACTTCCGCAACCACGCCCTGCTCAACGAGCGGATCCGGGAGGGCTTCGACGCCGCCACCGCCGACACCCTGCGCGGGATCGAGGCGGCCCTCGAGGCGGACTACCAGCGCTTCTCCCGCGAGGAGCCCCTGCGCTTCAATCTCGCCTACGCGGAGGGCTTCGAGGCCATGACCTGCGCCGCCGCGCTGGCGGCGGCCGAGCACGGTCGCTTCGAGGGCAACCTGCCCGGCGGCGAGATCTGGGCCTGGCACATGGCCGAGGAGATCGAGCACCGCAGCGTGGCCTTCGGCGTCTACCGGCACCTGGTGGGGAGCTACCCCTACCGCATCCTGCGCGGCACCTGGGCCCAGTGGCACTACCTGTCCACCATCCGCCGCTTCGCCGCCTGCATGGCCCGGGCGCTGGGGCGCAAGCCCGTCCGCCAGCCCTCGCCGGAGAGGCGCAGCATCCGGCGCAACTACCTCCGCACCTGGAGCCCCTTCTACGATCCGGCGAAGATCCCGCTGCCCGACGGCGTCCAGGCCCTGCTGGACCGCTACTCGCAGATGGCGGCCTAGCCCGGCCGGCTCAGCGCTCCACCTCGAAGCCGGCGGCGACGGCGTCCCAGGTCCCGGGCGTGATCCCCCGCTCGCGCAGCCTGTACTTCTGGACGCGTCCCGTGGGCGTGTGGGGCAGCTCGTCCAGGAACTCGATGTAGCGGGGCACGAAGAAGTAGGGCGCGGTCTCGTTGACGAAGCGGGCGAGGGCCTCGGCCGACAGCGCGGCGCCCGGGCGGCGCACCACCGCCACCTTCAGCTCGGCCTCGCTCTCGAGCTCCGCCGCGGCCACGCCATGGGCCGCGACCTCGACCACGTCGGGATGCGCGGAGACCGCCGCCTCGATCGCGAACGAGGACAGGTTGCGGCCCTTGTAGCGGATGTAGTCGGCCTTGCGGTCCACGAAGAACCAGTCGCCGTCCTCGTCGCGTCGGACCAGGTCGCCGGTGTGGTACCAGAGGTTCCGGAAGGCCCGCAGGGTGGCCTCGGGGTTCCCGAAGTAGCCGTTGAAGAGCGCGAAGGGCTCGCTGGGGCGGACGCAGAGCTCCCCGGCCTCGCCGGTCGGCACCGGGCGATCCTCGGCGTCGAGCAGGGCCAGCGCCACGCCGGGCTGGGGCTCCCCCAGGCTGTGGGGCTTCCAGCGCCGGCCCACGCCCCGGGAGAAGAGGGCCATGGCCTCGCTCTGGCCGTAGCCCTGCACGATGGCCTCGATGCCGAAGCGCTTCTTGAAGGGCTCCTCGAGCGCCGGCGGCATGGGGATCGCCGAGGCGATGCGGACGGGGTTGTCGGCGTCGTCGTCGCGCTCCGGCGCCTGCCAGAGGAAGACGTGCATGGCGCCGAGGGTGAAGGTGTTCGTCGCTCCGTAGTGTCGGCAGCGGTCCCAGAACTCGCCGGCGGAGAAGCGCGGGTCCATGGCACAGGGCGCGCCGCTCACCAGGGCGCGGAAGACGTTCGCGACCCAGGCCGCCGACTGGTACGTGGGCAGGCAGTTGTAGAGGACGTCGCCCTCCCGCATGCCCGAGGTGAGGGCGCCGTTCACCGCCGCCTGCAGCCACACGTTGTGGCTCTGCATGACGCCCTTGGCGCGACCCGTGGTGCCCGAGGTCCACAGGACCGCGGCGGTGTCGCCGTAGTGGAGCGCGGCGTCGTCGGGCTCGGGGCCCGGCTCGGCGAAGAGGGCTGCCAGGGACAGGCTGCTCGCGGCCGACGGCGCCCCGCCCGGGTCGCCGCGGACCACCACGTGCTCGAAGGGCAGGGGGCCGAGCGCCGCCAGCCGACCCAGCAGCGAGGCCTCGGTGACGAGCACGCGGGCGCGGCTGTCCTCCAGGGCCTCCCGCAGCCAGCGGCCCTTGTAGTCGGTGTTGGTCGGCACCCAGATCGCCCCGAGCTTGTTCGCCGCCAGGGCGACGAGGACGCAGTCGGGCGTGCTCTCCAGCAGCAGCGCCACGGTGTCGCCGCGCCCGACGCCCAGGCGCCGCAGGCCGGCGGCGCCGGCGTTGGCCCGGTGGTTCACCGCGCCGAACGAGTAGACGTCGCGGTCGGCGAGCAGGAAGGGCGCGTCGGGCCGGCGCTCCGCCTGGCGACGAAGCACCCGACCCAGCAGGCGTTCGTCCGGGTCGGCGAGGTCGAGCCCGCTCCAGGGAATCCCCTCCATGGCGGCCCAGCTTCTACGAACGCCCGCCCCGGAGCAAGCCCGCCGTCGAGCCTGCCCGCCGGTCCTGGTCGCGGCGTCCCGGCCCCTCGTCCCGGGCGCGGCGCCCCCGCGGGAAGACCCAGGCGGGGATTCCGCTACCTTCCGTCCGTGATGTCGGGCTCCGCCCCGCGCTTCGTCGTCATCGGCGCCGGCATGTCCGGCATCCTGGGCGCCATCAAGCTCCGCGAGGCCGGCTTCGACGACGTGGTCGTCTACGAGAAGGCCGATCGGCTCGGCGGCACCTGGCGGGAGAACACCTATCCCGGGATCGCCTGCGACGTCCCCTCGCACTTCTACAGCTACTCGTTCGAGCCCAACCCCGACTGGAGCCACCGCTTCTCGCCGGGGGGCGAGATCCTGGCGTACTTCGAGGACGTGGCGCGCCGCCACGGCGTCGAGGAGCGGATCCGCTTCGGGCGGGAGGTCGTCCGCTGCGCCTGGCGCGCGGGCCGCTGGCAGCTCGGGCTCTCGGACGGGAGCCGGGACGCGGCGGACTTCGTGATCGCCGCCACGGGCGTTCTCCACCATCCGGCGCTGCCCGACATCGAGGGCCTGGACACGTTCGAGGGAGCCGCCTTCCACAGCGCGCGCTGGGACCACGACGTGGCCCTGGACGGCCGCCGCGTGGGCGTCATCGGCACGGGCTCGTCGGCGATCCAGATCGTCGGGGCCCTGGCGGACCGCGTGGCGGAGCTGGTGCTCTTCCAGCGCACGCCCCAGTGGATCACCCCCATGGAGAACCCGCCCTACAGCGAGTCGGAGAAGGCGGAGTTCCGCGCCCATCCCGAGGTCATGGCGACGATCCGCCGCGAGGTGGCGCGCAGCTTCACCGAGGGCTTCGCCAACGTGCTGGTGGATGCCAGCTCGCCCGTGCTCCGCGCCATCCAGGTGGCCTGCGAGGCCAACCTCGAGAACAACGTGCGCGACCCCGAGCTCCGGGAGAAGCTCCGGCCCGACTACCGGGCGACGTGCAAGCGGCTGATCCTGTCCGAGGACTTCTACGACGCCATCCAGCGACCGAACGCCCGGCTCGTTACCGAGGGGATCGCGCGGGTCGAGCCCCGCGGCGTGCACACCCGGGACGGCGCGCTCCATGCGCTCGACGTGCTCGTGCTCGCCACCGGGTTCCGGGTGGACCGCTTCGTGCGACCCATGTCGGTCGTCGGCCGCGACGGCGTCGATCTGGACGATGTCTGGAAGGACGGTCCCTTCGCCTACCTGGCCCTCGCGGTGCCCGACTTCCCGAACCTGTTCCTGCTGAACGGGCCCAACGGGCCGGTGGGCAACTTCTCCCTCATCGACGTGGCCGAGCGCGAGGTGGCCTACCTGCTCCAGCTCGTGGAGCGGGTGCGCTCGGGCGCCTGCCGGGAGGTCGCCCCCACCCACGAGGCCATGGCGCGCTTCAACGCGGAGCGCAAGGAAGCCGCCAAGCGGACCATCTGGGCCAGCGGCTGCAAGAGCTGGTACATCGGCGCCGACGGCCTGCCGACGGCGTGGCCCTGGACCTACGACCGCTTCATCGAGGAGATGTCGACGCCGCGGCTGCAGGACTTCGAGCTGCGTTGAGCGTCCATCTCGTCCTGGCGCTCCTCGTCGGCGGGGTGCTCGGGTGCGGACCGACGGAGCCGGCGGGTACCCCGGCGCTGCCCGAGGGGTTCTCCGCCACCACGCCGGCCCCGGGCACGGCGATCACCGCCGAGGGTCACTACCGGGTGTCCCTGGCGCTGGCGTCGGGTGCCGACGCGCCGCCCCTCGGCTCCCTGCACGCCTGGGAGGTCTCCCTCGAGACCGCCGACGGGGTCGTCTTCAGCCCCAAGCGCCTCGCCTTCGACGGCGGGATGCCTCACCACGACCACGGCTTCGACACCGCGCCCCGGGTCACCGGGGCCGTGGCTCCGGGTCGCTGGCGGATCGAGGGCGTCCGCTTCCAGATGGGCGGTCTCTGGCGCGTCCGGGTCGAGGTCGTCGGGCCGTCGGGCCCCGACGTGGCCCTGTTCCGGGTGCGGGTTCCCGGCGCCGCCGCGGTCGAAGGCGCGCTCGGCGCGGCCGAGCAGGCGCTGCTCCGCTCTCTGAGCCTGGCCTCGCTGCCTGCCCCGGCGCCCGACCCCTCGAACCGGGTCGCCGACGACGAGCGCGCGGCGCGCCTGGGCCAGCGCCTCTTCTTCGAGCCCCGCCTGAGCGCCAGCGGCGAGATCTCCTGTGCGACGTGCCACCGGCCCGACCGCTACTTCACCGACGGGCGGGCCACGTCCGTCGGGCTTGGTCCCGGTCCCCGGAACGCGCCGACGGTGGTCGGGGCGGGCCACAGCCCCTGGCTCTTCGCCGACGGGCGCCGGGACAGCCTCTGGGCCCAGGCGCTGGCGCCCCTGGAGACGGCTCACGAGATGGGTCTCACCCGGGTCGAGGTGGTGCGGCAGATGGCGGCCGACCCCGCGATCCGGGCCGCGTACGAGGCGGTGTTCGGGGAGGCGCTGCCGGGCCTCGACGAGGAGGGCCCGGCGCGCGCCGGGCCCTTCGGAGACCCGAAGGCCGCGGCGGCCTGGAAGGCGCTCGGCGACGAGGAGCAGCGTCGCTGGAACCGCGCCTTCGCCAACGCCGGCAAGGCCATCGCCGCCTACGAGCGCCGGCTGCAGCCCGGACCGACCCGTTTCGACGCCTACGCGGCGCGGCTGCTCGAGGGCGACCCCGCCGGCGCGGCGGAGATCCTCGATGCCGACGAGGTGGCCGGGCTGCGCCTGTTCCTCGACGGCGAGCGGACGCGCTGCCTGCGCTGCCACAACGGCCCGCTCTTCACGAACCAGGGCTTCCACCACGTGGCCTCGGCGCGGCTGGGCGGGGTGCCCGATCTCGGTCGCTTCGTCGGCCTGCAGGCGGTCCTGCTCGACCCCTTCAACTGTCTCGGGGCCTACAGCGATGCCCCCGCCCCGGCGTGTCGCGCGCTGCGCTTCCTGGAGCGCCGGGAGTCCGCCCACCTGGCCGGCGCCTTCAAGACACCGACACTCCGAGGCGTCGCCGCGACCGCCCCCTACTTCCACGACGGCAGCCTGCCCGACCTGGAGGCGGTCCTCGCCCACTACCGGCGGCCGCCGGCGGACCCGAGCAGCGAGCTCGAGCCGCTGGACCTGACGGATCGGGAGTCGGACCAGCTCGCCGCCTTCCTGCGCACCTTCTCCGCCGAGGTCGCGGCCGAGGCCTCCTGGCTCGGGCCCCCGCCCTGAGCCACATCCCCGCGGGGGAGGCCGCTGGCGCTTCGGTTTCGGTTCGCGACTTCTTCGCGTGACAAGCTCCAGCGGCGCGGGGGAGAATACGCCCGTTGTTTCTGTGACCCCTGTCACGCCCTCGGAGCCACCCACCCCCTGATGGCCGGTCCCCTCCCGCCGACCTCCCGCGCCCGCTGTCTCTTTGCACTGGTCGCCGCCGCGCTGGCGCTGGGCGCGCCCGCCCGCGCCCAGGTGGTGCCGCCGGATCCCCCGCCGAGCTTCCCCCCGCAGGTGGGCGGCACCTGGGGCCCGGTCCTGGTCTGGCCCCACGTGCCGGTGTCCATGGCCAACCTGCCCGACGGCCGGGTGCTCACGTTCTCGTCGAACGAGCCGGGGCGGTTCCCGGCCTCCCAGGACGACGAGTACACCCACGCCGCCGTCTGGGATCCCGACACCGGCGAGCTCCTGAACGTGCCGCACCCGAACCACGACATGTTCTGCGCGGCCCTGGTGATGCTCGAGAGCGGTGAGCCCCTGGTCATGGGCGGACGGAACCAGGCCGACAGCCCCTGGACCAGCTACTACGACTTCCACAACGACCAGTGGGTCCAGATCGAGGACATGAACCGGGGGCGCTGGTATCCCACGGCGGTGTACCTCGGGACCGGCGAGGTGTTCATCGCCGCCGGGGTGGGCGGCGGCGTCAACCCGGAGATCTGGTCGCCCGAGACCGGCTGGAAGCTCCTCACCGGGATCGATCTCTCGAGCACCATCCTCCAGCACGGCACCCGCGACGGCTCGGGCTCCTGGCCCCTATTGCAGCTCGCCCCGGACGGCACCGTCTTCCACCACGGCGCCACCGACACGATGAACACGCTGGATCCGGTCGGGGGCCCGAGCAACCTCGGCACCCTGGCCGACCTCGGCCCCCACGGCTTCGGCTGGTTCGCCGACGAGGGCGTGTCGGTCACCTACGAGCCCGGCCGGATGCTGGTGGCCGGTGGGTCCATGGCCGTGGACGACAACACCGCCGTGGCCAGCGCCTGGACCATCGACATCAACGGCCCGGGTCCCCAGCTCGCCCAGACCGGCGACATGAACTTCCCCCGGCAGTTCCAGAACGAGGTGCTGCTGCCCACGGGCGACGTGCTGGTGGTGGGCGGCAACACCCACGGCGAGAAGTTCACGGACGCCTACGCGGTGAAGAACGCCGAGGCCTGGAGCCCCGGCACCGGGACCTGGACCCTGATGAACGCCCAGGACCAGGCGCGGCCCTACCACTCGACGGCGGTCCTGCTCACCGACGGCCGGGTGCTCTCCGCCGGCGGCGGGCTGGACGGCGACAGCTGCGCGAACCCCGAGGGCCCCGGGGAGTGCGGGGACGACCACTACAACGCCGAGGTCTTCTCGCCGCCCTACCTCTACCTCTCCGACGGCTCTCCGGCGCCGCGACCGACGGTCGTCGCCGGTCCGCGCATCGCGCGGGTCGGCGGCACCTTCACGGTGCAGGCCACGCCCGGCCTCGACGGCTTCAGCCTGGTCCGCATGTCTTCCACCACCCACACCATGAACACCGACCAGCGTTTCCTGCGTCCCGCGTCGGTGGAGACCGGGTCCGGAAGCTACGCGATCAGCCTTCCGAGCGAGCGCCACGTGCTCGTGAAGGGCTACTGGATGCTCTTCGCCCTCGACGGCGGCGTTCCGTCGGAGGCCCACGTCCTGCAGATCGTCGACGACGGCGTACCGCGGGGCACGCCGATCGCCGGCAAGCGCAGCGGCGTGGGCGAGCCGGTCCTCCTGCAGATCGACGCCGCCGACCCCGACGGTCAGCCCCTGGGCTTCGCCGCCAGCGGCCTGCCCGACGGCCTCTCGATCGATCCGAGCACCGGCGTCATCGACGGGACCCCGACCCAGGCGGGCGTCTACAACGTGGTGGTCAGCGCGAGCGACGGTGCCGACACGGGCGTCGTCGACTTCCCCTGGATCGTCACCACCGTGCGCAGCGAGATCGGCACCCTCACGGTCGACCAGCCGGACGCGGGAACGTGGCACGCCATCGACTTCGCCGCTGCGTTCCAGCAGCCGATCGTGGTCATCGGCCCGCCGAGCTACGGAGACCCCGAGCCGGTCACCGTGCGAGTGCGCAACGTCACGCCCACCGGCTTCGAGTTCCAGCTGCGGGAGTGGCTCTATCAGGACGGGGTCCACGGCCCGGAGACCGTCTCCTACCTGGTGGTGGAGGCCGGGGAGTACCAGATCCCGGGCGGCGGCAGCCTCGTCGCCGGGCGTTCGGTCGGGCTCGACTGGTACAACGAGCGCGCCCAGGCGCTTCCCGCCGGCGCCTTCGTCCAGCCGCCGATCGTCCTTGCCCAGGTCGTCACCGACAACCACGGCGAGACGGTGGTCCCGCGTCTCGAGAACGTGACGACCGGGGGCTTCCGGGTCCGGATCCAGGGCGAGGAGGGCCAGAGCAACAACCTGCCCCTCGAGGACGTCCACTGGGTGGCCGTCGAACGAGGCTCGCTTCCGGCGCTGATGGAGGCCGCGTGGACCGCCGACACGGTGACCGAGGCCGCCCACGGGGTGAGCTACAGCCCGGGCTTCGCCGCGCCTCCGCACTTCCTGGCCATGACCCAGACCCTCGACGGCTCGGACCCGATGGCGCTGCGTCACCAGGCCGCGTCGGGCGCCGGGATCGAGTTCTTCGTCGAGGAGGAGGCCTCGAACGACGGCGAGATCGGGCACACCACCGAGGTCGTCGGCTGGCTCGCGGTGGATGCGTCGGTCTCGATCCTGGGCCTCCAGTCGCTGTTCAACCAGGCGCCCACGCTCGCGACGCCTCCGCCGCCCACCACGGTTCGCGGAGAGCCGGTGTCGCTGTTCGTCCTCGCCCAGGATCCGGACGGGGACACCCTTGCCTTCTCGGCCGTGGGGCTGGCGCCGGGGCTCTCGATCCATCCCGACACCGGCGAGATCACCGGCTCGCCGAGTGCCGCGGGGACCTACCCGGTCACGGTGACCGCGGCGGATCCCAGCAACGCCCAGGGCGAGGTGACGTTCGTCTGGACGGTGCAGGAGCCCCTGCTGCTCCTTCCGTTCCCGACACCGCCCCAGCTCGTCGGGGCGACCGTCGACTACACGGCACAGACGAACCTGGGCGGTGGGCTGCTCTTCAGCTGGGACTTCGGCGATGGCAGTGTGGCCGGACCCTCCGCCTCGCCGTCGGTGTCCCACGCGTTCGCCGCCGGAGGGCGCTACGTGGTGACGCTCGTGGTCACGGATCCGGTCAGCGGGGACTCGGACCAGCGCCAGTTCGTGCAGAACGTCACGGGCCCGCCTACGCCGCTGCCGCCCACCTCCAGCAGCTCCATCACCTACGAGGTGAGCGCCGACCGGGTCTGGGCCATCAATCCCGACAACGACTCGGTGAAGGTCATCGACGCCCTCACGCTGACCGGCGTCGCCGAGATCCCCGTCTGTGGCAACCCGCGCTCGGTGGCTGTGGGGGGCGACGGCCGGGTCTGGGTCACCTGCAAGGACGACGACGCTATCGACGTGATCGATCCCGCGGGCCTCGCGGTGGTCGCCCAGCTCGCGCTGCCCCGCGGCTCCAGACCCCACGGCATCGCCTTCGATCCCACCGGCGCGTTCGCCTACGTGGGTCTGGAGACCGCGGGCCGCGTGGTGAAGCTCGACGGCCTGACCGGCGCCGAGCTGGCCAGCCAGGACCTGGGACTGTACGTGCGCCACGTGGCGGTGAGCGCCGACGGCGCCACGCTGCACGTGACCCGCTTCGTCACGCCGCCGCTTCCGGGCGAGGCGACGGGGGTGCCGGCCCTGGAGTCCGGCGGGAACCCGCTCGGGGGCGAGGTGCTGCGGCTCGATGCGGCGTCGCTGTCGCCGCTCGGGACCACGATCCTGGCGGCCAGCATGCTCCCCGACAGCGAGCAGTCGGCGCGCGGCATCCCGAACTACCTCGGGGCTCCGGTGATATCGCCCCAGGGAACCGAGCTCCGGGTGCCCTCGAAGCAGGACAACGTGCTGCGCGGCCAGGCGCGGGACGGCCAGGATCTCGTGCACGACAAGACGGTCCGCGCCATCACCTCCCGGGTCGACCTCACGACCCACACGGAGGAGCTGCTGGCCCGGGTCGACCACGACAACGCGAGCATGGCCAGCGCCGCCCTGTACAGCGCGAGCGGCGCCTACGTCTTCACGGCGCTCGAGGGCAATCGCCAGGTGGCCGTGGTGGACGCCCTCGACGACTTCGAGCTCGGCCGGGTGCTGGCCGGGCGGGCGCCCCAGGGCCTCGCCCGTTCCCCCGACGGCAAGACCCTCTTCGTGGACGACTTCATGGATCGGACGGTCTCGGTGTTCGATCTCTCGGACCTGATCGACTACGACGATCCGGCGCTTCCGCTGCTCGCCGTCGTCGCCAAGGTGCAGACGGAGGCGCTGGCGCCGGACGTCCTCATCGGCAAGCAGCTGTTCTACGACGCCCTGGATCCGCGGCTGGGCCTCGAGAGCTACATGGCCTGCGCCGCCTGTCACAACGCCGGCGGCCAGGACGGCCGCGTGTGGGACTTCACCCAGTTCGGCGAGGGCATGCGCAACACGATCGGGCTCGAGGGCCGGGGCCAGGGGCACGGGCGCGTCCACTGGACCGCCAACTTCGACGAGGTCCAGGACTTCGAGGGCCAGATCCGCGGCTTCACCCTCGGGCTGGGGCTGATGGCGGATGCCGACTTCGCGGGCACCGCCGATCCCCTCGGCGCCTCCAAGGCCGGCTTCAGCGCGGACCTGGATGCCTTGGCGGCCTACGTGGCATCGCTCACCGAGGCGGGTCGCAGTCCCGGTCGACAGGCGGACGGCATGCTCACCGCGGACGCCGCGGCCGGCGCCATCGTCTTCCTCGACAGCGGCTGTCGGACCTGCCACGGCGGGGCCGCCTTCAGCGACAGCGCCGACGGGCTCCGCCACGACGTCGGCACCCTGAAGCCCACCAGCGGAGCGGCCGGCGGCATCGACACTCCCACCTTGCGGGGCCTCTGGACCACCGGCCCCTATCTCCACGATGGCTCGGCCGCGACCCTGGCGGACGCCGTGCTGGCCCACAGCGGCGTGGTGCTCACCGCCCCCGAGCTGAGCCAGCTCGTCGCCTACCTCGAGCAGATCGACGACGCCGAGCTGACCGCGCCCAACCGGTCGCCGGTGATCGCGGCGCTCGAGGATCGCTGGGGCGTCTCGAACGCCGCGGACTCCCTGCAGGTGACGGCGACCGACCCGGACGGCGATTCCCTGACCTACGGGGCCACGAACCTGCCGCCGGGCCTCTCGATCGACGCCACCGGCCTCATCCAGGGGATCGCCTCCGGGGCGGGCACCTTCGACGTGGTCGTGTCCGTCTCCGACGGCACCGACGAGTCGACCACGGCGTTCTACTGGGTGATCAAGCAGGACGGCCCACCGGGCTGCGGGCTCGGCTTCGAGCTCGTCCTGCTGCTGCCGCTCCTCGCGGTGGCGCGTCGCAGCGGGAGGCGTCGCGCCTAGCACACAGGCGACCTGCCGATCGGATCAGGCGACCCGCTGATCGACGAAGGTCCGGAGCCGCTGCAGGGCGTCCGGCAGCCGTGCGATGAAGCCCATGTGGCTTCCGGGGTACCACTGGATCTCCGGCTTGCCCCATCGCTCCCACAGGTCGTGGACGAGCTCGCGCCGGAAGAAGCGGTCGTCCTCGGCCGCGAACAGGTAGATCCGCTCCGTCGGCAGCACCGGCGCGAGGCGCCGCCAGCCCAGTCGATCGAAGAAGTCTCCGAAGTCCTGCGGCGTCCAGCCGAAGCGCGCCAGGTCCCTGCGCATGGCCCCCAGCACGGGCGCGTCGGCGAGCAGGGCGCCGAGGTCCATGTGGGCGATGAAGGGGGCGGAGAAGGCGAAGTCGGGCTCGAGGCAGCTCAGGGCCGCCGTCAGCGCGCCACCCAGGGAGAGGCCGGCCACCCCGACGGGCGTCGGGGACGACGCGCGCATCCAGGCGAGCAGGGTGCGCGCATCCAGCAGGGTCTGGCGCAGCGACTCGAGGCTGCGCACCACGTCCGCCGTCCAGTAGAGCTCGCCGTCGAAGCGCGAGCGCCGAGGCTTGCGCTGGCCGTGGTAGGGCGGCTGGATCTGCACGATCTCCATGTCGAGTACCCAGGCCATCGTGGTCAGCAGGCCCAGCTCCTCCACCGGCGTCTCGGGCTGCATGTAGCCGTGGATGTAGAGGAGCCGGGGACGCTCCCGGAAGCCGGACGGGCGGATGCGGCGGGCGGTGACCGTGTGGATCCGCCGTTGCCGGGCGTGATGGTGGTCGCGGAAGCCGGTCTCGATGGGATCGTGTTGCGAGGCGAAGCGCAGGTCTTCGCTCGTCCAGCCGGAGAGCTGCCAGCGCGGCGTGCAGCGTACGTCGGGGGCCCCGTCGGGTGCGGGGAAGAGCTCCTCGAGGGACAGACCCTCGTAGGCGGGGAGGCGGTCGAGCGTGTTCCGGGGCCGCGGACGCACCCACTGGGCGACGCGGGCGAGCCGGCCGGCGAGGTCGTCGAGGTGGGTCACGGGCGGGATCGGGTCAGGCGCTCGGCGTGAAGGGACGCCAGGTGCCCTCGGGCTGGGCGAGCCGGTCGGCCACCACGGCGAACACCTCCGAGTGGAAGCCCATGCCCGTGTGGCTGCAGTGCACCTCCACGTTCTCGCGCCGCGTACCCTGCTCCTCGAGGCAGCCCTGCCAGTGCACGATGCCGTCGCTCTGGCTGTAGATCGACGTGGTGGGCACGTCCAGGGGACGCCGCAGGGCGGCGCGCAGCTCGTGGGCCTCGTGGAGGGGCCTGCCGTCCGGGCGCAGCGGGATGAAGCGCGCGGCGTGGGTCGCCGAGATGTCGGCGAAGGGCGTTCCCATGGTGATCACCTGGCGTACGAGGTCGGGGTGGGCGCGTGCCAGCTCCCGGGCATAGATGCCGCCGAGGCTCCATCCCACGAGGCTGACCTTGCGCCCGTGGCGCTCGGCCATGTGCTGGAGGCGCCGCCGCAGGGTCTCGCTGACCTTGGCCGAGGGCCCGAGGTTCACGCGCAGGTGGGAGCCGCGGGCGTCGTAGCAGAGCTCGCGCAGGAAGCTCCGCAGCGGCGCCGTCGAGAACTCGGGCGCCAGGAAGCCCGGCATCACCAGCACCGGGTGGCCGTCGCCCCGAGGTACCCGACGCAGCAGCCGGCGACGCGCCCGGAAGTTGGCGAACTCACCCAGGGCCCGGATCTGCTCCTGGGCGAAGAGCGCCAGGGGCGGCGGGCCGACGGCATCCCAATGCGGACTCTCGGACATACCCTTTTGATAAGCACCGGAGTCCCACTTGTCACCCCGCGGGTGTCGGCATTCCGACATCCGAGCGCCCTATTCGGCTACCTTGCCCGGCGTCGACTGCGGAGGACGGAGATGATCGAGCAGACCATCGAGCGCTGGCATCGGGTGATCGCCGGGGACCGCGCGGAGCTGGACGACCTGCTGGCCGACGATGTGGTCTTCTATTCACCCATCGTGTTCACACCCCAGCAGGGCAAGGCCATCACCAAGCTCTACCTGGGGGCGGCGGGGGCCACCCTGGGCGGGGGCGAGCCCGTCTCCAGCGGGGGCGGCGGCAAGTTCCGCTACACGAAGGAGATCCTCTGCGGCAACCAGGCCGCCCTGGAGTTCGAGACGGAGATGGACGGCAAGTACGTCAACGGGGTGGACCTGATCACCTGCAACGCCGAGGGTCGCATCGCCGAGTTCCGGGTGATGATCCGCCCCCTCCAGGGGATCCAGACGGTGCACGCCCAGATGGCGCGCATGCTCGAGGCCATGAAGGGGGCGGGCGACGCGGCCTAGCCGAGGACCGCGACGCGGCCTAGCCGAGGACCGCGACGCGGCCTAGCCGAGGACCGCGACGCGGCCTAGCCGAGGAAGAAGGCGTTGAGCTTGTTGCCGTCCAGGTCGCGGAAGTAGGCCGCATAGAAGCCGTCTCCCCGCGGGCCCGGGGCGCCCTCGTCGGTGCCGCCCAGCTCCAGGGCCTTGGCGTGGAGGGCGTCCACCAGCTCCTTGGACGGCGCCCGCAGCGCCACCATGACCCCGTTGCCCACCGTGGCGTCCTTCTGGTCGTGAGGCCGGGTCAGCGCCAGGCAGCCCTGGTCGAAGGACGTTCCCCAGAGCACGAAGCTCTCGACCTGCATCAGCCGCTTGCCACCCAGGGGCTCGAGCAGGGCGTCGTAGAAGGCGTAGCCGCGTTCCGGGTCGTTGGTGCCGAGCGTCACGTATCCCACCATGATCGAGCTCCTCCTGG
Organism: uncultured Spirochaetales bacterium; assembly: GCA_964442285.1. Taxonomy (GTDB): domain Bacteria; phylum Myxococcota_A; class UBA9160; order UBA9160; family JAFDET01; genus CAYTZH01. The sequence goes on along the minus strand of CAYTZH010000021.1, from coordinate 15,439 downwards.
AGGTTTGGAAGCCGGGAGGATGCCACGCCTCGGCCGGCGAATCCCGCGGCGGCCGCGCGCTTGTGCTCCGGGTGCCGGCGACCTTGGTCCTGCCCTCGATCCTGACGGTCGCGCGTCGACCCGGCTAGGCTCGCGTGAGGGCCAGCAGGTCCCCGAGCTCGGCGTGGGAGCCCACCACGTGGTCGGCTTCCGCCAGGGCGCTGCGGTCGTCGTGCTGCGCGCGGATCCGGACCGCGGTCATGCCCAGGGCGCGGGCACCGGCGACATCCGTCCGCCGCAGGTCACCCACGTGCCAGGCGCGCGCGGGATCGACACCCAGGGGTGTGAGCGCCGCGCGGAAGGCGCGGGGGTCGGGCTTCGGTACGCCGACTTCGTCGGAGAACGACTGCGCCGCCAGGAACTCGAGCAGGCCGAGGCGGTCGAGGTGTCGTCGCACCACCCGGCCCGGCGTCAGGCCCGTGTCGCAGACCAGGGCGCAGCGGACGCCGGCCCCGGTGAGCCCCTCGAGCAGCGCCCGGGCGCCGTCGAGGGGGAGCACCCGCCCCGAGTGCGACGCCTCCTCGAACAGGGTCACCAGGTGGTCGAGCGCCGGGTGGGGCGCATCCAGGCCGAGCTCCGCCAGGCCCCACAGCGCCACCTCCCGCGCTCCGCTGGCCACGCCCCCACGCCACAGCTCCATGTGACGCCCCCAGGCCCGGTCGAAGGCGCGTCCGGCCTCGGCCGCGTCGACGGCGCGGCCCGCCTCCCGTGCGCAGGCCCGCAGCTCGCCCACCCGGCGGGCGTGGGCCGTCTCCCAGTCGTCCTCGTACAGGAGGGTGTTCCAGCAGTCGAAGGTCACGGCCCGCGGAGACGCTGTCGACAGCGGCGTGGGACGCCCCCGGCGCTCGAACAGGGGCGTTGCGAGCACACGCGCCACCACGGTCTCGACGGGGCCGTCGCCGTCCACGCGGGCGATCTCGTCCTTCGCGAGCGACGCGACGGGCTCCCAGCGGGCCGCGACCCGCTCGGACAGGGCCTGCCAGCCCTCGCGGCGCGCCCGCCGATCGCGTCCCGCCAGCCGCGCCCGCACCGCCGACGCCGGCGCGCGACAGACCACCAGCAGGAAGCCGGCGCCGTGCCGCCGGGCGAGGGCGCGCGCGGCCAGGCGCTGGTCGGCGCGGGGAAAGCAGGCGTCGAGGACCACGCTGTGCCCTTCCGCGACCGCCGTCTCCGCGCGTCGGAGGAGCGCCTCGTACACGCGGTCCTCGAAGCCCGGCGCGAAGGCCTGCTCCCACTGGGCCTCGTAGACCGGGGCGGGGCGCTCCTCCAGCAGGGCGTCGCACTCGGCGTCGGCCTCGAGGTGGACGGCGCCCAGGCGTCGGGCCAGCGCCCGCGCGAGCGTGCTCTTGCCGCTGGCCACGAGGCCCGCGACGGCGATCACCAGCGGCGGGTCCAGGCGGCTTCGTCCCTCCGGGATGCGCGCTGTGCCATCCACCCGGTACGGTACCCGAGCCGGCAAGGAGCGGGATGTGCGCATCGGCGTGATGCTCGGAGGGGGGCGCGGTCTGGAGGCCCTGCTTCGCGGGGCGCGGGACCTGGACGCCCGGGGCTTCTCGACGCTCTGGCTGGCGGGGGTCTTCGGGCTCGATGCCGTGACGACCGCGGCGCTCGTGGGTCGCGCGACCGGACGCATCGAGGTGGGCACGGCCGTGGTGCCCACCTACCCGCGGCACCCGACGGCGCTCGCGCAGCAGGCACTCACGGCCTCGGCCGCCTGCGCCGGGCGCTTCGCGCTGGGCGTGGGTCTCTCGCATCCGGTCGTCGTCGAACGCCAGCTGGGCCTGTCCTACGCGCGCCGTGCGGCCCACATGCGGGAGTACCTCGCGGTGCTCGGGCCCCTGCTCGCGGGCGAGCCGGCGCGCTTCCGGGGCGAGGAGTTCCGGGTGGACCTCGCTCTCGCCGTGCCGGACGCGCCGCCGGTTCCCGTGCTCGTCGCGGCCCTCGGCGAGTGGATGCTCGATCTCGCCGGTCGGCGCGCCGCCGGCACCGTCCTCTGGATGGCGGGACCGCGCACCATCGAGACCTTCGTGGCGCCCCGGCTGCGCGCGGCCGCCCGGGAGGCGGGGCGCCCCGAGCCGCGGATCGTGGCCGGCGTCCACGTGGTGCTGACGTCCGATCCCGAGACGGCCACCGCGCGGCTGGCCCGGAGCATGACCCGCTACACGCGCCTGCCGAGCTACGCGGCGGCGTTCGCCCGGGAGGGCGTCGACCGCCCCACGGACCTGGCCCTCGTCGGCGACGAGCGCACCCTCGACGCCGGGCTCGCGCGGCTGCGCGACGTCGGCGTGAGCGACCTGGAGGCGGTCGTCCTGCCGGATGCCGACGGCGGCGACGTCCGGACCCTGGCCTACCTCGAGAGTCGCCTGGCCTGATCGCCCGCTTCCATCAGGACCAGGGATCGTAGGTGCCGAAGCTCCAGACGTGGCCCTCGAGGTCGCGGCAGGTGTAGCCGCGTCCGCCGTAGTCCTCGTCCCTGACGTCGATCAGGATCTCGGCGCCCGCGGGTCTGCGGGAGGTCGCGCGGCCCGTCTTGAAGGTTTGTTCCGCCCGTTCCGCTAGGCGGCCATGCCCCCCGAGGCCGGCAGGAGGCGCTCCGCCAGCGCTCCCGGCGTCTGCCCGGAGAAGTCGCGCACCTCGCGCGAGAGGTGGGCCTGGTCCGCGTAGCCGCACGCGAGCGCCACGTCGTTCCAGCGGACGTCCGGCCGGGCCCTGAGGAGCGCCATCGCGTGGTCGAACCGCGCAGCCGCGCGGCGGTCTTCGGTGTCAGGCCCACCCCCAGGCGGAACTCGCGCGCCAGGCGCTTGCGGCTCCAGCCCAGGGTGTCGGCGAGCCGGCCCACCGGCAGTCGGCCCCGGCTCTGCTCGAGCGCGCTCCAGGCCCAGGCCAGCCCCTGCGGCAGCCGGGCCGGGCTCTCGAGGATGCCGGCGCCGAAGTAGGCGTCGAGGAGATCGAAGGCGGCGTCCGCGCCGTTCGACGCCGCCAGCCGATCCGCTGGTGGCGCGGCAGGCTGTCGCGCCGCTCCTCGTAGAGGCAGTAGCCGGGGAGCAGGGGCCGCAGCGGAGGCGCAGCCGCCCGGAGCGAGAAGGTCCAGCGCTCGCGTTCTCCCTCGTGGCGAAGCACCGCGGTGCCGCGGGCCGGGTAGTCCCTCGTGGCGCCCTCCGCCTTGCCTCCGCCCAGGATCGCACGTTTCCCGCATCGGATGGGTTCCGGGGGCCCGCGCTTGAATGACCCATCCGGTCAACTATGTTCGCAGGGTGCCCCGCGCCATTCCGAAGGACCGCTTCGACGACCTGATCGAGGCCGCCACGAGCGTGTTCCTGGAGCTGGGCTATCGCCGCGCGCAGATGGCCGACGTGGCCGCCCGCATGGGAGTCGCCAAGGGGACGGTCTACCTCTACGTGGAGAGCAAGGAGGCGCTCTTCCACGCGGTCCTGCTCCACGCCGACCGGGCCGCGCCCATCCCGCTGCCCGAGGTGCTCCCGGTGCCCTCGCCGGCCCCCGGCGACACCCTGGAGGCGCTCCGCCGGCGCGTCGCCGAGGACGCCACCCTCCCGTTCCTCGAAGCGGCCCTCGCGCGCCGCCGCGTGGGGGATATCCACGCCGAGCTCGAGGGGGTCGTGCGGGAGCTCTACGCGCTGCTCTCGCGGCACAGGCGAGGGATCAAGCTGCTCGATCGCTGCGCCCAGGATCATCCGGAGCTCTCCGCCATCTGGCACGACGTGGGCCGCGAGGGAGCCCTGTCCCTGCTGCGTCGCTACCTGGGCGACCGCATCCGCCGGGGCCGGCTGGCGCCGACGGAGGACCCGAAGGTGCTGGCCCGGATCGTCCTCGAGACCCTCGTGGTCTGGGCCGTCCACCGCCACTGGGATCCCTCGCCCGAGGCCCTCGACGACGAGGTCGTGGAGCGCACGGTCGTGGCGTTCGTGGTCCGCGGCCTGCTCGCGGGCGACGTGGCCCCGGCCTGAGCCTCGCTTGCTCGATACCCCATAGGGGTATAAAGTGGATCGTGTGAGGGACGAGATTCGCGAGCCCGCCCGGCGCCGCCTGCGCAGGATCGCCGGCCAGGTGTCCGGCCTCGAGCGCATGCTGGACGAGGATCGCTACTGCGTGGACGTCCTGCTCCAGATCGCGGCGGTCCGCGCGGCCCTCGACAAGGTGGGCAAGCTGCTGCTGGAGGGGCACGTGGAGACCTGCGTCGCCGACGCGCTCCGCAGCGGTCGCACCCGGGACCGGGACGAGAAGCTCGCCGAGCTGCTCGAGGTCTTCTCGCGCTTCGCGCACATCGGCGGACGCTGACATGGGGGACGCGGCGGTCTGGACCTGTCCCATGCACCCGGAGGTGCGGGCGACGGCGGCGTCCTCCTGCCCGGCCTGCGGGATGGGCCTCGAGCCCCTGGCGCCGCGGGCCGACGACGGGCCGCCGCCCGAGCTGCTCGCCATGCGGCGGCGCTTCCGGGTGAGCCTCGTGCTGACCCTGCCGGTCTTCGTCCTGGCCATGGGCGCGATGCTCCCCGGCGATCCCCTCGGCCTCGCCGGCGCGCCGGGGGCGACGACCTGGGCGCAGGGCCTCCTCGCGACGCCCGTGGTGCTGTGGGGCGGCGCGCCCTTCTTCGCCCGCGGCTGGGCCTCGGTCGTCGCCCGCCAGCCCAACATGTTCGCGCTGGTGGCCCTGGGGACCGGCGCGGCCTGGGCCTACAGCGTCGCCGCGGTTGCGGTGCCCGGCTGGTTCCCGGCGGCCTTCCGCGGTGCCGACGGCGTCGTCGCCGTCTACTTCGAATCGGCCGCGGTGATCGTCACCCTGGTGCTCCTGGGGCAGTGCCTGGAGCTCGCGGCCCGGCACCGCACCGGCTCCGCCATCCGCGCCCTGCTCGCCCTGGCGCCGGAGATGGCCCGGCGGGTGGGGGAGGACGGGCGCGAGGAGGACGTTCCGCTGGCGGCGATTCGTGCGGGCGACCGCCTTCGCGTACGTCCCGGCGAGCGCGTGCCCGTCGACGGCCGGGTCGTCGGCGGCGGTAGCGCCGTGGACGAGTCCATGCTCACGGGAGAGGCCGGCCCGGTCGCGAAGGCCGTCGGCGCCCCGGTGACCGGCGGCACGGTGAACGGGTCGGGCTCGCTCCTGGTTCGCGCCGAACGCGTGGGGGCGGACACGCTCCTCGCCCGGATCGTCGCCCGGGTCGCCGAGGCGCAGCGCAGCCGGGCTCCGATCCAGCAGCGCGCCGATGCGGTGGCGGCGCAGTTCGTGCCGGCCGTGGCGGTGGTCGCGGCGCTCACCCTCGCAGCCTGGGCCCTGGTCGGTCCGGAGCCGCCGCTGGCCCACGGCTTCGTCGCGGCGGTGGCCGTCCTGATCGTCGCCTGCCCGTGCGCCCTGGGCCTGGCCACGCCCATGTCGGTGGCCGTAGCCATGGGGCGCGGGGCCGAGGCCGGCGTCCTGTTCCGGAACGCCGAGGCCCTCGAGGTGCTGCGCCGGGTCGACGTCCTGGTGGTCGACAAGACCGGCACCCTCACCGAAGGGCGTCCGGTGCTGACCTTCGCCGCCCCCGCGCCCGGCTTCGACGAGCGCGCGCTGCTGAGCCTGGCCGCCGGCCTCGAGCGGGCGAGCGAGCATCCCCTGGCGGCGGCCGTGCTGGCCGGCGCCCGCTCCCGCGGCATCGAGCCGTCGGAGCCGGAGACGTTCCGCGCGGCGCCGGGGCGCGGCGTCGAGGGGGCGCTCGACGGGCGGCGCGTCACCCTCGGCAGCGCCGCCTTCCTGGCGGAGCGGGGCATCGACACCTCGCCGCTGGCGAGCCGGGTCGGCGCGCTGTCTGCCGATCAGACACCGATCTGGGTCGGGGTCGACGGCAAGCTCGCGGGCGCCCTGGCCGTGGCCGACCCGATCAAGGCGTCGACCCCCGAGGCGGTGCGCCAGCTGCGGGCCGAGGGTCTGCGCATCCGGGTGCTGACCGGCGACCAGCCGCGGACGGCCGAGGCCGTGGCCTCGGCCCTGGGGCTGGACGAGGTGACGGCGGGGGTGCTGCCCGACCAGAAGGCGGACGCGATCCGGGCGCTGCGGGCCCAGGGGCACGTCGTGGCCATGGCCGGCGACGGGATCAACGACGCCCCGGCCCTGGCCGAGGCCGACGTGGGCATCGCCATGGGAGCCGGGGCCGACGTCGCCCTGGAGAGCGCCCCCGTCACCCTGGTGCGGGGCGACCTGCGCGGTATCGCCCGGGCCCGGGCGCTGAGCCGCGCGGCGGTCGGGAACATCCGCCAGAACCTGGTGTTCGCTTTCGCCTACAACGCCCTGGCCGTGCCCGTGGCGGCGGGCGCGCTCTACCCCCTGCTCGGCTGGCTGCTCAGCCCGATGCTGGCGGCGGCGGCCATGAGCCTGAGCTCGCTGTCCGTGGTGGCCAACGCGCTGCGGCTCCGCAGGGCGCCGCTGTGAAGGCCGGGTCCGCGGAGCGCGTCCCCGTGAAGCCGCGGATGCGGCTGGCGATCTATCTCGGCAGCGAGGGCCACAAGCTCGGCCCGGGCAAGGTGCTGCTGCTCGAGGCCATCCGACGCCAGGGCTCGATTTCGGGAGCCGCCCGGGAGATGGGCATGGCCTACCGCCACGCCTGGGAGCTGGTCGACGACCTGAACCGCTGCTTTCGCGAGCCCGTGGTGGAGACGGTCGCCGGCGGGCGCGCGGGCGGCGGCGCGACCGTCACGGCCCGGGGCGCGGAGCTGATCGAGCGCTTCCACGCCATGGAGGCGGCGGCGGAGGCGGCCATCGCCGCAGACCTCGAGCTGCTGGCGTCGCGGCTCGCCGATCACGGCGACCGCTAGGCGCCCTCGGCCGGCATGTGGGCCCGGAAGAACGCCAGCATCTTCTCCCAGGCCTCCTTCTCGGTGGGCGCGTCGTAGGCGGCCTTGAGCGGGCCCCGCGCGCCCATCCGCGCGAACCAGCTGTCCGGGTGGTCGTTCATGAACGAGTGTCCCACGCCGGGGTGGACGAGCACCTCGTGGGGTACGCCCAGGGCGGCCAGGTGCTCGCCCAGCCGCTTGGCGTGGCTGAGGAACGGCCGGTCGCGCTCGCCGTACTGGGCGAGGGTCGGGCAGATGCCCGAGAGCCGCTCCCGCTCCTTCGGCGCCGCGCCGTAGAAGGGCGCGGCCACCGCGTAGGTGTCGTCGGCCGCGGCCAGCAGGGCGAAGCCGCCGCCCATGCAGAAGCCGGTGATGCCGATGCGCCGGGGGTCGACCTCGGGCTGCTCGGCGAGCACGCGACGCGCCGCCGCGATCGCGTCGAGCGCACCGCCCCGCTCCCGGGGCATGGTGAGCAGGGTCGACACCACGCAGGCCACGCGGCCGCCGCCGTAGAGGTCCGGCGCCAGCGCGGCGAAGCCGGCCTCGGCGAAGCGCTCGCAGTGGCGACGCGTGTCGGGCTTGAGCCCGAAGATGTCGTGGAGGATCACCACGCCGGGGAGCGGGACCGGGGTGTCGTCGGGCAGGGCGAGGGCGCCCGGGCGCGTTCCGCCGTCGGGGAGGGGGATCGAGACGTCCTGGATCATCCCGGGACCGTAGCGGAGCGGGCGGGCGGGCTCCGCCCGCCCGCTCCGCCGCGGCGACGCGGCGCGGCGGCGCAGCGCCAGGGCCGCCAGCCCCAGCCCCACCAGCAGCGCGGCCCCCGGCTCCGGGGTCACGTTGATGGTGGTGGGCGTGTTGTTGTCCACGGTGAGCAGCATGTCGCTTCCGTCGCGGATGCCGCTCACCGTCGCGCTCACCTCCACCGTCCCGGCCCCCACGGCCAGGAAGGGCACCGTGAACAGCGTGAAGGCCCCCGCCTGGTTGGCGTCGAGCTGGGCCTGGGTGCCGCCGAAGATCAGCCCGTCCTCCAGGGCCGTGATCGAGTTCATGCCCGGGAAGACGTCCTGGTCCAGGAAGGGGGTGCCGCTCACTTCCAGCTGGTTGCCCAGGACCGGATCGCCGAAGACGACCGTCGAGGTGTCGAGGATCGAGCCGTCGAAGTTCACGCTCAGGATGTAGCTGGCGATGCTCGGCGCCGATCCGGCGGGCAGGCCGGACACGTTGAAGGCCACGTCCACCGTGTCGCCCACCATGACGTCGGTGGCACTGGGTACCAGGGTCAGGTCGAGCGCTTGTGCCGGGATCGGCACGAACGCAGTCATCGATATGAGAGTCAGAGTCAGGATCCGCAACAGCCGGGCCATGTCCCAATCCTTCCGCGCGCTTCCACCCGGGAATGAGTGGCGCGCGGAAGGCGAAAGTGTCTGACCGTCCTCGAACGATTCGAGGGTTTGCGCGTCGCGGCTAGTCGACGGTGTGCACGTCGCGGCCGCCGCCGGGAAGGCGGATCTCCTCGACGAGGGCCTGCACGTGCGCGGGCGGCGGCGGCGTCAGCCGGCTCACCACGCTGCAGACGGCGAAGTTGAGGAGCATGCCCACCGAGCCGATGCCCTCGGGGCTGATCCCGAAGAGCCAGCGGTCGGCGCCCGCGTCGGGATGTACGAAGCGGAACCACAGGATGTAGGCGGCGGTGAAGCCGATGCCCACCAGCATCCCGGCCACGGCGCCCTGCTTGTTGGTGCGCCGGTCGAAGATCCCGAGGAACAGGACGGGGAAGAAGCTCGCCGCGGCCAGGCCGAAGGCGAACGCCACCACCTGGGCCACGAAGCCGGGTGGGTAGATGCCGAGCAGGCCCGCCACCACCACCGCGAAGCCCGCCGCGATCCGCGCCATGCGCAGCTCGTCCTCGGCGTTCATGTCCTTCCAGAGCACGGACTTCAGCAGGTCGTGGGAGACCGAGGCCGAGATCACCAGCAGCAGCCCGGCCGCGGTGGAGAGGGCGGCGGCCAGGCCGCCGGCGGCCACCAGCGCCACGACCCAGGCCGGCAGCGCGGCGATCTCGGGATTGGCCAGCACCATGATGTCGCGGTCGACGGTGAGCTCGTTGCGCTCGGGGTCGCCCAGGTACTGGATGCGGCCGTCGCCATTGCGGTCCTCGAAGGCGATGAGCCCCGTCTCCTCCCAGGTGGAAAACCAAGTGGGAGCGTCCACATAGGGCGTCTCGTGGAGGGTCTGGATGAGGTTCACCCGGGCGAAGGCCGCCACCGCCGGCGCGGTGGTGTAGAGGAGCGCGATGAAGATCAGCGCCCACATGGCGCTCCAGCGCGCGGCCCGGGCGGTGGGCACCGTGTAGAAGCGGATCAGCACGTGGGGCAGCCCGGCCGTGCCCACCATGAGCGCCAGGGTGATGGCCAGCACGTCCAGCATGCTCTTCTTGCCCGGGACCCAGGCGCCGGTGTACTCGGGCAGGCCGAGCTCCCGGTGCAGCTCGTCCAGGACCTGGAGCAGGGCCACGCCCGCGCGCTCGCCCTCCACCAGCTCCGCGCCGAAGCCGAGCTGGGGCACCGGATTCCCGGTGAGCTTCCAGGAGATCGCGGCCGCGGGCACCAGGTAGGCGACGATCAGCACGCAGTACTGGGCCACCTGGGTGTAGGTGATGCCGCGCATGCCGCCCATGACGGCGTAGAAGAAGACGATCACCACGCCGATCACGACGCCCAGGGTCACGTCCACCTCGAGGAAGCGGGAGAAGACCACGCCCACCCCGCGCATCTGGCCGGCCACGTAGGTGAACGAGACGAACACCGCACAGAAGACCGCCACCACCCGGGCGGTCTGGGAGGCGTAGCGGTCGCCCACGAACTCGGGGACGGTGAAGCGGCCGTACTTGCGCAGGTAGGGCGCGAGGAGCAGGGCCAGGAGCACGTAGCCGCCGGTCCAGCCCATCAGGTAGATGGCGCCGGTGTAGCCCATGAAGGAGACGAGCCCGGCCATGGAGATGAACGACGCCGCGCTCATCCAGTCGGCGCCGGTGGCCATGCCGTTGGCCAGGGGCGGGACGCCGCGGCCCGCCACGTAGAAGCCCGAGGTCGAGCGCACCCGGGTCCACCAGGCGATGCCGATGTAGAGGCCGAAGGTCAGCCCGACGATCAGGTAGGTCCAGGCCTGGATGCTCACGCGTCGTCCGCGCCGCCGGGGTCGTCGTCGGGCGCTTCGTCGCCGAGGCCGTAGCGGCGGTCGATGCGGTCCATCCACAGGGCGTACACGAGGATGAGGAACACGAACACGTAGATGGCGCCCTGCTGGGAGAACCAGAACCCGAGCGGGAAGCCGCCCAGGCGGAAGGCGTTCAGGGGCTCGACGAAGGCGATCCCGAGACCGAAGGAGACGACCGCCCAGACCAGGAGCAGGGCGACCATGGCGCGGCGGTTGTCGCGCCAGTGGGCGCGGGCGGCAGCGCTTCGCGCCGGCTCCGGCGCGGCGGTGTCGGGCGGGCTCATCTGGCTTCCCCTGGGGCTCCCCGCGCGTAGGCTACCGCGCCGTCCCGGCCGTGAGAACCCGGGCCTGCCTCACCGGCGCGCCCGCGCCTTCGGAAAGATCGATGAGGTCCGGCTATTCTTCGGCTTTCCCGAGGAGGAGGCCACCGTGGAATGGCTCAACTACCACCATCTGCTCTACTTCTACACCGTCGCGCGCGAGGGCAGTGTCACCAAGGCCTCGGAGGTGCTGCGCCTCGCCCAGCCCACCCTGAGCGGCCAGATCCGCAAGCTGGAGGAGGCGCTCGACGAGCGCCTCTTCGAGCGCCGGGGGCGCCAGCTGGTGCTGACCGACGTGGGCCAGCTGGTCTACCGCTACGCGGACGAGATCTTCTCCGTGGGTCGCGAGATGATGGACGCCCTCCGCGGGCGTCCGACGGGCCGTCCCGCCCGGCTGCACGTGGGGATCGCCGACGTGGTGCCCAAGCTCATCTGCCACCGGGTCCTGCAGACCGCCCTGGCGCTCGAGGATCCCGTCCACCTGGTGCTCCACGAGGGCAAGACCGACGACCTGGTCGGCGGCCTCGCCACCCAGGACTACGACATGGTGCTGACCGACGCGCCCCTGGGCGCGGGCGTGCGGGTCAAGGCCTTCAACCACCTGCTGGGAGACAGCGGAATCGGCTTCTTCGCGACGCCCGCCCTGGCCCGCCGGTACCGCGCCCGGTTCCCGGCGGGCCTGGACGGCGCGCCCATGCTCGTTCCCACCGTCGGAACCGCCCTGCGGTCCAGCCTCGAACGCTGGTTGGAGGCGAACGAGGTGCGACCGTCGATCGTCGCCGAGATCGAGGACACGGCCCTGATGAAGGTGTTCGGCCAGCACGGCGCGGGCGTCTTTGCCGCGCCGATCGTCCTCGCCGAAGAGCTACGCCAGGTCCAGGGCGTGCACCTGCTGGGCCGCTCCGACGACGTGCGGGCGCGCTTCTACGCCATCACCGTGGAGCGGCGGATCACTCATCCGGCCGTGGCGGCCATCGCCGACGCGGCGCGGGAAGGCATCTTCGCCTGAGGCCGCGGCGGGCCGATGCGGTGGGCCGGAGCGGGCGTGCGGGGTGCCCGCCAGAGGGTGACTTCGAGCCGGTCTGCGGCCTCCTGCACCGCGGCTTGCAGATGTCCGGCTGCCCCCTCCACACGGATCGCGGCGCCCTCGGCGGTCTCGGCGACGAGCACGCAGCGGATCGACTTCTCCGGGGCATCCCCCAGCAGGACGCGGATGCGGCGCACGCGGCCGCTGTCGTGCCAGGCGGCGAAGCCCACCGTGGTGCGGATGCAGGCCTTCTGCAGCGCGTCGAGATCGGGGCCGGAGCAGTGGATGTCGAGCTTCATGATCTCTCCTCGTTTCGCTGCCCAGATTATCGGCCGCCCCCTATGATTCGAAAAATAGAAAATAGAATCTCATTTCATCGATAATATCGAGGAACAAGACTGCGGTTCCCCCTCAGAAGTCCACCGCGACGGCCGCCCGGTAGGCGGCGACGGCTCCGAAGTAGGCCGCCTGGGCCTCGATGAGCGCGTCGGCCGCATCGGCGGCCTCCCGCTCGCGGATGTTGACGTCGATGAGGTTGCTCGTGCCGAGGCCCAGCCTGCGCTGCTCGGCACGCCGCATGCGTTCCGCCAAGGCCAGGTTCTCGCGGGCTGCCTCGGCCTGCGCGTACGCCGTCTCGAGGCCGGTCATGGCGCGGCGGATGTCCGCCTCGATCTGCTCCTGGGCGAAGCGCGCCTCGTTATCGAGCCGCGAGAGCCGGGCGGACGCCGAGCGCATCCGGCCGCGGGCGTCCCGCCGCTGCAGAGGCAGCCCGATCCGGATCTTCGCCTTCAGCTCGGTCTCGCTCCGCGGTGAGGGCGACACCGAGCCGAGGGTGGAGATGCCGGGCAGCGCGTCGCCCACGTCGCGAGAGCCCTCCACCAGCAGATCGAGCTCGGGGAGGCCGTCGTTCCGGGCCAGCGCCAGCTCGACCTCGGCCTGGTCGCGACGAAGCGCGAAGCTGCGGAGCAGGGGGTGGTCCTGGCGCGCCCGGTCGAGATCGCGCGTGAAGGCGAGCGGGTCCGGGGCCTCCTCGGCGGGGAAGTCGGCCGGAAGGTCCGCTCGTCCCGGGATGCGCGGGGCGCCCGCGTCGTCGCGCAGGAACAGGGAGAGGGTGATGGCGGCCTGCTCCGCGTCGCGCTGGTTGGCCAGCAGTCGGATCTTCCGATCGACGATCAGCCGTTCGTTGTCCACCAGGTCGATGCTCGGGAGCAGGCCGCGTCGCACCCGGCCCTCGAGCTGCGCCTGCCGCTCCTCGGCGACGCCGAGGAGCCGCTCGGCGACGGCGACCTCGAGGCCCTTGGCTACCCAGCGCCAGTAGCTGATCGCGGCATCGCGGAGGAAGCCGATCCGCTGCAGGGCCAGCTCCGGCTCCACCCGGGCCAGGTCCAGCTCCGCCCGGGCGAGCGCGGCCCGCGGCTTGTCGATGCGTCGTCCGCGCAGGAGCGGCAGCTCCACGCCGCCGCGGAACTCTCCCGCGTCGTCGGTCTGCCGGGCGCCGTCGTAGGAGGCGAAGCTGCCCCGACCGATCTGGTAGCCGAGGTAGAAGCGCGAGCCCCAGCGCGTGGTCGGCTGCTCGAGCAGGGCATCGCCCTCGTAGGTCTCGTAGAAGCCTTCTGGACGCAGGTCGCCCTGCAGCACCAGCTGGGTGTCGAACTGGCCCTCGGCGGCTAGGAGCGAGCCCGCCGCCACGTCGCGCTGGGCCTGGGCTGCGGCCAGGAGGGGGTAGTGGGCCTCCACCGAGGCCAGGACCTCCTCGAGGCCCAACGGCGGGTTCGCCGGCGGCGCCTGGCCCGCGGCGTCGTGGGAAGACCCGAGTGCGAACGCCACCAGGAGCGCAGCGAGCCCTCGGATCAGCGGTTCTCGGTGGACGCGTCGGGCGGCTGCATCGCCACGGTGGGTGGGAATCCGTTTGCCTGTCGCCACAGTTCGTACCCCATGCTCACGCGATCGAGGAGTACGAAGCCCTTCGCCCGCACCCCCTGGCGAAGGTAGGTCGGGTCCGGCCACGGCTCCTCCTCCGGGTCCTCCGGGACCACGAGGAGCCGGAAGCGCCCCGCACCGTCGTCGCTCGGGTCGACCAGCTGGACCCGCCCGGCGAACGTTCCCACCGCCACCGAGGGCCAGCCGGAGAACTGCACCGCGGGCCAGCCCTCGAACTGGAGCCGGACCGTACGTCCGGGCGAGATGAGGGGGACGTGGTTGCCGTCCACCCACAGCTCGACCGCGCGGCTTCCGGCCTCGGGGATGAGCTGGATCAGCGGGGCACCGGCGCGGACCAGCTCCGCGCCCGGGCTCGCGAACAGCCGGAAGACGACCCCGTCGCGTGGCGCGGTGACGAGCTGGGTCGTCTGCTGGGCGATGCGCGACTCGAGCGCCGTGGTGCGCTCTTCCAGGGCCGCGACCTCCACCTTGGCCGACTCCTCGCTGGTGCGCGCCGACTCGATCCGAGCCCGGTTCTCGGTGTCGACCCGGCCGAGATCGGCGATGCGCGCCTCCTCGTTGGAGCGCGCCGCGGACAGGGCCTGGCGCGCCTGCTCCACCCGGGCTCGCGCCTCCTTGTAGTCCCGCTCGGTCACCTCGAACTGGAGCTCCGAGGCGAGCCCTTCGCGCAGCAGCTCCCGATGGCGGTCGAAGTTCAGGCGGGCCTGCTCCGCGGCGGCGCGGGCGGCCTCCAGGCCGTGGACCGCGGACTGCATGTCGGCCTTGGCGACCTCCACCTGGCGACGCGCCGCCTCCGCGGCCAGGGCCTGCGCCTCCCGCAACGCCGCCACCTGGGATTCGAAGAGCGCGACCTTCTCCCGGGCCGACTGGAGCTGGGAGCCGAGCGCGGTCCGCTGCTCCTCCAGGCGACGCAGGATCGAGGGGTCGTTGTCGACGATCTCGACCAGCGGGTCGCCGCCCTTCACGCGCGTACCCTCGATCACCCAGGCGTGGCGGATGCGGCCCGTCACCGGCGCCTGGATGGTCTGGATGCGATCGAAGGGGTCGAAGGCGACCACGCGTCCCGAGCCGGTCACGTTCTGCTGCCAGGGCACGAAGGCCAGGGCGACCAGGATCGCGACCAGCAGCAGCCCGAGCGCGCTGGCGAACGTCCTCAGGATTCCCGGGCTCTGGACGAGCTGGAGCGCCGAGAGCGCGGGCTGGTAGGTCGGCGGAACCGTGTTCACGGCATTCCTCCCTCGGCCCCCGCCGCCAGGGCCTCGTCGCCGGGCTTCCCCAGCTCGATGACCCGATTGCAGCGGGAGATCACGTCCGGGCGCTCGGAGACGACGACCACGGTCCAGGGTGCGTCGGCGGCGAAGACCGCGTCGAGGGCGCGCTTGCGGGCGGCCTCGTCGAGGCTCGTGAACGCCTTGTCGAGCAGGAGCAGCCGCGGTCGGGCCACCAGCGCGCGGGCCAGCATCAGCGCGGCGACCCGACCCCGCGAGAGAGGGCGTCCGTCGGTGGCAAGGCGCGTGTGCAGCCCGTCGGGCAGCGCCCGCACCGCCTCCAGGAGGCCCACCTCGGCGAGTGCCTCCGAGGCCTCGGCGAGCGAGAGGCCGGGTCGCACCACGCGCAGGTTGTCGAGCACCGTGCCCGCGAAGACCTCCGCGTGGCGGATCATCTGGACCTGGTGCCGGAAGTCCTCCAGGCGCACGTCCCGCAGGTCGCAATCGTCGACCGCGACGAATCCGGAGGTCGGTGCGCGCAGGCCCCCGAGCATGTCGATGAAGGTGCTCTTGCCCGACCCCACCGGGCCCACCAGGGCGACGCGCTCGCCGGCCTCGATCCGGGCGTCGACCGGACCGAGCGTCGGCCCGCTGGGATAGCGGTAGGTGAGGTCGCGCAGCTCCACCCGCGCCGCGCCCACCGTCCCGGGCAGGCCGGCGCCGCCCTCCCGCTCGAGGGGGAGGTCGAACAGCACCCCGAGCTTGTCCGTGGCGGCGAGGACGTCGTAGAGGCTCTCGAGCTGCTTCCCCAGCTTGGCGACGGCCGCCACGATGGCGGTGATGATCAGCTCCGAGGCCACGAGCTG
>CAYTZH010000020.1:62533-81102 GCA_964442285.1 uncultured Spirochaetales bacterium | reverse complement strand
GGGGGCGCGCCGATCAGGCGCGAGACCGCGTGCTTCTCCATGTACTCGCTCATGTCGAAGCGCAGGAAGGGCACGCTCAGGGTCCCCGCCAGCTGGCGCGCGAGCTCGGTCTTGCCCACGCCCGTGGGCCCCATGAACAGGAAGCAGCCCATGGGCCGGTCGGCGCCGCCCAGACCCGCGCGCGCCCGCTTCACCGCCCGGACCACGCTCGAGATGGCCGGATCCTGGCCGAAGACCACCCGCTTCAGGTCCGGCTCGAGCTGCTCGAGGCGCTCGCGGTCCGAGACCGACGCCCGCGCCAGCGGGATCTGGGCCATGCGGGAGACCACCGCCTCGATGTCGCGCACCCCGACGGTGCGCCGTCGCTTGCCGGTGGGACGCAGGCGCACGGCGGCGCCGGACTCGTCCATGACGTCGATGGCCTTGTCGGGCAGGTGGCGGTCCGAGAGGTGCTTGGTGGAGAGGTCCACCGCGGCCTCGAGGGCGCCGCGGGTGTAGCGCACGCCGTGGTGCTCCTCGTAGCGGGGGGCCAGCCCCTGGAGGATGCGCACGGCCTCCTCGCGGGTGGGCTCCACCACGTCCACCCGCTGGAAGCGCCGCGCCAGGGCGCGGTCCTTCTCGAAGTGGCGGTACTCGGCGTACGTGGTCGAGCCCATGCAGCGCAGATCGCCGGCGGCCAGCAGAGGCTTCAGCAGGTTGGACGCGTCCACCGTGCCGCCCTGGGCCGAGCCCGCGCCGAGGATGGTGTGGATCTCGTCGATGAAGAGGACGGGCTTCGGTCGCTCGCTCACCGCGGCGATCAGCGCCTTGAAGCGCGCCTCGAAGTCGCCCCGGTAGCGGGTGCCGGCCAGCAGCGCGCCCAGGTCGAGGGAGAAGATCTCGGCGTCGGCGAGGTCCTCGGGAACCCGACCCTCCTGGATGCGCAGGGCCAGGCCCTCGGCCAGGGCGGTCTTCCCGACGCCCGCCTCGCCCACGAAGATGGGATTGTTCTTCCGCCGCCGCGCGAGGATGTGGATGGTGCGCTCCAGCTCGCGGCCGCGACCCACGAGGGGATCCAGCTTCCCCTCGCTCGCCAGTGCCGTGAGGTTGCTGGCGAAGGCCTCCAGGGGATCCGCGGGCGCCCCCTCTTCCTCGTCGTCGAGGGCGGGTCGGGGGGTCGCCGGCTCGGCCCCGCCGTCGGGCACCTTGGCGATGCCGTGGGAGATGTAGCGGAGCACGTCGAGGCGGGTGAGCTGCTCGTTGCGCAGCAGCGCCACGGCGTAGGAGTCCGGCTCCTGGAAGATGGCGGCCAGCAGGTCCCCGGCCTCGATCTCGGGCTTCTCGGCGTTCTCGGCGTGGTGGAGGGCATGCTGGAGCACGCGGTGGAGGGCCAGCGTCTGGCGCGCCTCCACGGGGTCGTCGCCCGGCTCGGCCTCCAGGTCCTCGTCGAAGAAGCGCTGGAGCGCGCGCTTCACCACCTCCACGTTGACGCCGCAGCGCCGCAGGATCTCCTCGCCCCGGGCGTCGTGGAGCAGGGCGTAGAGCAGGTGCTCGACGGTCAGGTAGGCGTGGCGACGGGAGACGGCCTCCCGGAACGCCGCCTGGAGGGTGAGCTGCAGCTCGCGGGGGATCTCGCTCACTCGGACTCCACGCCGGCCCGCAGCGGGTAGCCCCGCTCCTCGGCCGCCTTGTGCACCATGGCCACCTTGGTCTCCGCCACCTCCTGGACGTAGACCCCGGCGATGCCGGCGCCGTTGTGGTGGACGTGGAGCATGATGGACGTGGCCTCCGCGGGACTCTTGCCGAAGATCTGCTCGAGGATGGCGACCACGAACTCCATGGGCGTGTAGTCGTCGTTGTAGAGGACCACCTGGAAGCGCGGCGGTCGCACCGCCTTGCGCCGGGTCTCGGTGACGACGTCGCCTTCCCGCAGCGGGTTGCCCCCACCCGGGGAGCCGGGCGGCGGCGGAGGGTCTCCCGGCGGCCCCGGATCGCTGGCGCGGGGCCGGGCCGCCTGGGCGGCGGGTGCGAAGACGGGCGCGCCGGGGAACTCCACGGGAGGGAGCATAGGATCCCGGACGCGGGTGTGCAGCTACACTGCCGCCGTGGCCGAGGAGATCCAGGTACTCGAGGGCATCGCGCAGGTCCCCCAGGCCGAGTGGGACCGACTCGTGGGCGAGGAGTCGCCCTTCCTCGAGTGGGGCTGGCTGGCCTCCCTCGAGCACGCCGGCTGCGTGGGCGGGGACACCGGCTGGCTGCCCCGTCCGCTGGTCGCCCGCAGGGACGGCGTCACCGTCGCCGCGTGTCCCCTGTACGTGAAGCTCCACAGCGAGGGCGAATTCGTCTTCGACTGGAGCTGGGCCGACGCGGCCCATCGGGCGGGCATCGAGTACTACCCGAAGCTCCTGGTGGGGGTGCCCTTCACGCCGGTCACCGGGGCGCGCTTCCTCGTCGCCCCGGGCGAGGACCGGGCCGCCTGGGCGGCGAAGCTCTCGTCGGCGCTGCGCGAGCTCTGCGCCGCCAACCGGATGTCGGGCGTCCACGTCAACTTCTGCCGCCCCGACGAGGCGGACGCGGCGCGCGAGGCCGGCTACCTCCCGCGTATCGGGGTCCAGTACCACTGGACGAATCCGGGCTACGCCAGCTTCGACGACTACCTGGCGCACTTCCGCAGCAAGCGGCGCAACCAGATCCGCCGCGAGCGGCGCTCCCTCGAAGAGCACGGCGTCGCGATCCGGGTCCGCAGCGGAGACGACCTGGGGCCCGACCTGGTGGAGCCCCTCTTCCGCTTCTACCGGGCCACGGTCGACAATCGGGTCTGGGGCCGCCGCTACCTCTCGCGGCGCTTCTTCGAGCTCGCCGTCGAGCGCTTCCGGGAGCGGCTGTGTGCCGTCCTGGCCTATCGCGGCGAGCGCGCGGTGGGCGGCACGTTCAACGTGCAGAAGGGCGACGCGCTCTACGGCCGCTACTGGGGCGCCACCGAGAACGTCCCCCACCTGCACTTCAACGTCTGCTACTACGCGGCCATCGAGCACTGCATCGACCACGGCCTGCAGCGCTTCGAGCCGGGCGCCGGCGGCGACTACAAGCAGGTGCGCGGCTTCGACGCCACGCCGACCTGGAGCGCCCACTTCCTCACCGAGCCGCGGCTGGCGGCCGCGGTGGCGCGCTTCCTCGAGGCGGAGCGCGCCGAGGCGGAGGAGGCGGTGCGCTGGCTGCGGGAGCGCAGCGCCCTGAAGCCCGGGGTGTTCCCCGGATGCGATCCTCCGTAGTCCCACCCGGACCCGGATCCCGCTGCCCGCGCCGGTCGCGGTGACCCGGCCCGTGTCGGGGCTTCCGCCCCTCAGGCCTTCCCCTCGCAGCGCCGATGAGCCGGTCGTGGACCCCGCCCCCATCGACCCCATCGGCAGCGGACTGCGCGGACTTCGGGCGGCCGGCGAGCGGCTCGACCGCGCGGCCCGGGAGATCGCCGGCTTCGGGCCGCGGGCGCTGGCTGCGGTGCCCGTGGCCGAGGAGATTCCCGGTGCGCCGGTCGCACCGGGTCCTGCGGCCGCGACGTCCCCGCCTGCCGCGTTCCGGCCCGAGCCGCCCTTCCCCGATCCGGCGCCGTCCCTGGCGCGTTCGCTCGTCGACCAGCGGCTTGCCCTCTTCCAGGGTCGGGCGGCGATCCGCGCCATCGAGGCGGGGCTCGGGGCGGAGCGATCGCTGCTCGACGTCGTTGCCTAGGGGCGGGCGCTCAGCGTTCGGCGGGGCGGACGGTGGGCGTCTGCTTCGAGGTGGGGCGGCGCTCGCGGGTGAGGGTCCGGAGGAGGCGGCGCGGAAGGCGGCGGACGAAGGCCACCGCGTCCTCGAGGACCAGGTAGACGACGGGGACCACGAGCAGCGTGAGCAGGGTCGAGGAGAACATGCCCGCGGCGGTGGCCACGCCCATGGGCTGGCGCGACTCGGCGCCGGGGCCGACCCCGACCGCCGCCGGCAGCACCCCGAAGATCATCGACACGGCGGTCATCAGCACCGGCCGCATCCGCACCGGCGCGGCCCGGCGCATGGCCTCCACCCGGTCCACCCCCTGGGCGCGGAGCTGGTTGGCGTAGTCCACGAGCAGGATCGAGTTCTTGGTGACCAGACCGAAGAGCAGGATGATCCCGATCATGCTGAACATGTTCAGGCTCATCCCCGCCAGGAAGAGCCCGCCGAGGGCCCCGGTCATGGCCAGGGGCAGCGCCAGCATCACCGTGAGCGGATGCAGGAGGCTCTCGAACTGCATGGCCAGCACCATGTAGATCACCAGGATGGCGAGCCCCAGCATCAGACCGAACTGCTGGGCGCTCTCCTGCATCTGCTCGGCCTCGCCGGAGAAGGAGATCCCCACGCCCTCGGGCAGGACCCGGGCCGCCACGGCGTCGACCGCCTCGAGGGCGTCCTGCAGCACGAGGCCGTCCAGGTTCCCGGACAGGGTGACGCTGCGCTGGCGATCCTTGCGGGTGATCGCCGAGGGCGCCGCGCCCTTCTCGATCTCCACCAGGTTGCGCAGCTCCACCAGCTCGCCCTTGCGGTTGCGCACGGAGATGCGATCGATGGCCTCGGGCTCGGCGCGGTCCTCGGCCTCGAGGCGCACGCGCACGTCGTAGCCGCGACCGCGGTCCTTGAAGGTGGCCACGTCGAGACCGCCGATCATGGCCTGCACCGCCGCCGCGAGGGTCGCGGCGTCGACCCCCAGGGCCGCCGCCTTGGCGCGGTCCGGAATCACCCGCACCTCGGGGAGGCCGAGCTTCAGGCTTTTGTCCAGGTCGACGAAGCCGTCGACTTCCTCGAGCTCCGCGAGGAAGCGGTCGGCCAGGGCGTCCAGCTCCAGGAGGTCGAGGTTGCCCTGGAGGCTGAACTCGACGTCGGCGCCACCGCCCGTGGTGGCCAGGGACATGTCGAAGACGTTCACCCGCTGGCCGGGGATCACCGCCAGGGCCTTGCGCGCCTCCCGGATCAGCTCCTGGGCGGTGCGCTCGCGTTCGGCGCGGGGATGCAGGGTGGAGAACATCAGGGCGATGTTGGTGGCACCCTCGGGGTCGTCGGGTCCGGCGATACCGACGGCGGCGAACAGGCCCGCCACCTCGGGCTGCTCCAGCAGCCAGCGTTCGTTGCGCTTCAACATCCCGAGGGTGGCCTCGCGACTCGTCCCGGGCGGCGTCTCGATCCGCGTGAAGAACCAGCCCCGATCCTCCGGCGGCATGAACTCGGCGGGCAGCAGCACGGCGAACCCCACGGCCACGCCGAGCGCCAGGGTGGCGAGCCCGAGCATGGCTACGCGGTTCGCCAGCCCCCAGCCCAGGAGCCGACGGTAGACCGACTCGAGCCGCTCGAAGCCGCGCTCCAGCCGCTGATAGATGCTGCCGTGGGAGCGCTCCGCGGGCGGGGGCATCCGGGCCGCCAGCATGGGCGTGAGGGTGAGCGCCACGAAGAGCGAGATCATCACCGCGCTGGCGACCGTCAGGCCGAACTCGCGCAGGAAGTTGCCGACGATCCCCTCGACGAAGGCCACCGGGAGGAACACCGCCGCGATGGAGACCGTGGCCGCGGTGGCCGCGAAGGCGATCTGCCGCGTGCCGCGGGAGGCCGCCTCGTGGGGGCCCTCGCCCTCCTCGCGGTGGCGCTCGATGTTCTCGAGCACCACGATGGCGTCGTCGATCACCACGCCCACGGCCAGGGTGAGTCCCAGCAGGGTCATCACGTTCAGGGTGAAGCCCAGCAGCCACATGACGCCGAAGGTGGCGATGATCGACAGCGGGATGGCCGTGGCGACGATCAGCGTGGGCCGCGTGCGGCGCAGGAAGACGAAGACCGTGAGCACGGCGAGCACCGCGCCGAAGGCCAGGGCGAACAGCGTCTCGTCCACCGCCTCGCGGATGGCCAGGGTGAAGTCGATCACGCCGGCGCTCGCATCGAAGGAGAGGCCCTCGGGCATCACCTCGTTCAGGGCCCGGATGCGGGCGTAGGCCTCGTCGGCGATGGCCACGCTGTTGCCGCCCGACTGCTTGATGATGCCCATGGCGATGGACGGCTGGCCGTTGTAGCGGGCGATGGTGATCGGATCCTCGGCGCCGTCCTCCACCCGGGCCACGTCGCGGAGGTGGATCGGCGCGTCCCCGTCGTAGGCCACCACGAGGCCCTCGAGCTCCTCCAGGGTGCGGAACTCGGCGTCGGTCTTGACCGTGTAGTCGAGCCGCGCGCTCTCCACCCGGCCGCCGGGGAGGTCCACGTGCTCGCGCCGCAGGGCGGCGATCACGTCCCCGGAGGCCAGGCCGCGGGCCTCCAGGTCGTCGGCGCGCAGCCAGATGCGGATGTTGCGCTCCAGGCCGCCGAAGATCGGCGTGGAGCCCACCCCGGCGATCGTCTCCAGGCGCGGCTTCACCGTGTACTTCAGGAACTCGGTGTTCTCGACGGTGCCCCGGTTGGTGATGAGCGGGAACCACAGGATCGGGAAGTCGCCGGTGGCGAACTTCTGCACCAGGGGCGGCTCCACGTCCTGGGGCAGCTCGTAGCGGGCCTGGGACACCTTGTCGCGGACGTCCTGGGCGGCCACGTCGAGGTCGCGGTCGAGCTCGAAGGTGACCGTGATCTGGCTCGTCCCCTCGGTCGTGACCGACGCGAGGGAGCGGACGCCGGCGATGGAGTTCAGGTACTCTTCGAGCACATCGGTGACGTCCTCCTCCATCACCTCCGGGCTCGCGCCCTCCATGAGCGCGATCACGTTGACGACCGGGAACTCCATGGACGGGAACTGGTCGACGCCCAGGCGCTGGTAGCCGAGCACGCCGAAGACCACGAGCGAGAGCGTCAGCATCAGCGTGAAGACCGGACGCCGGATGCAGACGTCGGAGAGGTTCACTGGGGCCCCTCGCCGACGGCCGCCTCGGCCCGGTCCGCGGCCGGTCGCCCGTCGGGCGTGCGCACCGAGACCCGGACGCCGTCGGTGAGCAGGTGCTGCCCCCGCACCACCACCCGGTCCCGGACCTCGAGGCCGCGGACCTCGACCTCGCCGTCCGCGTGCTGACCGGTCTCCACCGACCGGCGCTCGACGCGGCTCCCGTCCACCAGCCGGAACACGACCTGGCCATCGGCCCGCTGCAGCACGGCCTCTTCGGGGATCATGACCACCCCGTCCCGTCGGCTCACGCCCAGGTCGACCCGGGCGAACAGGCCCGGACGCAGGCGGTGGTCGGCGTTGTCGAGGGCGGCGCGGACCAGCAGGGTGCGGGTGTCCGGGTCGATCGTGGGCGAGACGAAGCGCACCACCGCCGGGAAGACCTCGTCCGGGTAGGGCGCGACGCCCACCGCCACGTCCTGGCCGGGCGCAACCCGCGCGGCGTCGGCCTCGGGGAGCCGGAACTCCGCGTCCACCGGATCGAGGGCCACCAGGTCGAACAGCGGCGTGCCGGGCTGGACGAACTCGCCGGCGCTGACGAGCCGCAGGGAGACGACCCCCGCGAACGGGGCCCGAACGCTGGCGTCCGCCAGGGCCCGCTCCGCCACGCCCAGGCGCGCCTCGCCGGCCACGGCCTCGGCCTCGGCCAGGCGGAGCTGGGTGGTCGCCTGGTCCCGCCGGGCCTCGGAGGCCACGCCCCGGGCGTGCAGCGCCTCGATCCGGTTCGACTCCCGGCGCGCCTCGGCCAGGCTGGCCCGGGCGCGGACCAGGCCCGCGCGGGCGTCGTCGACCGCGAGCTTGCGCCGGGCCGGGTCGATCTCGAGCACGATCTCCCTGGCCTCGACTTCGCTACCCTCGTCGCGCATGATCTCGGTGATCCGTCCACCGACCTCGGCCGCCACGCGCGCCTGCTGCCGGGCCACCAGCTCGCCGGACGCCTCGATCCGTTCCTCCAGGATCCGGACGGCCACCGGCGCCACCGCGACCGAGGGAGCCGAGGGCTCGGGCGGGGCCTCCTGGCCACAACCCGAGAGCCAGACGCCCAGCCCCGCGAACGCCAGCGCGCAGCGCCAGCCCGCCCCGCTCGCGCGCCGGGTCATCGCCCCCCCGGCGCGGGCGCCACGAGGCTCCGCATGATCCCGTCGATCCCCTTCTCGATCAGGCCCGGCACCCAGTCGATCTCCGGTCCGCAGGTCCGCAGCGAGATCAGGCCATGGCTGAACATCCAGAGCAGCTGCCCCGTGGCCTCCACGTCGGGCTCCAGCAGGCGGCCCGCCGCGGCCAGGGCCGCCACCGGGGCTTCCATCAGCGCGCGGGCCTGCTCGGCCGAGGGCGGCTCGGTTCCCTCGAGCGACGCCTCGACGAGCAGCCGGTAGTGGTTGGGATGCCGCATGCCGAAGCGCACGAGGGCGGCCAGCATGCCCCGCAGAAGCTCCTCGGGATCGCCGTCGCCCCCGACCCGTCGCAGGGCCCCGAGCAGCCTCCGGAAGCGCTCCTCCAGCAGGGCCTCCAGCAGCCGGGGCTTGTCCCCGAAGTGGTGGTAGATCGTCGGCAGCGTGTAGCCCGAGCGGGCCGCCAGCCGGCGCATGGAGAAGCCCTCGGTGCCGCGCTCGAGCAGCAGCTGCTCGGCGGCCTCGAGGATCGTCCGGCGCACCTCGTCGCGTTGGCGCGCGCGCCGGCGGTCGGCGTTCTGGAAGGCCATGGGGGGTGACATCGACCGCCCGGGGAGCGAGGTTGAACGGTGTTAGAGAGCTTTAGCAGCGTTATAGCACTTGGCGCGGGGACGTCACCCCGTCGAACGCCCTGCCAGGAGCTTCGAACGCCCTGCCAGGAGCCCGTATGGACCCGATGAGTCCGGTCGTCGCGCTGGTGATCATCGTCGGCTGTCTGCTGCTGTCGGCGTTCTTCTCGGGGAGCGAGACGGCCCTGCTGCGACTGCAGCCCGACGAGGTGGAGGAGGAGGTCCGCGACGCCCGCGGCCCCGCGTCGCTGGCGATCCACAGCCTGCTCCAGTCCACCTCCCGGCTGCTGGTGACCATCCTGCTCGGGAACAACGTGGTGAACATCCTGGCCGCTGCCGTGTCGTCGGCCCTGGCCGTCGCCTACCTCGGGGAGCGGATCGGCATCGCGGCGGCGACGGCGATCCTCACGGTCGTGGTCCTGATCTTCTGCGAGGTGCTGCCGAAGGCCCTGGCGGCGCGCAGCCCCCGGCAGGTGGCCCACACCGTGGCCCTGCCGCTCTACCTGCTGCACCAGGGGCTGCGGCCCATGCACGCCCTCTTCGACCGCTTCGTGGAGCCCGTGGTGCAGCGGGTCACCAGCCGCCGCGGTCTGGGCCCGGACGAGCCCGCCACCTCCTCCGAGGAGGTGCTGCGCCTGGCGCGCCGGGCCCGGGAGGGCACGAGCCGCGCCCCGGGCACGCCCCTGGCCATCATCGGCGCGGCCGCCGGCGCCGCGGACATGACCGTGAGCGAGATCATGATGCCGCGGACGGAGATGGTCGCCTTCTCGGCCGACGTGCCCGCCGCCGAGCTGCTCGAGCAGGTGATCGAGGAGCGCTACACGCGGGTCCCGATCTACCAGGGCGACATCGACACCATCCTGGGCGTGGTCCACCTGAAGGACCTGATCAAGCACGTGCGCGAGGGCGGGCAGGACGTCCAGGCCATCCTGAAGCCGGTCCTGCGGGTGCCGGAGCGCAAGCCCATCCTGGCCCTGCTGGCCGACATGCAGCGGGCGTTCGTCCACATGGCGGTGGTCAAGGACGAGTTCGGCGTGACCCAGGGCCTGATCACCCAGGAGGACGTGCTGGAGGAGATCGTCGGCGAGATCCGCGACGAGTTCGACCGCGAGGAGCTCCTGACCATCCGGCGCCTCTCGGACGGCGCCTACCAGGCCCTGGGCCGGATCCGGGTGCTGGACTTCAACCGCGAGTCGGGCTGGTCGGTGGAGTCGGAGCCCGGCGACACCTTGAGCGGCCTCGTCTACAACGCCCTGGGTCACACGCCGCGAAAAGGCGAACAGGTGGAGGTGGGCCGCCACACGTTCACCGTGGTGGACATGTCGGGGACGCGGATCAGCCAGGTACGGGTCCACCAGAAGCCCACGAACGGTGGCCTGCCGGGGACTTAGCGGCCCGGTTGCGGCCCCGCCGGGGCGACCGCCCGCAACGGCGAGGTGACGGCGGGGTGGAGTTTCCGCGGCGCCGGGAAGCACGGCGCCGTCGCGCGATTTTCGCGCTCCCGTCGCGGTGGTATCCTGCCGCGGCATGGGAACGCGCATCCTCGTCGTGGACGACGAGCCCGATCTCGTCGAGCTCGTCCGCTTCAACCTGGCCCAGGCCGGCTTCGACGTCGAGACCGCCCAGACCGGAGAGGAGGCCCTGGCCTCGCTGCGCCGCTCGGCGCCCGACCTGATGGTGCTCGACCTGATGCTGCCGGACCTCTCCGGGACGGACGTGTGCCGCCAGGTCCGCAGCGACCCCCAGCTCGGCCCGCTCCCGATCATCATGCTCACGGCCAAGTCCGAGGAGGTGGACCGGATCGTGGGCTTCGAGCTGGGCGCCGACGACTACGTCACCAAGCCCTTCAGCCCCCGCGAGCTGACCCTCCGGGTGAAGGCGGTGCTGCGGCGCCGGGCCGGGACGCCCACCACCTCGGGCATTCTCGAGCGCGGGGCCCTGCGGCTCGACCCGGAGCGCCACCGCTGCACGGTCGAGGGGGGCGACGTCGAGCTGACCGCCAAGGAGTTCCACCTCCTGGAGGCCCTCATGGGCCGGCCCGGTCGGGTCATGACCCGGGAGCAGCTCCTGGACGAGGTGTGGGGCTCGGACATCGCCGTCACCTCGCGGACGATCGACACCCATCTGAAGCGGCTGCGCGAGAAGCTCGGCGCGGCGGCGGGCCTCATCGAGACCGTCCGAGGGGTGGGCTACCGGTTCGCCGAGTAGGCCCCCCGGCGGCGCGGGGGACCTCCACTGCCGAAGATCCAGCTACGACTGTTGGCCGTCCTCGCCGGACTGGTGGCGCTGACCACGATCGCGTCGGGCTTCCTGGCCGAGCGCAGCCTGCGCGCGCGCGAGCGGGTCCGCGTGGAGCAGTCGCTCCAGGAGCGCGGCGAGCTCGTGGCCGAGCTCATGGGCCCGGTCGCGGGGGTGCCCCGGGGCGCGCCCGAGCTGGTGGCCCGCGTCGACCGCGCCGCCCGCTCGGCGGGTGCGCGGGTGACGGTGATCGGGCCGGGCGGCAGCGTGCTCGCCGACTCGAAGGTCCTGCCGGAGGCGCTGCCCCGGCTGGAGAACCACCGCGACCGCCCCGAGGTGCGCGGCGCCCTGGCGGGTCGGGTGACCCGGGCGGAGCGGCAGAGTCGCACCCTCGGCGGCGAGCTCTTCTACGTGGCCCTGCCCCTGGGCGACCCGGGCGACGGCGTGCTGCGGCTCGCCGTCGGCACCGAGGCCCTCGAGGCCGCGGTCGCCGACCTGCGGGGCCGCCTGCTCGTGGCCGGCGCCATCGGCATGCTGGCGGCCCTCGTGCTCTCCCTGGGCGTCTCCTGGGTGAGCGTGCGTCCCCTGCAGGAGATGCGCGACGCCCTGCGCGCCATCGCCGCCGGCGACCTCTCGCGGCGCCTGCGCCCCCACGCCGACGACGAGCTGGGCGAGATCGCCGACGCCATCAACGCCGTGGGCGAGCAGCTCGGCCTGCGCCTGGCCGAGATCACCGCCGAGAAGGAGCAGCTCCAGGCCGTGCTGGCGGGCATGGTGGAGGGCGTGCTGGTGCTCGACGCCGACGGCTGCGTGGTGCTGGCCAACCCGCGGCTGCGGGAGCTGCTCTCGATCTGGGGCCCGGTCACCGGCCGCACCCTGCTCGAGGTGATCCGGCATCCGGGCATCGACGAGGCTCTCTCGGCGGCCCGCCACTCCTCCACGGCGGTGGTGAGCGAGGTGGAGTCCGGCGGCCGCATCCTGCTGATCCACGCGGCGGGCTTCCCGCCCGCCGGCGCGCGCGCCGGCACCGTCGCCGTCTTCCACGACGTCACCGAGCTGCGTCACCTGGAGAGCGTACGGCGCGACTTCGTCGCCAACGCCTCCCACGAGCTGCAGACCCCGCTGACGGCCATCCGCGGCTTCGCCGAGACCCTGCTGGCCAACCCGGTGGAGCCCGACGAGGCCAAGGCCCAGCTCGAGGTCATCCTGCGCAACGCCGAGCGGCTCGGGAACCTGATCCGCGACATGCTCGAGCTCTCGCGCATCGAGAGCCGGCGGGTGCCCCTCGAGCCCGGCGAGATCGACGTGGTGCGGCTCACGGGCGCCCTGCTCCTGGACATGGGGCCCCGCTTCCGCGAGCGCTCCCTGGCCGCCGCCGTGGACGTGGAGGAGGCCGCCCCGGCCTGGGCCGACCGCCGCGCCGTGGAGCAGGTGCTCACCAACCTGCTGGATAACGCCGCCAAGTACACGGATCCGGGCGGCCGCATCCGGGTCGAGATCGGGCGGGTGGGCGACAGCGTGCGCGTGCGGGTCGGCGACACGGGCATCGGCATCCCCGAGCGCGACCGGGCCCGGATCTTCGAGCGCTTCTACCGGGTGGACAAGGCCCGCTCCCGGGCGCTCGGCGGCACCGGCCTCGGCCTCGCCATCGTCAAGCACCTGGTCCAGACCATGGGCGGCGACATCTACGTGGAGAGCGAGCCCGGCAAGGGCTCCACGTTCACGTTCACCCTGCCCCGGGCCGACTCCCGCGAAGAGGGCTAGCCGAAGCGGCCGGTGATGTAGGCCTCGGTCTTGGCGTCCTGGGGCTTCACGAAGAGCTCGTCGGTGAGGCCGTACTCGATCAGCTCGCCCAGGTACATGAAGGCGGTGTAGTCCGAGGAGCGCGCCGCCTGCTGCATGTTGTGGGTCACGATCACGATCGTGTACTGCTGCTTCAGGTCCTGCATCAGCTCTTCGATCTTGCTGGTGGCCAGGGGGTCGAGGGCCGAGCAGGGCTCGTCGAGCAGGATGACCTCCGGCTCGACGGCGATGGCGCGGGCGATGCAGAGCCGCTGCTGCTGACCGCCCGACAGGCCCAGGGCGCTGTCGTCCATGCGGTCCTTCACCTCCTCCCAGAGGGCGGCGCCCTTCAGGCTGCGCTGCACGATCTCGTCCAGGTCGTTGCGCCCGCGGACGCCGTGGATGCGCGGGCCGTAGGCCACGTTGTCGTAGATCGACTTCGGGAACGGGTTCGGCTTCTGGAACACCATGCCGATCTGCTTGCGCAGGGCGTTCACGTCGCGCTCGGGATCGTAGATGCTGGTGCCGGCGAAGTGGATGTCGCCCTCGATCCGCACCTCGTCGAGCATGTCGTTCAGGCGGTTGAAGCAGCGCAGGAGGGTCGACTTGCCGCAGCCCGAGGGGCCGATGAAGGCCGTGATCTGTCGCTCGGGGATCTCCATGCCAACCTTCACGAGCGCCTGCTTGGACCCGTACCAGAGGTTCAGGTTCTCGACGCTCAGGACGGGCTTCTCGATCTCGGGCGCCTTCATGCAGCTCCTGTCAGATGCTACTCACGGCGTACTTCTTCCGCAGCCGGTTGCGGATCACGATGGCCGCGATGTTGGTCGCCAGCACCACCAGGACCAGCAGCAGCGCCGTGGCGAACACCAGCGGCTTGACCGCCTCCACGTTCGGGCTCTGGAAGCCCACGTCGTAGATGTGGAAGCCCAGGTGCATGAACTTGCGCTCGAAGTGCACGAAGGGGAACCGGCCATCCACGGGCAGGCTCGGCGCCAGCTTGACCATGCCCACGATCATCAGCGGCGCCACCTCGCCGGCTGCCCGTGCCATGGCGAGGATGAGCCCCGTGAGGATACCGGGCGCCGCGGACGGGATCACGACCCTCCAGATGGTTTCGAACTTGGTGGCGCCCAGGGCGCGGGAGCCGTCCCGAACGCTGCGGGGCACCGCCGCCAGGCCCTCCTCCGTGGCCACGATGACCACCGGGACGGTGAGCAGGGCCAGGGTCAGGCTGGCCCAGAGGATCCCGCCGGTGCCGAAGGTGGGCGTGGGGAGCGCCTCGGGATAGAAGAGCTCGTCGATCGAGCCGCCGATCAGGTAGACGAAGAAGCCGAGCCCGAAGACGCCGAAGACGATGGAGGGGACGCCGGCCAGGTTGTTGACGGCGATCCGGACCAGGCGCACCAGGACGCCCTCCCGGGCGTACTCCCGCAGGTACACCGCGGCGAGCACGCCGAAGGGCACCACCGCCAGGGCCATCAGGAAGACCATCATGACCGTGCCGAAGATGGCCGGAAAGATGCCGCCCTCGGTGTTCGACTCCCGGGGCTCGTCCCAGAGGAACTCGCCCAGGCGGGAGAGATAGAGCCCGAGCTTGCCCAGGCTGCCGAGGGCGTTGGGCTGGACGGCGCGCACCACCTGGCCCACGGGCATCGCCTGGCGCCGGCCGTCGGCCGTCTCCATCACGAGCATCTCGGCCTCGTAGGCCCGGCGCATCGCCGTGAGCTCCTCCAGGAGCGTCTCGTAGCGGGCCTCCTCGGCCTGCATCTCGGCCTCGATCTCGGCCCGGCGGCGCTCGGTCTCGGCGCCGGCCGCGTCGGCGAGCTCGAGGCCGCGCAGCTCCAGGCGCAGCCCCTCGATGGCGTAGTTCACGTCGCCGATCGCGCCCTCTTCGAGGTCGCGCAGCTCCTCCCGCTGGGCGCGCTTCTCCCGGACCAGGGGGCCCAGGGCCTCCCAGACGGCCTCGCGGCCCTCCGCCAGGGGCTGCCCGTCCTTCTCCAGGGCCGCCGGGAAGCCGTGGAAGTTGCCCCACTCGAGGCGCTCCAGGAGCACCGCGTCCTCGGGAAAACGCTCCTCGCGCACGTCCGCCTGGGAGATCCAGACGAAGTCGCGCCCGGTGACGTCGCGGTTGCCGGTCTCCAGCCGCAGCCGGGCGTCGCCCTGGGGGTCCAGGTCCCGCTCGTGCACCTCGCCCAGCAGCGCGCCCCCGTCCTCGAGGGCCAGGAGCACCAGGGGCTGCTGCCAGAAGTAGCCGAGGCCGTTCGCGGCGATGAGCAGCAGGAGCCCCACGATCAGCAAGAGGTTCAGCGCCAGGGTGCCACCGCTCAGCCACACCAGGGTGTCGCTCACGAGGCGGCGGCGCTGGCTGGTGCGCACCTCGTCCATCACAGTTTTGCGTACTTGTTGCGCAGGCGTTGGCGCACGAGCTCGGCCGCGGTGTTGACCGCGAAGGTCACGGCGAAGAGCAGGATGGCGGCGACGAAGAGCGTCCGGTAGAGGGTGCTTCCGACGGGCGCCTCGGGAATCTCGACGGCGATGTTGGCCGAGAGGGTCCGGAAGCCGTTGAAGGCGCTCCAGTCCATGATCGGCGTGTTGCCGGTGGCCATCAACACGATCATGGTCTCGCCGATGGCCCGGCCGAAGCCCACCATGATGGCCGAGAAGATGCCGGGGCTCGCGGTGGGCAGCACCACCTTCACCACGGTCTCCCAGCGGTCGGCGCCGAGCGCCAGGGAGCCGGCCACCAAATCCCGGGGGACGTTGGAGAGGGCGTCCTCCGAGATGGCGAAGATGATGGGGATGACGGCGAAGCCCATGGCGATCCCCACCACGATCGCGTTGCGCTGCTGGTAGTCGAGCCCGGTCGTGCTGCCGAGCCAGCGCGGGAAGTCCCCCGCGAAGACCGCGCTCTCCAGGGCCGGCGATAGCCAGAGGCAGGCCCCGGCGCCCAGGGCCAGGGCCACGGCGTACCAGGCCACCTCCCAGCCGTCGGGAAAGCGACCGCGCCAGCGCTGGGGAAGCCGGTTCCAGAGGGCTCCGGCCAGGATCGACACGAAGGGCAGCCCGACGATCATGAGCACGAGCGCGGGGAAGGCGCCCTCCAGGCGGGGCGCGAGCCAGAGGCCGGCGAGGAAGCCGAGCACGACGCTCGGGAGCGACGCCATGATCTCGATGGTGGGCTTGATCCAGCGCGACAGGCGCGGGTGCGTGAACTGGGCGACGTAGACCGCGGCGAGCACGGCCAGGGGGATCGCCAGCGCCATGGAGTAGAGGGTGGCCTTGAGCGTCCCGAACAGCAGCGGCGTGAGGCTGAGCTTGGGCTCGAAGTCGTCGGTGCCGCCGGTAGACTGCCACACGAACTCGGGCTGCTCGTAGCCCTCGTACCAGATGCGTCCGAAGAACGTCGCCAGGGACGACTCCGGATGCTCGTTCCGGATCGCGACCTCCTGCCACCCGGACTCCCCGACCAGGAAGGCGGCGTCACCCTTGGGCGCGAAGGCCAGCAGGCGGGCGTCCGCGAGCGGCGACGGGCCGCGCCAGAGGGTGCGGTGGGAGGTGGAGAAGAAGAGGCCGAGGCGGCCGTCCGCGTCCTGGGC
This sequence comes from uncultured Spirochaetales bacterium, assembly GCA_964442285.1. GTDB lineage: Bacteria > Myxococcota_A > UBA9160 > UBA9160 > JAFDET01 > CAYTZH01. The sequence continues at coordinate 64,844 of CAYTZH010000020.1, read as the reverse complement.
GAGGAAGCTGCGCCCCCGCCCCGACGCGGCCAGGAGCGCCACGGGCGCGTCCAGGCGACGGAACGCGCGCAGGTGTCGCGGCGCGATGCCGCCGCCCCCCTCGAGCAGGGCCTGGGCCCAGACGTTCACCGTGCCGTCCTCGCGACCGGCCAGCAGGCCGCGATCCCCGATCAGGAGGGTCGCCGTGGTGACCGCCGAGGTGCCCTCGGAGAGCAGCTTGGGCGGTCCCGCCGCGGTGCCCTGGATCTGCCACCAGAGCAGCCGTCCGTCCTCGCTCACGCCGTAGAGGTTGCGCTGGTCGCGGTCCAGCAGCACCTGGGAAAGGGGAGCGGGAGTCTCGAGCCGCCCGCGCGCGAGCCGGGTCTCGGTCTCGCCGGTGAACATGTGGGTGGTCACCTCGCTGCGCACCAGCGAGACGGGCCCCGCGGCCTGCTGGGCCACGAAGGTCGTGCGGTCGTCCTCCACCCGTGCGGCGAGTGCGGTCACGGCGCCGCCCTCGGGCTCGAGGTCCACCCGAAGCGGCTCGCCGAGCTCGGGCGTCACCACCCGGTCCTGTGCGTCGAAGCTCACGGCGAAGCGGACCGGCAGGGCGAGGACGCTTCCGTCGGCGGTGCCCGCGAGCATGCGGCCGTCGTCCGGCTCCGCCAGCACCGGGGCGAGGGGCGTGGCGAGACCGAGCTCGCTCGCCAGGTCGCGCTCCAGAACGGTGTCGCCGCTGCCGAGGGAGAGCACCCGGACCACGCCATCGGGCGCGAGGGTCGCCAGGTGGGTCCGGTGCTCGTCGACGAGCACGGCGCCGGGCAGCGGCCCCGGCAGCGCGCCACGGCGCGCGGCGCTCACCGAGGGCGAGGCCATCAGGGGCAGCACCTCGATCACCAGGAAGGCCAGGATGCCCAGGATGCTGGCGATGACGCCGACCCCGCCGCCGATCACCACCCAGCTCGCGAGGCGTTCCAGGACGACGCGCCGGGTCGCCGTCGCCGCCGCAGCCGCGGCGCGCCGGCGGGTCTCGGCGTTCAGGGGGGGATCGAGGGTCGCCACGCGCTCACGCTACTCCAGCTTGGCCAGCTCCGCGTCGACCACCGCCTTCGGCAGCGGCAGATAGCCGTCCTTCACCACGATCTGCTGTCCCTCGCGCGACAGCACGAACTGGATGAAGGCGCGAACCAGCGGGTCCAGGGACTGGTTCGGAACCTTGTTGATGTAGAGGTACAGAAAGCGCGCGAGGGGATATCGCCCCGAGTAGACGTCCTCGGAGCGGGTGGTTCCGTAGGGACCGGCGGTGTCCCGGGCAAGCGCGACGGCCCGGACGCCCGAGGTGCTGTAGCCGATGCCGCTGTAGCCGATCCCGGCCACGTCCTCGTTGATGCCCTGCACCACCGAGGCCGAGCCCGGCTGCTCCTTCACCTCGTCCCGGAAGTCGCCCTTGCAGAGCGCCTCGCTCTTGAAGTAGCCGTAGGTCCCCGAGGCGGAGTTGCGGCCGTAGAGGCTGATCAGCCGGCCGTTCCAGGTGCCGTCGAGACCCAGATCGCCCCAGCGGTCGAGGGGCGCGGTGGCCCCGCAGCGCCGGGTCTTCGAGAACATGGCGTCGACCTGGGCCAGGGTGAGCTTCTCCAGCGGGTTGTCCTTGTGGACGAACACGGCCAGGGCGTCGACCGCGGCGCGAATCTCCGTCGGCTTGTAGCCGAATCGCCGCTCGAACTCGTCGATCTCGGTATCCTTCATGGGCCGGCTCATGGGGCCCACCTGCGCCGTCCCGGAGATCAGGGCCGGCGGCGCCGTGGAGGAGCCCTTGCCCTCGATCTGGATGCGCACGTTCGGGTACTGCTTGCGGAAGCCCTCCGCCCAGAACGTCATCAGGTTGTTGAGGGTGTCGGAGCCGATCGAGTTGAGGTTGCCCGCGACGCCGCTCATCTTCTGGTAGGCGGGAATCGCGGGATCGACCTGGACCGGCTGGCCGGCGGCGGATCGCGGAAGCGGGACGAGGGCGGCCAGGGCCAGCGCGGAGAAGGCAGTCAGGCGTCGCATCGATCCCCCACTCTTGCGCCGCGCGGGGCGGAGCATCGTTTCGCGGATTGTCGCGATCACGTCACTGTTGCGACGTTTGCGTGACGAGAATGTGGTAGTCACGTGTGGTGGTTCCGTTTCGCTCCCGTCACGGACCGGTCATACAGGACGGCAGGTTTAGCGGTACTTTGCACGGGGCTCCAGCGCCGCCGCCCCAGGGGGGGGGGAACCTTCGCACGGTAGAACCCTTGCAGCGACTCTTGCGGATCTGCGCCCGGGGATTCTCGCGGATCTGCGCCCGGGG
>CAYTZH010000020.1:6406-62433 GCA_964442285.1 uncultured Spirochaetales bacterium | reverse complement strand
TGCAGCGACTCTTGCGGATCTGCGCCCGGGGATTCTCGCGGATCTGCGCCCGGGGGTCGGGCGGGGCGCGAAGCGGAGCACGAGGAGCCGATGAGGCGCACGGTCGACCCGCTCCTGGGCGAGCTGCGAGAGAGCCTGCTGCGCATGGGGAGCCTTGCCGAGACGATCCTCGCCAAGGCCCTGCGGTCGGTCTGGGAGCGCAACGCGCAGCTGGCCCGGGCCGTCCAGAAGGACGACCTCGCCATCGACCGCCTCGACGTCACCATCGACGAGCAGGTCACCAAGGCCCTCGCCCTCCAGGCGCCCGTCGCCGCCGATCTGCGCCGCGTGCTCGCCATCCGCACCATGGCCACCGACCTCGAGCGGGTGGGTGACCTCGCGCGCAACATCGCGAAGAGCGCCACCCGCCTCGCGGAGCGTCCGGCCGTCCGACCGCCGCCCCGGCTGGCGGAGCTCGCGGACCAGACCCGCCGGATCCTGCGCCAGGCCCTCGACTCGTTCTCCGAGACCGACGCGGACAAGGCCCGCAGCGTCCTCGGTGCCGACGATGCGATAGACGATCTGGAGGACTCGCTGATTCGAGACGCCATCGCCGAGGCGGGCTCCCATCCGGAGTACACCGCCCAGGAGGTCGACCTGATCCTCATCGCCAAGCACCTGGAGCGGGTCAGCGACCACGCCACCAACATCGCCGAAGAGGTGATCTTCCTGGCCGAGGCGAAGATCGTCCGCCACGCGGCCAAGCTCGCCCGGCACGGACACTGAGCGGACGCATGGGCACGCTGCAATCCGTGGTGGTGGTGGGGGCCTCCCTGGCCGGGCTGCGGGCCGCCGAGGCCCTGCGCCGGCTGGGCTACGAGGGCCGGCTCGCCCTCGTGGGCGCCGAGCCGCATCTGCCCTACGACCGCCCGCCGCTGTCGAAGCAGCTGCTGGCCGGGCGCATGGCGCCCGACCAGATCCTGCTGCGCCCCGCGGACAAGTACGCGGACCTGGCCCTCGACCTGCACCTGGGCACCCGGGCCACGGGACTCGACCTGGCGGCGCGGGAGGTCCACCTGGAGGGTGCGGGCGGCCCGCCGTCGCTTGCCTTCGACGGCCTGGTGATCGCCACGGGCGGCACCCCCGTGCGGCTGCCCGACACCGAGGGGCGTTCCGGGGTCCACGTGCTCCGGACCCTCGACGACGCCCTGGCCCTGCGCGGCGCGCTCGAGCGGTCGCCCCGGGTCGTCGTGATCGGCGCGGGCTTCATCGGCGGCGAGGTCGCCGCGACCTGCCGCGAGCGGGGCCTCGAGGTCGCCATGGTGGAGGCCCTGCCCTTCCCCCTGGCGCAGCGGCTGCCCCGGGCCATGGGCGAGCTGGTGGGCGCGCTGCATCGGGACCACGGCGTCGAGCTGCACTGCGGCGCATCGGTCGAAGCCCTCGAGGGCGAGGCCGGGGTGGAGGCGGTGCGCCTCGCCGACGGCCGGCGCCTGCCGGCGGACGTCGTGGTCCTGGGCATCGGCGTGCGACCGGCCGTGGGCTGGCTCGCGGACTCGGGGCTGCAGCTCGACGACGGGGTCGTGTGCGACGAGACCTGTCTCGCCGCGCCGGGGGTGGTGGCGGCGGGTGACGTGGCGCGCTGGCACCACCGGACGCTCGGCGCCCCGGTCCGGATCGAGCACTGGACCCACGCGGTGGAGCAGGCGGAGGCCGCCGCCTCGCGGCTCCTCGCCGGCGAGGGGCCCGTCGCGCCCTTCGCGCCCGTGCCCTACTTCTGGTCGGACCAGTACGACCGCAAGATCCAGCTCGCCGGGCGGATCGGGCCCGACGACGAGATGCGCATCGTCCAGGGCAGCCTCGAGGAGCGCCGCTTCGCGGCGCTGTTCGGCAGGGCGGGGAAGCTGACCGCGGTGCTGGCCTGGAACCGCCCGGCGGCCGTGGTCCGCAACAAGCGCCGCATCGAGGAGGGGATGTCGCTCGAGGAGGCGGTGGCGGCCCACGGCTAGAGGTGCGCAGCGAGAGGCCGCCGTCCCACGCGAGAGCATCTTTTCCAATACAAGATAGACAGATCGGAAAATCCCCAGAGGAACCGGTATACTGATCCTGCTCCAGCTGAATATGTGGTGAGGCGCTCGAATCATGTCCCTCCGACACACGCTCCTAGGCATCCTCGATTGGACTCCGGCCCACGGATATCTGCTGCGCGATCTGGCCCGCGGCTACTCCTGGCTCTATCCGATGTCGAACACGAACATCTATCCAACCTTGCGGAGCCTGGAGAGCGAGGGCTTCGTGACCCACAAGGAGGAGGTGCGCGACGGGCGCCTGCGCAAGGTCTACGCCATCACCGACTCGGGCCGCGCCGAGCTGGTGCGCTGGCTCGAGGACCCGACGCCGCAGAGCGGGACCTACCGCGACCCGACGCTGCTCAAGCTCTGCATGCTGCGCTCGGGAGCCCTGGGAGGCGCGCGGACGTGGATCGTTCACGAGATCGCCCAGTGCGAGGAGGCCGCCATGAACACCCGGAAGCTCCTGGACGCCGCGGTCCTACCCAAGTACACCCGGATGGTCGCGCAGTACGGTCTCGAGCTCGCCGAGGTCCGGGGCCGCTGGCTCTCCCGGGTCCTGCGCGAGATCGAGGCCGACGAGCAGGGCGAGGCGTCCCCCGAAGCCTGAAGCCTGCAAGGCGCTTCCTGCACGCGCGCAGGGGACCGACTGCGGCGCGACGCCTCGGCACCGGGTCGCGGGCGCGGTGCGGCCGCCCTGGGCTGGCACGCGACTTGCTGCCGCGACCTTCCGGGAGGAACCGTGGGACGGCTGGCCCTGCTCGTGTGGCTCTCCACCCTGGCGGCACTGCCCGTCCGGGCCGACGACCTGGACGAACGCATTCCGGTGGAGCCCGGGGGCACCCTCGAGGTCGACCTGGACCTCGGGGAGGGACTCCGCCCGGATCGGGGCGAGCTCCAGATCACCACCCACGCCAGCGACTCGGTGCACATCGTGGCCGACACCACGGGATGGGGAGCCTGGGACGTGAACTTCCGCCTGCAGCACGACGCCGGAACGGTCCGCCTGATCGGACGGGTGGGCGGCTCGGCTTCCTGGCTGTTCGGGGGCCCCCGCATCGAGGTGCGGATCTGGGTGCCGCGCCGCTTCGCCCTCGACGTGCGCGCCAGCGGCGGCGGCATCCGGATCGACGACCTGCAGGGCCCGGTGCGCGCCCGCACCGAGGGCGGCTCCATCGACGTGAGCGGCGTCGAGGGTCCGGTCCGCCTGCGCACCCGGGAGGGGGACCTGGAGCTGAGCGAGATCCGGGGGCCGGTCGACGCCAAGACCACCGCCGGCGCGATCCAGGGCACCTTCGTCGACGGCGGCCTCGTGGCCCGCACCGGAGACGGCGCCATCGAGGTGAGCCACGTCCGGGGACGCTGCGAGGCGAAGACCGGGCGCGGCGAGATCGTCCTCGACGACGTGGAGGGTCCGGTCTGGGCCAAGACGGAGCGCGGGTCGGTGGTGGTGCGCTTCCGCGGCGCCCCGTCCGGCTCGGTGGAGACGCGACGCGGTCTGGTGGACGTGGAGGTCCCGAAGGAGGCCGGGGCCACGCTCGAGGCCCAGTCGCGCGGGGGAAGCGTGACGGTTCCCGACGCGCTCCAGCTCGATGGCGAGCGCGGCGAACAGCACGCCCGAGGGCACCTGAACGGCGGCGGCGAACGGCTGCAGCTGTACTCGGCCCGAGGCGCCGTGCGGGTGAGGACGCGGTGATGGGCCGCTCGGTCGTCGCGCTGGGGCTGGTGCTGGTGCTCGGAGTCGCCGCCTCCGACGCGCGCGCCGGCGAGTTCCGCAAGGAGGTGCCGGCGCCGGCAGAGGGTCGCTTCCGGGCGCGCCTCGACGTGGGCTCGGTGCAGATCGAGGCCCACGACGAGGACACGGTGCGGGTGGAGGCGAGCGCCTCGGGCCGCGGCGGGGGCCGCGTGGACTTCGACCTGCGCCGCGACGCCGAAGGTGTGGAGCTCGTCGGGAGGGCCGCGGTCGAAGGCCTCCTCTCGCTGCTCTGGGAGCCGCGGGTGCGGGTGCACGTGCGCATCCCGAGCCGCTTCAGCGTCGACGTCCGCACCCATGGCGGCGACGTGAACATCGAGGAGGTCGGAGGATCCGTCGAGGCCCACACCCACGGCGGTCACGTCGAGGTGGATCACGTGGACGGCGACGTGGAGCTCCGCACCTCCGGCGGACAGGTGCGGGCCGAGGAGATCCAGGGGCATCTGGTGATCCGCACCAGCGGCGGTCACATCGAGGTGTCGGAGGCCGCGGGAGGCACCGACGCCCGCACCAGCGGCGGCCACATCGAGCTCTGGGACGTCTCCGGACCGGTGCGCGCCCGCACCAGCGGCGGCCACATCGCGGCCCGTCTGGGGGAGCGGCCGGAGGGGACGCTGGAGACCTCCGGCGGCAACATCGAGCTCGAGATCGACGAGGAGGCCGCCCTCTCCGTGGACGCCCGCACCAGCGGCGGCCGGGTGGAGGTGGAGCCCCCGATCGAGGTCCGGAGCGCGAGGCGCTCGGGCCAGGAGCTCGTCGGGGACATCAACGGCGGGGGCCCGACCCTGCGGCTGCGGACCTCCGGCGGCAGCATCCGCATCACCGTCGACTAGGCGTCTGCCCTTCCCTGTCGGTCGGGGCCCGGAGCCCGCGCGGCCACGTCCGCCCTCAGTCGCCGCGGCGACGTCGACCGAAGAACGCCAGGCCGAGCACACCCGAGCCCAGCAGGAGGAAGGTCCCGGGCTCGGGGACCATGAACGACGGCATCCCGAGGCCGTCGGTGAACGAGATCGTGAACGCCGAGAGCGCCGGCAGATTGAAGCCGAGGGCCGATACGTAGGTGGGCGACACCAGGGTGATCGTGCTCGCCACCGTCGAGAAGCCGCCGGACAGGGGGACCAGCGTGGTCGTCGTCACCGGGGACGTCACGGGCACGGAGATGGCCCCGCTGCCGGTGGTCCACGGCGCCGCGGCGAAGAAGAAGAGACCCGCCGTGGTCTGGCCGCCCTGGCCGAAGCCGGCCGCGTCGAGACTGATCGGGAACACGAGGAAGGGCAGGAAGCCGATGACGTTCAGGACACCGGTCAGCCCCATCACGCCGCCGAGGCCCCCGCCGTTGATGCAGACGGAGCCGGCCGCACCCGGCGGACAGCCGACCGCGGTCGCGCCGCCGGCGCCGCCCATGCTGAAGGTCCCGCCCTGGTTCGAGATCACGGTCGCCGTGACCGAGGCAATGGCGGTCGTGGACGTCACCGGGATCACCAGCGGCGTCGCGAGGGTCAGGGCACCCGGGGCGACCTGGATGGTGCCCGCCGCGTCGTCGACGGTGACGGAGGACCCGAGGGTCGTGATGTTCACCGGAGCCAGGCCCTGGATGGTGAGGGACAAGTTCAGGTCCGCCGAGCGGGCCACCGGTGCAGACGAGGCCGGTCCGGACACGAGCAAGAGCAGTCCGGCCAGAACGACGCCGAGCAAGTTGCGCATCTCGATGCTCCTTGTTCCGGGGGGCCGCGCGCCCATTCCTCGGGACCCCGACTCATCCCGGGTATCGGCCGGCCCTGTCCTGGGCTGAACGAAGCACGGACCCGTGGGGCGGAAGCCCGTGTGCGCTCCACCCGCAAGTCCCGAGGGAACTGGCCCTCGGTGGAAACACATCGAGTCGCGTGCGCCGGATCACGATTTTCTTCCGGAGAGGCAGCAGCGCGGTCGCGCCCACCGGCGCTCGCGCCGGATCCTTGGAAAGGCGGGGCCCCACGCCTAATCTCACCGGTTGGCCACGATCCGGAGATTCCCCGTGCACCGACCCCCGGCTGACCCGTCCCGCGACCCGCGACCCGACCGAGGCTTGCGCGGGGGCGGCCTCGCTTCGCTCGCGGCGGCGACCCTCGCCTTGCTCGCGGCGGCGACCCTCGCCTGCGGGCCCGGGCTCGAGGCGCGCCTCGAGGAGGCGCAGGCCCTGCACCAGCTCGGCCAGGTCGATCAGTCGATCGCCATGCTGCACGAGATCCTCGAGAAGCATCCGGATCATCCCGCCGCCAATCAGATGCTCGGGGCGGTCCTGCTGCAGAGCGGACAGCCCGCCCTCGCGGCCGCTCCCCTGCGCAAGGCCCGGGGCCACCCGGAGCAGGCCGTGGGCGCGGGCCTGCTGCTGGCCTCGGCGCACGTCTCCAGCCAGCAGTTCGGGCCGGCGATCGAGGCCGCCGATGCCGTTCTCCAGCGCGATCCGGGCAACGTCGCGGCCCTGCGGATCCGCGCCCAGAGCCGGCTCCAGCTCGGTCGGCCGGAGCAGGCGCTCGGCGACGTCGAGCAGCTCCTCGCCGCCGCTGCCGACGACGCCCACGCCATGGCGCTCAAGGGGACCGCGCTGCTCCAGCTCCAGCGCCTGGACGAGGCCGAGGCCGCCTTCCTCGCCATCCGCGAGACGGGCGACGCCCAGGGAGACCCGTCCGCAGCGGCGCGCGGCTGCGCCACGCTGGCTCGGTTCTACGCCGAGGGCCGGGGCGAGCCGGACCGCGCGGCGGCGACCTTCGACGAGTGCCTGGCCGCGTATCCCACGGACCCATGGGTGCTCGCCTCCGCCGTGGCGTTCTTCGACGCCCGCGGTCAGGCCGACCGGGCCGAGGCGATCCTGCGCCAGGCGCTCGAGGTGAGTCCCGACGACCTCCAGACGCGGACCCAGCTCGCCACCCGCCTGCACCAGGCCGGCCGCGCCGACGAGGCCGACGCCCTGATGGTCCAGGCGGCCCAGCGCATGGACGCCGAGGGATGGGAGGCCCTCGCCCAGTTCCGGAGGCGCATGGGACGACCCGAGCAGGCGTTGGAGGCGCTGGACCGGGCGCTCAGCCTGGCCTCAGAGAACCATGCCGAGGTGCTGCGGTTCGCGCGGGCCGACCTGCTGCTCGACCTGGGCCGGATCGAGGAGGCGGAGTCGCTGGCGGCGTCCCTCGCGCTGTCGGTCTACGAGCACATGATCGAGGGCCGTCTGCACCTGCTGCGCGGGGAGCCCGCGGAGGCCCTGGCGTCCTTCGAGCAGGGCATCCGCAGCTGGCCGAACAACCCCGAGTCCCACTACATGGCCGGCCTGGCCGCGGAGCGCCTCGGGGACGGGACCCGCGCCCTCCAGGAGTACCAGACGGCCGCCCGGATCGATCCCCGGGCTACCGACGCGGCGCTTCGCGCGGCGCACCTGTTCCTGCTGTCGGGCCAGCCCGAGCCCGCGCTGAACTTCGCCACGCGACACCTCGCCCACCGGGTGACCGGGGTGGCCGACGCCGTGCTCCTGGTCTCCCAGGCGCACGCCATGGCCGGCCACCCGCGGCGCGGCGTGCCGGTGCTGGAGAGCTATGTCCAGCGGGATCCCGAGCCCCGGGTGGTGGCCGCCCTGGGGACCCTGGTCGCGAAGATCCGCGGCCCCAGGGCGGGCGCGGAGCGCATCGAGGCGGTCGGTGCCGACCTCTCGGATCCCGCCCAGCGCCCGGTCCTGCGCCAGTGGGTCCAGCTCCGGCTGGCCGCCGGGCAGGCCGAGGCGGCGCTGCGGCGCGTCGCCGAGCTGCGTGGGCAGCGGCCCGATTCCGCCGGTCTCGCCGAGATCGAAGGACGCATCCTCGCCAGCCAGGGCCGGCCCGAGGAGGCACGGGCGCGCTTCGGGCGAGCCCTCGCCCTCGATCCCCAGCTGGCGTCGGCGGTGGCCGGGCTCGGGGGCCTCGAGGCCGGCGCCGGGCGCCCCGCGGAGGCGATCGCCCTGCTCGACCGGGCGGCGCGTCTCGACCCCCGCGATCCCGAGCCCGCCTACCGCGCAGCGCAGCTCACCCTCGCGACGGGCGAGACCCGGGAGACGGAGCGCCGGCTCCGCGCGCTCCTCGCCACCCACCCGTTGCACGCGTCGGCGTGCAACGACCTGGCGTGGATCCTGGCCGAAGGCCAGCGCGAGCTCGACCTGGCCCTGGCGCTGGCGCAGCGCGCCGCGGCCCTGACGCCGCGCCCGGAGATCCTCGACACGCTGGGGTGGGTCCGACTCCGCCGCGGTGAGGCCGCGGAGGCCGCAGCCGTGTTGCGACGCGCCCTGGATCGCGACCTGCCGGCGCCGAGCGTCCGCTACCGCCTCGGCCTGGCGCTGGCCGCCCAGGGCGACGTGGAGGGCGCCGCGCGCGCCTTCCGGCGCGCGCTCGAGTCCGGCGCGTTCCCCGAGTCCGAGCAGGCGCGCGCGGAGCTGGCGCGGCTGGACGTCGGGCCGAGCGACCCGTGATCGGCGGCGGTCGACACCGCCTCGCGACGGTGTTGGCCCTCGCGCTCGGCTGCGCTCCGGACCCTTCGGAGAAGGACGCCCTCACGCGGGCGCGGAACTGGCTGGATCGCGGGCGTCCGGACGCGGCCGTGGTGGAGCTGCGCTCCGCCCTGGCGCGGGAGGCCCCGTCCGCCGGAATCCACGCCCTGCTCGGGGAGCTCCTGCGCGATTCCGGTCGGGCAGGCGAGGCCGCGTTCCACCTGGGCGAGGCCTGGCGCCTCGATCCCGACCGCAGCGATGCGGCCATGGCCCTCTACGAGCTCGTGGTCGTGCACGACCAGGTGCGGGCGGAGGCCCTGATCCGGGACCTCCTGGCCCGCCATCCGGAGCACCCGGAAGCCCTGGTGGCGCAGTCCGAGCTGGCCCTCCTGGCGGGAGATCTCCCGGCGGGTCTGGAGGCCGCCGCCGAGGCCGCGGGCCGGGTGCCCGCCAGCGCCCGGGTCCAGCTTCACCTGGGACTGGTCCGCATCCTGGCCGCCGACACCATGCGGGGTCAAGAGGACGCCCCGGCGGACGCCCTGCGCGTCGCGGGCCTCCGGGCGCTCGAGGCGGCCCTGGCGCGAGCCGGCTCCGAGGAGCGCGAGGTGCGCGAGCGGGCCCTGCGTGAGCGAGCGCGCCTGCTCGGACGCTGGCCCGGCCGCCGGCGCGAGGCCGTGGCCGCCTGGCGCGCGCTGCTCGACGAGGCGTTCGACGGGGACGACCCGGCCGCGGCCCAGCGCGCCGCGCGCCGCTGCGCCGACTGGGCGCGACCGGCCCGCGAGGACCGATTGTTGCGGGATGCGCTGCGGCGGGCGGCGGAGGCGGAGGGCGGGAGCTGGAGCTGGCTCGCGCTCGCCCGGCTCGACGAGGCCGAGGGACGCTCGGGAGAGGCGACCCTGCGGCGCCTCCTCGCGGGTCGCGGCGATCCGCCCCACGGCCGGGTCCTGCTGGCGCAGTACCTCCGCGAGCGACATCGGCCCGGCGATGCGATCGCCGTGCTCGAGGAGGCCCTGGCCGCGGGCAGCGAGGCGCCACCGCTGCTGGCGGAGCTGGCGCGGGTCCACGAGGCGCTGGGGGACCGGATCGGTGCCGAGCGGGCCCTGGAACGGCTCGAAGGCGACTTTCCCCATCACCCCACCACCTACGTCGCCCTGGCGAGGGCTGCCCTGGCCGACGCGCGCTGGGAGCAGGCTGCCGGGCTCGTGCGGGCGGCCCAGGCCCTGGGTGCGCGGGGCGAGGCGGAGCGGCTGGCCGTGGAGGCCGCCCTCCGGGCCGGGGACCTGGAGGCGGCCCGAAAGGCCGCGGTCGCCGCGCGGATGGCGTCGCCGGAGGATGTGCAGCTGCTGCGCCTCGAGATCGCAGTGCACCGGGAGGCCGGGGCCTGGGGCCCGGTCCTGAGCGGGCTGCGCGCCCTGCAGCGGCAGCTGGGGAGGCTGGCTCCCGAGGACGTTCTGGTCCGCGCCGCGGCGCTGGAGGGGGTCGGACGCAGGGAGGCCGCCCTCGACCTGCTGGAGTCGCTGGCCGCGAGGCCGGACGCCCCGGTCGAGGCCGTGCTCGCCTTCGCGGATCGCGCCGGCCCCGGGCGTTCCGCGCGGGCGCGGGCGCTCCTCGAGGGCCTCCTCGCCCGGCGGCCCGCCCACCCGGGCGTGCTGGCCCTGCTCACCCGGATGGACCTCGAGGCCGGGCGCGCCGCGGCGGCACTCGCCCGCCTCGACCGCGTGCTCCCGGGCCACCCGGGCGGCCACGAGATCCGCCTCCTGCGGGCCGCGGTCCTGGCGCGGCTCGGCCGGATCGGCCCCGCGGAGGCGGAGCTGCGCCGGGTCCTGGCGGAGCGACCGGACCATCGGCGCGCTCGCGAGACGCTGGCTTCCCTCTACACGCAGTCCGGCCGGCTGCGGGAGGCCATCGCCTCCTACGAGGAGCTGTCCCTCGCCCCCGAGCGTCGCGTGCTCCTGGCGCGGCTCTACCGCGACGCCGGAGAACGCGACCGGGCCCGCGAGACGCTCGAGGGAGTGCTGCGGGAGCGAGCCGACCTGCCAGGCGCCAAGAACGACCTGGCCTACCTCCTGGCGGAGCGGGGCGAGGCGCTCGACCGCGCCCGGACCCTGGCCCGCGAGGCCCTGGCCGCCCTGCCCGGGGATGCGGCGGTGATCGACACCCTCGGCTACGTGGAGCTCCGCCGCGGCCGGGCGGATCGGGCTGCGGTGCTCTTCGAGCGCGCCCTGGCCCGCACCCGCGCGGGCGACCCCCACGCGCCGCTCCTCCACTATCACCGAGGGCTGGCGCTGCGCCGACTCGGGCGCCGGGAAGAAGCCATCCGGGCCTTCGAGGCCGCGCTGGCCCTGGATGGGCGATTCCCCGAGGCCGATGCGGTCCGCCGTGCCCTGGCCGACGCGCGCAAGGCCTCCGTTCAACCCGGCGCGGAGGACGGCCGATAGAGGGGCCTGGTCTGCCACCCGCTTCGGGCCCGAGCATGCAAGTCGTCAGTGCCGTCGTCTCCTTCGCCAGCCTGCTCCTCGCGCTCGTGATCGGGCTGCGCCTGCTCGCTCGCCGAGGCGGTAGCGAACGCTGGCTCGGCGCCTTCTTCCTGCTCTACAACGTCCTCGGCGGGGGCCTGAACATCGTCCTCTTCAGCGCCTGGGCCGATCCGAGCCTGCGCCTCCCCGACGACCTGGCCCGCCCCCTCTTCGGGTTCTCCACGGCCTGTGCCTCGGCCGGGGCCCTCGCCCTGTACGTCTTCACCTGGCAGACCTTCCACCCGGAGAGCCGGGTCGCCCGCTCCGCGACCCTGGCCGCGGCCCTGCTCCTGGTCGCCGGCTGGGCGCTCCAGGGCACCACCGAGGGCTTCGCCATCCTGGTCGTGCCGGGATTCGGCTACTGGCTCTCCTACGCGCCCCGCACCGCGGCCATCGCCTGGGTGGCCGCGGCGTCGTTCCGGTGGTGGCGGATGTCCTCCCGCCGCGCGCGGCTGGGGCTCGTGGAGCCCCTGGTCGCCGATCGCTTCGCCCTCTGGAGCCTGTGGTCCGCGATCGCCTTCCTGCTCTCCTTCACCGATCCGGTGGCGCGGCTCGTGTACCTCGGCCTGACCGGCGACGCCGTCAATTGGCACCCGGAGGTGGGCCAGCAGATCATCGACGTGGCCGTCGCGATCTCCTCGACCCTCGGCTCCGTGGGTCTCGGCGCCCTGGTGCTCACGTTCTTCCCACCGCCGGGCTACCGCCGCTGGGTGGAGTCGCGGGCCGCGAGCCGCGCCTAGCCGGGCCCGTCGCGCGGCGCCGGGGCCTCGGACCCGCGCATCGGCGGCTTGAAACGCCGGACCGGATCGCCTTCCCTCTGGGCGTGACCGCGCCCGAACGGCTGTGGGAGCCCTCTGCGGAGCGGCGCGATGCCTCGCGCATGGCCGCCTTCCTCGACCGGGTCCGCGCGCGCCACGGTCTCGCGCTCCCCGACTACGCCGCGCTCCACGCCTGGTCCATCTCCGATCCCGAGGCCTTCTGGGCCGAGATCTGGGACGAGGGCGAGGTGGTGGCCCAGCGTCGCTTCGAGCGCGTCGTCGACGACCCGGACCGGCTCCCCGGCGCGCGCTGGTTCGAGGGCGCCCGGCTGAACTACGCGGAGAACCTGCTCCGCGGCCCGGACGACCGTCCGGCCCTGATCTTCCGCGGCGAGGCGGGCGCGCCGCGGACGCTCTGTTTCGGCGCCCTGCGACGCGAGGTCGCGCGGCTGGCCCGGGGGCTGCGCGAGCGGGGTATCGGGCCGGGCGACCGCGTCGCCGCGGTGCTCCCCAACCTGCCCGAGGCGGTGACGGGCCTGCTCGCCGCGGCGAGCCTCGGCGCCGTGTGGACGTCGTGCTCCCCGGACTTCGGCGTCGCGGGCATCCTCGATCGCTTCGGACAGATCGGGCCGCGGCTCCTCCTGGGCGTCGACGGCTACGCCTACGGCGGGCGCCGGTTCGATACCCGGCCGCAGCTGGCCGCCCTGCGCGAAGGCCTGCCCACCCTCGAGACGCTCGCGGTGGTTCCCTACGCCCTGCCCGAGCCGGACCTGGGCGCGGTGCCTGGCGCCGTGCCCTACGCGGATCTCCTCGGTCCGGACGACGCCCCGCCCCTCTCGTTCGCCTCGCTGCCCCCGGACCACCCGCTCTACGTGCTCTACTCGTCGGGCACCACCGGCACCCCCAAGTGCATCGTCCACGGCGTGGCCGGCACCCTCGTGCAACACCTGAAGGAGCATCGACTGCACACCGACCTGGGGCCGGACGACCGCCTGCTCTACTTCACGACCTGCGGCTGGATGATGTGGAACTGGCTGGTGGGGGCCCTGGCGACCGGGGCCACGCTCGTCCTGTACGACGGCTCGCCCTTCCATCCCGACGGCGGGGCGCTCTTCCGCCTCGTCGACGAGGCGGGCGTGAGCGTGTTCGGCACCAGTGCGCGCTTCCTGGCCGCCGCGGAGAAGGCCGGCGTACGCCCCCGGGAGCGGCTCGCGATGCCCCGGCTGCGCACGATCCTCTCCACCGGGTCGCCGCTTCCGCCCGAGGGCTTCCGCTACGTCTACCGGGACGTCAAGTCGGACGTCGGCCTGGCGTCGATCTCGGGCGGGACCGACATCGTCTCGTGTTTCCTGCTCGGCAATCCCCTGGCGCCAGTCGTCGCGGGCGAGCTCCAGTGCAAGGGGCTGGGCATGGCCGTGGAGGCCTGGAGCAGCGAGGGCCGGTCGGTCGTGGGCGAGAAGGGCGAGCTCGTCTGCACCCGCGCCGCGCCCTCCATGCCCCTCGGCTTCTGGGGCGACCCCGACGGGGCGCGCTTCCGAGCGGCCTACTTCGAGCGCTTCCCCGGCGTGTGGCACCACGGCGATTTCCTCGAGATCAGCGACCGCGGCAGCGCGGTGGTCCACGGGCGCTCGGACGCGACCCTCAATCCCGGCGGCGTCCGCATGGGCACCGCGGAGATCTACCGGCCCGTGGAGAGCCTGCCGGAGATCGAGGACGCGCTGGTGGTGGGCCAGGACTGGCAGGACGACGTGCGGGTGGTGCTCTTCTTGAAGCTCCGCCCCGGCTCCGTCCTCGACGAGGCGCTCGCTGGGCGGGTCCGCGCCGCCATCCGCCGCGGGGCCTCCCCCCGGCACGTGCCGGCGGTGATCCTGGCCGTTCCCGACATCCCCTACACGCGAAGCGGGAAGAAGGTGGAGCTGGCGGTGCGCGAGGTGGTCCACGGCCGGCCGGTCCAGAATCGGGAGGCCCTGGCGAATCCCGAGGCCCTGGAGCACTTCCGCGCGCGTCCGGAGCTGGCGCCGCCCGCGCCCGACGACGCCCCCTAGGCGTCTCCGGGGCGCCCCCTAGGCGTCTCCGGGGCGCCGCCTGGGCGTCGGGGGGGCGCCGGCCGACACCTCCCAGTGACGCCGCAGCGCCACCGCCGCCTCGAAGAGCGGAATCGCCGCCACGGCCTCGTCCCAGGAGCCCCCGCGCAGCTCGCGGTAGACCCGCTCCACGTTGAAGACCAGGCGCTCGGGCTGGTTCCAGGACGCGAAGGGACCGAGGTCGATCCGCCGGGCGGCCTCCGCGGACGGGAGCCCCTGGGCGTGGAGGCGCGTCGCCTCGTCGTGGACGTACTGGAGGTAGTCCCGCATGTGCAGGGCGGCCTCGGGACCGCAGGGCGGCCCGTGGCCGGGGACGATCACCTCCGGCGCCAGTCCCGCGATGCGCTCGAGCGCCGCCGTCCAGCCCGCGGTCGTGCCCTCCCAGCCGATGGGCGTGCAGCCATGGAAGAGCACGTCGCCGGCGAAGACGACGCCCGACTCCGGCAGGTGCACGATCAGGTCGCCGCCCGTGTGGGCGGGTCCCACGTACACCAGGTGGGCGGGCTCCCCGTCGAGGTCGAGGCTCAGGCCCTCGTCACCGACCGTGCGGTTCGGCGGCGTGAGCTCCACCTCGCTGAAGTCGAAGGCCCGCACGTCGTCGGCGAACCAGCGCAGCCCGGCAGGCAGGTCCGGCTGGTCCACCAGGGCGGCGAGCTGGTCGGGCTGGAGATCGCGGGTCATGGCCTCGGCGCAGAAGCGGTGGCCGATGATCTCCACGTCGCGGAAGAGCTGGTTGCCCCAGCAGTGGTCGACGTTGTGATGGGTGTTGACCAGCCGCCGGGGCGGTTCGGACGCCACCTCAGCGACGAGGGTCCGCATGCGCCGCGTGTGGGACACGTCCATCATCGTGTCCACCACGAGCCCGCCCCCCCGGGCGACGAAGCCGGTGTTGCTCCAGCCCCAGCCGCGGTCCTCCTGCAGACAGGCGTAGACGTCCCGGGCGATGCGGCGCAGCTCCATGGGGCCCTCCTCGGCCGGATCCGATTCTACACCCCCCCCCGGGCCTCGACCCGCCCCCGCTCAAGCCCGCGCGCCGGCCGGCCGATCCCTCCCCGCATGCGGGTTCTCCTGTCCGGATGCCTGTGTCTCTCCCTGGCGCTCGGGACGTCGGGCTGCTTCGTGCTGGAGGAGCTCGACGCGGGCATGGAGATCATGGAGGAGCACTCCAACGTCGACGCCAAGAAGAAGCGCGCCAAGCAGCAGGCCGCGAAGAAGGGCAAGCACGGCAAGAAGGGCAAGGGCAAAGGCAAGAAGAAGGACCCCACGCTCGTCGAGCGGGTCCAGGCCTGGCTCGGGCTGGCGGAGGAAGAGCCCGGGAAGAAGGCCGTGGAGCCCGACTCGCCGCCGCCCGATCCGGAGAACGTGCTGGTGCGCTGCCAGCTGGACGGCTCGCTCACCTTCCTGCGCAAGTTCGACTGCCAGCTGCGCGGGGGCAAGGTCGCGAGCGAGGTCGAGACGTCCCCGAAGCCTAAGAGCTAGCGCCCGGGCGGGCGCGGCCTGGCTCCCGGCGCTGGGGGCGCCCGTGCCGGCCGCCGGCTCGGTGCACCTGACAACGAGCGGGATCGAGACGGTATGATCGATGTGTTCCGCCGCGTGGAGGGCTGGCGCGGCACGACACGGAGATCCGATGGATCGCGTTCGAGGTCTCGACCGGGTGCTCCTGGCCCTCAGCGTGCCGCTCTGGATCCTCTGCTTCGCCCTGGCGGTGGGCTCGGCCCGCCGCGACGACGCCCTCTCCTCGATCTACATCGAGGCCCCCGAGCAGGCGGGGGGTCATCCGACCTTCGCGGGCTACCGACCCTGGCTCGATTCCGGGCAGCGCCCCCTCGCCCCCGGTGACCGCCTGATCCAGCTCGGGGACCGCGACCTCCGCGACACCGGTCCGCTCCGCTTCTGGACCTACGTGACCGAGGCCGCCGGCCCCGATCGCCACGCCCGCGTGGTGTTCGAGCGCGACGGGACCCGTTCCGAGACGCGCCTGCCGCTCGGCTCCTACCGCGCGCTGGCCCACTACCTGCCCGTCTCGGCCGCCTTCGCCCTGGCGGGTCTGGTGACCCTGCTGGTCTCGCGTCCCTCGCGCACCGTGAGCGCGCTCTTCCAGAGCTTCATGGCCCTGGCCGTGGCCTTCGCGTCGAGCTTCGGCGGCTCGCCCGGGGTGACCGCCTTCTCGATGGTCGTCCATCTGGGGTCGATGGCGCTGATCGTCCCCCTGGCGATCCGCCTGGTATCCGGCTTCCCCGCGGGCGCCGTCGGCGGTCCGCGCACCCGCTGGCTCGGTCGGATCGCCTGGGGATTTGCCGTGCTGGGCCTGTTCGAGTCGAGCTTCGTGTACGGAACCCCACTCTCCCCGGCCGTGGGTGCCAACGGCTTCTTCGCGGCGGCCCTGCTCTGCTTCGGTGTCCTCCTCGGACTGGTGTCGTACAACTACCGGATCGCGGGTCCGATCGGTCGGCGACAGCTCCGCTGGCTCTTCCTCGGGCTGTACGTGGGGCTGGCCCTGCCCCTGGTGGCGGCGGCCTGGTCGGCCCTGGACCCGCGGCTGACCCAACTGTACATGTGGAGCCTCTCGAGCGCGGTGGTGCTGCCGGCCTCGCTGATGGTCTCGGTGGCGCGCTTCAATCTGGTCGACATCGACCGGCTCATCGCACACGCCGTCACCTGGAACCTGCTGCTGGTCGCCGCCCTGCCCGCCTACGCGCTCCTGGATCCCGCGCTCGTGGCGACAGCCCGGGTCCTCGAGCTCGGCCCGGGTGCCGGTCCGCTGCTGGCGGGCGGGCTGCTCGGGGTCGGGAGCGTGCTCAGCCGCCGGCCGCTCCTGCGGCGGGTCGAGCAGCTGCTCTTCGTCCAGCGCTTCCAGCTCGAGGAGGGCATCCAGCGCCTGATCGACGAGCTGCCGGAGCTCCGGGGGCCGCGAGAGCTCACCCGACGCGCGGGTGAGCGACTCGACCGGCTCTTCGACGCCGAGAAGACCGTCGTCTACGGCGAGGCGGGCCCGGTGTTCGTGCCGCTGTTCGCCCGGGGCAGCGCCGTGGCACCGGCGCTCGAGAGCGACAGCCCCCTGATCGCCTCGCTGCGCAAGCGCGGCAGCGAGCCCCTCTCCCTGGAGGCCGTGGCGCGCGGCCCGGCGCGGGGACCCTCGAGCCTGTTCGACCGCGCGGCCCTGGAGGCCCTGGGCGCGGCGGCCGTCATCCCCGTGCGGCGCGGCGAGTCGCTGCTCTCGTTCCTGACCCTCGGGCCCAAGCGCTCCGGCGACGTCTACACCTCGCGCGACCTGTTCCTGCTCACCGGGGTGGCTCGGGCCGTCTCGACCGAGCTCCTTCGCTTCGACCAGGCGCACCTCGACAGCGAGGCCCGCCAGATGCAGCAGGAGGAGGAGGCCTTGCGCTACGTGCCGGCCCCGGTCGTGGCCGAGCCGGGCGAGCGCGAGGTCTCGGTGCTCTTCACGGACATCCGGGGCTACACCGCGTTCTCGGAGCCCCGCAACCCGACCGAGATCTTCTCCGCCGTACGGCGCTACGCCGCTGCGGTGTCGGACGTGGCCCGGAAGTACGGCGGCAGCGTGGTCGAGGTCCACGGCGACGGCGTGCTGATCGTGTACGGCGCGCCCCAGGCCCTGCCCGACAAGGAGGCCTGGGCGGTGCGGGCCGCGCGGGAGATCGTGCGGACCGCGGGCGCCATCGCCATCTCCGAGGACGCCTCGGACGAGCCCCTCAGCGTGGGCGTGGGGATCGCCACCGGCCGCGCCTACGTGGGCAACATCGAGGCGGCGGACCGCCTGATCTGGGCCGTCATCGGCAACACGACCAACCTGGCGGCCCGGCTCCAGGCCCTGGGCCAGGAGCTGGGCGGACCGATCGTGATCGATGCGGCCACCCGCAGCGCGGCCCTGGACGAGGCCGCCGACTTCCGGCCGTGCCCGGACACGCCGATCCGGGGCCTGAGCGAGCCCACGGACGTGTACGTCTGGGCCCCGGAGCCCCCGCCCTAGCGGTAGATCTGGGTCAGCAGCACCCGGTCGGCATCGAGCCGCTCGACGAGATCCTCTCCGGTGCCATAGGCCATGTGCTTCACGATCCAGATCGGCTCGAGCCCCGCGTTCACGGTCTGCCACGGCGTGAAGCCCGGAGGCGGCGGTGTGATCATCAGCGCGTTGACCTGGTGGTCGTTGCAGGTGATCACCACCTCGAACCGCTCGGACGCACACATCCAGTAGCAGTCGGTGAAGATCGGGGGGTGCCGGGGCCTCGTCGCCTGGGTGTCCTCGTAGAGGCAGAGCGTGAAGATGGTGTGGAGGGCCTTGCGGACCAGCGGCTGGATGAGCTGGTGCTCGGGCCACCAGCGCGGCGGGCCGGGAACCGGGTTGAACCAGTGGGTGCGCAGGTGCGCGGCCTCGTTCTGGTTGGCGAACTGGAACCGCTCGGCGATGTCCGCCACCGGCTCGAGGTTTCCGTTGGGGTCGGGCTGGTAGAGGGCCGTCCGCACGTCCGAGACCCAGTTCGCGCTACGCGAGTTCGCGTCGATCGCGGACAGCATGGGACCCTTGACGACTCCGCCGGGCATCGTGGGCATGAAGCGCTCCTTCGGCTAGGGTGAATCGTCGGCATTCGACCACGCCTGCCGCAGCCGGGTTGTGAAGTTCTTCACAAGAAGGCCTTCACGAACGCAGGCGAGGACCTCGCTCAGGTCGATGGCGGGACGAAGGGGGAGCTTCATGCTGGTGGTCGCGGGCCACATCCGACTCGACCCGGCCCGTCGCGACGAGGCCATCGCGGCCGCGCGCCCCGTCGTGGAGGCGACACGCCAGGAGCCGGGCTGCATCTCCTACACGATCACCGCCGACCTCACGGACCCGGGCCTCTTCAACATCTTCGAGGAGTGGGCCTCGGGCGAGTCCCTGGAGGCGCACTTCGCGACGCCCCACATGGCGAGCTTCCAGGCCGCCATGGCGGGGCTCGGCATCCTCGAGGTCGCGGTCCAGCGCTACGAGATCGCGTCGGTAGGACCGGTCCGGGGCTAGCGCCGCCGGCGGCTACCGACGGAGCGTCGTCGAGACCGGCGCAGGCGCGGAGGCGTCCTCCGCCTCGGGGGGGTCGATCACCACGATCTGCCCGCGCGGGCGCTCGGAGAGGGACAGGCTGCGCTCCGACGGCGGCATGCGCTCGACCCGGTAGGGGTAGACGCCCGGCTGCAGTCGGCAGAGGCTCGCCACGTCCCCGGTCTGCAGCATGCCCGAGCGCAGACGACCGCGTTCCATCGAGAAGTTGACGAGCTCGTCGCAGACCATGGAGCGCGCGGTCTCGGGCCCGAACGAGACCCGTCGACCACCCCGGGCCCGGTTGAGGAAGGCCACCTTCTGGTCCGCATGGATCACGACGCGCACCGGGCTGATCGCGTACTCGGTGATGTCGATCTGCTCCGCCCACTCGAGCCCGTAGGTGCGCGAGAGCAGCGGCACCTCGCCGGGCGTCTCGAAGATCGGGGCCTCGAGCGGCTCCGCGGCGGGTGCCGGCAGGGCAAGGCCGAGGGCCAGGACGATCGCGAGCAGCAGGGTCGTGGCGCTGGAAGTCGTCATGAAGTGTCTCCTCTCTCCCCGCGCCCCAACAGAGCAAGGGGCATGCCAGGAGCCAGCCGGGAGAACTCGGTGACAGGGCTGTGACGGATGGACGTGTGAGGGGCGATCGGGCCTGGATCAGGCGTCCGACCGGCAGGACATGCGCAACCGGCGAAGGGCGCGCCTCCGAGAGCGGCGCAGCCTCAGGCGGCAGTGCTCACTCGGGCGGCAGCAGGAATCCCTGGGCGACGAGCCCCCGTACCAGCGGCTCGCACTCCGCTTCGAGCGCCGCCCGGTCGAGGCCCAGTCGCTCGGCCATCTCGGCCAGGACAGCGCCCAGGGGACGGCTCCCGTCCAGGCGAGAGAGTAGCCCCGCCACGTAGGGGTCCAGCTCCGCCTCGTAGGCCAGGCCGGCGGACAGGCGGGCCCGCGTGCCGGTCATCCGCCACTGGCCGGCGTCGAAGGCCGTCTCCTGGGCGATCCGCACCTCGGGCGCGACCTGGATGCGGTCGTCCAGCAGTCGGCGATCGCCGCCCCGGTCCGCGAGGTAGGTGCGGGCTGCCAGGCCGCGGAGCACGGCATCGCCGCAGGGGCCGAGCATGCGATCGGGCGCCTGGGAGAGATCGAAGCGCTCGCTGCCGCTGCGGTGGAGGGTGAGGATCCCACCGCAGATGGCCTCGATGCCCTCGGCCTCGAGGAACGCCATCCACTCCCCGTACTCCTTCGAGAAGGCGTTGACGTCGGGGGTGTCCGCGTCCACCCAGATCGCCGCGTACTCGTCGGGGCTCCAGGTGTGGGTGCGCAGCACCCAGGCGTCGCATCCCAGCCCTTCGAACCAGGACTCGAGCCCGCCGGGCGTGTCGGCCACCCAGTTGAAGGTCATCTGGGCGTGGCCGCCGTCCTCCAGATGGGCTGCCATCTCCCGCGCGAGCGCGCGACAGAAGACGTCGCCCCGGACCCCGCTGTCGCGGTACACGAAGCGGGCGCGCGGCGAGATCACGAAGGGCGGATTGGCCAGGATGCGCGGGAAGCGCTGGTCCTTCACCGGCTCGAAGCGGTCGCCCTGGAGGAACTCCACACCGTCCACACCGTTGAGCCGCGCGTTGAAGCGGGCGTAGGCGAGCGCGCGGGCATTGAGGTCCAGGCCCACCACCTGGTCGGCGTGTCGTGCGGCGAGCAGGGCCAGGGGACCGCAGCCGGTGCCCCAGTCGAGCACCCGGCGCGTCGGGGTCCGGATGCTGAAGTTGGCGAGCGACAGGGTGCTGGTCCCGATGGCCATCACGAAGTCGGCCGGCACCTCGCTGTCGGCGAGCACGTAGGCGTCGGTGGCGAAGAGGAGGTCCCAGGCGGCCCGGATCCGTACGCGGGGCACCACCCGGTCTCCGGCGAGGTCCACGAGCCCGGCGGCCTGGCAACGCTCGAGCGGGAGCGGCGCGAGGGCGTGTTCGACCTCCGGCCGCGGCTGCGGCACGCCCACCAGCAGCAGCTTGAGGAGCACGTCCCGGGGCTCGTCGCCGAGCCGGTGCAGGAGTCGGGGGTAGTCGTTGGGACGAGGCACCTGATAGCCGCCGCCACCGAGCAGCTCGCGGAAGGCCTCGGGGGTGAAGCCCACCTCCGCCAAGCGATCGCGCAGGCGGAGATCGTCGTCGGCGTCCTCGAAGCCCAGTCGCCAGGAGGGGGCGTTCATGGGGGCAGTCTACGGGGATCGGCGCAGGTCCGTCAGTGAGGCAGCGCACGGCGGCCCTGGCGCCGGCTCCGGCGCCTCGCCTACCGCGGCTCGGACGCCTCGCCTACCGCGGCTCGGACGCCTCGTCTACCGCGGCTCGGACGCCTCGCCTACCGTCCCCGCGTGCGGGGCTTCGGCGAAGCGGGATGGCGCAGCTGGGAGGAGCCCGAGTGCACCGGCCTGGGCCGCCTCCCCGGCCGCGCCCCGCTGGTGCCCTTCCCCAACGCGCGGGCCGCCCTGGCCGGTCCGCGGGAGGCCTCGCCCTGGTTCCGGTCCCTCGACGGCGACTGGGCCTTCCGACTCGTGGACCGACCCGAGGACGTCCCGGGCGAGTTCCCCTCGCCGGACCTGGACGACGCCGGCTGGCCCCGCATCCGGGTGCCCGGCCACTGGACGCTCCAGGGCTACGACCGGCCCCGGTACACCAACGTGCAGATGCCCTTCGCGAACGACCCGCCCCGGGTCCCCGCCGAGAACCCGACCGGCCTCTACCGCACCGCCTTCGGGCTCCCCGAGGACTGGCGGGAGCGGCGGGTGGTGCTCCACTTCGGCGGCGCCGAGAGCGTGCTCTACGTCTGGCTGAACGGGCGGCCCCTGGGCCTGAGCAAGGGCTCGCGGCTCCCGGCGGAGTTCGACGCCACGGCGCTGCTCCAGCCGGGCCGCAACCAGCTCGCGGTGGCCGTCGCGCGCTGGTGCGACGGCACCTACCTCGAGGACCAGGACCACTGGCACCACGGCGGTCTCTTCCGCGAGGTCTTCCTCTACGCCACCGGCCGCACCCATCTGTTCGACCTGCGGGTGCGCGGCGACTTCGATCCCGACACCGGCGACGGTCTCCTGCACCTGCGGGCGGACGTGGGCTCCGAGGCACCGATCGAGGCGGGCTGGCGGCTGCGCGCGTCGCTCCTGGACCCCCGCGGACGCCCCGTGGGCCGGCCCCTGGAGGCGGCGGTTGCGAGCGACCGCAACCCCTACCTCTTCGCGGGCCAGCGCGCGGAGGCGATCGCGCCCGTGCGCCATCCCCGACCCTGGACGGCCGAGACGCCGACGCTGTACCGCGTCGTGGCTTCGCTCCTCGACCCCGAGGGCGGGGAGCGGGAGTCCGTCACCTGCCGCGTGGGCTTCCGGCGGGTGGAGGTGCGGGACCGGGCGCTCCGGGTCAACGGACGGCCCGTGATGATCCGCGGCGTGAATCGTCACGAGCACCACCCGACCCGGGGCAAGGCCGTCACGCTCGAGGACATGCGCGACGACCTGCGGCTGATGAAGCGGGCCAACCTCAACGCCGTCCGCAACTCCCACTACCCGATGGACCGCCGCTGGTACGAGCTGTGCGACGAGCTCGGCCTCTACGTGGTGGACGAGGCCGACCTGGAGGCCCACGCCAACCTGGCGAGCCTCTGCCACGACCCCCGCTGGGCGCCGGCCTTCCTGGACCGCGCCATGCGCATGGTGCAGCGCGCCGCGAACCATCCCTGTGTGATCCTCTGGTCCCTCGGCAACGAGAGCGGCTTCGGGGCCAACCACGAGGCCATGGCCGGCTGGATCCGGGGCAACGACCCGACGCGTCCCCTGCACTACGAGGGCGCCCTGCGCTTCCGCCTGGACGACGTCCCCCGCGCCACCGATGTGATCTGCCCGATGTACGCCCCCCTCGAGGCGATCGTCGCCTGGGCCCGGACCACCCGCGACCATCGCCCGCTGATCCTCTGCGAGTACTCCCACGCCATGGGCAACTCCAACGGCTCCCTGTCGGACTACTGGGCGGCCTTCGAGCGCCACCGGGGCCTGCAGGGCGGCTTCGTCTGGGACTGGATCGACCAGGGGCTCGAGCGCACCGACCCGGCGGGAGCGCGCTACTTCGCCTACGGCGGCGACTTCGGCGACGTCCCGAACGACGCCAACTTCTGCATCAACGGCCTGGTCGGCCCCGACCGCGTGCCGCACCCGGCCCTCGCCGAGCTGGCGACCCTGGCGCAGCCGGTGGGGGTCGAGCCGGGCGACCTGGCGCGGGGGCGGCTGCGGATCCGCAACAAGCGCGAGTTCCGCGACCTCTCGGACCTGCGCGGCCGCTTCCTTGTGGAGGTGGACGGCCGCCCGCGGCAGCGCGGCTCGCTCCCGAAGCTCACGGCCGGCCCCGGCGAGACCCAGGAGGTCCGGCTCGACCTGCGCCCCGCCCCGCTCGAGGCCGGCGAGGAGGCCTGGCTCACCCTCTCGTTCGTGCTCGGCCGCGCCACGGACTGGGCGCCGCGGGGACACGAGGTGGCGTGGGCCCAGCTGCGCCTGCCCTGGAAGGCCCGCGCGCGCCCCGCCTCGAACGCACACGCGCGCCCCACCTCGAACGCGCGCGCGCGCCGACCCGCCCCCAGCGAGGAGCCGGCCCTGGCGCGCTCCGAGGGCTGTGTGGCGGTGGCGGCGGGCAAGAGCCGGCTGGAGTTCGAGGAGGCCAGCGGGCGCCTCGTGCGCTGGTGCGTCGGCGACCGGGTGCTGGTCGCGTCGGGGCCGGCGCTCTGCGCCTGGCGGGCGCCCACCGACAACGACGGCATCAAGGCCGTGGGCGGCCAGGAGCAGAAGCCCATGGGGCGCTGGCAGGCCTGGGGCCTCGAGGCGCTCGCGCCGAAGGCCGAGCCCGCCCGGGTGCGCCAGCTCCGCAACGGCGCGGTGGAGCTGGTCGCGCACGAGGAGACCCCCCACGGACTCGCTCATCGCGCCGTCTGGCGGATCGGGCCCGACGGCGTTGTCGAGCTGCGCAGCGCGTTCCAGGTGCCCGACGCCCTCGACGACCTGCCCCGGGTGGGTCTGCTCCTCGTGCTGGCGCCGGAGCTCGAAGGGCTCGCGTGGCTGGGCCGCGGCCCCCACGAGAGCTACCCGGACCGCCGTGCCGGCGCCCGCCGCGGCCGCTTCGAGAGCAGCGTGAGCGATCAGTACGTGCCCTACGTGGTGCCCCAGGAGCACGGGCACCACGTGGATACCCGTTGGGTCGTGCTCCGGAGCGTCGACGGCCCCGGACTCCGGGTGTCGAGCCTGGGCGCGCCCTTCGGCTTCTCGGCCAGCCACTTCAGCGCGAGCGACCTCTTCGCCGCCCGACACACGAACGAGATCATCCCACGTCCCGAGGTCTTCCTGCACCTGGACGCCGCCCATCGCGGTCTCGGTACCGGGAGCTGCGGCCCCGACGTACTTCCCCGCTACCGCATCCGACCGGGGCGACACCGCCTGGCGCTGCGCCTGGGACCGGAGCCGGCGCCGCGCGGGGCCGCCTGACGCGGCCGGCCCGTCCCGCGACTCAGGCGCGGTGACGCATCGCGACCTGCTCCTTCGCGAGCGGTCGCCCGCCCGCCTGGACCCAGGCCTTGAACACCCGCCCCGCGTCGCGGGCCGGGTTGTAGACGTCCTCCTCGGACTGCCAGAGACCGTCGTGCCCGTACACCAGGCGGGTCCAGCTGGGGAAGCCGAAGGGACGTCCGTCGGCGTCGAAGGGCTCCGGGAACTGGTTCTGGCACTGGAAGACGACGGCGCCGCGCTCCTCGTCGATCGCAACCCAGTCCTGGGGGAACGTCATCTGCGGGTACGGCGCCATCACGCCGGTGATCCACGCGCGGATGGCCTCGCGGCCCCGGAACTCGCCGTAGGCGTGCTCCACGTAGCGGGCATCCTCGGTGAAGCGGTCGGCCCAGACTCCCCAGTCGCCGCTGCGGGACGCCGCGTCGCGGGCCTCGTTGTAGCGGCGGAAGGCGGACTGGAGCGCTTCGCGCGGGATCCGGGCCATGGGGCACCTCCGTCGGAGAGCCTACCGGACACGGCGCGCCCCGGTCACCCGGAGCCGGACGGGGCTTGCCCCGGTCACGCGGAGCGCCGAAGCTGTCGCCATGGAAGCGTCGCCCCCCAGCGCCCGGCACCGCCCCAGCGACCATCCCCCCCGCGTACTCATCGTCGGCGCGGGCTTCTCGGGCCTCTGCCTGGGCATCCAGCTCAAGCAGGCGGGTCTCCACGGCTTCACGATCCTGGAGAAGGCGGACCGGCTCGGCGGGACCTGGCGCGAGAACGTCTACCCGGGCGCCGCCTGCGACGTGCCCTCCCTCCTCTACTGCTTCTCCTTCGAGCAGAAGACCGACTGGTCCCGCAAGTGGTCGCCCCAGCCGGAGATCCTGGCCTACATGGACCACTGCGCGGACAAATACGGCGTCCGCCCGCACATCCGCTTCGGCTGCGAGGTGGAGCGGGCGGACTTCGACGCGGACGCGGGCGTCTGGCGGGTCCGGCTGGCGGGCGGCGAGGAGCTCACGGCCGAGTTCCTGGTGAGCGGCGTCGGCCAGCTGCACCGGCCGCAGGTCCCGGACCTCCCCGGCCTCGAGCGCTTCGCAGGCCCCTGCTTCCACTCGGCCCGCTGGGACGCGACGGTCCCCCTCGAAGGCCGGCGCGTGGCGGTCGTCGGCAACGCCGCCAGCGCCATCCAGCTGATCCCCCAGGTGGCGAAGCGGGCGGCGCACGTGACCGTCTTCCAGCGCAGCGCCAACTGGATGATGCCCCGCGGCGACCGCACCTACACCGAAGAGGAGAAGGCGCGCTTCGCCCGGCAGCCCTGGCGGGCGAAGCTCCACCGCTTCCTGATCTGGGCGCGCCTGGAGATCGGCTGGCTGAACTTCCGGCAGGGCAGCCGCATGAATCGCTACACCCAGCGAATGGCGCTGAAGCACCTGGCGGAGACGGTGCCCGATCCCGAGCTGCGCCGGAAGCTCACCCCGGACTACCCCATCGGCGGCAAGCGCATCCTGATCTCCGACGACTACTACGCCTGCCTGCTCCAGGACCACGTGGACCTGGTGACCGAGCCCATCCGCGCGATCGAAGCGGATGCCGTGGTGACGGAGGACGGGGCGCGCCACTCGGCGGACGTGCTGGTCCTGGCCACGGGCTTCCAGACCACGGAGTTCCTGGCGCCCATGGAGATCCGCGGTCTCGGCGGCCGCCGCCTCGCCGACGACTGGAGCGACGGCGCGCGCGCCTACCTGGGGATCGCGGTCCCCGCCTATCCCAACCTGTTCCTGATGTACGGACCCAACACCAATCTCGGACACAACTCGATCATCTTCATGATCGAGTGCCAGACCCGCTACATCCTCGACCTGATCGAGCGGATGCTGGCCCGAGACCTCCAGTCCGTGGACCTGCGGCCCGACGTGCTCGAGCGCTTCGACCGCGAGGTGCAGACGGCTCTGGCCCGCACGCCCTGGGCCGCCACCGACCGCAGCTGGTACAAGACCCGGGCCGGTCGCATCACCAACAACTGGATGGGCACGGTGAGCCGCTACTGGTGGCGGACCCGCAGGGCCGACCTCACGCGCTACCGCCAGCGGGCGCGGGACCGCGCGGCCCCGGTCGCCGACGCGGAGACACCGCCCCGCGTGGCCGCGTCGGGCTGAGCGCGCGCCCGTGGCCTGGGATTTCGAGACCGAGCCCGACTTCCAGGAGAAGCTCGACTGGGTGCGGGACTTCGTGCGGGAGGAGGTCGAGCCCCTCGACCTCCTCTGGCGCGAGGCCGCCGATCCCTTCGACCCGACCCAGGAGACCACCCGCAGGCTGCGAGCGCCGCTCCAGGAGCGGGTGCGCGAACAGGGGCTGTGGGCCTGCCACCTGGGGCCCGAGCTCGGCGGCCTGGGCTACGGCCAGGTCCGGCTCGCCCTGCTGAACGAGATCCTCGGCCGCTCGGCCTGGGCCCCGAGCGTCTTCGGCTGCCAGGCCCCGGACTCCGGCAATGCCGAGATCCTCGCCCACTACGGCAGCGAGGCCCAGAAGCAGCGCTTCCTCGCGCCGCTGCTCGCCGGCGAGATCGTCTCCTGCTACGCGATGACCGAGCCCCACGCGGGGGCCGACCCGACGCTTTTCACGTGTCGGGCGGTGCGCGACGGCGACCACTGGGTGATCCGCGGCGAGAAATGGTTCGCCTCCCACGCGCGGCTCGCCTCGTTCTTCATCGTCATGTGCGTCACCGATCCGGACGCCGGGGCCTACCGGGGCATGTCCATGTTCCTGGTGCCGGCCGAGACCCCCGGCATCGAGGTGGTCCGCCACGTGGGCCTCATGGGCGAACCCCTCGGCGAGGGCGAGCACGGCTACCTGCGCTGGAACGACGTGCGGGTGCCCGCCGAGAACCTCCTGGGCGGCGAGGGGCAGGCCTTCGCCATCGCTCAGACCCGTTTGGGGGGCGGTCGCCTGCACCACGCCATGCGCACCATCGGGACCGTGAGCCGGGCCTTCGACATGATGCGGGAGCGCGCCGTGAGCCGACAGGTGCGCGGCTCGCGCCTCGGCGACAAGCAGGCGGTGCAGCAGATGCTGGCGGACTCCTGGATCGAGATCGAGCAGTTCCGCCTGCTCGTGCTGAGGGCCGCCTGGGAGGTGGATCGGCGCGGCGCCCGCGCGGCGCGCACCCACATCGCCGCCTGCAAGGTGGCGACGGTGCGCATCCTGCGCGACGTGGTCTACCGCGCCGTGCACCTGCACGGGGCCCTGGGCGTCTCCAACGAGCTGCCCCTGGCGCGCATGTGGATGATGGCGCCGGTGCTCGGCATCGCCGATGGCCCCACCGAGGTGCACCAGGAGACCATCGCCCGTCAGGTCCTGAAGGACGCGGAGCCGGCCCCGGGCCTCTTCCCCAGCGAGCACCTGCCGCCGCGCATCCAGCGCGCGAAGGAGCGCCTCGCCTACGCCCTGGACCTCGACGTGGGCAACCTGTAGGAGACGGTGTGAGCGAGTCCGAGGCCGAACGCACGGCAGGCCTGGTCGACGAGACCGCGCTGGCCCGCTGGATGGACGCCCGGGGCCTCCCCGGGGCCGGCGAGCCGCTGTCGAGCCGCTTCATCAGCGGCGGCGCCTCCAACGAGCTCTTCGAGATCCGCCGGGGCGAGCTGCGCCTCGCCCTGCGGCGCCCTCCCCGGATCGTGCCGCCGGGCCGCAACGAGACCATGCTGCGCGAGTACCGCGTGCTGGCCGCCCTGGCGGAGAGCGACGTGCCCCACGCCCGGGCCGTCGCGGCCTGCGACGACCCGGACGTCCTCGGCGCCTGCTTCTACCTGATGGCGTACGTCGAGGGCTGGTCGGTCATGGACGGCGGCCTGCCCGAGCCCTTCGCCTCCGACGCCGAGGCGCGCCGGGGCCTGGCCTGGGAGCTCGTGGACGCCATCGCCCGGCTGGCGCGGGTCGACTGGCGGGGCGCGGGCCTCGAGGGCTTCGGCAGGCCGGAGGGCTTCCTGGATCGTCAGGTCGACCGCTGGCTGGCCCACCTGGCGCGCTTCCGCTTCCGCGAGATCCCCGGCCTCGACGACTGCGCCGACTGGCTGCGCAGTCACACGCCGGAGCGCTTCACGCCGGGCATCCTCCACGGCGACTACAGCTTCGCCAACGTGATGTTCCGTCCTGGTGTACCGGCCCGCATGGCGGCGATCGTGGACTGGGAGATGTCGACGGTGGGCGATCCCCTGCTCGACCTGGGCTGGGTCCTGATGGCCTGGCGCGATCCCGGGGAGCCCGAGAGCGAGATGGGCCTCGTCGACTTCGAGGGCATGCCCACCCGGGCCGAGCTGGCCGCCCGCTACGCGGAGCGGAGCGGGCTTCCGATCGACCACCTGGACTACTACGAGGTGCTGGCCCGCTTCAAGATGGCCTGCGTGCTGGAGGGCGGCTACGCCCGCTACGTGAAGGGCGGCGCGGACAACCCGAAGATGGAGCGCTTCGGCGACGTGGTCCTCGAGATGGCCCGCCGGGGCGCCGAGCTGGCGCGTCGCCTCGCGTAGGCGCGCGCGGGAGACGGCGATGGACCTGCAGGACAAGGTGGCGCTGGTGACGGGCGCCAGCCGCGGCGTGGGCGCAGCCACGGCGGTGGCGCTGGCCGAGGCCGGCTGCCACGTGGCCTGCGCCGCCCGGGCCACCCGGGAGGCACCCCTCAAGCTCCCGGGCACGCTCGAAGACACGGTGGAACGGGTCGAGGCGCAGGGCCGGCACGGCCTCGCCGTCCCCACGAACCTGGCCGAGCCGGAGCAGGTGGAGGCCATGGTGCAGCGCAGCGTCGATCACTTCGGCCGCCTCGACGTGCTGGTGAACAACGCCGCCATCACCTTCGTGGGCGACCTGGACATTCCCCTGCGCCGCTACGAGCTGCTGATGGCCGTGAACCTGCGCGCCCCGATGATCGCCATGCGCGAGGCGGCCCGGGCCATGCGGGCGGGCGGGGGCGGCGCCGTGGTGAACGTCTCGTCGGTGGCCGGGCTCGTGCCGACGCCGGGCCTGATGGCCTACGGCGTCTCCAAGATCGGGCTCGAGCGGATGAGCGTCGACGCGGCCAACACGCTCCACGACGACGGCGTGGCCGTGAACGTGTTCCGCATCGACGTGCCGGTGGCCTCGGAGGGCTTCGTCGCCAACACGCCGGGCGTGGACCGCAGTGGCTGGGAGCCCTGCGAGGTGGCGGCCGAGGGCATGCGCTGGGTGCTGCAGCAGCCGCCGTCGTTCACGGGTCAGCTCCTCAGCATGCGCGGGCTGCAGGAGCGGGAGGGGATCATGGCGACCCGGGCCGAGCGGCCCTTCGCGGGCCGCGTGCCGGAGCAGCTGGTCTCGGGCCTGGTCCCCCGCGGCGACCTGGTCTTCTCCGACGCCTAGCGCCCCTCGACGGGCTAGCTGCCGAAGGTGCGCGCGAAGAGGTCCTCGATGGCGCGGCCGCCGTTCTCGGCCAGGAAGCGGGTGCCGGTGCCGCAGAAGTGGGGATGGGCCATCACCGGCTCGCCGGCGGCCTGGAAGCGCAGGCCGTCCCAGCGGAACCAGCCGTCCTGCTCCTGGTCGAAGACGAACAGCGGCTTGTTGCAGAGCTTGGCGAACTCGGCGCCCCAGCCGGTGCCCCCCTTCACGGTCTGGTTCTCCAGGATCTTGCCCACCACGTAGATCTCCTGGCCCTGGTTCACCTGGTGCCAGATGGTCTGGAGCACCTTCTTGAAGAGGGGGGTGTTCGGATACTCCCGGTCCATGAGGCGGCTCACGTAGGAGAGGCTCACGTCGCCCTGGATGAGCTCCTCGGGAGTCAGCACCCGGATGCCCCGATGGCGGGCGTCGTTGTGACCCTCGAAGGTGAAGTTGACCTCCGGGATGCCGCGGCGCTCGGCGGCGGCGCCGAAGGCGGCCTCGGCGCCCTGGGCGGCGCCGCTGTACAGGATGCACTCCTCGGGCTTCACGGCGGGTCCTCCGGGGGCGCCTCGGGGCGCCGGCGCCAGACTACCCCGACCCGCCCGTTCGGCAACGGGGCCCGGCGACGGCTACGCGAGCACCCCGCGCATGGCCAGGGCCACGCCGGCCCGCACCTCCTCGCGGAAGCGCGTCGCCGGGAGGTCGGGCGCGGCCAGGAAGAAAGTGAGCCAGGTCCCGAAGACGGCGTAGAGCGTCGTCGCCACCCGCGCCGGGTCCACGCCGCCCTCCAGCTGGCCCCGGGCCTGGAGGTCCGCGACCAGGCTCGCCAGCTGCTCGATGAGCCGCAGGTCCACCTCGAAGGTGGCGCGCGCGATCGGGCCCGGCTCGGCCAGGGCCGCCGGCAGGAGCTCCCGCAGGAGCTGCCGGTCCTGGCGGGCGATCAGGTCGACGTAGACCTCGAAGAGGGTCTGGACCGCGAGCACCGGGTCGTCGGGCGGCGTCTTGCGGACGGTCTCCCCGGCCGCCAGCGCCTCGGCGCTCTCCCGCTGGAGCAGCGCCAGCACGATCTGGGTCTTGGACGGGAAGTAGTTGTAGAGGGTGCCCACCGCCAGCCGCGCTCGGCGGGCCACGTCCTCCATGGTGGTGCCGGCGTAGCCCCGGCGCGCGAACAGGTGCTCGGCGGCCCGCAGGATCCGCTGCTCCCGGGCGGCCTTCTGCCGGGCGCGCCTCCCGGGCGGCGGGGGCGTCTGCGCGCGGGCGGGAGTCACCCCGAAAACCCGAACCGATTCACGAAAAAGTTGAACACGTTCATATTCTAGCCTAGGCTGCCGGAG
Source organism: uncultured Spirochaetales bacterium (assembly GCA_964442285.1). Taxonomy (GTDB): domain Bacteria; phylum Myxococcota_A; class UBA9160; order UBA9160; family JAFDET01; genus CAYTZH01. Next base: position 31,510 of record CAYTZH010000020.1, on the reverse strand, counting down.
CGCGCCGCAGGAGGTCCCCATGCCCTCGATGCTCCGTCTGCTCCAGCGCCTGGTGGCCCGGGAGGGCCTCATGCGCCGGGCCACGCCGCTGCTGGCGGGCTGGAACCCCTGGCTCCCGGAGGTCCGGCGCAACCCCTACCCCGCCTACGCGCGCCTGCGCGAGCGCCGCGTGGTGCGCGCGCCGCTGCTGGGCGCCTGGGTGGTGGCGCGCCACGGGGACGCCGAGCACGTCCTGCGCGAGAAGGGGTTCAGCACCGACCGGCAGAACCTGGGGGCCATGAAGGCCATGCGGCGCGGCCTGCGCGACGCCCCGGACCTGCGCGACTTCATCGACCACGACCTGCTCATGCTCGACGGCGAGCGACACACGCGCCTGCGCCGGCTGGTGTCGAAGGCGTTCACGCCGCGCCGCGTGGAGGCGCTGCGCCCGCGGATCGAGACCCTGGTCGAGGAGATGCTCGAGCAAGCCGCGGTCCGGGGCGAGGGCCGCATCGAGCTGATCCGCGACCTGGCCGCGCCGCTCCCGGCGACGGTGATCGGCGAGATGCTCGGCGTCCCCCAGGACGACATGGACCAGCTCCACGTCTGGTCCGACGCCCTGGCCGAGCTGCTGGATCCGCTGTCGGGCCGCGACGGGCTCGAGCCGCCGAAGCAGGCCTCGGCGGGGCTCGCGCGCTACTTCCGGGAGCTCCTGGCGGAGCGCCGCCGCGCGCCCCGGGACGACCTGCTGAGCGCCATGGTGGCCGCCGAGGAGGCCGGGGAGCACCTGCAGGAGGCCGAGGTGCTGGCGCTGGCCGCCCTGCTGCTGGCGGCGGGCCACGAGACCACCACGAACCTGATCGGCAACGCCGTCCTGTGCCTGCTGCGGCACCCGGGCGAGCGCAAGCGCCTGGTCGACGACCCGGGGCTGATGCCCTCCGCCGTAGAGGAGTTCCTCCGCTTCGAGAGCCCGATCCAGTTCACCGACCGGGTGGCGTCGGCGGACACGGAGATCGGGGGTCGGCACATCCGCCAGGGCCAGCTCGTGGCGGTGCTGCTCGGCAGCGCCAACCGGGACCCCACGCGATTCGCGGATCCGGAGCGACTCGACCTCGCCCGCGAGGACAACCGACATCTGGCCTTCGGCCACGGCGCCCACTTCTGTCTCGGCGCGCAGCTCGCCCGCCTCGAGGCCCAGGCCGCCCTGGGCTTCCTCCTGCGCCGCTTCCCGGACTTCCGGGGCCCCGTGGAGCCGGAGGGCTGGAAGCGCTCCGCGATCCTCCGTGGCCCCACCGCGCTCCCGCTCGAGCTGGGCCCTCCCGCGTAGCGACGAGCGATGCCGGGCGGCGCCGCTAGATCCGGTCGTCGGTCCGGCAGTGGTTGGCGTCGATGGCGCTGCGGATCTGCAGGTAGCCCGGCCAGCCGTAGATCGGGATGAAGCCGAGCCAGAACTTCCTCTGCGGGCAGTTCCGGCCGAAGCTTCCCCAGCCCTTTAGGTAGTACTCCCCGAGACCGGGATGCGCGACCGAGAGCCAGGTGGCCGCCGTCTTGGAGCGCCCGTTCGGGCAGTAGCCGGGCTGCGACGAGGACTGGGCCTCGGTCGGCGTCGGCGCCGCGACGAGCACGCCGACCAGCAGACCGATCCGGAGCGCGGTTCGGAAGCGGTTCATGGTTCTCCCCTGCGACGATTCTAGCGTTCGCCCCGCCTCGCGGTTGCGGCGCCACCCGTCCGCGGTTGCGGGTCCCCCCGTCGTCATCGATGCTCTCCGAGCCATGACCGGACCCCGAACCAGCTCCTGCAGCCTCGCCGCGCTGGGGCTCGTGAACGCCCTCGGCAGCGGCGAAAGGGATGTATGGGCCGGGCTCCTCGCTGGCGAGCCGGTGCGGCTCGTCGAGCGCGAGGATCTGGTGCCGGGACGCCGGCTGCGGGTCGGTGCCGTCACGAGCCCGCTGCCGGAGGTGCCAGCCACACTGGCTCCCTACGCGTGCCGCAACAACGCCATGGCGCTCGCCGCCTTGGAGCAGATCGAGGCGACGACCCGCGAGGCGGTCCACCGCTGCGGGCCGGGCCGGGTCGGGGTGGTGATGGGCACCAGCACCTCCGGCGTGAGCGACGCCGAGGACGCCATCCGCCACCAGCAGCGCCACGGCGGCCTGGCCCCTCGCTTCGACTACGCCCAGCTCGAGTTCGGCGGGCTGGCCGCCTTCGTGGCCGAGTGGCTGGGCACAACGGGCCCGGCCTATACGCTCTCCACCGCCTGCTCCTCGGGCGCCCGCGCCCTGGCATCGGCGCGCTCGCTGCTGCGCCTGGGGCTCTGCGACGCGGTCGTCGCCGGCGCCGCCGACACCCTGTGCGGACTCACGACGGGGGGGTTCTCCTCGCTCCAGGCGGTGTGCGAGGGCGTCACCACCCCGTGCAGCCGCAACCGCTCGGGCCTCACCCTCGGCGAGGGCGCAGCGGTCTTCCTGGTGACCTCCGAGGCCGACGGCGTGCAGCTGCTCGGCGTCGGCGAGTCGAGCGAGGCCCACCACATGTCCGCGCCGGAGCCGTCCGGCGCGGGCGCGGAGGCCGCCATGCGCGCCGCCCTGGCGGACGCGGGGGTGGCGCCCTCGGAGATCGCCTACCTGAACCTCCACGGCACGGGCACCCCCCAGAACGACCGCATGGAGTGTCGGGCGGTGGAACGGGTGTTCGGCACGACCCTTCCGGCGAGCTCCAGCAAGCCCCTGGTGGGCCACACGCTGGGCGCCGCCGGCGCCATGGAGGCCGGCTTCTGCTGGCTGGCCCTGCGCCACGCGGGCGACGGGCAGCTGCCCCTCGTGCCCCACTGGTGGGACGGCGCGCGCGACCCGGAGCTCCCCGACGTGCGCCTCGCCGCCAAGGGCGAGGCGGTGGCGCTCTCGGGACCGGCGCGGGTGATGACCAACTCCTTCGGCTTCGGCGGCAACAACTGCGTGCTCGTGCTGGGCGACGCCCCGTGAGCAGCCCCGCGTCCGGCGAGGCGACATGAGCGCGAACGGCCTGTCCGTGCGGGTGCGGCGCTGGGCGGCCTGGGCACCGGGCCACGAGCGCCGGGAGGACTGGGCGGCCTGGGCACGCGCACCCGGGCCCCTCGACCCGGAAGGCCATCCCGAGGCGCGCTTCCTGCCCGCCATGCTGCGCCGGCGCTGCTCGCCCCTGACCCGGATCGTGCTGACCGCCGCCTTCGACTGCCTCGACGAAGCGGAGCGGGGCGGGGTCCGCACCGTGTTCGCCTCGCGACACGGCAGCGTGAACGAGTCGATCGGGATGCTGGAGCAGATCGTGCGCGGCGAGAAGCTCTCGCCGGCGAAGTTCAGCCACACGGTCCACAACGCCCAGGCGGGGCTGTTCTGCATCGCGGCCGGCAACCGCCAGGCCTCGAGCTCCCTGGCCGGCCGGGCGGATACCTTCGCCTGCGGCTACGTGGAGGCCCTGACCCACCTGGAGCGGGAGCCCGCCCGGCCCGTCCTCTACGTGATGGGCGACGCGCGGCTCTCACCGACCTTCGCGCCGCTGGTGGACGAGCCCGAGAGCGCCTACGCCGTCGCCCTGCTGCTGGCGCGCGACGGGGACGGTCCCGCGCTCTCCCTCCGCCTCGAGGAGCCGCGGACCAAGCCCGACCGGCGTTGGCCGGAGGCGGCGGAGTTCGTGCGCTGGCTGCTGGCGGAGGAGCCGGAGCTCGCCCTCGGCCGCTTCGTCTGGCGACGGGCCTGAGCGACGCCGCGTCCGCTCGGCCGCGCCGCTCAGGGGGGCGGCATCCCCAGCTCCCGCCGCTTGCGCCGCACGTACTCGAGGGAGCGACGTCCCGGAGCCGTAGCCTCCGGTGGCAGCCAGGTCCGCAGCAGGCGATCCACGGGACCCTCGCCGTAGTAGCGGAACCAGGACTTGCGCACGATCCACTCGACGAGCGACGCCAGCGCGATCGGGATCCACACGCCGACGCCCGTGGCGAGCGCCCAGCCCGAGGCGGGCGGCGCGACGGCGAGCGCCGCCACGGCCAGGGCCTGCACGGCGAAGATCGCCGCGAAGATCCGGGTGACCTGGCGGCAGTACGGGGCGATGAAGTCGGGCGCGTAGGGATGGATGCGGCGCGCCGCGTCCTGGAGGATGGAGCCGCCACCGCGCAGGGAGGCCAGGAAGACGGCCACGAGCAGCGCCTGGATCGCCACCGGGACGAGCCGCAGGAAGAGCGCCTCCCCGGTCAGCGCGGCCAGCAGCGGAAGCGCCAGGAGCCCGAGGCGGACGCTCGGCGGCAGGCCCGGCAGCGCCGGCGCGCGGACGAGCGCACCGGCCGAAACGGCGCCGATCAGGGCCAGCGCGCCGCCCACCCAGCGCGGGCCCCAGCGGTCGAGGACGGCCTCGACCGCCAGCGGGTAGACCACCGCCAGCAGCATCAACGCGCCCGCCAGGATCAGGATCCGGGCGGGCGGACGCATCCGGGGCGGCTCACGCAAGGGAGCGTGTCGCGAACGCCTGGAGCGACCAGTCCGCTCCCGCCTCCTCCCCCAGGAGCGCCAGGGCGTCCCGGCGCACCTGGTTGAAGGTGCGCTCGGCCTGCAGGAGCGTCTCCTTGCGGGTGCGCGGCAGGCCCACCTGCTCCAGGAAGTCGATGTGCTCGAGCCCGTGGGCGAAGGCACCGCGGTTGGCGCGGTAGTAGTCGCCGCGGGCGCGCAGCCCCTCCTCCACCCGCCGGAACAGGGCGGCGAAGTTGTCCAGCACCCGCAGCACCACCCCCTCGAGCCGGAGCTGTCGGCGCAGGAAGGCGGGATCGCGATACTCGTCGCTCATGTACGGCGCGACCCAGAGGTTGTGGTACGAGGCGATGTCGAAGTCCCACTTGAGCCGCATGAGCTCGAAGCTCCCCAGCATCCCGTACTGGCCGCGGTAGAGCCGGATCACGGCCTGGTGTCGGAAGGCCATGAAGCGATCGTAGAGGGAGAGGCGCTCCGCGAAGGCATCCGGGTCCTCGCCCTCGAAGTCGCGGGCCACGAGCTCCGTCAGGAAGTCGTTCTCGAGGGCGATGAAGTCGATGCCGGGGCTGTAGAGCGGGTCCGCGGCCGTGGCCGCCTCGCCGACCAGCGCCCAGCGGTCGGGCGAGAAGAAGCGGCGGGTGCCGTAGGCGATGCGCGCCAGACTCCCGTGGTCGACGGCCTTGGCGTCGGCGAGCAGCTCGCGCACCGCGGCGTGCTCGTCGAGGAACGCCCGCAGGCCCTCGGGCGTGCGCACCCGGGGGTCCTTCACGGGCGTGCCCACGAGCCCGACGCTGGTCAGTCCGCCGCGCAGCGGAATCAGCCAGATCCAGTAGCCCGGCTGCAGGAAGTGGACGGTGGAGAGCCCGCGGGCGGTGAAGCGGACGCGAGTGCGGAAGGCCTCGTCGCCGAGGGCGTCCAGGTCCGCGACCCCCTCGAAGCGACCCCATACCCCACCCATGTGGTGCTCCGGCTCGGCCTCGCGGATCCCGAGCCGCCGCGCCAGGAAGCCCTCGCGCCCGCCGGCGTCCACGACCCAGCGCGCCGAGAGGGTCTCGCGGCCGGCGCGAGACTCCGCGGTGAGGCGGTGGAGCCGCGGCGCGGTCTGCAGCTCGCTCTCGACCACGCGCGTGCGCAGCCGCACGTCGACGCCGTCCTGGCGGCAGAATTCGAGGAGGTCGTTCTCGAGCCGCTCGCGGTCGAGCTGGAACGCGGGATGGAAGGGAAGGTTCACCGTGCCGAGCTCGCTCATCTCCGCCAGGGGCGTGTCGCGCTCGGGACCGTCGAAGAAATAGCGGAGCCCGTTCTTGGGCAGGTGCTGCTCGTAGAGGTAACGGGAGAGCCCCTGGCGCCGGACCAGGTAGTGGCTGCCGATCTCCACCGTGGACTCGCCGACCTTGGGGGAGGCGCCGCCGGCGCGCTCGAGGATCGCAACGCGGGCGTCGGGCAGGCGGCGGCGCAGCTGTCTCGCCAGGAGGGAGCCGGCGAGCCCGCCGCCCAGGATCGCCACGTCCAGGTCGGGCCGCATCTTCACAGGATACCCACGCCTCGAGCGATCGCAGCGGGATCGGATGGGACGAGCAGATTCAGGCGCCCCTCGACGAGGGGAAGACCCCCGTCGGGATCGAGCACCGCGCAGTCGAAGGCCAGGCGCTCGCCCCGGCCGGCGGCGTGGCGCGCCGTCACCTCGAGCCGACTGCCGGGCAGGAAGCCCTCGCAACGGAACACGAGACGCCGCGAGCCGAGGAAGAGACCGGGTCGCACCGGCTCGCCCGAAGCCCGGGCCCGGAGCCCACCGTGGGCGGCCGCGCACTGGGCCATGTACTCGAGGCCCACCCAGACGGGGACGTGGCCGGCGGCGTCGAGGAAGAGGTCGCTGTCGGCGGGATCCAGCCCGCAGCGGGTGGAGGTCGCGTCGTGGTCGAGGACCCGGGCGAGCAGGCGCATGGGCCCGCCCTGGGGCACGAGCTCGGCGATGGGCGGAAAGGGACCGCTCAAGACGGGGAGCCCGGCGCGGACCAGACGTCGTAGAAGTTGAACCACTGGTACGGGTGCTCCAGGCAGCCCGCCTCCAGGCGATCCACGTAGGCGCGCGCCAGCTCCTCGGCGCGCTTGCTCCGCTCGCTGCGCGGCCAGCGTCGTCCCTCGGTCAGGAACTCGACGCTGGTGCGGTAGCGATCCGGACCCACCCGCACGCACAGCGAGACCAGGGCGGGACAGCCGAGGAGCCCGATCAGCTCGAAGGGCGAGCGCGGGAACGGCGCCCGCCGACCCAGGAAGTCCAGCCAGACCGGACGCTCCCGGCCGGCGGCGGGGACCCGGTCCGCGAGGATCGCCACCAGCTCGCCCCGGTCGAGGCAGGCCTTGATGGCGAAGGCGGTCTTCACCGAGTGGGGGTCGAGGTGGAGGAGCCGCACCGGGTGACCGGGGCCGAGCTGCTCGAAGAAGCGATTGATGCGCTGGGCCTGGGCCAGGAACATGACCACGTTGAGCCGCAGTCCGTAGCTGGTGGCGAGGTCCCGGGCCATGTCGAAGCTGCCGAGGTGGGAGCCCAGCAGGATCGCGCCGCGGCCCTGGTCGCGCAGGGCGAACAGGTGCTCGCTGCCCGCGTGGTCCATCCGGAAGTGACCGCCCGCGCCGCTCCAGAGCAGGACGCGGTGGTAGATCTGCAGCGCGAACTCGTGGTAGTGCCGGTAGGGTCCGAGCCAGCCGGGTCGACGGCCCAGGCGGGCGCGACCCTGGGGCCGCTGCCAGACGGCGTCCAGGTAGCGTGCCGAGGCCGCGCGCGAAGCCCGCTCGCGGAGGAAGAAGTAGGCGCTGACGGGCGCCACGAACAGGCGCAGCACCCGCCGACCGAAGACGCGGTTCAGCCAGGCCACCAGGCGCAGCGCGAGCAGCGAGCCGCGCTCCGCCCCCGACCAGGCGGGCGACGGCGAATGGGGCGGCGACGCGTCGGGGACGGGGCTCACGCCCGCTCGTCGGCCGCCGGCGCCCGCTGCAGGCCCAGGCTGCGCACGAGCATGGTCGAGATCAGCCGGGTGTAGAGCCAGGCGAGGCGGGGGTAGTCCCGGGCCAGGCTGAAGTGGGAGCGGCCCCCTTGCGGGTAGCAGACCCGGGTGCGGACGGGCACCACCTCGAGGCCCTCCCACACCAGCCGGACGGCGAGCTCGGGATCGAAGTCCATCCAGTTGCCCGTGTCGGCGGCGTTCAGCACCGCGACGGTCGGCGCCAGCGGGAGCCCCCGGTAGCCGATCAGCGGATCCGGCACGGCTCGGGAGAGGGACGCCACCCAGACCAGCCCGACCGAGAGCTGGCGGGCGAGCAGGCGCGCGACCGGAGCGCTGTCGTCGAAGATCGGCACGCCCACGACGAAGGCCTCGGGCGAGCGCCGCATGGCCTCGAGGAAGCGCGGAGCATCCGCCGGGTCGTGCTGGCCGTCGGCATCGAGCTGGACCACATGGGTGAAGCCCCGCGCCAGGGCGGTCCGGTAGCCCACCTTGAGGGCGGCGCCCTTGCCCTGGTTGTACGGGAGGCGGACCAGCTCCACGAAGGGGTGCGGCGCCACGGCGCCGGCGAGGGCGTCCCGGCCCTCGGGGCCGCTGCCGTCGTCCACCACCAGGCAGGGCAGCCCGTGGGCGGCGAGCCCGTCGAGCACGGCCCCGATCACGTCCCCGTGATCGTGGTTCGGGATCAGGAAGCAGGGCTTCACGCGTCGGGCTCCGCGGCCCGGAGCCAGCCCCGGCCGCTCGAGAAGAGCCGCGACGGCTCGCGGGCGTCGCACAGGCTGAAGTCGAAGCGCCTGTCGTCCTCGGCGAGCCGCAGCTGGAGGGACACCTCCTGGCCGGGGCGGAGCAGGGCGTGGAACTTCAGCGCCTCGAGGCGCTCGAGCCGCGGCACCCGACCCAGATGCTCCTCCAGGGCCTGCATCACCAGGTGCACCTGGACGACACCCGCCACCAGCGGGACCTCGGGATAGTGCCCTTCCAGGAAGGCCAGGTCCGGCGGGAGGCGCAGGCGCGCCTCGAAGCCGTCGGGGCGGCGACGCACCTCCAGGGGCTCCGGCCGACGCGGCCGGCGCCCCTCCTCCCCGAGCAGCGCGCGCAGCGCCTCGACGGAGGTCTTGCCCTGGGCGTCGCGGGGCAGGGCTTCGACCACGCGCCAGGCCCGGGGCAGGAGCACCCGATCGAAGTCGGCCGCCAGGTGCTCCGTCAGGACCTTGGCGAGCGCACGCCGGCCGCCGGCCGCCACCACCTCGCGACCCTCGGGCGTCACGACGATCGCCGCGCCGACGCGCGTCTCGCCCGTGCGCTCCAGGCCCACCAGCGCCACCTCGGCCACGGCGGCATGGCCCCGCAGCCGGCTCTCCATGTCGGGCAGCGAGAGCCGCTTCTCCCCCACCTTCACCACCCGGTCGGCGCGCCCGAGCAGCTGGAAGCCGCCGTCGGCGGCGAACACGGCGCGGTCGCGCAGGGCGAAGCGACCCCGGCCGTCGGCCGCCCGCTGGCCTTCGCTGACAAAGGGAGACGAGACCACCACGCCCCCGGCGCCGGGCGTGACCTCCACGCCGGGCAGCGGCCGCCAGGACTCGTCGCCCCGACGGCGCTGGCGCACCGCCACGCCGCCGGTCTCCGTGGAGCCGTAGACCTCCCAGGGCGGCGCCCCGGCATGGTCGGCCACGCGCGAGGCGAGCGCTGCCGAGAGCGGGCCGCCCGAGGAGAACACCGCGCAGCAGGCGCCGGCCGCGAGCGGCGCCGCGGCGCCGTCGACCCAGTGGCGCAGCGAGACGGGCGTCGCGGCCAGGCCGAACGGCCCCGGCGCCAGGTAGGGGCCGAGCTCCCGGGGATGGAGCACGGCGCTGCGCAGGAAGGGCCGGCCGGACGCGAGAGGCCAGAGCACCCGGAAGAGCAGTCCGTAGAGATGCTGGGGCGCCACGGTCGCCAGCACCCGCGCATCCGGCGCCCAGGCGGGTCCGAGCCGCTCCTCGAGGACGGCGACCTCGTCGTCGAGATGCCGGACCTCCTTGGTCACCGACCGGCCCGCGCCGGTGGTGCCGGAGGTGAAGAGCTCCACCCAGGGAGTATCCCGGTCGAGCGGTCGGGGACACCAACCGGCGCGGGGCACCTCGAGCGGATGCCAGCAGGGCCGACCCTGCAGCGTGTCGGGCGGCTCCGGCGCGTCGAGCAGGGCGCCGTCCACCTCGGGGGTCAGCCGCCGCAGGGCCCCCGGCTGGCGCGAGGGCGGCAGCACGACCCGCGCTCCCACCTGGGCCGCAGCCAGCAGTCCCACCGCGAAGGCGTAGGCGTCGTCGCAATGGAGGACGAGCCGGCCGCCGGACACCGGCTCGAGGGAGGCGGCCAGGGAGCCCACGTCGGCCGCCAGCTCGCCAGCATTGCGCGCGCCCTCGCGCCCGAAGGCGACGAGCCCTTCGGGCGGTGCGCAGAGCCACAGGGAGGGCCGGATCAAGAGCCGCTCACCTCAGGCGCCGCTCCCCGCCTGCTGGGCCACCACGAAGTCCGCCAGGCTCTTCACCGAGGCGAAGATCTCCTGGTTGCGATCGGGGTCGTCCTCGATGGTGACGCCGTAGCGCTCCTCCAGCGCCATGGCGAGCTCGAGGGCGTCGATGGAGTCGAGCCCGAGACCCTCCACGAACAGCGGCGCCTCGGTCTCGATCTCCTCCGGTGCCAGGTCCTCGAGGGCCAGCGCCTCCACGATCAGGGCCTTGATCTCGCCCACCAGGCCTTCAGCAGCTCCCACGGTGCATCCTCTTCTCGAAGTACTCCCGCAGCACGGCGGTCACCCGCCGCGCGGCCACGGGACGGCTCTCGGTCCCGTCGAGGTGGTCCGTGGGCCGGATGGGCTCGCCCACCTCGACGTCCCACTGCGCGGCGCCCTCGCCCACGTCGGTCCAAGGCTGCCCCTTCATCAGCGTCCGCGGTGAGACTCGGATCACAACCGGGACCAGATCGCAGCCCGCGCGGAGTGCGATGTGGGCCGCCCCGCGGCGGAACTCGCCCAGCCCCTCGAGGGGCGTGCGCGACCCCTCGGGATAGACGACGACGCTCCGCCCCGCCCTCACCCGCGCCGCGGCCTCGCGCACGGCCGCGGGCCCGGGCTCCGCATCCAGGTAGCCCGCCGCCGCCGAGGTGCGGCGGAAGAAGGGACTCGCGCTCCAGGACGGGGCGACGATGAAGTCCGCCTGGGGCATCACCCCGGTCAGGACCGGGGTGTCGAGCAGCGAAGGATGGTTCGCCACGACCAGCGCCGGTCGGCGCAGTCGCTCGGCGCCCCGGACCCGCACCCGGACGAGCCGAAGGGCCTGCGCCAGCCACAGGAAGCTGCGGGAGAAATGGTGGATGGTGCGCTGGGCGGCCAGGTCGGTGGGCTCGGCGCTGGCGCGCAGGGAGGCAAGGGCGCGCTGTGCGGGCAGCACCGCGAAGGCCAGGAAGAGCGCGCCGAGACCGTAGTACGAGAAGGCCACGCTCCTCCGGACCACCCTCCATGCCCGAGCGAGCCGCGCGAGCCGCGCGAGCGAAGGACGCACGGCTCCGCTGGCCCCGCTGGCCCTTTTCCCGCCGGACTGCGCTTGCACGGCGTTCACCCCGAGAGCGCAGTATATCCCCCGCACAAGTCGCCACGCAATCGCCACGCGCCGGCCCGCCGACGGGAACCGCGTTAGAATCCGGGCCCTTGGACGTGCCGTTCCGCCACCGTCGCCGCGCCGACGCCGCCCTCGTCACCGCCTTCGTCGGGGTCTTGGGCCTCGCCCTTGCCCCGGCTCCGGCCCGGGCCGCAGCCGGGGCCGACGCCCCGACGCCGCCCGCAGCCGGAGCCGACGCCCCGACGCCGCCCGCGCTCACGCTGGAGACGCTCATGGCGGGCATGGCGGGGACCCCGGGCGTCCGGGCGCGCTTCCGCGAGGTGAAGGAGCTCTCGCTGCTCTCGGCGCCCCTGGAGCTGCGCGGCACGCTCTACTTCGTCCCGCCCGACCGGCTGTGCCGGATCACCACCGAGCCCACCGCCTCGCGGCTGGTCATCGACGGCGACCGCCTGCGTTTCCGCGACGCGGCCGGCGCCGACGACCTCGACCTCTCGGGCAATCCCATCGCCCGCGAGTTCGTGTCCAACTTCATCGTGCTCTTCAACGGCGATCTCGAGGCGCTGCGCGCGCGCTACACGCCCACGCTCGCGGGCGACGCCGGCGCCTGGACCCTCACCCTGCGACCGCGCCGGCGGCCGCTCGCGGACGTGGTGGAGCGCGTGACCCTGGCCGGCGAAGGCCGGCTGCTGGTGCGCATGGAGCTTCTCGAGACCGACGGCGACCGCACCACGACCCGCTTCGAGGAGGTCGCGGTGGACCACCGCTTCGCACCGGAGGAGCTCGAGCGGCTGTTCGGAGACAGCGCCCACGCGTCCGGCTCGCCATGAGCGACCGCGCGATCCGGCGCCTGTTCGCGGCGGCCGTCCTGGGGATGGTCGCCTACTGCGCCACCCACCTCGACTTCTCCACCGACGTCACGAGCTTCCTGCCGTCGGAGAGCGACGCGGAGCTGGCCGCGCTGGCCTCCCGCCTGGCCGACAGCGAGCTCACGCGCACCATGATCCTGACACTGGGCGCGGAGGATCCCGCGACGGCGGTCGCGGCCGCGGAGGATCTGGCCCGCCGGCTGGAGGGACACCCGGAGGTGGCCTGGGTGCGGGCGGGAACCGACCCGGACTCCTTCGAGCACTTCTACCGCATCTACTTCCCCCACCGTCACGATCTGCTGTCCCCCGATCCCGAACGGGAGATCCCGGCACTCACGACCGACGCCGCCCTGCGCGCCCGCGCCCGCGAGGTGCGGCGGGGGCTGGCGCTGCCCATGGGCTCGCTCACCGGGCCCGTGGCCCGCGCCGACCCGCTCGGCGGCTTCGAGCGGGTGCTGCGTCGGCTCGCCGCCCAGCGTCCCGCCCTGGCCCTGCGCGACGGCCGGTTCCTCACCGAGGACGGCCGCTGGGCCGTGCTCTTCCTGGCGACCCATGCGTCGCCCTTCGCGTCGGGGCCCCAGGCCCGTCTGCTGGCCGACCTCGAGGCGGCCTTCGCCGAGATCGCCGGACGCCGCGGCGGCGGGCTGGTCCTGGAGAGCAGCGGGGCGAACCGCTTCGCGGTGGCGGCCGAGACGGGCATCCGCCAGGACGTGATCCTGATCGCCGCGACGACGTTTCTCGGTGTCGCCGCGCTCTTCCTCATCCTGCTCCGCTCGCTCCACTTCCTGCTGCTGGCGCTGCTGCCTCCCGTGGCCGGGATGCTCACGGCGGCCACCGTCACCCGGGCGGTGCTCGGATCCCTGGACGGGCTCACCCTGGCCTTCGGGGCGACGCTCATTGGCGTCGCCATCGACTACTCGATCCACGTGATCGACCACCACCGCCTCGAGCCGGGAAGCGCGGCCCGGGCCGTCGTGGCGCGACTGCGCCCGTCCCTGGTCCTGGGCGCCACCACCACCATGGCCAGCTTCGCCGGCCTGGGCCTCACCTCGTTTCCGGGCTTCCGGGAGATCGGCTTCTTCACGATCGTCGGCGTGGCGGCGTCGCTCGGGGTCACGCTGGTCGTGCTGCCCGGCTTCCTGGCGGGCGCGACCGAGGAGGTCGCGTCCCTGCCGCGGCGGGTCGCGAGGGGCCTGGGCGACGGGGTGCGCGCCCTCGGCGCGCGCCGGAGCCTGCTGCTGGTGATTCCCGCAGGCTGCGTGGCCGTCGCGCTCGCGGGCCTGCCCGGGCTGCGCTTCGACGACGACCTCTCCCACCTGATGGCGATGGACGCCGCGCTGCGCGCGGAGGAGGCGCGGGTGCGGACCCGGGTGGAGCGCGAGGAGTCGGGGCGGGTGGTGTTCGCCCTCGGCCGCGACGCCGAGGCGGCCCTGGTCCGCAACGAGCGTGTGGCGGCCCGGCTGACGCGCGCCCGGGAGGCCGGCGACGTCGACGACTTCCGCTCCGTCCACGCCCTGCTCTGGTCTCGCGACCTCCAGGAGCGGAACCGGCGCGCCCTGGCCGCGGTGCCGGACCTGGCGGGGCGCGCCGAGGCGGCCTTCGTCGCCGAGGGCTTCCGCCCCGGCACCCTCGATCCCTTCGGCGAGGCACTCGCGGCGGCGCCCGGCCCGCCCCTGGATGCCGCCACCCTCCGCGCCTCGCCCCTGGCCGGGCTGCTCGCGCCCCTGCTCCTGGATCTGGGCGACCGGGTGGCCGCCGTGACCTACCTGCAGGGCGTCCGCTCGATGGACGCGCTCTCGGGCGCGCTCGCCGACCTGGAGCAGGTGCACGTCTTCGACCAGCGCACCTTCGTGAACGAGATCTACCAGGAGTTCCGCGCGACCACGCTGCGCCAGACCGCGGTGGGGAGCGTGCTGGTGGTGCTCGTCCTGGCCCTCCGCTATCGGCGCTGGCGGCCCACCCTGGCCGCCTTCCTGCCCTCCGTGCTGGTGGCGGGCTCGCTCCTCGGCCTCTTCGCCCTCCTCGACGTCGGCGTCAACCTGCTCCACGTCACGAGCCTGATCCTGGTGATGGGCATGGGCGTCGACTACGGCGTCTTCATGGTGGACAGCGCCGACGACCCGCGGCATCTGGAGGCCACCCTGCTGTCGCTGCTGCTCTCTTGTCTCACGACGGTGTTCGTGTTCGGAACCCTGGCGCTCTCCCAGCACGCGGCGCTGCGCGCCATGGGCACCACCATGGGGGTGGGTGTGCTGCTCTCGTTCGTGCTCGCGCCGACCACGCTCCTGCTCGTGCGCGGGCCGGCCCGTTGACGGCCGATCGAGTCGGCCCTGGGAGGGGCGCCCTCGTCGCCGCGGCCCTGGCCCTGCTCGGTGGCGGCTGCGCCCTGCCCCTGGCGGTGTGGCGCGCCCCGCGCATCGCCGACTGTCCCGGGCCGGTCGTCGCCGCCGACGCGCTGCCCGGCGGCGACTTCCTGCTGCGCGAGCAGGTTCGCATCACCGGGGAGGGCGTCGACCTGGGCCTGGCGCTCGTCGCCGAGCGGCGCGGGGGGCGGCTCGTGGTCGTGGGCTTCAACGCCTTCGGCGCCAAGGCCCTCACCGTGGTCCAGGAGGGGCAGGCGCTGGAGGCGGAGTCGCACCTGGGCCGAGCCCTGCCCGTGGCACCGGCGAACGTGATGCGCGACCTCCACGCGGCCCGCTTCGCGGAGGGCGCCGACGCCGCGCGGGTGGAGGTCCGCCGGCCCGGCTGCGGCTACGCCGCCGTGTTCGTGCGGACAGAGCGGCAGTCCCTGCCCGCCGGCGACTGAGTCAGCGCTCTGTGCCCGCCGCCCGACGGAGTCAGCGCTTCAGCTTGCCGGTGGCGGTGCGCGCCAGCGCGTCGACCACCCGGAACGAACGCGGGATCTTGTAGGCGGGCAGCTCGCGACGGCACAGCGCCACCAGGCTCGCCCGATCGGGAGGCCGCTCGGGATCGTCGGCGACGACCTCCGCCACCGGTATCTCGCCGAGCTGCGGGTGCTCGCGGGCGCGCACGCGGCACTCCCGCACCGCGGGGTGCCGCAGCAGCACGTCCTCCACCTCCTCGCAGAAGAACTTCATGCCCGCCATGTTGATGCGGTTGTGGCGGCGCCCGGCCAGGAAGAGCGTGCCGTCGGCGTCGAACCAGCCCTGATCCCCGGTCCGGAAGCCGTCTGGCTCGAGCAGCGCCTCCGCCGGCGTCCACGGAGAGAGGTAGGCGTCGAAGAGGCCGGGCCCGCGGATGCAGATCTCCCCCGTGCGCTCGGGAGAGCCGGGACCGACCACGGGCTTGCCCGCCTCGTCCCGCAGCCAGACGTCGTAGTCGGGGAGGGGTCGCCCCAGGGCCAGGGGCTTGCGTTCGGCCTCTTCCAGGTTGACCACCGGGAGACCCACCTCGATGATCCCGAGCGCCTGGGAGAGGGAGCGCCCGAAGCGCTCCCGGAAGCGGGCGGCCACGTCGGCGCGCAGGCCCTCGGCCGTCGACACGGCCAGGCGGGCGCCCTCCAGGCCCAGGCCCGAGGCGTCCTTCGAGAGCAGGTGGTAGTGGAACGGCGAGGCGTAGAGGACCGTGGCGCGCTCGGCGACCGCCAGCTCGAGTACGGGCCGCGCCAGGCTGCTTTCGGGCAGGAGCACGCTGGCGCCGTTGCGAAGGTAGAGCAGGATCGACACCACGAAGTGATGGGCCATGGGCAGCAGCCAGAGGATCCGGTCCTCGGGAACGATGCCGAGGCCGCGGTTGGCGGCGTCGAGGCGCTCCCGGATGCGGCCGTGGGAGAGCACGACGCCCTTGCGGCGGCTCGTCGTGCCCGAGGTGAAGCGGACGTAGGCCGGTCCGAGGGCGCGGAAGGCGCGCTCGGCCCCGTCCTCGAGGCGGACCGGCGCGGCCGGGGCGCGCGGCGCGAAGCCCTCGGCCTCCAGGACGAGCCACTGCACCGCGGCCTGGGCCGCGAAGCGCTCCAGGGCGGAAGCCCGGTGGTCGTCGGCGATGGGGACCAGACAGGCGCCCGCCTCGAGCACCGCCAGGGCCTCGCGCACGAAGCCCGGGCCCTGGGCCGCCTGCAGGCCGCAGCGATCCCCGGGGCCGACCCCGGCCCGGCGCAGGCGCTCGGCGCCCGCCTCGAAGCCGCGCACCAGCTCGGCGTAGGCGACGCTCCGGACGCCACCCGCGGTGGCGACGCGCAGGGCGGGATGCCCGGGGTGGGCGCGGGCGCGCGCGCGGATGTCGTCCAGGACCGTCCCGCCGGCGCGACGGCCGGCCCCGTCCGGGAGCGTCACGCGAGGGCGACCTGCGGTGCGGCCGTCCGGATGCGGTCGCGCACGTCTGCGGGCGAGACGTCGCCGAGCGCCAGGCCGGCATCCGCGGCCAGGGCGGCCGCCGCGCCCACCGCCTCGCCGGTGGCCAGGGCCGTGCCGATCACCCGCAGGGCACCGTGGGCCTCGTGGCTCGCGGAGAGGCAGCGACCCGCCATGCCGAGCACGGGGCACGCGCGACTCACGAGGGCGCCGAGCGGGACGGAGCAGGCGGCCGCGGGATGCTCGAGGCGCGGTCGGCGGTGATCTTCCCAGAGCTCGATCGGCCACGGCGAGAGCGCCACCTCGTCGGCGCTGCGCCGACCCTCGAGGACGTGGTCGCGCTCGAGGCGGGCGCGTCCGACCACGCGACGCGTCTCGCGCACGCCCACCCGGTCCGGCCAGTCGGCCACCCGCGCCCGGGCGAAGCCGGGACGGTCGGCGCGGAGGAAGTCCACCACGCGCTCCGCCCAGCCGAGCGCCTCGGCGCGCAGCGTCGCCAGGTGTTCGGGATCCAGGGGGGCGTAGGCGCGGTCGGGGAGGGGCGGGAGCGTGAGCGTCGCGTAGAGGGATCCGGGGCGTCCGTCGCTGCGCACCACCAGCGACTCGCACTCCGCGGGCAGGCCGCCGCGGCGCGCCGCCCGGGCTACCGAGGCCGTGAGCTGGAGCCGCGCGTAGCCCTCGATCGCCGGCCCTTCCACGCCCTCCAGGCGGAAGATCAGCGATGGGCGCTGCAGCCGCTCGGGAGGCTCCATCTCGGTGTCGGCCCCCCCGCAGCGGGCCACCACCGCGTCGCCGCTGGTGTCCACGACCACCCGCGCCTCCACCAGCTCGGGTCCGGGCCCCCGGAGCGAGAGGCGCGAGGGCGCGTCGGGCGCGCCCGCGAGCGCCGCCCCGACGAGCTCCGTGCCGGTGTGGAGCTCGAGCCCGGGAGCCGCCCGGCAGGCCGACGCCAGCAGCTCGGCGAAGATCGGGGGGCGCATGGGCAGGTAGAAGACCCGGCCCGCCGCCTCGGGCTTGCCGGCGCCGTCCCGCGCGACCAGGGCGTCGGCGATGCGGCGCGGCAGGCCCGGGTGGGCCGGCGCCGGCCCCTCGGGCCCCGGGTGGTACAGGCCGCACAATGTGTGGACCAGGGCCTGGGTCGCATTGCCGCCGAGGCGGGCCGCGCGCTCGACGAGGAGCACCCGCGCCCCGCTCGCGGCCGCCGCCAGGGCCGCGGCGACGCCGGCCGACCCGCCCCCGACGACCGCGACGTCGTAGCGGGGTGCGGCGCTCATGCGCCGCCCAGCAGGTCGGACTCGAGGGACGCGCGGAAGAGCCCGCGCTCGGCGTCGTCCAGAACGCCCCGCTGCTGCACGTGCGTGTAGCCCAGCCGACCCGGCCGCCAGGAGAAGGCCAGGCCGCTTCCCGGAGAAGGCGGGACGGACGGCGCGTGGAACCCGTCGCGCACGGGCGCGCCGAAGAAGCAGTCGAGCCCGGCGCAGAACGCGTCGGTGTAGGCGAAGAAGAAGCTGCAGAGCTCCCCGCGCAGGGCGCGGCGCGCCATGTAGGCATAGACGCGCACCGGCGCGTGCCGGGCGTAGTCCATGGCGGCGACGCCGTTCTCCACCTGCCTGTCGCGGATCGCGCTGCGGCGCTGCTGCTTCAGGGCGTCGAGCAGGGCGTCCTCGTCGTCGGCGAGCGAGGCCGGCACCTGGAACCACACCAGGGAGACCCGGGTGCGGAAGAGCCCGCCCTCGCGCCCTCGGGGCCGGAGGTCGACCGGCAGGGGCACCACGTAGGCGGCGGGCTCGCGGCCCCTCTTGCGGAGCACCGCGTGGTGGGCGCGCACCGCGGCCGCCAGGTAGAAGAGCATGGGCGTGAGGAAGCCGGCGCGGGCGGCGGCGCGTTCACGCACGCCCTCGGCCCGTGCGGCTTCCCAGGCGACGCGCTCCACCACCAGGTCCTGCCGGGTGCGGCGCAGGGGCCCCGCCAGGGACCGGGTGGGCCGGGCGCCGAGGCCGGTCATCCAGCGCTGCCAGGACATGGCCATGCCCCCGCGCTCGCGCTGGGCCGGCAGCGGGACGTCCGGAGGCGCGCCGGGTCGGTCCGCGTCGGGAACGGCGTCGGGGGTGCGGGTCCCCGCCCGACAGTCCTCGAGGAAGACCGCGAAGCGCTCGCTCCCCGAGCCGTCGAGCAGCATGTGCAGCCAGGTGAAGGCCAGGTCGGTGCTGCCGTCTCCGCGACGGCGCACCGCATCGACCTTCAGCAGCTCGCCCCGCCGACCCGCCCGCACTTCGTTGAGCCGACGGGCGAACAGGGCCGGGAGCGGCGCGTCGCCGTCGCCGTCCGCCTGGTGCTGGACGAGCGCGGGCGGCGCGACCCGCCGTGCCAGGTCGAGGCGGTAGACCGGCGGCCCGAGGCCATAGGGCCGACGGATCGGGGCCCGCAGCACCGGGTTGGCGTCCACCACCTCCGCCAGCACGCGGGAGAAGGCGTCGGCGTCGAAGCCCGGCCCCAGGCGCAGGATCATCTGGGAGAGATGGCTGGCGTCGGCCGTCCGCCGGGTCTCGGCGTCGAAGGCCCGGAGGAAGCAGTCGGCGCCGGTGAGGGGCAGTCGCTCAGCGGCCGGCGTGTTCATGGATGCAGGCCGCCAGGGACTCGGCCGACTCCAGGTTCTCCGGGGTCAGCAGGCTCTCGTCGGTCCAGATCCCGGTGGCCTCTTCGATGGCGAGCATGAGCTGGGTGATGGCGAGGGAGTCCACACCGGCTTCCCGGAGGTTGGAGGACGGCAGGAACTCGCCGTCGATCGAGAGCAGCTCGTCGCGCAGGGTACGATGGATCAGCTCCACGAGCCTCTCCCGTGTCCACTCCGACATCGAGACGAAAGGTAGACACCTGTGGGACCCGGGCAACTCCGCGAGCTGGACATCGCCGGAACGCCGCCGCTTCGCGAGATCTCGTCGGGACTGCAGGAGAAGCCCGATTGAAGGCCCCCGGCCCGTGCCTTATGCTGCGCGCCATGCCGCAGAACGGCGCGGGCGCACTCGACGCCCGGACTCCTCGCAGCGTCGCGGTGCTCGGAGCGGGCCCCGTCGGCTCCTCCCTGGCCGCCTACCTCGCCCGACGGGGCGTGGACGTCACGCTCTTCGACGGCGGGACGCGCCCGCCGCTGGTCGTGGGCGAGTCCCTCGTGCCGGCCATCGTGCCCTTCCTCCAGGCCCTCGGCGTCGAGGAGGAGGTCGCCTCCTACGCCACCTACAAGCCGGGCGCGAGCTTCGTCTTCGATCTGGAGGACAGCCTCTCGTTCCGCTTCGACGAGGTGCCGGACGCCGCGGTCGCCTACGCCTACAACGTCCCGCGCGACCGCTTCGACCGCACCCTGCGCGAGGCGGCCGTCGCCGCCGGGGCGCGCTTCGTGGCCGCCAACGCCCGGGTGGAGCGCGCAGCGGGCGAGCGCGTGCGGCTCGCGCCGGCGAGCCTCGAGGCCGCCGGTCTCCGCCGCGCGCCGGACTTCATCGTGGACGCGGCGGGACGCGGGCGCCTCCTGGCGCGGGCCCTGGACCTGCCCCGGCGCGAGGGCGACCGGCGCGACACCGCCCTCCACGCCCATCTCGAGGGCGTACCCCTGCTGCGCGAGGGGAACGTCCACACGGATCGCCTGCGCCACGGCTGGTGCTGGCGCATCCCCCTCCCGGGACGGGTGTCGGTGGGCCTGGTCGTCGACCCCGCCGTGCTGGCCGAGTACGGACACGGCGCCGAGGAGCAGTTCGACGCCTGCCTCCGACACGATCCGGTGCTGCGCAGCTGGGGCTGCACGGCCAAGCGGCTGACGCCGGTGATGAAGTACACGAACTACCAGGCCCGCTGCGAGCGCGGCGTGGGCCCCGGCTGGGCCCTCGCGGGCGACGCCTTCGGCTTCGTCGATCCCGTCTTCTCCAGCGGCCTGCTGCTCGGGATGGACGGCGCGTGGGCCCTGGCCCAGGCCCTGTTCGACGGCAGCGAGCGGGCCCTGCGCCGCTACGAGCGGCGGGTGCTGCACCACCTCTCCACCTGGCAGCGCCTGGTCGGCTACTTCTACGACGGGCGTCTGTTCACGCTCTTCAAGGTGGGCGAGGTCCAGGCGCAGCGGTTCCCCGGCCGGCTGCTCGACGCCCACTTCCGACGCCACCTCCCGCGGATCTTCACCGGCGAGGCGACCCGCTCGCGCTACAGCGTGGGGTTGCTGGACTTCATGGTCCGCTACGCGCTCACCGGCGAGGATCCCCGCCAGCTCGCGGTACACTGACCCGCGATCATGCGATTCCACGAGGAGGCCGCGCGCGACGCCTACGACGCCATCGTCGTCGGGAGCGGCCTCGGGGGCCTCACGAGCGCGGCGCTGCTGGCCCGGGCCGGGCAACGGGTGCTGGTGGTCGAGCGCCACGACCGGCCCGGCGGCTACGCCCACGCCTTCCGCCGTCGGGGCTACCGCTTCGACTCCGCCGTGCACCTGGTGAGCGGCTGCGAGCCGGTGCCCTACGAGGAGGGCGGCCTGCTCCACCGGCTCCTCACGCGGCTCGGGGTCCGCGACCGCTGCGACTTCGCCCGCGTCGACCCGTGCTACCGGGTGGAGTGGCCCGGCCTCACCCTCGAGGCCCCCTGCGACCTCGAAGCCTTCGTCGAGGCCCACGCGGAGCTGTTCCCCGCCGAGGCGAAGGGCATCCGCGGCTTCGTGCAGGACTGCCTGGCCATCCGCGGCGAGGCCAGCCGCGCGGAGGACCGGGCCGACACGGGCCCCGGGCTGCGTCCCGATCGCTTTCCGATGCTGCTGCGCTACCGGCGCGCCAGCCTGGAGGCGGTGCTGCGCGATCGCGTGGCGGACCCGTCGGCGCGGGCCGCGCTGGCCGCCCTCTGGCCGTATCTCGGCCTGCCGCCCTCGCAGCTCTCCTTCCTGTACTTCGCGACCATGCTGCTCTCCTACGTGGCGGAGGGGGCCTACTACTGCCGCGGCACATTCCAGAACCTGGCCGACGCCCTGGCTGCCGCGCTGGAGCGGGACGGGGGCGAGCTCTTGTTGCGGACCCTGGTGCGGCGCATCCGGGTGGAGGACGGCCGCGTCGCGGGCGTCGTGCTGGAGAACGGCCAGCGCATCGACGCCCCCCTGGTGGTGTCGAACGTCGACGCGCGCCAGACCGTCGACGAGCTGGTGGGCGGCGAGCACTTCCCCGCGCGCTTCCGCCAGCGCCTGGGCCGGGCCCGCGCCAGCGTATCGGCGTTCGTGGTCCACGCCGCCACCGACCTCGACCTGACCGGCGCCCACCTCGCCCTCGAGACCTTCCTCTACCGCGACCCCGACCACGAGGCCGCCCACGCCAGCGGCCTCGCCGGCGCCCCCAGCTGGCAGTCGCTCACGGTGCCCACCCTGGTGGACCCCGAGCTGGCGCCGCCGGGCGAGCACCTGCTGGTGGCCACGACCCTGGTCGACGCCCGCGCCGCGGCATCCTGGCGAGCGGCCAAGCCGAAGCTCATGGACGCGATGCTGGACCGCGCGGCCCGGCGCCTGCCGGGCTTGCGCGAGTCGCTCCGCTTCGCCGAGGCGGCCACGCCGCGCACCATGGAGCGCTACACCCGCAACGAGGCCGGCGCGATCTACGGCTTCGACGTGACCCCGGCACAGGTGGGCCCCGGGCGCCTGGACAATCGCACGCCGCTCCCCGGTCTCTTCCTGGCGGGCCACTGGACCCGCCCGGGCGGCGGCGTGGCGGGCGTGGTGCGATCGGGTCTGCGCACCGCCCGGCTCGCGCTCGGCGTCGAGCGCGAGGCGGATCTGCTCTAGCCGAGCGGCGGCCCGGGCTGATAGCATGCTCGGCGCCCGACGGGGGGCAGAACCGATGGAAGCGTAGGGTCGCCCAGCGGGCGACGTCGAGGGGGGAAGCATTCCATGCGATTCGTCACGTTTGTCGTCAGGGAGACATTGTGGGTCGGGACCGCGGCCGGGCTGGGGCTGATCCTGGCGCTCGGCTGTGCGTCGGGAGGCGGCGGCTCCGAGGCGCCGGCGGCGCAGGAGGGCAGCGCGAGCGCGAGCAACGCCGAGCCGCCGCCGCCGAAGGGCGTGCGGCCGCCCGCCGACCACAAGATGGCGGCCGTCGACCTCAACATGCCGCCGGGCCAGGTCCTGCAGATCATGGGCGAGCCGACGTCGCGCCAGACCTACATGACGGGGAAGTCCTGGATCCCGTACTACTTCGGCTCGGACACCCACCGCACCGACTGGAAGTACGCCGGCCAGGGCCGCGTGGTCTTCGGCACCAACCGCTGGTCCGGCAACCAGAAGGTGATCCGGATCGACTACGACCCGGGCGAGGACGGCTACTGAGCCCGGGAGGCGGGTGTCGTCCCGGGCGCCAGCCCGTGGGTTATGCTCGCACGCGATGAGCATCCAGCCCACGGGCGGATCCTGGAACGTGCGGGCCGCCCCGGGGCGGCCCGCACGCCTGACCCTCGGCGCGATGCCGGTCCGCATCGACGACCTGCTGGCGGTGGCCGGGGGCTCGCTTCGCGTGCAGCTCGATGCCGATCCGGCCTATCGCGCGCGACTGGAGGCCGGACGCCGCGCCCTGGAGGAAGCGGTGGCATCGGGGAAGGCGGTCTACGGCGTGACCACGGGCGTGGGATCGTCGGTGGGCCGCGAGGTGCCGCCCGAGCAGCGCGAGGCCATGCCCCTGAACCTGCTCCGCTTCCACGGCTGCGGCACCGGCCGTCTGCTCGAGCCCGAGGCGGCGGCGGCGGTGCTGATGGCCCGCCTGGTCTCGCTCGCGCGCGGCTACTCCGCCGTGCGGCCCGAGCTGCTGCAGCGGCTGTGCGATCTGCTCAACCGCCGCATCCTGCCCTGCATCCCCGAGGAGGGCTCCGTCGGTGCCAGCGGCGACCTGACGCCCCTGTCCTATGTGGCCGCGCTCGTCGCGGGCGAGCGGGAGGCGTGGGTCGAGGACCGGGTCGTGCCGGCCGGCGAGGCCCTGCGCCAGGCCGGGCTCACGCCCCTCGCGCTCAAGCCCAAGGAGAGCCTGGCCATCATGAACGGCACGAGCGTCATGACCGGCCTCGCCTGCCTGGCCATCGAGCGCGCCGAACGCGTCGCCCGCCTCGGCTGCACCCTCACCGCCGTGGCCGTGCGCGCGATGGCGGGGAACCCCGCACACTTCGACGCCCGCATCTTCGAGCTGAAGCCCCACCCCGGGAGCCAGCGCGCGGCGCGCTGGATCCGCGAGGACCTGGAGCCGGCCGACGCGTCCCGCCCGGCGCGGCTCCAGGACATCTACTCCATCCGCTGCGCACCCCACGTGGTGGGCGTCCTGCTCGACGCCCTGGACTTCGTCCGCCGCAACGTCGAGATCGAGCTGAACGGCGTCAACGACAACCCGATCGTGGACCCGGACGGGCCGCTCCTGCTCCACGGCGGCAACTTCTACGGCGGCCACGTGGCCTTCGCCATGGACGGGCTGAAGGCCGCCGTGGCGGGCATCGCCGACCTGCTCGACCGCCAGCTGCAGGCGCTGTGCACGCCGGAGCAGAGCGGGGGGCTGCCCCAGAACCTCATCCGGGGGGCGGCGCACCACGGCTTCAAGGCCATGCAGATCTCCACGTCGGCGCTGGCCGCCGAGGCCCTGAAGCTCACCATCCCCGCGGCGTCGTTCAGCCGGAGCACCGAGTCCCACAACCAGGACAAGGTGAGCATGGGAACCATCGCCGCGCGTGACTGCCTGCGGGTGCTGGAGCTGACCGAGCAGGTGGCCGCCATGCTCGTCCTGGCCGGCAGCCAGGCCCTGGAGCTGCGCCACCCACAGCCGGGACCGGGGCGGACCGGGGCGCTCTGGCGGACCGTGCGTGGGTCGGTGCCGCCGCTCGACGCCGACCGACGCCAGGATCGCGACATCCAGCAGGTCCTCGAGCTCCTGCGCGCGGGTGTGCTGCTCGCCGAAGAACGCCCGAACGGCGTGCCGCCCGGAGGCACGCGTCGATCCGCCGGGGGCGACCCCCGCAGCCGAAGGAGTCAGGCATGAGTACGTCCACCGGACCGGAGACGATTGCGCCGGAGGTGCCGCCCCACGCACCCCTGCCGCGCTACTACGAACGCGACCGACAGCGCTACGTCATCGATCTCTTCAACCGCACGGCGCAGCACTACGACACGATCGAGAAGATCTTCCTCAACGTGGGTCTGTGGTACCGGCGCTTCTCCCTGCGCCGCGCCGGGCTGCGGCCGGGGATGAAGGTGCTGGACGTGGCCACGGGCACCGGCGCGGTGGCCCGCGGCGCGGCGCGGATCGTCGGGCCCACGGGCCGGGTCTTCGGCGTGGATCCGAGCAAGGGCATGCTGGGCGAGGCGCGCAAGGGGTTCCACGGGCCCCTCACCCGGGGCATCGGCGACGAGCTGCCCTTCGCGTCGAGCCAGTTCGACTTCCTCTCCATGGGACTCGCGCTGCGCCACGTCTCGGACCTGGTGGCCGCCTTCAGCGAGTACTTCCGGGTGCTGAAGCCCGGGGGGCGCCTGTGGATCCTGGAGGCCCACGTGCCCCGCTCCACCGTCGGGCACGGACTCACCCGACTGCTCTGGGCCCAGGTGGTTCCGGGGCTCACGCTGCTGTCCACCCGGGATCGCGAGGCGAAGGTCCTGATGGACTTCTACTGGGACACCATCGATCAGGCCGTGGAGCCGGAGAAGATCGTCGGCGTCCTGCGCAACGTGGGCTTCCAGGACGCGCGCTACACTATTGCGGTGCCCGGCTCCTTCGGGGAGTTCACCGCCCGCAAGCCCGAGGCGTAGGCACCGGAACCGAGGCCGCCGGGCCGGAACCGAGGCCGCCGGGCCGGAACCGAGGCCGCCGGGCCGGAACCGAGGCCG
>CAYTZH010000020.1:0-6306 GCA_964442285.1 uncultured Spirochaetales bacterium | reverse complement strand
CCGGGGCAGGAGCCCTGCGCAGCGGGCCGGAAGGAGGCCCCCCTTGGGTCGACCGCGCGCGATCGGAGCCGTTCTCCTCCCCCTGGCGCTGCCCCTGCTGATCGGGGCACTCGGGGTCGGCGCACTCGGCTGCACGAGCGCGCCGATCCGGAACCTCGAGGACGTGCCCCTCGACGCGCCCTACGACTTCGAGCTGGGAGAGGTCTCCGAGGCGATCTGGCGCGCGGGCCGACGGCGCGGCTGGGTGGTGGAGCAGCGCGCGCCGGGCGACCTGATCGGCACCCTGCGGATCCGACGCCACGTGGCCGTGGTCCAGATCCGCCACGACGTCGACGACTTCAGCATCCGCTACTTCGACAGCGAGAACCTCGACTACCACGCGGACCGCGGCGAGATCCACGAGAACTACAACGTGTGGGTGGAGCGGCTCGCGCGGGAGATCAAGCGGGAGCCGATCTACCGCCAGGGCCAGCCGCCCCTCGCACGGCGATCGACCGCGCCCCCGCCCCGGCGGGCGCCGAGCCCGAGCCGCGTGCTGCCCCCGCCCGAGCCGATCAATCCAGCCCGAGATCTCGAGCCCATCCCGTAGACGGGGCGCCGCTGGCGCCCGCGTGCAGGAGCCGATCCTCCGCGTCGAACACCGCGACGTAGGTCGCGTCGATGCTGGAGCGGTGCCCCCGGGAGAACAGGTTCAGGTAGAAGGTCAGGACGAGGCCGGTCTCGACCTCCCGGCGATGTCGATAGACGAACACCAGGCCGCGCTCCCAGCGCCGGATCCAGCTCGGGGGGCCCAGCGCCCGCGCCACGTCCACCGCCGTCGTCTCGCCCGCGAGGAAGTTCGGCGGATCCACGAGGAAGCGATCGCTCCCGACGCGGCGGATGGCCATGGAGCAGCCGCTCTGGGCCAGGGCCAGCACCAGCAGCACCCCCACGCACCGCCGGGCGGCCCGACTCACGGGGCGGCGCTCCCGATCACGTCGGTGAGCACGTCGTCGCGGTCGAAGAAGAGCAGCAGCTCGTCGGCCTCGCTGTCGTCGTCGGTGTAGCGGAAGCGGGCGCTCGCGACGCCCGGGACCGGGATGAAGCTCGCCGCCAGGGGCGGAAGCCCGAGGTAGAACGAGCTCTGGTCCCGCCGCTCCGCCCGGTAGCGCAGCAGGGCGCCGCGCTCGCGCAGGATCCACTGCTGCGGCGGGCCGAGCCGCGCCAGCACCTCCCCCAGTGCCAGGCCCGGCCGGATGCCGGCCTGCGCCTCCGGGGAGAGCGCCCGGCCGTAGCGGACCTGGCGCTGCACCAGGGGCGAGAAGCCGGCGACGAAGGCCTGGAGCCCCTGGACGAGGGTGTACAGGCTGTGGGGGGTGCCCATCCGCTGCAGCATGTCCACCGGGTAGGGGCGCCAGAGCGCCTGATCGCCCCGCTCCGCCCGGACGCCGGTCTCGGTGACCCGGAAGTCGGCCCCGACCGTCAGCTCGTGGATCTCGCCGGCGGGGCTCGCCGGGCCGAGGAGCTGGTCGTGGCTGAAGGCGACGACGCCGCAGCCCGACGAGAGGCCCGCCGACGCCACCAGGGCCAGTAGCCCCGGAAGCCTCACGGCGCGTCCGTCTGCTGGGCGAAGGCGGCGTGGCGGACCACGTCGTCGGCGTCGAAGAAGACCATCAGGCGGTCGGCGAGGACCTGCCGCTGGAAACGGGTGAAGAAGAGCACCGTGAAGAAGGCCTCGCGGTCCTCGCGGAACTCGTAGACGAAGACGTTGGCCACGTCGGTGAGGGTCTCGCCCGCCTCGGCGCTGCCGGGCCCCAGCACCTGGGGCGGCAGGTTGGAGTACACCGTGGGCGGTCCGAAGAGCTCGAGGACGTCGGCCTTGGTGGACGTCCCCACGCGGAGCTCGGCCACCTTGGCGGCGTCGATCTCCCGACCCATCTGCTGGGTGCCGAAGGCGCACGACAGCGGTGCCGCGAGGGCGGCGAGGGCGAGGACGGAGCGCTGGATTCGTGCCATGGCCGGGACGGTACCCGAGCGAAGCGGCGCCCGCCGACGGCTGGCGCCGGTGCGCGCGGGCGGGCTTGCGCGGGTCGGTCACGACCTCCACCATCGAGTGCCGATGTCGTCTCCGGGTGTGCTCCGCGGTCTCGCGGGCCGGCTCGCGCTCCTGTCCGGGTCGTTGATCCTCTCCCTCGGGCTCGTCCTGGGGGCGCTCGAGGCCTACCTGCGGCTGACGGACCGCCGCAGCCCCGAAGCCCCCGGTGCCGACACGCCCGCCAACTTCAATCCGTTCCGCACGGACCCGGTGCTCGGCTACGCGCTCCGCCCCGACTGGACGGCCCTCCACGAACGCCGGGGCGAGTTCCGGGTGGTCGTGCGCACCAACGCCCTGGGTCTGCGGGGCGCGGCCGCCGCGCCCGAGGCCGCGCCGGGCACCCGGCGCGTGCTCGTGATCGGCGACTCCTTCACCTTCGGCTTCGGCGTGGAAGACGGCGAGAGCTTTCCGGCGCTCCTCGACGGGCTGCTCGGTCCGCGCGTGGAGGTCCTGAACGCGGGCGTACCCGGCTGGAGCATCGACCACCAGTGGCTGTTCTGGAAGGAGCGGGGCCGGGGGCTCGCGCCGGACCTCGTCCTGCTCGCCACCTGCAGCAACGACGTGGGCGAGCTCGGCTGGAGCAGCCTCGAGCTCGACGCCCGCAACCTGCCCGCGCGCACCGAATCCCAGCGCTGGCGGGTCAGCTCCTCGGGCCGTCTCAAGCACCTGGCCCTGGAGGACGTCCCGCTGCCGGATCTTCCCCTGGGCCGCTGGGCCGCCTACTCGGAGGCGCTGAACTTCCTGCGCGTGCGGCTGGCTACGCTGCTGGTGCGGCGCGCGGAGCGACGGGAGCTGGAGCGCGACGAAGGCCGAGCGCCCGAGGGCCCGATCGAGGCCCTCCGACAGGACGAGGTGTTGGAAGGGCTGTCCTCGGGCGGGGCGTTCCGCCACCGCTACTACCGCTACGTGCGCGAGGCCCTCCGGCAGGACGCCGCCGCGCGCGGGATCGACTTCCGGGTCGTCCACGTGGGCCCCCGTCGCCACCAGGTGGCGGACGCCTGTGTCAACGAGCCCGAGTGCCTGGACGTGGCCCTCCTGCTCGATCGCGAGAAGGCCCCCGAGGCCTTCTTCGTCCAGGACGGCCACTGGACGCCGGAGGGCCATCGCCGGGTGGCGGCGGCGCTGGCGGCCTGGCTGGCCGAGGCGCCCGCCCTCGCGCCGGCGGCAGCGCCGTCAACGATGTCTGCCGACAACGACACCCCGTTCTGAAGCGCATGTGCGCCGGCGTTCTACCGGGTGGAGCGCGCGCTTCGAGCCGGGTCCACGTGGGCGCGGGCTTTCCGGGCGCTGGTGCGCAACGCCCTTCCGCGCCCGCCGGATGCCCCGGACGGCTTCAACGGAGCGGGACTCGGCTGCTCGTCTGCCCGGCAATCCAGGCTCGGAGGCCGCGCGGCCGCGCTCCCATGCTACGCTGGGCGCCCGATCGCAGGGGAGGGAGAAGCCGTGACGGCGCGAAAGAAGAGCACGAAGCGGGGCGCGGGCAGCGCCCGGCGGAGCGCAACCGGAAAGACCACCGGAAAGACCACCGGAAAGACCACCAGCAAGGCCGCCGCCAAGAAGACCACCAGCAAGGCCGCCGCCAGGAAGACCACGCGGAAGAAGCCGGGCGGGACGGCCGCGAAGAAGTCCGCCTCGCGCAAGAAGGAGCCCCAGGGCGCCTCGGGCGGCATCGTCTACACCGACCCTCGGCGCGAGCTCCGCGCCGGCATCCTCCGCCGCCTGCGCTAGGGCGCCGGAACGCCTCCGCCCGAGCCGGCGAGGGCGCGCCCGATGACCCGGGCGATCTGGCCCGCGCCGAAGGGCTTCTCGACGAACGACGCCATTCCGGCGTCGAGGAGGTCGGAGACGGTCTCGGGCTCGGCGTGTCCGCTCATCAGCACGATGGGGACCTCGGGGTGCGCGTCCAGCGCGGCGCGCGCCAGCGCCTCTCCTCCCATCCCGGGCATGGTGAGGTCGGCGAGCACCACGTCCACGTCTCCGGAACGATCGAGTGCCTCCAGCGCCTGCTCCCCGCTGCCGCAGGCGACGACCGCGAAGCCGCGGCTCTCCAGGAAGCGGGTCACCGTGGCCAGCACGGCAGGCTCGTCGTCCACGACGAGCACGCGCCGTCCGGCGCCGGCGGGGGCGGCCGGTGCCGCCGAGCCGGAGGCCTGTCGCAGCCCGGGCGCGCGCGCCTCGCCGGCGCCCAGCAGGATCGAGAAGCAGCTCCCCATGCCCGGCCAGGAGCCCACGCGCAGGGCGCCCCGGTGGCTGCGCACGATGCCGAGGACCGCCGCCAGTCCGAGCCCGCGCCCCTGGAACTTCGTCGAGAAGTAGGGGTCGAAGATCCGCTCGAGGGTCTCCTCGTCCATGCCGCAGCCCTCGTCGAGCACCGACAGCTCGACGTAGCGACCGGGCTTCGGCGGCTCCCCGACCCAGTCCTTCACGTCCACCTCGGTGAACTCCCGCAGCCGGGTCTCCACCGTGACGGTGCCGCCCTCGGAGGCTTCCCCCGCGTTCAGGACCAGGTTCATCAGCACCTGCTGCAGCTGGGACCGATCCGCCTGGACGCTGGGTAGCCCCGCGGACAGCTGGAACCGCAGCTGCACGTCGCTCCCGACGGCGCTGCGGAGCAGGCGCTCGTCCGCGCGAGCCAGCTCGGAGAGGTCGAGCGGCTCGCGATGGACGTCCCCCCGGCCGGCGAAGGAGAGCAGCTGCCGGGTGAGTTCGGCGGCGTGCTCCGACGCCGAGAGCAGCGGCTCGAGCAGCTCCCGGGCCTCCGCATCCGCGCCCTCCAGGGCGATCTGGGCGTTGCCCTGGATCACGGTGAGCAGGTTGTTGAAGTCGTGGGCGATGCCGGCGGCGATGTCCCGCAGCCCCTCGAGCTTCTGGAGCTGTCCCAGCCGCTGGTCGAGGCGGGCCTTCTCGGTGATGTCGCGGAACACGCCCACGCAGTGGGTCAGCGTCCCCTCCGCGTCGCGGACGGGGGAGACCGTGGCAATCCGCTGGTACTTGGTGCCGTCGCGCCAGACGGACTCGTAGGCCATGTCCCAGGTCTCGCCGCTGCGCACGCTCTCGGCCATCTGCTCGACGAGGCGCTCCTCGCCCGACAGGGCGGCCAGGGCGAAGACGCCATCGCGTTCGAGGGTCTCGAGGGTCGTTCCCATCATGGCGGCGAAGGCCGGGTTGGCGTAGATGACGTGGCCCTCGAGATCGGTGACGACCACGCCGTCCTTCACCTGCTCGATGGCCACCTGACGCACCCGCTGCACCGCCTCGGACTCCCAGCGCCGGGTCACGTCGCGCGCCACGAAGATCCTGCGGGACGTGCCGTCGGCGGCCTCGAAGCCGCTGCCCACCACGTCGAGGCGCCGGGGTCGGCCGCGGGCGTCCCGGAGCGCGACCGTCCGCTCGTAGCCGGGGCCCGTCGGGTCCGGTGAGCGGGTCGCCTCGGAGACCGCCTCGAGGGCGAGGGGCTCGAGCAGCTGGCCGATATCGCGAT
The DNA here is from genome assembly GCA_964442285.1 of uncultured Spirochaetales bacterium. Taxonomy (GTDB): domain Bacteria; phylum Myxococcota_A; class UBA9160; order UBA9160; family JAFDET01; genus CAYTZH01. Next base: position 751 of record CAYTZH010000020.1, on the reverse strand, counting down.
CGACGAGCTGGTCTGCGGGAACGCCCAGGATGCGCTCGATGTTCGGGCTCACGAAGCGGATGCGACCCTCTCCATCGAGCTCCGCAATGAGGTCGCTGCCCTCGCGGGTCAGCAAGCGGAAGCGATCCTCCGCCTCCCGCAGGCGGCGCAGCACCCGGCGAAGGCCACCCTGGCCCGCGGCGATCTGGGACGCGACCAGCGGGGCGCCCACCGCCAGCCAGGCCATGCCGGTTCCCGTTCGCCAGCCCAGCAGGTCCGCGGTGGCACCCACCGCCTCGACGACGCCGACGCCCACCAGGCCGATGGGAACCAGGACCCGGAGCGGCAGCCCCTCGAGCTCGTCCCCCGCCCGGAGCAGCAGTCCGGCCGCGAGAAAGGCACAGCCGGGCTCGGCGGTCAGCGCCACGAGGTGGCTCCCAACCCCGGCCCCGGCCGTCTCGAGCGCAAAGCGAAGGCCGCCGCAGGCCAGCACCGCCGCGAGCAGGCCGCACGGCAGCGCGCGACTGGTCAGCTGGAGGACACCGGCGAGCTGCAGACCCGGGAACAGCGGCGAGAGGAGCGGCGCGACGAGGCCCACGGGGTAGCCGAGCTCCCGCCCGTAGCCCGCCAGACCCACCAGGAGCAGGCAGGCCCACGCCAGGGGCCACCAGGGGTCGGCCGGGGAGACGATGGGCACGTCGACCCGGCGGGAGAGCACGGCCACGAAGACCAGGACGGCGGCGACCACGAGCGTCGCGAACGCGACGATGCC
>CAYTZH010000019.1:17702-86409 GCA_964442285.1 uncultured Spirochaetales bacterium | reverse complement strand
CGGCCTTGCGGCCGAAGAGCTCGCCGACGAAGCCCGGCACCGTGGGGAAGCAGAGCGAGCCGAGCACGCCGTTGGCGTTCATGTCCTCGATGCGCGCGTCGACGTCGTAGCAACCGGGACGCAGCTGCGAGAGGGCGGTCGGCTCCATGCCGTACTCCTCGGGCGGGCGGCCGGCGACGGCGTTCAGCCCGACGTTCGGGATCTGCCCGCCCTCGAACACCCAGAGGTTGCTGCCGTCGTCCTTGGTGACGAGCTTGGGCGCGCGGTCCTTCCACTTGGCGGGCACGTGGTTGTCCCACATGTCCGGCGGCTCGCAGACGTGATCGTCGACGCTCACCAGGATCATGTCTTCCATTTTCACGGCCGTTCCTCCTCGAGCGCCCTCAGCGTCTCGGCAAGCCGAGCACCCGCTGGGCGATGATGTTTCGCTGGATCTCGGACGTCCCCGCCGCGATGGTTCCGCGGTAGGTCTGGAAGTACTGCGTCATCCACGGAGGGTGACCGAAGCTGGTGTCGTAGCCGGCGCCTTCGAAGTCCACGTCGAGGGCACGGACGCCCAGCGCCTCGGTGGCAAGGCGCGTGGCGCGCTGATTGATCTCGCTGCCGAAGAGCTTCAGCACCGAGTGCTCGGGCGAGATCTCGCCGCGGGCGAACTTCGCGAAGCCCCGGTAGCCCATGAACCACATGGCCTGCGAGTCGACGTAGAGGCCGGCGAGCTCGTCGCGGAAGCGCTCGCTCTCGCCGATCCGCCGGCCGTCGGGCCCGGGCTCGCGGGCGAGCTCGCGCAGGCGCTCGAGCACGCGGTCCTGCCGCGCGGCGCTGGCCAGCCACATCATCCCGCGCTCGTGGGCCAGCGAGCCCGCCGAGATCGCCCAGCCCTCGTTGAGGCCTCCGACCAAGTGGTCGCGCGGCACCACCGCGCCGTCGAAGAACACCTCGTTGAAGTCCGGGTGGTCGCGGCCGGTCATCTCGGGCAGGGGCCGGACACGGACGCCCGGCGCCTTCATGTCGAGGATCAGAACGCTGATCCCCTTGTGCTTGGGCGCGTCCGGGTCGGTGCGCACGAAGCAGAAGCAATGATCGGCGTGGTGGGCGCCGGAGGTCCAGATCTTCTGGCCGGTGACGACGAAGTGGTCGTCGTGCACCTCGGCGCGCGTGGACAGGCCGGCCAGGTCGCTGCCCGCGCCGGGCTCGCTCATGCCCAGGCACCAGGCGATCTCGGCCCGCAGCGTGGGCCGCAGGTACGTCTCCTTCAAGCGATCGCTGCCGTAGTCGAGGATCGAGGGCGCGATGATGTCGAGGCCCTGCGGGTTGGCGGAGCGCCCGAGCGGGAACTGCGCCATCTCCTCGTGGTAGACGAGCTGCTGGACGGGCGAGAGGCGGCGGCCGCCGAGCTCGGGCGGCCAGCCGGGGACAAGCAGGCCCGCGTCGAAGAGCGCCTGCTGCCAGCGACGCGCCCAACCGGTGAGGTGCGCCGAGCTCGTGACCGGCTCCTCGCGCATCTCGTCGGGGGTCGGGCGGTTCGCGTCGAGCCACGCACGCAGCTCGGTTCGGAAGGCCTCGGTCGCGACGTCGTAGTGAAGCTGCACGCTAGAGCTCCAACAGGTCGGCGATGCGCCGACGGTGCGCCGCGCCCGTCCCGAACAGGGCCTCGAGCGTCTTGGCGCGTTTCACGAAGAGCTGCACGTCGCTCTCCCAGGTGTATCCCATGCCGCCGTGGATCTGGATGCCGTCCTTGCAGACGAGGGCCTGGCAGTCGCTGGCCGCCGCCTTGGCCATGGAGGCCGCGAGCGCGCACCGCGGGTCGCGCTCGGCCACCGCCATCATCGCGAACGCGGCCGTCGCGCGGGCCTTCTCGACCTGGACGAGCAGGTCGGCACACTTGTGCTGGATGGCCTGGAAGGCGCCGATCGGCTGATCGAACTGCCGCCGGCTCTTGGCGTGATCGACGGTGATCTCGAGGAGGGTCTGGCAGGCGCCCACGCACTCGAGGGCGGCGGCCACGGTGGCGCGCTCGAGGGCGCGAGCGAACGCCTCGGCCGAGGCGCCCGGTGCGCCCAGCACGCGGTCGCCCTCGACGCGGACGCGGTCGAAGCGGAGGTGGCCGAGCGGGCGGCTCGCGTCGAGCCCGACCACGCGCTCCGCATGGGCGGCACCCTGCGGCACGACGAAGAGCCCGACCCCGTCGCCCGCCTCGACGCGGGTCGCCACCGCGATCTCGTCGGCCGTGTCTCCGTCGAGCACGAAGCCGCACGCGCCGTCGAGGATCCACGCGTCGCCGTCGGGACGTGCGCGGAGCGAATCGCCGACCTCGTGCAGCGGCGCGCGGCCGTGGTCGACGGCGAGCGCGCCGCGCAGCTCGCCTGCGCCCGCGGGCCGCGCGAACCGCTCGAGGGCCTCGGGGCCGCCGGCCTCGCACAAGAGCGGCAGGAACTGGGTCACGGTGGCGAGGAACGGCCCGGGCGCGACGTGGCGACCGTGCTGCTCGACCACGAGGCCGAGCGCCGTGAAGCCGAGCTCGACGCCGCCGAGGGCCTCGGGCAGGTCGATCCCCGTCCAGCCGAGCTCGTGGGCGCTCTTCCAGGGCTGCTCGGGGGCGCTGCCGTTCTCGACCACGTCACGCACCAGGGCGGTCGGGCACTCGGCGGCGAGCACGGCGGCGACCGAGTCCACGAGCTCCTGCTCCTCCGGCGTGACGTCGAAGTCCATCAGCCTGCCTCGCCCACGGGGGCGTCGATCCCGAGCAGGCCACGCGCGACCAGCAGGAGCTCGCGCTTGTGCTGCTCGAGCTCGTCGCGGTCGAAGGGGTCGACGGGCTCGTCGAGGGTGAGCCAGGCCATGGCCGCGAAGTGGAAGAAGGCGACCGAGGCGATCAGGCCCATGAACCGGTCGGGCTCGACCTTCGGGCGGAACTCGCTGGACGCGATGCCCTCGTCGAGCAGGGCACGGAACCAGTCGCCCGTGGCCGCGCCGGCGAGGGTGAAGGGCGTCGGCTCGCCCGGCCGGGCGCCCGCCGCCTCGCGCAGGATCAGGCGTGCGACGTTCGGGCGCTGCGCCACGAACTCGATCCAGCCGGCCAGCGAGGCCTCGAGTCGCTCGACCGCGCTGCCGTCCGTCGGCAGGTCCACCGTGAGGTCTCGGAAGACCTCGTCGAGCACCGCCGCGTAGAGCTCCTGCTTGTCGCCGAAGTGGTAGAAGATGGCCGCTCGCCGGATGCCGACGTCGTCGGCCACGTCGTCGAGCCGCGCGGCCTCGAAGCCGCGCTCGGCGAAGTGGCGCTCGGCGGCAGCCACGATCTCGGCGCGGGTCCGGATTCCGTTGCGGCGGCGGCGGACGGGCCTGGGGGCGGTCGCTTTGCGGGCCATGACGCTTGTTACCATACTTGCGCGCAAGTAGAATAAGCAAGCGCCTCTGCCCTCCCCGGCGTGCAACCGACCGGCAGTGGGTCGTTTTTTTGGCCGGGGCGGCTTGCCCCAGTCTCCCGAGCCGGAGCGAGAGCGATGAGCGAGATCTACTACGACCCCTACGACTTCGAGATCGACACCGACCCGCACCCGGTCTGGCGCCGCATGCGCCACGAGGCGCCGCTCTACCGCAACGACCGCTACGAGTTCTGGGCCCTGTCCCGCTGGGAGGACGTGTCGGCCGGCCTGGTCGACTGGCGCACCTACAGTTCGGCGCGCGGCACGGTGCTCGACTTCATCCGCAACGGCGTCGAGTTCCCGCCCGGGAACATCCTGTTCGAGGACCCGCCGCTCCACGACGCGCATCGCGCGCTGCTGGCGCGTTTGTTCACGCCGCGCCGCATTGGCGAGCTCGAGCCGCAGATCCGCGGGTACTGCGCGCGCAGCCTCGACCCGCTGGTGGGCGGCAGCGAGATCGACTTCATCCGCGACCTCGGCTCGCAGATGCCCATGCGCGTGATCGGCATGCTGCTGGGCATCCCCGAGGAGGACCAGGAGGCGCTCCGCGACGACTACGACACCGGCCTCGACCTCGAGGCCAGCGAGGAGCCGTCGCCGAACGAGCAGCTGGGCGCCGCCATGGGGCGCTTCGCCGAGTACGTCGAGTGGCGCCGCAAGCACCCCTCCGACGACCTGATGACCGAGCTGCTGAACGCGCGCTTCACCGACGACGAGGGCGTGGAGCGGACGCTGCGCGACGACGAGCTGCTCGGCTACATCGGCCTCCTGGCCGGGGCGGGCAACGAGACGACCACGCGGCTGATCGGCTGGATCGCCTGGCTGCTCGACCGCTTCCCCGACCAGCGCCGGCTCGTCGCCGAAGACCGCAGCCTCGTCCCGAACGCGGTCGAGGAGATCCTGCGCTACGAGGCGCCCTCGCCGGTCCAGGCGCGCTACGTGATGCGCGACGTCGAGCTCCACGGGACGAAGGTGCCCGAGGGCTCGATCATGATGCTGGTGAACGGCTCGGCGAACCGGGACGAGCGCGAGTTCGAGGACGCCGACCGCCTCGACGTCCGGCGCGAGAACGTCCACCATTTGAGCTTCGGCTACGGCATCCACTTCTGCATGGGCGCGAGCCTCGCGCGCCTCGAGGGCGTCGTGGCGCTCGACGAGGTGCTGAAGCGCTGGCCCGAGTGGGAGATCGACCGCGACGCCGCCGTGATGGCGCACACCTCGTCCGTGCGCGGCTGGAAGAAGCTGCCGGCGAAGGTCTAGCGGCCCCGAGGCCGAGACCCATGTACGTCGCCCTCGAAGAGCTGCTCGGCTGCCTCGACCTCGAGCCCGTCTCGGAGGGCGAGTGGGAGGGACGGAGCCCCAACCCGGACGTCCCGCATCTGTTCGGCGGACAGGTCGTGGCCCAGGCCCTGGCCGCGGCCCACCGCTCGCTCGGGAGCGGGCGCGCCCGCTCGCTGCACGCCTGCTTCCTGAGCCTCGGCAGCTCGGCCCGCCCGATCCGCTTCGTCGCGCGCAGCCTGCGGGCCGGCCGCTCCGTTCGCACGGGCACGGTCACGGCCCTCCAGGACGACGAGATCCTCCTCCACGCGACCGTCTCCTACCACCGCGAAGAGACGGGGCCCTCCCATCGGATTCCGATGGACGACATCGGGATCCCCGAGGGCGAGGCCTTCGAGGACGGGATCGCGCGGGCGATGGGCCGCGTGCTCGGGTACGAGCTGGCGACGCGCCGGCTGCCGGTGGAGATCCGCGGCGTCGAGGGCATCGGGCTCTTCCGCGAGGAGATCGCGCCCCCGAAGGCCCGCTGCTGGATGCGCACCCGCGGGCCGCTGCCGGACGACCCGCTCGTCCACCAATGTCTCTTCGCCTACGCCTCCGACTACGCGATGATGATGCCCGTGATGAACCCCCACCCCGTGAGCATCCCCGCGCTGCGGACGACGAGCCTCGATCACGCCGTCTGGTTCCACCGCGACTTCCGCATGGACGACTGGGTGCTCTGCGAGCTGGACAGCCCGGTGAGCGGGGGCGGCCGAGGGCTCGGCCGCGGCCTGCTCTACACGCAGGAGGGCGAGCTGGTGGCCTCGTGCGTGCAGGAAGGACTGCTGCGCTCGTCGACCTAGCCGACCGCGGTCGAACAGGAGGAGCCCGTGCCCGACGTTTCCCTCGACGAGACCATTCCCGGCGCCGTGATGGCGAGCATCGCCGCGCGCCCCGAGGCCGAGGCCGTCGTGGAGCCCGACCGGCGCGTGAGCTACGGAGAACTCGGCGATCTCGTCCACGAGTCGACGCGGGCCATGATGGCGGCCGGCGTCGGGCCCGGCGACCGCGTCGCGATCTGGGCACCAAACTCCCTCGGCTGGATCGTCGCGGCCCTCGGCGCGCAGTGCGCGGGCGCCGCGCTCGTACCGATCAACACGCGCTTCAAGGGCGAGGAGGCGGCCTGGCTGCTGTCGGTCTCGAAGGCGCCGTTGCTGGTCACGACGGTCGGCTTCCTCCACACGGACACGGTCGGCATGCTGGCCTCGGTGGAGACGCCGCTGCCCGAGCTGAAGCGCATCGTGCTGCTGGAGGGTTCGCAGCCCGCGAAGGAAGCGCCCGACGGCGTCGAGATCGAGACCTGGGTCGACTTCCTGACCCGCGGCGACGCGGTCGACCCCGCCGAGGCGACCGCGCGGCGCGAAACGGTCCGCCCCACCGACGCGAGCGACGTGCTCTTCACCTCGGGCACGACCGGACGGCCCAAGGGCGTGGTCATGACCCACGGCCAGACGCTGCGGCTGTTCCGCGACTGGAGCGCCTTCGCCGGCCTCGAGGCCGGCGACCGCTATGCGATCGTAAACCCCTTCTTCCACATGTTCGGCTACAAGGCCGGCTGGCTGGCGAGCCTGATGAACGGCGCCACGATCTTCCCGGTCCCTGTCTTCGACGTGCCGGCGGTGCTCTCGCTGGTCGAGCGCGAGCACGTGACGTTCCTGCCCGGGCCACCGACGCTCTATCGCTCGATCCTCGACCATCCCGACCGCGCGTCATTCGACCTCTCGAGCCTCCGCGTCGCGATCACTGGCGCGGCGGACATCCCGGTCACGCTGATCGAGGAGATGCGCGCCGAGCTGCCCTTCCGCTCGATCCTCGTGGGCTACGGGCTCACCGAGGCCGGCACCTGCACCGGCAGCCATCCGGACGACGACGCGGAGACGATCGCCACCACCGTCGGCCGGGCGATGCCGGGCTTCGACGTGATCGTGGCCGATGGCGAGGGCCAGGAGCTGCCACACGGCGAGACCGGCGAGCTGCTCGTGCGCGGCTACGGCGTCATGCAGGGCTACCTCGACGATCCCGAGGCGACCACCGCCGCCATCGACGAGCGCGGCTTCCTCCACACGGGCGACCTCGCCACGATGGACGAGCGCGGCGTCTTCCGCATCGTCGGGCGGCTCAAGGACATGATCCTGGTCGGTGGCTTCAACGTGTATCCGGCCGAGGTCGAGAACGCGCTGTTCGGCCACGAGGCCATCGGCCAGGTGGCGGTGGTGGGCCTGCCCGACGCGCGCCTCGGCGAGGTTTCCGTGGCGTACGTGGTGCCGGCCGCGGGAGCCGCGATCGACGCCGACGCCATCGTCGCCTGGGCCCGCGAGCGGCTCGCGAACTACAAGGTGCCGCGCCACGTGGTCGCCGTGAGCGAGCTGCCGCTCAACGCCACCGGCAAGGTTGTGAAGACGGAGCTGCGCGAGCGGGCGGCGGCCGAGCTGGGAGGCGCATCGTGAGCGACCGCTGGCCGTCGCGTCGCATTCCGCCCGAGCTCGCGAAGCGCTACGTCGAGCAGGGCTGGTGGACGGACGAGACGCTCGGCGGGATGGTCGCGCGGCAGCTCGCCGCGCATCCGGCGGCGACCGTGGCGATCTGGTCGCGGACGCACGGCTGGCAGGGCAGCTACGCCGACGTCGACACCGAGGCGCGGCGGCTCGTCGCCCTGCTGCGCGATCGCGGCATCGAGCCGGGCGAAGCCGTCGCGTTCCAGCTGCCGAACTGGCGCGAGGCCGTCGTCTCGTTCGCGGCCCTAGCGCTGGGTGGGTACGTGCTCGTGCCCATCGTGCACATCTACGGCGGCAAGGAGGTGTCGTTCATCCTCGAGCAGAGCGGCGCTGCGGCCTACGTCTCGCCGCTCTCCTTCGGCCACGTCGACTACGCCGAGATCGTCGAGGCCGCCGCGCCCGACTCGCTGCGCCTGCACGTGGTGGTCGGCGAGGGCGGCGACGCCCCGCCCCGGTCGGGCCCGGCCCGGGCCGCCTGGAGCGCGTGCGAGGCGCTCGAGCCCGCCGTCGAGCTGCCCGACGTCGCGCCCGACGCGGTGGCGGTGCTCGCCTACACCTCGGGCACCACCAGCGACCCGAAGGGCGTCATCCACGACCACCGGACGCTCGTCGGCGAGCTGCGCCACATGGCGGGGTACATGATGCCCGGCAAGCCCAAGCTCATGGGCTCTCCCGTCACGCACGCCACCGGGATGCTCGGCGCGGTGCTCGGCCCGCTCGTGACCGGCGAGGCCATCCACCTGATCGACCGCTGGGACCCGGGACACGTGCTCGAGGTGATGCGCGAGGCGGGCATCGGCAGCGGCTCGGGCGCGTCGGTGTTCCTGTCGAGCCTGCTCGACCACCCGGAGTTCACCGAGGCGGACGCGGGGCTGATCGACCGGGTCGGGCTCGGCGGCGCCCCGGTGCCCGTGGCGCTCGGGGAGCGCGCGGGCGCGCTCGGCATCCGGATCATCCGCTCCTACGGCTCGACCGAGCACCCGTCGACCACGGGCTGCCAGTTCGAGGACGACGCCCACCTCCGCCACCGCACCGACGGCTGCGCGCTCGAGGGCGTGGAGCTGCGGCTCGTCGACGAGGAAGGCGCGGAGGTGCCGCCCGGGACGCCCGGCGAGATCCTCTCGCGCGGCCCCGACCTGTGCCTCGGCTACACCGACCCTGCGCTCACCGCCGCCGCCTTCGACGACGACGGCTGGTACCGGACCGGCGACGTCGGCGTCCTCAACGCGAAGGGCTTCCTCACGATCACCGACCGCGTGAAGGACGTGATCATCCGCGGCGGCGAGAACGTCTCGGCCGCCGAGGTCGAAGGCGCGCTGCGCGACTTGCCGGGCGTCGCGGAGGTGGCGGTCGTGGCGGCGCCCGACGCGCGCCTCGGCGAGCACGCCTGCGCGATCTTCCGCATGCAGCCGGGCGCCGTGCCCCCGAGCCTCGACGACGTCACCGCTCACCTCGATCGGGCTGGCCTCGCCCGCCCGAAGTGGCCCGAGGAGCTCCGCATTGTGGACGACTTCCCGCGCACCGCGGCGGGCAAGGTCCGTAAGGTCGAGCTGCGCGCGCGCGTGCGCGCCGAGGCGGATCAGACGTCCGACAGGTAGCGGACACCGGTCAGCGACTCGGACAGGGCCCAGAGCTTTCGGCCCGCCTCGACGTCGCGCGCGATCGGGTTCACGCGCGCCGGGCCGGGCTTGCCGCCGACTTCGAGGAAGCCGCTCGGCCCCCAGTACTCGCCGCCGCGCACGCCCTCGCCGCGCGCCACGTGCACGATCGAGGCGCAGGCCTGGGCGGGGGTCGGGGTGAACAGCCGTCCGAGCCGGCCGATCCAGCGCTCGACGGCCTTCGGTGCCGTCAGCATCGGGCTGTGCCGCCGGATGTCAGTGGCCGCGAAGCCGGGATGCGCGCCCACGGCGAGGATGGAGCTGCTGGTGCGCCGCAGGCGCCGCTCGAGCTCCATGGTGAAGACGAGCAGCGCGGTTTTCGACCGGGCGTAGGCGCGGAGCTCACCGTAGGGCTCGCGCTCGAAGTTCGGATCGTCGAGCGGCAGCTTGCCCAAGCGGTTCGCGTGGCTGCCGACGTTGACCACGCGCGCGCCCTCGGCCATGAGCGGCAGCAGGAGCCCGGTCAGCGCGAACGCTCCCAGGTAGTTCGTCGCCAGCTGCATCTCGTGGCCGACGCTGTTGCGGGCGAGCGGCACGGCGACGATGCCGGCGTTGTTCACGAGCACGTCGATGCGCTCGCCGCGCTCGGCGAGATCGTGCGCGAATGCCTGCACCGATTCGGGCTCGGAGACGTCGAGCGGCACGATCTCCGCCTGGGCCACCGGGACGGTCTCGAGCAGCTCGCGCCGGGCCGCTTCGGCCCGCTCCACGCTGCGACACGCCATCAGCACACGTGCTCCGCCGCTTGCGAGCGCGAGCGCCGTCTCGAAGCCGAGCCCGGCGTTCGCGCCCGTGATCACGGCGACGGGGGACGTCACGAGAGCGGGGCCGCGGCTAGACCCCGAGGTTCATCGACTGCGAGATGACGGCGAATCCCTCGGTGGCCTCGAGACGCTTGGGCAGCGCCGCCTGGTACTCGGGCGAGTCGTACCAGGCCTTCGCGGCTTCGGTGGACTCGAACTTCACGATCACCGTGGTCGGCCCGGGCGGCGCGCCCTCGACGGTCTCCGCCGCAACGTCGAAGGCCACGACCTCGCCGCCAGCCGCAGCGATGGTCGGCGCCCCGGCGGCCTGGTACGCGGCGTAGAGCTTCGGGTCCTTCACGACGTACTGGGCGATGAAGTACGCGGCCATGATCGGTCCTCCTGGACGCCCTCTGCGCTGCGACGGCGACGGCGACTGAGAATCAGGTTTCCGAATTCGGATAGCGGGATTATACTACTCGGCCGAACGAGCCCGCGCCCACCCCCTTTCGCCCTGCGGCGCCCCAGGACCCGAGCGTGCCTTCCTCTCCGAGCGGCAGCGACCTCCCCGAACCGTCGGCCCCCCTCGCCGAGTACCGCGCGGCGCTGCAAGCGTGGCTCGACGCGAACCACTCGGAGCTCGCGCCCCGCTACGACCCGCCCGGCACCCTCGACGACCACGTCGCGCAGATGCAGCGCGTGAAGGCGCGCCTCCACGAAGCGGGCTGGATGCAGTTCGGCTGGCCCGAGCGCGTGGGCGGCCGCGGCGGCACGCCGATGATGCGCACCGAGCTCGGCGCGGCGCTCGCCGCGCGCGGCCTCGCCGACCCGGGCCTGTTCTCGCTGATCGAGGTGCTCGCCCCGACACTGATCGACTATGCGCCGCCCGAGCTCGCGGCCTGGGCCGTGCCGCGCCTGCTCGCGGGCGAAGAGATGTGGTGCCAGGGCTTCTCGGAGCCCGACGCCGGCAGCGACCTCGCCTCGCTGCGCTGCCGCGCCACGCCGCGCGACGGCGACGCGGCCACCGCCCGCGAGTGGGTAATCCACGGCCAGAAGGTCTGGACCAGCCTCGCGCAGTTCTCGGAGCGCTGCGTGCTGCTGACGCGCACGGGGACGCCCGAGTCGCGCCACCGCGGCATCACCGCCTTCTTCGTCGACATGGACACGCCGGGCATCACCGTGCGGCCCATCGAGATGATCAACGGCGAGCAGGAGTTCGCCGAGGTGTTCTTCGACGACGCCGTGGTGCCCGCCGATCGCATCCTCGGCGAGCCGGGCGGTGGCTGGGCGGTGGCCATGAGCATCCTGCCCTACGAGCGCTCCTCGTGCTTCTGGCAGCGGATCGCCCACCTCTACGCTCGCCTCCAGGCGCTCGTGGAGGTCGCGCCAGACGACGACCGCGCGGCCGAGGCTCTGGGCGCGGCCTACCTCGAGCTCTTCGCCCTGCGCGCCCGCTCGCGCGCGACCCAGCACCGGCTCGCCGCGACGGGCACGATCGGCGCCGAGACCTCCATCGACAAGGTGCTCGTGGCGACCGCGGAGCAGACGCTCTTCGATGCCGTGCGGCGACTCCTGCCGGGGACGGTGGAGACGGGCGACGACGGCGACGCCGAGCTCTGGCGCAACGAGTACCTCTACTCGCGCGCCGCCACGATCTACGGCGGCACGGCGGAGGTGCAGCGGAACATCATCGCGCGCCGCCTTCTCGAGCTCGGAGACGAGGCATGATCGAGGCCGGCGAGCGCGCCGCGATGGCGCAGAGCGTGCGCGGCGCCCTGCTCGACGCCGTCGCGAACGGTGACGACGCGGACGCCACGCTCGCGGGCCTCGACTGGCTCGACCTGCTGCGGGACGAGCCCGGTGAGGCGATCGGCATCGTATTTGATGCGCTGGGGCGGACGAACGCGGTGGCCACGGCCCTCGACGACGTGCTGTGCACCGCGTTGGGGCGTGAGCCGAGCGCCGAGCTCGCCGTGGTGTTGCCGCCCTTCGGCGGCTGGGTGACGCCCGGCAACGAGTCGTCCGACGTCTGCGCGGACGGCTTGGCGACCGGCCGCGCCGCCGGCGCGCGGGAGCTGCTCGTGGTCTCTGGCACGGTCGCCGCGCCGCGCGCGGTCGCCGTTCCGAAGGAGGCTGCGGAGATCGAACGCATCGGCGGCATCGACCCCGATGGCGCGCTGCACGCGGTTCGGGTGCCGGGGCACCGGCAGGCCACGGAGGCGCTCGCTCCCGACGCCTGGTCCCGCGCCATCGCGCTGGGCCGACGCGCCGTCGCGCATCAGATCGCCGGGGCCTGCCGTGCGATGCTCGATCTCGCGCGCGGCCACGCCCTCGAGCGCGAGCAGTTTGGCGGACCCGTCGCACGGTTTCAGGCCGTGCGCCACAAGCTGGCCGAAGCGCTCGTGGCGACCGAGGCCCTCGAGGCGGCGCTCGACGCCGCGCGCGAGGACCCGGGCCCGGAGACGGCGGCGCTCGCCAAGGCGCTCGCTGGCCGCAGCCAGCGCACGGTGGCCCGCCACGCGCAGCAGGTGCTCGCCGGCATCGGCTTCACCACCGAGCACGCCTTCCATCGCGTCCTGAAGCGCACCCTCGCGCTCGAGGGGCTCTTCGGCTCGGCCGACGCGATCACCCGCGACGTTGGTCGCTGGCTGCTCGCCGAACGCGACGTCCCGACGCTGATCGAGCTCTGAGGCGGAGGCACCGGGGGTCGCCTGCTCCGGCCGGACATCGACCGGAGCAGGCGGGGCCGCGCTGGGGTTCAATCAGCGCGACGCGGCGTCGGCCCTGACTAGGACCGCTTAAGGAAGTGCGTGACGTTGCCCTGCAAGTCGTCCGTGTCGAACGAGCCGCTCTCCTCGGCCATGGCGAAGTCGATGGTGGCGAGCACGGCGCGCTCGAGGTGGAGGTTCAGCACGCGCTTGGTGCCTTCCACCGCCTGGCGCGGGAGCTTGGCGATCTTCTGCGCCGCGGTGAGCGCGGAGGCGAGCACCTCGTCGTCGGCGACGACGTGGTTGGTCAGGCCGATCTCCTTCGCCCGTGCCGAGGAAATACGGTCGCCTGTGAAGGCGTACTCTTTGGCGAGCAGCAGGCTCGTGTGCAGCGGCCAGGTGATCGGCCCGCCGTCGGCCGCCACGAGGCCCACGGCGACGTGGGGGTCGGCGAGATAGGCCGAATCGGCCATGTAGACGACGTCGGAGAGTGCGACGACGCTGCAGCCGAGGCCCACCGCCGGGCCGTTCACGGCGGCCACGACGGGCACGCGGCAGCGCAGCATGTTCACCACCAGCTCGCGACCCTCGGCGATCACGTCCCGGCGCAGGTCGCGATCCTTCACCATGCGGTCGAGCAGGTCGAAGTCGCCGCCGGCCGAGAACGCCCTGCCCTCGCCCGTGATCACCGCGACTCGTGCCTCGGCGTCCGCAGTGAGCTGGGGGAAGACCTGAGTCAGGCCCAGATGGAGGTCTTCGTTGACCGCGTTCAGCTGCTCGGGGCGCGAGAGGCGGACGATCCGCACCGGGCCGTCGGCATCGACGCGCAGCGCATCCGGGAGCTCGTAGTTCATGGGGACCTCCGCGTCAGCCCGTCGGCAGGCCGAGAATGCGCTGGGCGATGATGTTCTTCTGGATCTGCGACGTGCCGCCCATGACGCTCTGGGCGCGGCTGTAGAGATAGATCTTGAGCGCGGTGTCGTCGCCGTCGACGACCGCCTGGGCACCCGAGGCCGCCAGCGCGCCGTGGCCCACGGCCTGCTCGGTCCAGGTCATGAGCAGCTTGTCGACGGAGCCGCCCGGGCCGTGCTCGACGCCGTCGAGCCGCTCCGAGAGGCGACGGCGCACGTGGAGCCGCAGCACCTCGGCCTCGACGAACGCCCAGGCCACCGCCTCGCGTTGGTCGGCGCGGAAGGCGCTGGGGTTCGCGCGCACGCGCGCTTCGAGGTCGTTCGCCGTCTTGATGTAGCGCGCGGCGTATCCGATCTCACCGGGCTCGCGCTCGTGGCTGACGATGGTCATGGCGATCCGCCAGCCCTCGCCAGGCTCGCCGATCATGTTCTCCACCGGCACGCGCGCGCCGTCGAACACGACCTGACCGAACTCCTTGGTGATGCCGTTGATCATGCGCAGCGGAAACTGCTCGATGCCGGGCTGGTCCATCGACACGGCGAAGGCGGTGATCCCCTTGTGCTTGGGAACGTCGGAGTCGGTGCGCGCGAGCAGGAAGCACCAATCGGCGACGTCGGAGTAGCTGGTCCAGATCTTGTGGCCGTCGAGCACGTACGCGTCGCCGTCGAGTCGCGCGGTCGTGCGCAGAGCCGCGAGGTCGGAGCCCGCGTCGGGCTCGCTGAAGCCCTGGCACCAGCGCTCCTGGCCGCTGATCAGGCCGGGCAGGAAGCGATTCTGGATCGCCTCGCTGGCATGGGTGGTGATGCCCTGCACGAGGTAGCCGAGGCTCGGGCGCGGCGGCGCGCCGGCGGCGGCGAGCTCGTCGTCGAGGATCACGTCGAAGACCGAGGGCAGCTCGTGGCCGCCGAAGCGCTTGGGCCACGACAGGCCGAAGAAGCCCGCGTCGTAGAGTGCCGTGTGCCACTCGGCCTGACGCGCCCAGTACTCGTCGTCGGTCGAAGAGGTGGGAAGGCCCGGGTTGTTCTCGGCGATCCAGGCGCGCAGGCGCGCGCGGAATTCGGCCTCCTCCGGCGAGTCACGAAAGTCCATGGGTGGCCCCCAGGCGCGTCTGTTGGAGCTGGCGAAGCATCTCGCCGTCGTCGCCGAACCACTGGGACGAGAGCAGGGCGCGGCGCAGGTGGACGTGGACGAGGCAGTCCCAGGTGTTCCCGATCCCGCCGTGCACCTGGATCGCCGTTTCACAGACGGTCCGTGCGGCGCGCGCGCAGTAGGCCTTGGCGACGCGCCCCGCCTCGCGCGCCTCATCGGGGGGGAGCGCATCGACCGCCCACGCCGGGTAGGCGGCGGCGCTGGCCGCACCCTCCATCAGCGTGTAGGCCTCGGCCAGCAGGTGCTGCACCGCCTGGAACGTGCCGATCGCGACGCCGTACTGCTTGCGCTCGCCCGCGTAGGCAACCGAGGCGTCGATCACGCCGCGCATCCCGCCGACGAGATCGGCGCTCGTCACGGCCAGGCCGAGCGCGGACCAACCGTCGAGCCCGTCGCCGTCGAGCCGGCGCGACGCTCCGCCGACGGTCGTGACCCGCGAGCCGGAAGCGATCGCGCGCACCCTGCGCGTGAGGTCGCTGCCCTCGTTGGCGCCGCCGACCTCGATCGTCGCGAGCCGGTGCCCGTCGCCGTCCGGCACGAGCACGTAGGCGGAGTCGGCACCGGCGTCCACGACGAACAGCGGCACCTCCGAGCGGTCGCCCGGCACCACCGCGGGCTCGACCAGGTCGGCGGCGAAGGCCACGCCGGCCCCGGGCACGGGGATCGCACCGGCGCGGCGGGCCAGGTCGGCGCCGAGCACCGGGCCCGAGAAGCAGGCGTCGGCCACCGCCTCGCCGAGGGCCTCGGCGATCAGCGCGGCTTCCACCCCGCTGGCGAGCGGGGCCCCCTCCCCGTCGTCGTCGCGCAGCTCGAGCCAGCCGGCGTTGGCCACGGCCTCGGCGAGGCGCTCGCGCCGCTTCTCGTCGTCGAGGTCGGCGACGCTGCTGGGCCCGAGCTCGCGGGCGAGCTGCCGGGCCGTCCGCTGGAGCTCGGCCTGTTCGGCGCTGAGGCGGGTGTCCATGGGCGAGAATCATACTATCATTTTCTGAGAGTGACGTTGCAAACTCCCGAGCCCCGCCCCGAACGAGGACCCCATGCCGCCTGAAGAGCCCGCCGCCGCCCCCGAATCGCTGGTCGTTCACCTCGGCGGGCGGGAGCACACGATCGGCTACACCGCGGGCGATACCGTCCTCGATTCCTTGCGCCGGGCCGGGCTCAAGGGTCCCTTCAATTGCCAGCAGGGCAACTGCGGGACTTGCATCGCCCGGGTCGCGGCGGGCACGGCCGCCATGCGCACCAACAACGTGCTCGACGACGACGAGGTCGAGGAGGGCTGGGTCCTGACCTGCCAGGCGGTGCCCACGAGCCCCGAGCTGAAGATCGTCTACGGCGGTTAGCGCTCGCTACGCGAGCTCGGGCGCGATCGACGCCAGGAAGTCGAGCGTGCGTCGGCGCGACGCGAGCCGCGACTCGCGGTCGCGACCGAGGGCGAGCACGCGCACGGCCAGGTCGGTCGTGCCGGCGTCGCGGAACGCGCGCAGGCGCGCTAGCACGGCCGCCTCGTCGCCTGCCGCGAGGATGTCGCCCTCGCTCTTGGCGTCGCCGCGGTCGAGCAGGCGCTGGTAGTTCTCGCAGTACTCGGAGTGACCGAGCACGCGGTTGGCCCAGTCGCGCGCGGCGTCGACCTCGTCGTTGGGGCACAGCGAAACGGGCACGCCCGTCACGATGCGCGGCGCGGGCCGCCCCGCTTCCGACGCCGCCTTCGTGATGCGCGGAACGACGTGCTCTCCCACGGCGCGCTCGTCGGCCAGCCACAGGATCGTCCCCGACGCGTGCTCGCCGGCCACGCGAAGCATCACCGGCGCGAGGGCCGCGAGCAGCACCGGGTTCGGGCCGCAGTCGTTCACGTCCATCGGGCTGTGCACGCGGAACTGGTCGTTCTCGACGTCGATGGAGCCCGGGCCCGCCAGCGCCGGGTTCAGGACCTCGAGGTAGTTGCGCATCAGGTGGGCCGGCCGCTCGTACGGAAGCCCGAGCTGGCCGTCGATCACCCAGTCGTGGGAGACTCCGATGCCGAGCGAGAACCGACCCTCGGCGATCGACTGCACGGACAACGCCTCCTGCGCCATGGCGATCGGGTGCCGCGTCTGGATCGGGATCACCGCGGTGCCGAGCTCGATGCGCTCAGTCGCCTGGGCGACCAGGGTGATGGCCACGAAGGCGTCGAAGTCGCCGGGGATCTGGGGCAGCCAGATCGAGGTGAAGCCGTCGCGTTCGGCGGCGAGCGCGTCGGCGGCGAGCTGCGCGGGTTTTTCGCGGCTGCGCCCTCGCTCGGGGCCCATCATCAGGCCGATCCGCATGCTGGCCTCCCTTCGACCCCGTGAGCGCGCCGAGTCCACATTACCTGCGGGCCGGCGTGGTGGCAATGCGATTCTCACTCTGAGAGAATAGTACTTCCACCGGACGGAGGAGCCTTTGGAGGAGCGACGTCAGCTGTTCGTCGGCGGCGAGTGGGTCGAGCCCAGCGCCGGCGGCGTGATCGAGGTGGTCTCGCCGCACACCGAGAAGCCGATCGCAGCGGTGGCCGCCGCCGGGCCGGCCGACGTCGACCGCGCGGTCGCCGCGGCACGCCGGGTGCAGGACGAGAGCGAATGGCCGCACCTCGACCCGGCCGAGCGCATCGCGGCCGTGCGCCGCATCGCCGAGTGCTACCAGCCGCGGGCGCGCGAGATCGCGCAGCTCATCACCGCGGAGATGGGCTCACCCATCTCGTTCTCGAAGTTCTCCCAGGCGCAGCTTCCGATGATGCTCTTCCAGGCCTTCGCCGGGATCGCCGAGGCCTTCCCGTGGGAGGAGCGCCGACCCGGCTTCTTCGGTGGCGAGGTCGTGGTGCGCCGCGAGTCGGCCGGCGTGGTCGCGGCCATCGTGCCGTGGAACGTCCCGCTCTTCCTCGTCGCCGGGAAGGTGGCGCCGGCCCTGCTCGCGGGCTGTTCGATCGTCGTGAAACCCGCGCCGGAGACGCCTCTCGACTCGCTCGTGCTCGCCGAGATCGTCGAGGAGGCGGGCATCCCGCCGGGCGTCGTGAGCATCCTGCCGGGCGACCGCGCCGTGGGCGAGGCGCTGGTGAACCACGCCGGCGTCGACCGCGTGTCCTTCACCGGTTCGACCTCGGTTGGCCGCAAGATCGCCGCGGCGTGCGGCGCGAACCTGAAGAAGGCGAGCCTCGAGCTCGGCGGCAAGTCGGCCGCCATCGTGCTCGACGATGCCGACCCGGCCGCCGTCGCCGAGGGAATCAAGCTCGCCGGCCTGATGAACAACGGCCAGGCCTGCGTCGCCCAGACGCGCATCCTCGTGCCCGAGCCACGCAAGGCGGAGTTCACCGATGCGCTGACGGCGATGGTCGAGGGCCTGGCCGTCGGCGACCCCGCCGACAAGACCACCGAGATCGGCCCGCTCGTGGCCGAGCGGCAGCGGGCGTGCGTCCGCGGCTACATCGAGGACGGCCAGCGCGAGGGCGCCCGCCTGGTGGTGGGCGGCAGCGACGCGCCGGCCGGGCTCGCGAGCGGCTGGTACGTCCGCCCGACGCTCTTCGCCGACGTCGACAACCGCATGAAGATCGCCCGCGAGGAGATCTTCGGGCCCGTGCTCTCGGTGATCGCCTACGACGGCGACGCCGAGCAGGCCGTGCGCATCGCCAACGACTCCGAGTACGGGCTGTCGGGCTCGGTCTGGACGGCCGACGCCGACCGCGGCCTCGAGATCGCGCGCCGCGTGCGCACCGGGTCGTTCGGCGTGAACTCGCCCTACACGATGGACCCGGCCGCGCCCTTCGGCGGCGTCAAGCAGAGCGGCATCGGACGCGAGCTCGGGAGCGAAGGCCTCGAGGGGTACGTGGACCTCAAGTCGATCTCGGGCGCGCCGCCCGCGGCCTAGCCGAACCAAGGAGCCTCGATGGCGAAGGACGAAGCGAAGGGCGGTTGGCGCCAGCGGGCGGTCTCGAAGAGCCTCTCGGCGGCGCAGGCGCGCGCGGAGCAGCGGGTGCAGCGGCTGCTCGACGCGGCCTTCGAGCTGATCGACGAGAAGGGCTCGGCCGACTTCACGATCCAGGAGGTGGTCGACCGCTCGGGCCAGTCGCTGCGCGGCTTCTACCAGTACTTCGAGGGCAAGGACGAGCTGCTCTTCGCGCTGCTCGAGGAGAGCAGCGGCGAGGCGCTGTCCGATCTCCGCCAGGCCGTGGAAGAAGAGACGGAGCCGCTCGCGCGACTGCGCGCCTACACGATCCGCATGCACGAGTGGTGCGAGCCGATCGCGGGCAAGCGGCGACGGGGCGCGCACAACCGCGTGCCGCTCTCGGAGTTCTCGATGCAGCTCGCCTTCAAGGATCCCGAGCGCCTGACCGCGGTGATGGCACCGGTCTCGCGTCTGCTGATCGACCTCGTGGAGGCGGCGAACGAGAACGGTGAAATCCAGGTGGCCGAGCCGCGCCGTGCCGCGCTGCTCATCCAACAGACGGTCATGTACGGCTGGTTCATGAACCGCATGGTCCCGAACCCGCGGCTCCGCGTGAGCGCGGAGGACGCCTGGGAATTCTGTCTCCACGGCCTCGGCGCCCCGCGCTGAGCGTCGCCACGGAGGACCGATCATGGCCCTGACCACCGCGACGGAGATTCCTGCCGAGGCCGCGGACACCCCGGTCGAGTCCGCGTTCAACCCCGTGATGGCGTGGGCCATCGGCGGCGGGATCCTGCTCGTGATCCAGCTGTGGATCTGGGGCAAGTGGATCACCGGCCCGCACTTCACGCCGGTGCCGGCCGGACCGAGCGAGCCGCCCATGGCGATGAAGGTCGTGCTCACGGTCTGGACGGGCGTGATCGTCTGCGGTTGGCCGGTGGCCGTCTACCATTTCCTCGTGAAGCCGTGGCGGCTCGAGCGGCGCATCACGACCGACGGGATGCTGCTGCTCGCCTTCACGTTCCTCTTCTTCCAGGACCCGCTGCTCAACTACTTCAACACCTGGTGCACCTACAACTCGTGGCTGTGGAACCGCGGCTCGTGGGTGCAGGACATCCCGGGCTGGGTCTCGTGGGGCAAGCCGGGCGCGATGATGCCCGAGCCGCTGCTGATGAACGGCTTCGGTTACTCCTACGGCGTCCTGATCTGCACGATGCTCGGTTGCTGGGTGATGCGGAAGGCGAAGCTGCGCTGGCCCAACCTCGGCGTGCCCGGGCTGCTGGGCGTGCTGGTCGTCTTCACGTTCTTCTTCGACATCATCATGGAGGGCTTCTTCCTGATGCCGATGGGGCTCTTCACGTACCCCGGCGCCATCAAGTCGCTGTCGCTCTTCCCGGGCACGTACCACCAGTACCCTATCTACCAGGGGCTCATGTGGGGCGCGGTGCAGGCGGGGTTCTGCTCGCTGCGGTTCTTCACGGACGACAAGGGCCGCACCTTCGCCGAGCGCGGGCTCGAGCGCGTGGTCGGCGGGCGCGTGAAGCAGGAGTTCACGCGCTTCCTCGCCATCTTCGCGGCGATCAGCCTGTTCTTCTTCGTGTTCTACAACCTGCCGGCCCAGTGGCTGGGGATGCACGCCGAAGAGTGGCCCGAGGACATCCAGAAGCGCTCGTACTTCACCATGGGCATCTGCGGCGAGGGCACCGGGCGGCTGTGCCCGCACCCGAACCTGCCGATCGACCAGGGCGAGACGTCCATCTACATCGACCCCGACGGCAACGTGGTCTACCCGGAGGGCGTGACGCTCCCGAAGATCGTGCCCTTCGAGCGGCCGGAGTGAAATGACGCGCGAAGCCCCGTACTACCGCCCGGTCGGAAACGAGGTCGAAGTCTTCCGGGCCGCGGCGAGGCGCGGCCTGCCCGTGCTGCTCAAGGGGCCGACGGGCTGCGGCAAGACGCGCTTCGTCGAGGCCATGGCGCACGAGCTGGGCCGCGAGCTCGTCACCGTGTCGGGCCACGAGGACCTCACGTCGGCCGACCTCGTCGGGCGCTTTCTGCTGAAGGGCGGCGAGACGACCTGGGTCGACGGCCCGTTGACGCGCGCCGTGCGCGAGGGCGCCATCTGCTACCTCGACGAGATCGTCGAGGCGCGCCAGGACACGACGGTGGTCATCCATCCGCTCGCCGACCATCGCCGCGAGCTGCCCGTCGATCGGCTGGGCATCACGCTGCAGGCAACGCCGGGCTTCCAGCTCGTGATCTCCTACAACCCCGGCTACCAGAGCGTCCTCAAGAACCTGAAGGAGTCGACGCGGCAGCGCTTCGTCTCCATCGAGCTCGACTTCCACCCCGCCGAGGTCGAGACCGAGGTCGTGGCCCACGAGGCGCGCGTCGACGTCGAGACGGCGCAGACGCTCGTGAAGGTCGGCGAGGCGATCCGGAACATCGAGGGCTCGCCGCTGCCCGAGGTCGCGTCGACGCGCACCCTGATCGCGGCGGGCGAGCTCGTCGCCGAGGGGCTCGACCTGCGCGCGGCGATCCAGTCGGCGATCGTTCAGACGCTTTCCGACGATCCGGACGTCGAGCGCGCGCTCGGCGAGCTGGTCGACGCCTTCGTCCCGCGCACGTGAGCGACGGTGCGGGCCGCTTCCGGCTGCTCGCCTCCTGGCTCTCGGGCCGGCCGCTCGGCGTGGCCGAGGCGCGCGCGGGCGAACTGCCGCACACCGACGGGCGGGTCGTGTACGTGTCGGCGGGATCCGCCGAGGGCCAACGCCGCGAGGTGCTCGCGCAGGCGGCACTGCTCGGCGCGGGCAGTCTCGATCACGCGCGCGTGCGGGCGCTGCGCGGGCGGCCGCGGCTGGCGCGCCGCTACCTGGCGCTGGAAGGTCGGCGGGTGCTGTCGGCGCTGACCGCGCGCGTTCCGCTGGCTGCGGCGCTCGACGCCGGCGAGCCGGCCACCGAGAGCGCCGACGCGTCGCTCGAACGCGCGCGGAGCCGCGTCGTGATCGACGACCCGCCCGCGTGGTTCGGCGCGATCCGTCCTGCACGGCTGCTCGCAGCTCCGGAGGGCGGGCCCGCGGCGCGCGCGCGCGACGACGATCTCCGCCTGCGCTTCCGCCCGACCGACGTCCCCGAGGACGACGACGAAGCCGACGAGGACGTCGGCGGCGCGAGCAAGATCCTGCAGCTCTTCGAGAGCCCGCTCGCCTCCAACCGCGTCTCGGACTTCTTGCACAAGCTGCTCGGCAGCTCGCGCTCGGCCTCCGCCGACGGCGGCGCGGCGGCCGGCGCGCAGGCGACCCGCGCCGTGCGGCGCGTGGCGAGCGTCGGGCCGGACGCGGTACCGCTCCCGATCCCGGTCCGCGTGGTCGGCGACACGCCCGCTGCGTCCGCCGGCGTGGACGGCGCGCTCTACCCGGAGTGGGACGTCCACCGGCAGCGCTACAAGCCCGGCCATTGCCGCGTGATCGAGTTCCCGCTCCGCACGGCGGCCGACGTGCGGGATGCGGGCGTCGCGCGCGACCCGGTGCTGCACCGGCGCCTAGCCGGCCTGGGCCTCGGCCCGAAGGTCGTGCGCCGCCAGCCCGACGGCGACGACCTCGACGTCGAGGCGCTGACCGACCTGTTCGTCGACCTGCGTGCCGGCCATTCGCCGCCCGAGAACGTCTACCTCGAGCGGCGCAAGCTCGAGCGAAACCTCGGCGTGCTGATCCTGGTGGACGCGTCGGGCTCGGCGACCGAGACCGACGCCGATGGCCTCTCGGTTCACGAGCACCAGCGGCGCGCCGCCGCGACCCTCGCGGTCACGCTCGAGGAGCTTGGCGACCAGGTCGGGGTCTACGCCTTCCGCTCCCACGGACGCGGCTCGGTGCACCTGCTCGCGCTCAAGCGATTCGCACAGCGCTTCGGTGCCGGCGCGCGTGCGCGGCTCAACCAGCTCGAGCCCGGGGGCTACACGCGCCTCGGCGCGGGCCTGCGCCACGCGGGCGAGATCCTGAAGCGCGATGCGGGCACCCCGCACCGCCTGCTGCTGGTCCTCTCCGACGGCTTCCCCTACGACGACGGCTACGAGGCGAGCTATGCCGAAGCCGACGCCCACAAGGCGCTCGAAGAGATCCGCGCCGCGGGCATCGCGTGCCTCTGCCTCTCGATCGGCGCGTCGACCCGACCCGAGGCGCTGCAGCGGGTGTTCGGCTCGGCCAGCCACGCCCACGCCCCCAGGCTCGCACAGCTCAGCCCGCGCATGGACGAGCTCTTTCTTACCGCGCTGCGTGAGCTCGCGGCGCCGAGCCCGCACGGGTCGCGCCAGCGTCGCGCCTCGGGGGGCCGGCGATGAAGGTGCTGCTGACCGGCGCGTTCGGCGCGCTGGGAAGCCTCGTCGCCGAGGAGCTCCTCGAGCGCGGCCACGACGTCGTGGCCTTCGACGTACCGAACGACGCGAACCGGAAGGTCGCGCGCGGCTTCACGGGCTCGGGGAGCTTTTCGGTCACCTGGGGCGACGTCCGCGACGCCGAGCCGATCGGAGCCCTGGCCCAGGCCGCGGACGCCGTCGTCCACCTCGCGGCGCTGATTCCGCCCTTTTCGGAGAACGCTCCGGATCTGGCCCACGCCGTGAACGTCGACGGGACGGAGAACATCCTCCGCGCGATCCGGAGTGCCCCGAGCCCGCCGTTGATCGTGTACGCGTCTTCCATTTCGGTATTCGGCCCGCGGGAGCTGGGGGCGCCACTCTGCACCCCCGACGACCCGGTCCGGGCGACCGACCACTACTCCGGCCACAAGATCGAGTGCGAGCGTCGGATCCAGGCGCTCGCTTCGCCGTGGGCGATCCTGCGGCTGGCGGGCATGGCCGACTCCCGCATGCAGCAGCGCGACCCCGACCGCGCGCGCATGGCGTTCGGGCTGGCCGGCGAGAGCCCGGTCGAGTTCGTTCACCCGCGAGATGCCGCGACGGCCGTCGCCAACGCGCTCGAACGGCCGGAGGCGCACGGGCGCATCTTGCTGATCGGCGGAGGCACGGCGTGCCAGGTCACCACGCTGCGGATGATCCAGTCGATGATGAACGCCCTCGGCATCACGATCACGGCTGACGACCTGGGCAACGAGCCCACGGCGGGCCCCTGGCTCGACACGACGGAGTCGCAGCGCCTGCTCGCCTATCAGAACTACACGGTCGACGACCTCGAACGCGAGTGCCGCGAGCGCTTCCGTTTCGTGCGACCCTGGGTGCGCCCCTTCTCGCCGTTGATCGTGAGGGGCATCAAGCGATACCTCGGCGTCTAGGAAGCGAGGAGACCCATGCACGTCACGATGGACATGATCGACCCGGAGCTGCGCACCGTCGCCCGCGTGGCGCGCGTGCTGTTCCGCCCGACGGAGGGCTTCTTCCGCTTCGCGCGGCGGCTCGACCGGCGCATGCACGGCTCCGACGTCCCCGGCCTCGAGTGCGAGCAGCGCTTCGTCGACTCGCTCGACGCCGGGGTGCGGGTGCGCGTGCGCACGTACCGCAAGCCGGGCACGGTCGACGGGCCGCTGCCGGGCGTGCTCTTCCTTCACGGCGGCGGCTACGCCATGGGGAGCCCCGAGCAGAACGCCGCGTCGATCCGGCGGCTGCTCGACACCCGCGACTGCGTGGTGGTCGCGCCCGACTACCGCAAGTCGCTGGAGGCGCCCTACCCCGCGGCGCTCCACGATTGCTACGGCACGCTGCGCTGGCTCCGCGAGAACGCGGCGGTGCTCGGCGTGCGCGACGACCAGCTGATCGTGATGGGCCAGAGCGCGGGTGGCGGTCTGACCGCGGCCGTGTCGCTGCTGGCGCGCGAGCGCAAGGACGTCGCGATCGCGCACCAGATCCCCCTCTACCCGATGATCGATCACCGCCAGACGAACGGTTCGGCGCGCCACAACGACGCGCCGGTCTGGAGCTCGAAGCACAACCGGGTGGCGTGGGGCCTCTACCTGGGTGGCCTCGCGCGCGACGACGTGCCCGCCCTGGCGTCGCCCGCCCTCGAGACCGACCTCGCCGGCCTCCCGCCCACCACGACCTTCGTCGGCGAGCTCGACCCCTTCCTCGACGAGACCGTCGCCTACGTCGACGGCCTGCGCGCCGCGGACGTGGCGGTCGACTTCGAGCGCTACCCGGGCTGCTACCACGGCTTCGACATGGTGCGGCCCGGCTCCAAGGTGGGCCGCGCCGCCAGCGAGTTCCTGTGCGATCGCTTCGGCCACGCCGTCGATCGTCACTTCGCCAAGCAACCCTAGACGGAGAGATCCCGTGAAGAACCCCGTCATCGTCGAAGCCCTTCGTACTCCCATCGGCCGCGCCCGCAAGGGATCCCTGATCGGAAAGGACGCGTTCGCGCTCGCCCAGCTGGCCGTCGCCGCGATGCTCGAGCGCACGCAGATCGACCCCGCCGAGATCGACGACCTCGTGCTCGCCGAGAGCCTCCAGGGCGGCGGCGTGATCGCCCGGCACACCGCGGTGACGCTGGGCCTGGAGTCGGTGCCCGGCCTCGCGACCAACCGCCACTGCGCCGCGAGCCTCGGCGCCATCGCCACCGCCGCGGGCTCCATCGCGGCGGGCATGGATCGCCTCGTGCTCGCCGGCGGCACCGAGAGCCTCAGCACGATGCCGATGAGCACGAAGAGCCTGGCCCCGGGCGCCGAGCCGAAGCTGTGGATGTCGCCGAGCCACCCCGAGACGCCCGACGCGCCGGCCTTCGACATGTCGATCACGGTCGGCCACAACACGGCGGTCGAGGCCGGCCTGACCCGCGCGGACGTGGACGCCTGGGCGATCTACAGCCACGGGCGCGCCATCGAGAGCATCGACTCCGGCGCGTTCGACGGGCAGATCGTACCCGTGGAGGTCGAAGGCCCCGACGGCGAGACGCGCACGTTCGACACCGACGAGCACCCGCGCCGCGGCCTCACGCCCGAGGGCATGGCCGAGCTGAAGCCGATCCACCCCGAGATCGAGGGCTTCACCGTCACGGCGGGCAACGCGGCGGGCGTGAACGACGCCGCGGCCGCCGTGCTCCTCGCCGACGCCGACTACGCCGCCGCGAACGGGCTCGCGCCGCTGGCGGCGATCCGCGGCTGGGCGGCGGTCGGGGTCGCTCCGCGCCGCACGGGCCTCGCGCCCATCGACGCGATCCCGAAGGCGCTGGCGCGTGCGGGCGTCGCCCGGGGCGACGTCGATCTGTTTGAGATCAACGAGGCGTTCTGCTCGGTGCCCGTCGCCACGACGCGCGCGCTCGGCATCGACCGCGAGATCTGCAACGTGAACGGCAGCGGCTGCAGCCTCGGCCACCCGATCGCGGCCACCGGCGCGCGGATGGTCACGAGCATGGTCCACGAGCTGCGCCGGCGCGGATCGTCGCTGGGATGCGTCTCGATGTGCGCCGGCGGGGGCATGGGCATGGCCATGGTGCTCGAGGCGCTCTAGAGGTGCCCGAGCCCGCCGAGATCCCCGAGGACCTCGCCTCCATCTCGGCCGCGTGGCTGAGCGATGCGCTGCAGGGCGTCGAGCCGGGCGCCCGCGCGAGCTCCGTCGAGGTCGTCGACGCGCACAGCGGCACCACGGGTCGCGCCCGACTCGACGTCACGTGGGAGGCCGGCGATCTGCCGAGGTCGCTCTTCGCCAAGCTCCCGCCGACCGAGCCGCTGCAGCGCGCGATGGTGATCGAGACCGGCATGGGGACGCGCGAGGCCCGCTTCTACCGCGAGCTCGCGGCGACGCTCCCGATCCGGGTGCCTCGGCCGGTCGGCGCCTGGTGGAAGGAGGACCGAAGCGCCTATCTGATGCTGCTCGAGGATCTGGCGAGCACCGGATGCACCTTCCCCGAGTTCGAGAGCGGCACCGACCTCGGCGTCGTGCGCGGCGCGCTCGATACGCTCGCGCGGCTGCACGCTGCCTTCTGGGAGTCGCCGAAGTTCGATGCGGATCTCGCGTGGATCGCGCCTCCTATGCACAGCGCGATGGGCCCGCAGCTCGTCGCCCAGGGCGTGCAGACGTTCGGCGCCGAGCAGCCCGACGCCTTCCATGCCATGGCCGAGCTCTACACGCAGCACGGCGACGCCTTCGCCGCGCGGCTCGCCGCGGCCCCCCGGACGCTGATGCACGGCGACCCCCACCTCGGGAACCTGTTCCGCCACGGCGAGACGGTCGGCCTCTTGGATTGGGCGTGCGTCTGCCGCGGCCCCGGGCTACGCGACGTCGCTTACCTGTTGTGCGCCTCGGTCGAGACCGACCTGCGCCACGCCGAGCAGGAGGCGCTGCTGCGCCACTACCTCGCCGCCCTCTCGGCCGCGGGCGCGCCCGCTCCGGGGTTCGACGAGGCCTGGCACGAGTACCGCTGCTTCGCCGCCGCCGGCTGGGTCGCTTCGGTGGCGACCTTCGCGCTCGGCGATGCGCTCCAAAGCGAGGCGGTCGGCCGGCGCGCCGTGGCGCGCGCGAACGCGGCGGTCGCCGACCTCGACACGCCCGGCCTGCTGCGCGCCGAACTCGGCCTCGGCGGCTAGCCCCGCACGAAGCCGCGCGGCAGCGGCACCCGCAGGTCGTGCTGGCTCGCGATGCCGGGCGGCGCCGCCACCACCGCCGGGATCGCGTTCACGGCGGGCATCGCGGTCATGACGTGGCCGAGGACCATGAAGTCCTCGAGGCTCGTCGCCTGGAAGTCGGGCGGCGGCAGGAAGTTCACCTGGGTGCGCACCGTCGGAAGGCCCTGCACCTCGATCACCCAGCCGTCGCTGATCTCCCAGTTCGGCTCGAGCACCGGCGCCTTCTTCCAGCGCACGTTCAACTCGATCAGGGAGCGCCCGTCGACGCGGCCCTGCCAGCTCGCCGCGATGCCCGCGACGCAGCCCTTGGCGATCTGCCAGGAGCCGAGGTCGAGGTCCTCGAGCGCGGCGGCGTACTCGGCCTCGCAGACGATCTCGTCGAGCTCGACGCCGAGCGCGTCGGCCATCATCTCCACGGCCTCGGCGAAGACCTTCGTCCCCTCGGCCGTCATCTCCTGGAGGTCGGGGTCGTCCATCGGACGCCCGAGGCCCGCGGGCTTCTCGGTCTCGGGCGAGTCGTAGCCCATGGTGTGGGCCTCCTCGTTGACCACGACCTTGTCGATGCGGTTGCTCATACCGGTCATGAGCAGGCCGAGCAGGTCCACGAAGCCCGGGCTGATGCCCGTCCCGACGAGCGTGGCGCCGCCCCGATCGCAGGCCGCCGCGAGCTTCTCGCGGTCGGCGCCGAGGTTGCGGCCCGTGATGAACGCCGCCGTCGTGACCACGTTGGCACCCGACTCGAGGATGCGGACGAGCTCGTCGGTGTCGTGCCACATGGGGTTGTAGACGACGCAGTCGGGCTTCGTGGCGAGCAGCGCGTCGACGTCGTCGCTGGCCGTGACGCCGAGGGGCTCGACGCCGCACAGCTCGCCCACGTCGCGCCCGACCTTGTCCTTCGACCAGGCGAAGCAGCCGACGAGCTCGAGCTCGGAGCTCTGCGCGATCGCGAGCGCCGACTGCTGGCCGACGTTCCCGGTGGTCCACTGCACGACTCGAAGCGTCATCGGTTCTCTTCTCCTGGGTTCAGCGAGTGGGGAGCAGCCTGCGCAGCAGCCGGCGGAGCTGCGCGCGGAGCAGCTCGTCGTCGAGGCCCTCGGCCGCCGGGTGCACGACGGCGCCGGCGATCGCGGACGCCAGCGCCGCGGCCAGCACGCGCGCTCCCGGATCGGCGGCGCCGCCCATCAAGACGCGGTTCACGCGCTGCATCACGCGGCGGAACGGCGCGTGCTCGCGGAGGAACCGCACCATGACCGGGTCGCGCTGGAGGATGCCCGCGATGTGCCGCTGCTCGACGGCGAGGTCGATCATGGCATCGACCAGCACCGCGCGGGCCCGCGCTCGCGAGCGCTCGGCCTCCGCCCGGGTCACGGCCCCCTCGAGCCCGGCGAGGACGACCTCGGCCACGGCGAGCACGATCTCGTCCTTGGTCGGGTACTGGTGATAGACGGCCGCCTTGGTCACGCCGATGGCGTCGGCGATGATCTGGAGCGACGTCCCGGCGATGCCGTGCTCGGCGAACAGCGCCAGCGCGGCCTCGATGACCCGCGTCTGCGCCTCGGTGTGGTCGGTGGCGATCGCTGCCGATTTCATCCCAGCCAGACTAGCCGATCGGCTATCCTGACGGGCCGGAAACGGAGGGATCTAGACGATGAGACGGGCGGACGGAGAGGTCATCCTGCTGTGGACGCTGCCGGTGCTCGGCGCCCTCTGGCTCGCGGCCTTCGCGCTCTTCCCGGGCGCCCTGCCGATGTCGCCCACGCTCTCGGCCGAGGAGGTCGCCGCCTTCTACCGCGACCCCGAGAACCAGGCTCGGGTCCGCTACGGCATGATCGTCTTCAACTGGTTCTCGGTGGGGCTCGTCCCGATCCTGGCGCTGATCGTCCTCCAGATGCGGCGCATGGCGCACCGCACGCCGATCTTCTCGTACGGCATCCTCGCCTGCGCGGCCGGCGGGCCGACGATCTTCCTGATGGCGAGCCTCTTCTGGCTGCTCGCCGCCTACCGGCCCGAGCGCGATCCCGCGCTGACCCAGCTCTTCAACGACATGGCGTGGGTGACGTTCTCGAGTCAGGTCGGCTTCCTGATCGCCCAGAGCGTGCTCGTGGCCCTGGCGATCTACCTCGATCACCAGGCGCGCCCGGTCTTCGCGCGCTGGGTCGCCCACTTCAACGTCGTCGTGGCGGTCGCGCTCGTCCCTGCCTGCTTCGTCGGCCTCGCCCTCGAGGGCCCGCTCGCCTGGGACGGTCTGCTGACGTTCTGGCTGCGGAACGCCGCCGTCGCCCTCTGGATCGTCGTCATGGGCGTCGTGCTCGCGCGGCAGGTCCTCGCGCAGCGCGCCGAGGAGACGGCGGCGGCATGACCTCGCGGCTGCAGCGCATCGCCTCGGTCTGGCGCCACGACCCGAAGATCGAGCTGTGGATCGCGTGGTGGACGATGGTCGTCTTCTACAACCTGTTCGGCCTGCTGTTCTTCGTCGTCACGCGAACGCAGCCGCCGCCGAAGCCCTGGTGGGAGCCCGCACGAATCGTGCAGTGGTTCGACGAGATGCACCAAGGGCTGCTCGTCGGCTTCGCCTTCGTCTTCCTGATCGCCGGGATGACGGCGTTGATGAACGCGCTGATCGCGTACTCGATCCGGCGCATGTCGGTGAGCCGCGCCTTCGCCTGGGCCTACCTCCTCATGTACGCGCTCAGCACGCTGCCCGGCATGCTCTTCCTTGGCATCGGCCTGACCGTCGGCGCCATGCGGCCCGGTCGCGACCCGGCGATCATGAGCTGGCTCTACGACTTCTCGTTCATGACCTTCGTT
The DNA here is from genome assembly GCA_964442285.1 of uncultured Spirochaetales bacterium. Lineage (GTDB taxonomy): Bacteria > Myxococcota_A > UBA9160 > UBA9160 > JAFDET01 > CAYTZH01. The sequence goes on along the minus strand of CAYTZH010000019.1, from coordinate 56,741 downwards.
GGCACCATGGGCGTCTTTCTGTGCGGATCGCTCATCTGGATGACGGCGATCCTGCTCGACAGGAATGGCGTGTTCCCGAAGTGGTTCGGCTACTTCAATCTCGCCAACGCCCTCACTGAGGTCGTGGTCGCGCCCGCGTGGATCTTCAACGACGGGTGGGTCTTCGGGTGGAACGGCGTGGTCACCTGGTGGCTCCAGGTGTTCGTGTTCGCCACGTACACGGGGGTCTTCATCACCCTGCTCCGCCGGATGATCCTGCGCGAGGACTTCGGTGCCGGGCCCTTGCCCGAGCTCGCGGGCGAGGCGGCCTCGAGGCGTGGCAGCTGGCTGGAGCCGGCGCGATGACGAGCGCCGCCGAGGCACGCAACCGTTCGCACGACCGCTTCGTGCCCGGCCAGCCCGACATGTGGGCGTTCGTGATCTTCGAGGCGTTCCTGTTCACCGCCTACTTCACCGTCTACGTCTTCAGCCGGGCCCAGAGCCCCGCGGAGTTCCTGGAGTCGCAGGCCCACCTCGACCTGCGCGTCGGGGTCTTCAACACCCTCGTGCTGCTCGCGAGCTCCTGGTCCGTGGCGCGCTGCGTGTACGCCGCGCGCGAACGATCGTTCGGTGCCGCGCTCACGAACCTCTGGCTGACGGCACTCTTCGGCCTCGTCTTCCTCGCCTCGAAGCTCTTCGAGTGGTTCGGCGAGATCGAGCGCGGGCTCACCTTCACGGCCACCGGATTCTTCTCGTTCTACTACTTCCTGACGGGGCTCCACTTCCTGCATCTCCTGATCGGCTTCGTCTTCCTGGCCGTCGCAGCGCGCCAGCTCCGCAACCCCGCGCGTCGCGACCAGGAGCTCGTCGAGACTTGCGCGACCTACTGGCACACGGTCGACTTTCTCTGGGTCCTGATCTTCTCCCTGCTCTACGTGATGAGGTGAATGGTGGTGACGAGCTTCGAGAAGCGGCTGATCTTCGTGTGGCTCGCGCTGTCGGCGATCACGATCGCCCAGCTCGGCGTCGGCTGGTCCGGAGACGGTGCCGCGCTCACGCCGAGCACGGCCGTCGCGGCAGGCGCCGTGGCGATCGCGCTGGTGAAGGTGCGCCTGATCTTGCGTGAGTTCATGGAGGTGCGGCACGCACCCACGCGGCTCGGCCGGCTCACCGACCTGTGGCTCGGGCTGACCACCGTTGCGCTCCTGGCAGCCTACGCCGCCGGCTCGGCCTCGGGGAGCTAGGCTGACGGTCCCAGATCGTCGAGGTCGATGCCGGCGCGCTCGATCTCGGGCGCGAGCGTCTCGAGGTCGAAGCCGAACACCTTCGCGGCATTGCGGTAGAGCACGTTCTCCACGTCCGCGTCGCTGAAGCACGGGCTCGCGAGCAGCGCCCGCACCTCGTCCTCCACCACGCAGAAGCGGGACTCGAGGTGCGGATAGTCGAGGCCGAACATCGTGCGGTCGGCGCCGACGTGCCAGCCGTCGAGCTTCTCCCCGCTCTCGGCGATGCCGGTGAGGTCGTCGAAAGGGATCTGGTTCTTGTTGAACGGGGATAGGCCCACGTGGCAGTTGGTCTCGAAGAACTCGGAGGCGCGCTGGGTGAACGGGCGATCGCGGCCCAGCCCCCGGACGAAGTCCATCCAGTCGTCGCCGAAGTCGAGGAAGTTGTCGAAACGCCAGATCGCCCCCTTCATGAAGGTCGTCTGTGTCTCGATGAACGAGAGCTTCAGGTTCGGGAAGCGCTCGAAGACCCCGCCCGCGATCATCTGCCACAGCGACCGGATCGAGAAGAACCCGCTCTCGATCGCCAGGCTCATGATCGCGGCGAAGCTCAGCGGCACGTACGGCTCGATACCGGCGCCACCGTGCTGGCAGAGCGGCATCTCCAGCTCGTCGCAGGCGGCCCAGACCGGGTCGAGCTCGGGGTCGAAGAGCAGGCGATCGCCGGGGCGCAGGAAGGGCACCATCACGCCGCCGAGCCCGTGCGCCTTCGCCCAGCGGATGTCTTCGACGGCGCGCTCGACGTCGCCGAAGCTCACGACGGCGTTGCCGAAGCGGCGGCCGGGAAGCTCGGCACAGAAGTCGGCCAGCCAGCGATTGTAGGCGACCATCCCGGCTCGCCCGAGCCGCTTGTCCTGGGCCTTCCCGAAATCCTCGAGGCGGTTCACCTGGAAGGGCATCCCGTTGGGGAAGAGCACCTCGGCCACCACGCCCACGCTCTCGATCGCCTCTTGGCGGGTCTTGGAATCCCACTGCGCCTCGACGGGATACTCGGGGCCGAGGTTTCCGGCGTCGGGGATGCCCTCCTCCTCCTGCGACGCGACCAGGGCGTCGTAGTCGTCGCGGAACTCCGGGTCGAGGTAGTCGCGATATCCGCGACGCGAGGCCTTGACGTGCCCGTCGACGGAGATGATGCCGATCTTGCCCATCGGAACCCCTTTCCTATCGATCCGCCCGGAGACGGTTCATCCTACTACGAGTCCTGGCGAAAGACTCACAGCCCCGCCATCGCCAGGCTCACCGCCGCGCCCGACGCCCATTGGAGATCGCTGTAGGGGCCGGGCTCGTGCTGTGAGAACACGACGCCAACGAGATCGGCCTCCGGCGACGTCGCCCAATACGTCCCGAAGTAGCCGGCCCACCAGAAGTCGCCGTCGCGGTCGATGGTAATGCTCGCGTCGGCATCCACGACGACCGCCATGCCGAGCCCCCAGCCGAGACCGTCGAGGCCTTCGCTCGTGAGGACCCCGCTTTTGATGTGGGGGCGGGTCATCTCCGCGACGGTCTCGGGCTCGAGTACCTTCACGCCGCCGAGCGTGCCGCGGTTGCGCAGCATCAAGCCGAAGCGCATGTAGTCGCCGATGGTTGACACCAGGCCGCCGCCGCCCGGCGTCCACTCGCGTGCCTCGGCGATGCGCTTCTCCATCAGCACGAGCTCTTCGTCTTCGTTCCAGGTGTAGACGCGCGCCAGGTCCGCCTGTCGCTCCGGGGCTGGCAGGTGCTCGGTGCTCCTCATGCCGAGCGGCTCGAAGATGCGCTCACGCAGAACCTCTGGGAAGGGTTGGCCCGCCGCAACCTCCACGACGCGGGCGAGCACGTCGGCAGACCCGCCGTAGCGCCACGCGGTACCCGGCTCTTCGAAGAGCGGCAACGTGAGTGCGTGATCGACGCGGTCCGCGAGGCATCCCTGCCCCGCGACGATCCCCTCCGCCTGCCAGAGCGCCTCGAGGTCGCTGTCGTCGCCGATCGAGGCGCTGCCGCCGATGCCCGAAGCGAACATCAGCAGATGCCGCACGAGCAGCGGACCGGACGGCGGGAGGGTGTCGAACCCGCCGGACGCGTTGCGTTGGTGATTCGTGGCGACCCGCACCTCGGCGGCGACCGGGATGTACTTCGAGACCGGATCGTCGAGGCTGAGCAGCCCGTCCTCCACCAGGGTCATCGCGGACACGGCGGTGATCGGCTTGGTGAGCGACGCGATCCGCAGGCGCGTGTCGAGCGTCATCGGGATCTCGTTCTCGACGTCGGCCCAGCCCGCCGTCGTGGCGAACACGATCTCGCCGTCGCGGGCGAACATCGCGATGTAGCCCGAGCGCGCACCCGACCAGACGCGGTAGTCGAACAGGCCTTGGATCGCCTTGCGCGACCACCAGGCCAGGTTCGGAGCGTCGCCCTCGCTCCCATCGATCGCGGCCGGGCGCTGGCGAGCGACGACGACCGCCAGGACCAGGCTCGGGAGGGCCAGGAACGCGAGGAATGCGGTCAGGATCCTTCTCGCCACTCGACTCACTCTCCCGCTCAGTACGGGCGGTCGCCCTTCAACGACACGCGGTGCAGCAGGCGGCGATGGCCGTTGTAGTCGTTGACCGGGTAGTGGTGGCTCGCCCGGTTGTCCCACATCACGACGTCGCCGACGCGCCAGCGGATGCGGCACTGGTACTCCGGTCGGCGCTGGTGATCGTAGATCGTCCGCAGCAGCGGCTCGCTGTCTTCCTCGCTCCAGCCCGCGAAGCAAACGACGTGAGCCTGGTTGACGTACAGGATCTTCTCGCCCGTCTCGGGGTGCGTGCGGACCGCCGGGTGGACCGCCGTGAACTCGGCGGGGCTCGACGCGTCGGCCATGTCGCGCAGACGATGCGCTCGTGTGCGGCTCACGTCGGCCTTCGCCGAGGAGCAGACCACGCGGAGGCCTTCGACCCGCTCCTTCAGCGTGTCGGGAAGCTCCTGCCACGCGACCGCCATGTTGGCGAAGAGGGTGTCGCCTCCGAGCGGTGGGAGCTCGAGGGCATGCAGGACTGCGCCGGCCGTCGGCTCCTCGAGATACATCGTGTCGGAGTGCCAGAGACCGCCGAAGTTCACGGTCTCTTCGGGCAGCTTGAGGATGGGCGCGACCAGCGGGTGCCCCTCGATGCCCGTCAGGAAGGGGTACTTGTCGACATCGCCGAACTGCCGCGCGAACGCGAGCTGGGCGTCGGGCGAGAGCTTCTGACCCGGGAAGACGAGGACTTTCCGCTGGAGCCACACCGCTCGCAGCTCGGCCAGCGTCTCGCCGGGGATCGGGTGCGCGAGGTCGAGGCCCGTGACCTCGGCTCCGATCGCGGGCGTCAGACGTTCGACGGCGAAGGCCTCGTTCACGACGGCATCTCGTAGCGAACGCCGGTGATCTGCTCGGAGACCTTCCAGAGGTCGGCGGCGACCTGCGCGTCGCGGGCGTTCGCGCGGGCCGCGACGGGTCCGGGCGCGCCCCGCATCTGCCCGAACCCGGTCGGGCCGTAGTAGCCGCCGCCCTCCACGCTCGGGTCGCGCGCGGCGAAGACGAGCGAGCCGGCGCCCTCCTCCGCGGTCTGCGAGAAGAAGCGCATCGAGATCCGGTAGCCCCAGAGCTCGAAGCGATCGAGGAGCCGGCGCCGGCTCTCGCGCTCCCAACCGGCGGCGATGGGCGTCTTCGAGACGCCGGGGTGCGCCGCGACGCTCGCGAGCGGCAGCCCGGCCGCCCGCGCGCGGCGGTCGAGCTCGAGGGCGTACATCAGGCACGCGAGCTTGGCGTTGCCGTAGGCGCGGAACGAGAGGTAGCCGCGCTCGAGCTGGAGGTCGTCGAGGTCGATCCGGCCGGCGCCGTGGGCGATGCTCGCCACGCTAACCACGCGGGGCGCCGCGCTGCGCGCGAGCGCCGGCAGCAGCAGCCCCGTCAGCGCGAAGTGCCCGAGGTACGCGACGCCGAAGACGAGCTCGAAGCCGTCGCGCGTCTTCGCGCGCTCGACGGGCGGTAGCAGGCCGGCGTTGTTCACCAGGACGTCGAGCGCTTCGCCCCGCGCCAGCTCGTCGTCCGCGAAGGCGCGGATGCGGGAGAGGTCGGCCAGATCGATCTCGCGGAACTCGGCAGTGCCGCCGGCGCGCTCGACGTCGGCGACGGTGGCCTCGCCCCCCGCCACGTCGCGGTCGATCACGATCACCCGGTCGCCGCCGCGCGCGAGCGCGAGCGCCGTCTCCCGGCCGATGCCGCTGGCGGCGCCGGTGACCAGGACGCGGCGTGCAGCCGGCGAGCCCAGGGCCTACTCCGCGCCGCCCGGGGCCGAGAGCGGGTCATGCTGCTTCCCGGAGTCGAAGCCGCCGTGCTTGCGCAGGAACGTGGTCGAGCGGCGATGGATGCGCCAGCCGTCGGGCGTACGTCGGTACTCGTCCTCGTACCAGGCGAGACGCATGTCGTGGGTCGTCTGGTCGATGAACACGTAGTGCTGGATGCCCGTGGCCCGGTCGTCACCGTCGAAGTCGACGATCGGCATGTTGCCGATGAACTGGCCCCGCGGCGCCGCCGCGAGCAAGTCGGCCATCTGGTCGACCGGGTACTTCGTGCCGAAGGCGCTGTACTCGCCGTCGGGCGTGAACAGCTCGAGCCAGCGCTCGACCTCGTACTGGCTCGCCCACGCCATGTACCGCGAACACAGCTCGTGGATCTCGGTGAGGTCGGCGAGCCGCTTCGGGTCGAAGCTCACGGACTCGGCTCGATCTTGAGCTCGAACTCCGCCGTGCCCGTGTCCGGGATGTACGGCTGCTTCCAGACCTCGACGGCGAACGCCATCAGGATCAGCGAGTAGAGGAGCTTCAGCAGCCGGTGCGCGTCCTCGGGCAGGTCGTCGAGCGACAGCGTGTCGAGGTACTGCATGGCGTCCTCGGCGCGCGGGTTGACCGCGTCGTAGAACGCCTGGATCTCCTCCATCGTGCTCGAGAGACGCTTGGCGTAGCGCTCGGGCTCACTGTCGAGGCACCAATCGTCGACCCAGGGCTCGAGGTCCGCGAACTCGGCGGGCAGCCGTGCTTCGGCCATGATCAGCCCTCCCCCTGCTTGCGCTGATGGTCCTCGACCCACTGGTTGATCATCTTGCTGCCGTGGCGGCACATGAACTCCTGGTCGCCCAGGGGGAACTCCGACACGACGCGCGACTCGAGCGCCATCTGGGTCGCTTCGAGCGTGCCGCAATCCTCGAGCGCGTACTCCTTGATCGTCGCGATGCCGAGCTGCTGCGCGAGTCGCTCGCGCGCGTTCTTCGGCTTCGTGAAGTAGGCGTTCGCCTCGAAGAGCATCCGGTTGTGCGTGACCGGCCAGTAGTGATACGTCAGGTACCAGCCCGTCTCCCAGAACACGATCGCGAAGTTCGGGAAGACCTGGAACGAGTCGAGGCCCCACTTCTTGACCTTGCCCGGGTTGAGGCCCGGCGGGATCCCGTCCTTCATGATCTCGGAGATGTCCCAGGGGCCGAACAGGCCGCTCCGGAACAGGTTCTCGCTCGGGTTGTAGAACTCCGGCACGAGCTTTCCGCCGGCGCCGCCGGTCGTGGAGCCCACGCGGTGCGGGCCGTCGGCCTGGAAGTGGCTGGTGTAGAAGCCGAGCTGCTGGTAGTCGGCCTGCCGCATCACCGGGTTCTGGTGCCCGTGCAGGATCGGCGGGTGATAGAACTCCTGGAACGCGTCGTGGAAGATCTTCCAGTTCGCGTTGATGTCGCCGCGGTAGTAGTAGCGCTGCGGACACTTCTCGAACGGGTAGTCGATGGCCGTGATCATCGGCCCGAGGAAGTCCGTCAGCGACCACTCCGGCTCCTCGGCGAAGTTCACGAAGATGAACCCCTTCCAGACGTCGCAGTGCACGGAGACGAGCGGGTACTTCGACTTGTCGATGCCGAAGAACTCCTCCTCCTGGAGGATCCACTCGAGCTTTCCCTCGAGGTCGAACGTCCAGCCGTGGTACTTGCACGCGAATTTCCGCGTGACGCCGCAGACCTCCTCGTGGGGGTTGTCGGTCCACACGAGCTTGTTGCCGCGGTGGCGGCACACGTTGTGGAAGGCGCGGACCCGGTCGTCCTTGCCGCGCACGACGATGATCGACGTCCCGAGGCCGGGCAGCTCCTTGGTGAAGTAGCCGCCCTTCTGCGGGACCTGCTCCACGCGGCCGACGTTCAGCCAGGCGCGTTTGAAGACCGCCTCGCGCTCGAGCGCGAAGAACTCGGGCGAGATCGCGCTCTCGTAGGACACCGGCTCGGTGTCGAGCTCGGGGTAGTGCTCGGTCCACGAGCCTTCCGGGGGCTTCTTGTGCTGCCCGGCGGCCTTCTTCGGAACCTTCCGGTTCTCGGTCATGCCGTTCGCTCCTTCACGTTCGTCAAAGGGTCATGCCGCCGTTCACGCCGACGACCTGGCCCGTGATGTAGGCCGCCTCGTCCGAGCAAAGAAACGCGCAGGTGGCGGCGATCTCGTCGACGGTGCCGGGGCGCGCGGCGGGAACGACCATGGCGACCGTGTTCTCGATCTTGGCGATGTCGCCGCCGGTAGCGGCGCGCCGCAGCATCGGCGTGTCGATCATGCCCGGGGACACCACGTTGACCGTGATCTTCCGGCGGGCGAGCTCGAGCGCGAGCGCCCGGGTCAGGCCTTCGACGCCCGCCTTGGCGGCGACGTAGTGCGCCATGCGCGCGGCGCCCGACTTCGCGCTCGACGAGGAGACGGTCACCATGCGGCCCCAGCCCGCCTCGCGCATGTCGGGGAGCGCGGCCTGGAGGCAGTGGAACGTGCCGGTCAGGTTGACGCCGACGATGCGCTCCCAGCTCTCGGGCGTGATGTCACCGAATCGCTCGAAGGCGTCGATGCCGGCGGCGGTGACCACGATGGTGGTCGGCCCGAGCTCGGCGCGCGCCTTTTCGAAGGCGGCGTCTACGGCGGCGCGGTCGGTGACGTCGACCTCGAGGCCGAGGGCCTGGGCGCCGGAGGCTCGGAGCTCGTCGGCGGCCGCGGCGGCGCCCTCGCCGTCGAGGTCGAGCAGGGCGACGCGGTCGCCCTGGCCCGCCAGACGCCCGGCGATCGCCCGGCCCATGCCCGACGCCGCTCCAGTGACCACGGCGACCCGCTCCTCGGCTGACATCGCTTGCCTCCTGGCCTCGCGGGCGAGTATGGACTGCGAAGAACCCGCTTGCAATAGAGTTCTCTCTATCGGAGAATGGCGTTTCCGCACCGGCCCGGGGCCGGCGGATGGACCCTCGCCCGGAGGACGACCCATGAGCCGCTTTCCGCGACCGCCCGAGGGCACCTGGACCGAGCACTACTCCGAGCTCGGCACGGGCCCGGTCTCGCTGCAGGACTCGGTCTCGCCCGCCTTCTACGAGGCCGAGCGCGAGGCGGTCTTCCGGCGGGCCTGGCTCAACGTCGGGCGGGTCGAGCAGCTGCCCGACGGCGGCAGCTTCTTCACCAAGACCCTCCCCGGCCTGCGAACCTCGGTGATCGTGACCCGCGACGCCCACGGCGAGGTGCGCGCCTTCCACAACGTGTGCCGCCACCGCGGCAACCGCCTGCTCTGGGAGGGGACGCCGAACGGCGAGGCCTGCGGACCGGCCCGCCAGCTCGTCTGCAAGTACCACGGCTGGCGCTACGGCCTCGACGGCGCCTGCACCTACGTCCACCAGGAGAGCGAGTTCTTCGACCTCGACAAGGCGACGGTCGGCCTCGCGCCCATCCACTGCGACACCTTCGCCGGGTTCGTCTTCGTGAACCTCGACGCCGAGCCGCGCTGGTCGCTGCGCGAGTTCCTCGGGCCAATGGTGGGCGCCCTCGAGGGCTACCCCTTCCACAAGATGACCGAGCGCTACTCGTTCCGCGCCGAGAACGCGAGCAACTGGAAGGTCTTCAGCGACGCCTTCCAGGAGTACTACCACGTGCCGCCGCTGCACACGCACCAGCTCGGCCCGACGCCCGAGGCCCAGAACCCCGAGTACCCGTTCGAGGGCGCGCACTACCAGATCGACGGCCCCCACCGCATGGTGAGCACAGACGGTACCTACAAGCACGAGTGGCCCGAGGAGCATCTCTACCCGTCGGAGGCACTCACCCGCAGCGGCAGCACGGGGCCGTGGGACGCGCGGGACCTCGGCCCGACCCCGGGCGTCAATCCGTCGGGGACGAAGCGCTGGGGCATCGACAACTTCCAGGTCTTCCCGAACCTCGAGATCCTGATCTACGAGCGCGGCTGGTTCACGACCTACCGCTACTGGCCGACCTCGCACAACACTCACGTCTACGAGGGCGACCTCCACTTCGTGCCGGCCACGACCGCCCGCGAGCGCCTCGCCCACGAGTACGCCGCGCTCACCTTCAAGGAGTACGCGCTGCAGGATTGCGGAACACTCGATGGCACCCAGATGGGGCTCGAGCAGGGCGTGTTCGACGCGTTCCCCTTGAACGACCAGGAGATCCTGGTGCGGCACTTCCACAAGACCGTGGGCGACTGGGTTGCCGACTGGAAGCGCGAGCGAGGCGACGAATGAGCGAGGCGCTGCTGCCCGGCGAGTTCGCCGACCTGGAGCCCTGGGCCGCGACGTGGTGCCTGGCGACGGAGCCCGAGCGTTGGGCCCTGCGCCAGACGACCCCGATGCCGGCGATGCAGGCCTTCTACGACGCCTTCTTCCCGCGCGCCGAGGAGGCCATCGCCTACTGCGACCGCTTCCCGCTCGACGCCATGCCGCCCGACGCCGAGCGGCTCCTCCAGCTGCTGCACTCGCTTCTGATGGTGTCCTACGCCATCGAGGTCTGGAAGCAGCCCGAGGTGGTGAACGCCGGCTCGGCGGTGATCGACCGGGTCCTGGAACCCCGTCCGTGAAGGAAGAGCGAGCATGCCCCGCCTGACCACCTTCGACGAGTACCGCGACCGGTACCCCGACTACGCGCTCGAGAAGACCGACGACGGCATCCTGCTGATGCGCATGCACCGCGACGGCGGCCCGGCGGTGTGGGACGAGCGCATGCACCACGACACGGCCAACGTGTTCAACGACGTGGCCGGCGACCGCGACGTGCGCGTCGTGATCTACACGGGCACCGGCGAGAACTTCAACGCCGACTGGGGCCGGCCGCGCGGGAAGAAGGCCTACTTCAAGGGGCCTACCGAGTGGGCGGAGGAGATGGCCTGGTACGGGCGGCTGCGCCACGTCAACATGCTCGAGATCGACGCGCCGATGATCGCCGCCGTGAACGGCCCCGCGAACATCCACTCGGAGCTGGCCTTCATGTGCGACGTCGTGCTGGCCTCGGACGACGCGTACTTCCAGGACCTCGCCCACTTCCCGCGCAACCTCTCCCCGGGCGACGGGCTCCAGAACGTCTGGCCCATGGTCTTCGGCCGCAATCGCTTCCGCTACGCGCAGCTCATGGCCCAGAGGATCACGGCGCAGCTGGCCCACGAGTGGGGCGCGGTGAACGAGGTGCTGCCGAAGGACCAGGTGCTCGACCGCGCCTGGGAGATCGCGCGCTACCTGCTGCGCTACTCGCCCATCGTCCTGCGCCATACGCGCCGCACCTTCACGCGACCCTTCAAGCGCGCCGCCATGGACGACCTCGACTACGGCCAGCAGATGGAAGTCCTGGGCATGACGCACTTCACGCCGTTCGGCGGCGACATGCAGCCCCTCGACCGCGCGTGGGACGATCCCGACCTGTGGAAGGAGGACGACTGACCCGTGCCTCTGGACGATCTGGAGGGGCGCGTCGCCGTCGTCACGGGCGGCGGGAGCGGGATCGGGCGCGGGCTCGCGCTCGGCCTCGCCGCCGAGGGCATGACGGTCGCCGTGGCCGATGTGCAGGCACGGAGCTCCGAGGCGGTCGCCGCCGAGGTCGCCGCCGCGGGCGGGCGCGCCTTCGCGGTGAGCTTGGACGTGACCTCGACGGCGTCGCTGGCCGCCGCGGCCAAGGACGTGGTCGCGCGGGCCGGCGGCGTGAACCTCCTGTGCGCGAACGCCGGCGTGCTGGCGCGCATCGGCTCGCTGGCCGACCACACCCTGGAGGACTGGGAGTACACGCTGTCGGTGAACGTGCTCGGCGTCGTGAAGACCGTCGAGGCCTTCCGCCCGGCGCTCCTCGACGCGGCACCGGACGCGCACGTCGTGACGACGGCTTCGCTCGGCGGCCTGGCGTCGGAGGTGCGGGCCCCGCTCGGCGCCTACATCGCGTCGAAGTACGCCTGCGTGGGCTACAGCGAAATGCTGCGCGCCGAGCTCGCGCCCGCGGGCATCGGCGTCTCGGTGCTGTGCCCGGGCGTCGTCACGTCGAACCTGATGGGGACCTCCGCCGAGAACCGCCCCGACGCGTTCGGCGAGCAGGCGGCGCCGCAGCTCGCCGCGCAGGGCGGCCGCGTAGCCCGCGACGCGGAACGGCTCGCCGACTTCGCGATGCCGGCCGAGGCGGTGGCCCCGATCGTGGTCCGCGCCATCCGGGCCGATCGCCTCCACGTGATCACCCACCCGCAGACGAAGCGGCTCGTCGAGGAGCGCTTCCGCGAGCTGGCCGACGACTTCGACTTCGCCGGCGCCGAGGAGCACTAGCCATGGCCCGAGTTCCCATCGCCGAAGGCCTGTTCACGGGGCCGGACGACGCGCCCCAGCTCGTCGGCAGCCGCTGCGGCGCGTGCGGCATCGTCACGTTCCCCTCCCAGGACGGGTGCCCGCGCTGCGCATCGACCGGGATGGCCGAGCACCCGCTCGCGCGGCGCGGCCGCCTGTGGGCCTGGACGACCCAGGAGTTCCCGCCGCCCTCCCCGCCCTACACCGGGCCCACGGGCGAGGACTTCGTGCCCTACGGCGTGGGCTACGTGGAGCTCGGCGGCGAGGTGCGCGTCGAGAGCCGCCTCACCGAGACCGAGGGGCTCGAGAACGGGATGGAGATGGAGCTCGTGCTGGTGCCGTTCCGCACGGACGAGCAGGGCAACGAGGTCGTGACGTTCGCGTTCCGGCCCGTCGGCTGAGCAAGGGGAGACGAGATGGACATCGCGATCGTGGGCGTGGGGCTGCACCCGTTCGGCCGCTTCGGCGACCTGACCGGCATCGACATGGGCGCCATCGCCGTGCGCAAGGCGCTGGCCGACGCGGGGGTCGAGTGGAAAGAGATCCAGTTCGCCTTCGCCGGCAGCTACGAGATCGACAACCCCGACGCGGTGGTCGCCTTCCTGGGCCTGACGGGCATTCCCTTCACGAACGTCTACAACGGCTGCGCCACCGCCGGCAGCGTGCTGTCGCTGGCCGCTGACGCGATCCGGCTCGGCAAGCACGACCTCGGCATCGCCATCGGCATGGACAAGCACCTGCCGGGCGCCTTCAGCTCCGATCCACGGCTCTACGCCTGTCCGTCGTGGTACGGCGAGCAGGGGCAGTTCCTCACGCCCAAGTTCTTCGGCATGAAGATCAACAAGTACATGAGCGACCACGGCATCACGTCGCCGACCCTGGCCCGCATCGTCGCCAAGGCGACGCGCAACGGCGCCCTCAACCCGAACGCCTTCCGCCGCAAGCCCATGAAGGAAGAGGACGTGCTCGGCGCGCGCATGCTCAGCCACCCGCTCACGCAATACATGTTCTGCAGCCCCGACGAGGGCGCTGCGGCGGTGGTGCTGTGCCGCGCCGACCAGGCGCACCGCTACACCGACAAGCCGATCTACCTGCGCGCCAGCGAGGTGCGGACCCGGCGGCTCGGCGCCTTCGAGGTGCACAGCCCTTGGCTGCCGATCGAGGAGGCCGAGGGCCCGACCGTGGACGCCTCGCGCGCCGCCTACGAGAAGGCCGGCCTCGGGCCCGAGGACGTCGACGTGATCCAGCTCCAGGACACCGACGCCGGCGCGGAGATCATCCACCTCGCCGAGAACGGGTTCTGTGCCGACGGCGAGCAGGAGAAGCTCGTCGCCGAGGGCGAGCTCGAGATCGGCGGACGGCTGCCCGTCAACACCGACGGCGGGCTGCTCGCCAACGGCGAGCCGATCGGTGCGTCGGGCCTGCGCCAGGTGCACGAGGTCGTGCTCCAGCTGCGCGGCCAGGCGGGCGAGCGGCAGGTCCCGGGCGACCCGAAGGTCGGGTACACGCAGCTCTACGGCGCGCCGGGCGTCGCCGGCGTTTCGATCCTGTCCGTCTGAGCGGGAAGGAGAAGCCAATGACGAAGATCCTCGAAGGCGTTCGCATCCTGGAGGTGGCCGAGCACACCTTCGTGCCCGCAGCCTCCGCAATGCTCTCCGACCTGGGCGCGGAGGTGATCAAGATCGAGCACGTGACCCGCGGCGACGGCATGCGAGGCCTCGCCAGGAGCGGCATCGCCGTGGTGCCGGGCAACGTCCACGTGCTGCTCGAGCACTCGAACCGCGGCAAGCGCAGCCTCGGGCTCGACCTCACCTCACCGGACGGAGTCGATCTCCTCTACAAGCTCGCCGCCACCTGCGACGTCTTCCTCACCAACAAGCTGCCCAGCGTTCGCGAGCGGCTCGCGATCGACGTGGAGCACATCCGCGCCGCCAACCCGGACATCGTCTACGTGCGCGGCACCGGCCAGGGCGAGCGCGGCCCGGAGGCCGACAAGGGATCCTACGACTCACTGGCGTTCTGGGCGCGGGCGGGCGTGGCGGCGGGCTGCCGCCGCCCGGAGGACCCGCTGATCCCGGTGCCGCCGGCGCCGGGCTTCGGCGACTCGATCGGCGGCATGACCATCGCCGGCGGCATCATGGGGGCGCTCTTCCACCGCGAGCGGACCGGCGAGGCCACCGTCGTGGACGTCTCGCTCCTCGGGACCGGGCTGTGGGCCATGGGCCAGGCGGTGGCGCTGTCGCTCGTGCTGAAGATGCCCTGGGCCGCGCCGCCCGCCGACCGCCCCGCGTTCAACCCGCTGACGCGGAACTACCAGACGAAGGACGGCCGGTTCCTGGCTTTCACCTGCCTCCAGCCGGGGAAGTACTGGCCGCTGATCTGCGACACGCTGGAGCGGCCCGACCTGAAGGAGGACCCGCGCTTCGCGGACGCGGCCAAGCTCGCGGAGAATACGGCCGAGGCCTGCAGGATCCTCGAGGAGATCTTCGCCTCGGCCACGCTCGACGAGTGGTGCGCGCGGCTCGCGTCCTTCGAGGGGCAGTGGTGCATCGTGCAGGACACCCTCGAGGCCGTCGACGACCCGCAGACCGTCGCCAACGGCTACCTCCAGGAGTGCCAGACGGCCGATGGAACCGACTTCCGGCTGGTCGCGGCGCCGGTCCAGTTCGACGAGGAGCCGGCGGTGCCAGCACGGGCGCCCGAGTTCAACGAGCACGGCGACGAGATCCTGGGCGAGCTCGGCCTCGACATGGACGCGATCCTCGACCTCAAGGTGCGCGGCGTCGTCGCGTAAACCCCGATCAAACCAGGAGAAACGACATGTCCCTCTTCGATGCCTTCCGATTCGACGGCAAGCGCGTGGTCGTCGTGGGCGGCGCCACTGGCATGGGCGCCGCGGCCGCCGAGCTGGCGCTCGACGCGGGCGCCGAGGTCGTGGTGATGGACTTTGCCGACGTGAAGCTCACCGGCGCCAAGGCCCTCCACGTGAACCTCGCCGAGAAGGACTCAATCGACGCCGCCGTCGACGCGTGCGGCGGGCCCGTCCACGCGCTGCTGGCCTGCGCCGGCGTGGCGGACGGCACGCCGGGCATCGAGCGCATCAACTTCGTCGGTCACCGCCACCTGATCGACCGCGCGGTCGAGGCGGGCATGCTGGGTCGGGGGGCCACCATCGGCTTCATCTCCTCGGCGGCCGGCCTCGGCTGGGAGGCGAGCCTGGAGGAGCTGCAGATGCTGCTCGACACGCCCGACTTCGATGCCGGCGCGGCCTGGTTCGTCGAGCACGACAAGACGAACTACATGGCGACGAAGCAGGCCATCTGCGCCTACGTCGCGCGGCAGGCCTTCCCGCTGCTTCAGAAGGGCATCCGCATCAACGCGATCTGCCCCGGGCCGACGGACACGCCGCTCGCCCAGGCCAACAAGGACCTGTGGCTCGGCTTCGGAGCCGACTACCGCGAAGCGACCGGGATCGAGGCCTCGAGCCCGCTGGAGCAGGCGTACCCGCTGCTGTTCCTGTGCAGCGACGCGGCCGTGGGCATCAGCGGCATCACGCTCATCACGGACGCGGGCTACATGATGTCCGGAATCACCGGCTCGTTCCCAAACGCGACGATGATGGCGAAGGTCCTGATGGGCCGGAGCTGAGCCGGACGGTGCTTTTCGGACTCCGGTTCGACTGTCGCAACCCCGGCTTCGCCGGCGTGAGCAACGCCGAGCGCTACGCGGCCCTGCTCGAGATGTGCGAGTGGGCAGACGAGCGCGGCGCCCTGTTCGTGACCCTCTCCGAGCACCACGGCTCCGACGACGACTACCTGCCGAGCCCGCTCGTCATGGCGGCAGCGGTCGCCGCGCGCACGAGCCGGGTGCGCATCGGAATCGCGGCCCTGATCGCGCCGTTCCACGATCCGCTCCGCCTCGCCGAGGACACCGCTGTGGTCGACCTGCTCAGTGGCGGCCGCCTGGACCTGACCCTGGCCGGCGGCTACGTGCGCGACGAGTTCGACATGTTCGGCGTCGAGTTCGCGGAGCGCCCGGCCCGCGTGCGGGAGACCGTCTCCACGCTCCGGGCAGCGTGGACGGGGGAGCCGTTCGAGTTCCGGGGCCGGACCGTGCGCGTGCGCCCCCGACCCGCCCGGGCGGGCGGGCCCGCGATACTGCTCGGGGGCAGCTCGGAAGGAGCCGCCCGCCGGGCGGCGCGGATCGGCGACGGCTTCGTCCCCTCGGAGCCTGGGTGCTGGCAGTACTACCGTGACGAGTGCGTCGCACTCGGCAAGCCGGATCCGGGCCCGGGGATGACGGGGCAGGGGGACGTCGTGGTCCTGGCGAAGGATCCCGAAGCGGCGTGGACCGAGCTGGGCCCGTACTTCCTGCACGAGACGAACGCCTACGGTGAATGGCAGGCGGCGGCGGAGGTGGCGGCGACGTACCGGCCCGTGGAGGGCGTCGACGCGCTGCGCGCAGCTGGTCAGTACCGCATCCTGACTCCGGGCGTCTGGGCGGACGAGATTTCGGGCGCTGCGCCGCCCGCGCTTGCTGTGCTGCACCCGATGGTCGGCGGCATCCCGCCCGATCTCGCCTGGCGGCATCTGCGACTGTTCGAGGACCGCTTCCTCTCCTGACACCCGTCAATTTTTCGTTGACGAGCGTTGAAAGCAGGGTTCATCCTGCGTCGAGCGCCCGCAGGAGGAGCCATGGAGCCCGCCCGCCCCTTCGCCTCGCCGCCCGGCTTCGCGCCCGAGACCGTCGACTTCTACCTCGGCGACCCCGAGCCCGCGTTCGCCGCGCTGCGCCGCGACGACCCTGTGCACTGGTACGAGGGCGGGAGATTCTGGTGCATTACGAGGCATGCGGACGTGCAGGACGTGGGGCGCCGACCGCGCGACTTCTGCTCGTCGCGCGGCACCCAGATCTTCCAGGTCGCTCTCGAGCGCGATCGGGGCGACGCGATCCCGGACGAGATGCTGCAGACCGCCCTCGCGTCGGCGCCCAACATCATCATGATGGACCCGCCACAGCACAACCGCATGCGCAAGCTCGTGATCGGCGCCTTCACGCCACGCGCTGCCGGCCACTTAGAGCCCCGAGTCCGCGAGATCGCGCGAGAGACGATAGCGGCCGTGCCCCGCGGCGAGGTAGTGGACTTCGTCGACGACCTCGCGGTGCCGCTGCCCATGCTCGTGATCGCGGAGATGCTCGGCGTGCCGCGCGAGGATCACCCCGACTTCCGGCGCTGGAGCGACCAGATGATCCGCACCGGCGCCGGCATCTTCGACGAGGAGTCGCAGCAGAGCCTGGTCGAGCTGTTCGCCTACCTCGCCGACCGCGTGAAGGAGCGTCACGATGCGCCGCGCGATGACGTGCTGTCCATGCTGCTACGCGCCGAGATCGACGGCGACCGGCTGAGCGACCCCGAGGTCGTGATGTTCCTCATGACGCTGCTCGTGGCGGGCAACGAGACCACCCGCAATCTGATCTCCGGGGGCATGAAGCTGCTCTTCGAGAACCCCGATCAGCGCGAACGGCTCTCGGCGGAGCCGGAACGACTGCCGAACGCCATCGAGGAGATGCTGCGCCTCGTGAGCCCGGTGCGGAACTTCTGTCGCGTCGCGACGCGCGACGTCGGGTTGCGGGACAAGACCATCCGTGAGGGGGACTGGCTCGCGATGCTCTACGCGTCCGCGAACCGCGACGAGGAGGTGTTCGGCGAGGACAGCGACGAGTTCCGCATCGACCGCCCGAACGCAAAGCAGCACGTGGCGTTCGGCTTCGGCGAGCACTTGTGCCTGGGCGCGTCTCTTGCGCGCCTCGAGGCGCGCGTGATGTTCGAGGAGCTGCTGCCGCTGCTCTCGGGGATCGAGCTCGCGGGCCCGATCGAGCCGCTGCCGTCGAACCTGATGAACGGGCTCGTGGACATGCCCGTGGTCCTTCCCGCGTGAGGTCCGACTCGCCCTATCGCCGCCCCGACGGAAACGAGCGGCGCAGTCTCGCGACCCGGCGACGCATCTACGAGGCTGCCCTCGAGGAGTTCCGGAGCAACGGCTTCGAGGCGGCGAGCATCGCTCGCATCGCCGTGCGCGCCGGCGTCTCGCGCCCGAGCTTCTACTTCCACTTCCCCACCAAGCAGCACGTGCTGCTCGAGCTCCAGTGGCTGCTCGAGAACGAACTCGTCGAGAGCATCTCGGGCCTCCCGACGGCGCGCGACGCTCTCCACGGCTTCGTGGACGGCCTCGTCGAGATCGAAGATCGCGTGGGGCGCGGCGGCCTGTTCCGCGACGTGGTCAACAACTGGGTGCGACCCCCCGAGGACGTGGCGTGGGGGAAGACGCCGATGCTCTCCGTCGAGGAGGTGCGGCGGCGCTTCGCGCAGGCCGAAGCCGCTGGGGAGCTGCGCGAGGGCTTCGGCCCCGAGCTCGCGATGCGGCTGTTCCTGACCGGCGTCTTCGGCTTTCTGATCGCCGCGCCAGCGGACGCGGAGCAGGAGCGCAGCGACCTGCACGCGCTCGTCGATCTCTACCTGGTGAGCGCGGCCTAGTCGTCGAGCAGGCCCCGAAGCAGACGCCGCGGCGCTCGGGCTTCTTGTAGCGGACGTTGAGCCTGATCATCAGCGCGGTCATCTCCTCGATGATGCGCGCGTTCCCGAGCGGCCCGCCGTTGAGCGCGCGCAGAACCAAGGTTTCAAGTGAGGCCGACTCCTCTCCTTCACGCCTGCCCCCGACGGATGTTGACGGCAGCAGCGAGCCGGTCGGCCTCAGACGACGTGGCCCGCGGAGCGGAAACGCTCCGAAGCCGTGGAGGGCGAGACAGCAAGGATAAAGAAACCGGAGGTCGCGCGGGCTCCACTCGACGCGCCGCGCACTTGGGTCCCGGATTCCCGCCGTCCGTGTGCGCGGCTACGTTGCTCGCGTGCGAGCACGTCTCCTGCTGCGAACGCTCGACACCGTCGCATGAAGCGCGACGGCGACGATCCCTCCGAACGCACGCGGTGCGTCCGGCCGGGGCGCATCCGTGCCGAACGCAGCGAAGGCCGCGGGCTCCTGCTCCGCAAGGTTTCGGCGCGAGTCCGACATCGCGAGGGGCGCTCGCGCTCCAAGGGCCGTGCCCTCAGCCGACCTGGCTACGGCCCGGGCACCCGCCAGCAGCGCAGCATCGTGAAGCTCCAGTACGTGGCGAACAAGACGCCCGGAGGCTGGCGGGCCCACGGCCGCTACCTGGCCCGCGAAGGCGCCCAGCGCGAGGGCGACAAAGGGCTCGGCTTCGACGCTTCGGAGAGCGCGGTGGAGATCGACCGGCGGCTCGACGGCTGGCAGCAGGCCGAGGATCCGCGCCTGTGGAAGATGATCCTGTCGCCCGAGCGCGGCGAGGCGCTCGACCTGTTGGACCACACCCGGCGCGTCGTGAACGCCATGGAGCGGGATCTCGGAACGCGGCTCGAGTGGGTGGCCATCGACCACCACAACACGGACAACCCCCATGTCCACGTGGCGATCCGGGGCCGTGATGAGGCCGGGACACCGCTGCTGCTGGATCGCGAGTACGTGAAGCACGGCGTCCGGCTGCGCAGCCGCGAGCTGGCGACCCAGGCGCTCGGCTACCGCACCGAGGCGGACCGCGTGCGAGCTCGGGAGCGAGGGATCGAGGTGCAGCGCTTCGGCGAGCTCGATGCCGTCCTGGAGAAGCGCATGGGGCCCGGTCGTCTCGTCACGTTCGAGGATCCTGTGCCGGCCTCGGTCCGGGCAGGTCAGCTCCGGCTGCAGCTGATCGGTCGTCTCCAGTACCTGGAGCGACTCGGGCTGGCCTCTCGGGCCGGCGCCAAGACCTGGCGCCTGTCGCTCGACCACCGCCCTGCCCTGCGGGAGATGCAGATCCTGGGAGACGTCCAGAAGAGCCTGGGGCGGGGCAACCTGGGTATCACCGACCCGTCGGCCGCGCGCGAGGTGGTGCGCCTCGAGCCCGGGATGCGTGTCCGCGGCCGCGTCGCGGGCACCGCGGACAACGAGCTCGGTGAGGCTCCGTTCCTGGTCCTGGAGGCGACCGACGGCCGCGTGCTGCTCGTTCCCCAGACGCCCGCGATGGAGGAGAGGCGTGGCCAGGGAGGGCTGCGCCGCGGCCACGTCGTGACCATGCTCGAGCACCAGAGCGAGCATCGTGGTCGCCGGGTGCGATGGACCGAGATCCAGGAGCATGGGCGCCTGCGGGACCTCGTACGCACCCGCGAGCTCGCAACAGTGCTCGATCTGGAGGCCCTGGAGCGCAGCCGATCCGCCCCCCGAACGGCGCCTGCACCGGCGACTCGCGGCTTCGCGCGAGCTGGCGAGCCGTCGCCATCCCCAGCCAAGGACGCGATCTCCAGATCGGATCGCGGGTCGCTGCGAGTCTCGAGCGCACATCTTCCGAGCGCGGGCGCGAGTCGCAGATGACGTGGCAGGTCCGCGATCGGGAACGGGAACGCGATCTCGGCCGAGGCCGGTAGCGGCCTCGTCTCTTATCCCAGAGAGCTCCGACTCGAACTTGGCCCGACCGTTGCAGAGTCGATCCCCCGAGCAAGGGGGGGACTTCACGTGCCGAGGGGACGGCTTCAAGAACTCCGGATCTGGGTTCCGCCGGAGCTCTACGAACGGGTGCTGCGCGACGCGGCGGTGCGCCGCGCCTCCCTCTCGCGCTGCGTCCGCGACCGGCTCGAGCTCTGCTACGAGATCGAGGCCGACTGGGCCGATGCGCTCGAAGCGGTGCCTCCGCCCGGTAAGGCCGGCGCGGCTGCGCTCCGCCACAAGATCCTCGATGCGATGGAGGAGCGGCTCGCGGCGACGCTCGAGCAGCACGCCCTGCGCCAGCAGGAGGCCTCGGCCGAGCTGCGTCGCGTGGGATGCATGGTCGACCACCTGGCACTCTGGCTCTTCGTGCTGTTGCCCCCGCCGCGGCGTAGGGAGGCAGATTCGAGGCAGGAGCAGGGCCGCGAGAGCCACGGCCGCTGGCGAGTCGGCGTGCGTCGCATGGTCGAAGACGGTGGGCCTGGGGAGGCCGCCCGATGAAGCGCTCGATCAAGCTCCGCGAGCAACGCCAAGAGCTTCCCGAGAAGACGGTACGTCTGCGCCTGCCCGGCGCCTTGGTGGCGGACCTCGAGCTGTACGCGCGGCTCTACGGGGAGGAGCACGGCCACGAGATCGCGCTCCCCGATCTGGTCCAGGCCATGGTCGAGCAGTTCCTGGCGTCGGATCGGGCCTTCGGTCGCCACCGACGAGGCCGCGCGGCTCCGCGCACGGCACCCGAGAGCGAGGGGCACCTGTGACCGCGGCAGGTCCAGGAAGGCGGTTCGGGGATGCCCTCGCCGGCACAGGTTCTCGCCTCACTGGAGGGCACCCAGCGTGCGGTACGCTGGGAGCTCGTGGGCAAGCTCGGACGCATCCGGAGCCGCCGCGGCGGCCGCGAGTTCTTCCTGGACTTCCGCCCCTACGGGCGCGTGTGGTCGAACCGCGGCATCCGCATCACGGACGAGGCCACGGCACGTCGGCTGCTGGAACAGATCCGCGGCCAGGTCGCCGAAGAGCGACCGCTCGAAGAGGTCCTCGCCGACTACCTGCCAGCGCACGCGAAGCCGAACCTCGTGCCGGCCTGGCTCGAGAAGTGGCTCGACCTGAAGCGGCGCGAGGCGGCAGCGGGCGACCGCTCGCCCACCTACCTGCGCGAGCTCGAGCGCTACGCGCGAGCGAGCGGACATTTCTCCTGGTGGCGACACCGGAGCATCCACGAGATCGAGTACGGAACGCTCGAAGACTGGTCGCACTGGCTCGCGGATCGCGGCCTCTCGCCGAAGACACGCCACAACGTGATCGCCGCCTTCCGCTCCTTCGTTGGCTGGCTGAAGCGGCGGCGGAAGATTCGCGAGCTGCCCGAGTTCCCCTGGCCGAAGGTCCCGGAGCACGAGCTGCGCGTTCTCACGCTCGAAACCCAGGACGCGATCCTCGCAGCCATCCCCGAGGCCGACCGCGGGATCTTCCTCGCCCTGGCTCGAATGGGCCTTCGTCCCGGCGAGGCCGTGGCACTCGAGGCCGCCGACTACCAGGACGGCTGGCTCCACGTGACCCGCGCGCTGAAGGGGCGCCGGCTCTCCGACCCCGTACGGGCCCCGAAGAACAACCGCGGCAAGCGCCTCCCCGTGGACCCGGAGCTCCAGGCGTGGATCGAGCGGCACGTCCCGGCCGAGCGGCGGATCCGGGGCGGTCTCCTGTTCGAGAACGCCCGGGGCAAGGACCCCGCTCGCCGCTGGACGCCGACGTCACTCCACCGCCGCTGGGAGGCGGCCTGCGGTGCCGTGGGCCTCAGCGCACCGATCTCGCTCTACGAGGGCACCAAGCACACCTTCGCCACCAACGCGAAGCGGCGCGGGGTGGAGGATCGTCTGCTGCAGCGCTTCCTCGGCCACCGCGACCGGCGTTCGGTGGAGCGCTACGCGCGGCTCGCGGACGAGGCGCTCATCGCGGTTCTACGGCCGGTTCGGCCGACACCGGAGGGCGACGGTTTGTCGCCAGCTTGTCGCCAAGAGGGGGAGCAGTCTCGCAAGCCTTCGAAACCGCAGCGAAAAATGGTGGAGGCGGCGGGAATCGAACCCGGCGCAAGGGCAACAAGAAAGCAAAGAAGTCGGGCACTTCCAAGCGCGGATCGGGGCGCGCACGGGGCGCGGGCAAGGGCAAGGCCCCCGCGAAGCGGGGCGACGACGATCCGCCGCCAGAGGCCGCCGCGGCCCTGGGACCCTCAGCGAGCCGTCACGGGGACCGATACACTCACCAGGTCGCCTCGAGCGGTCTCAGGAGGCCACACGCGAAATGAGCCACGAACTGCGAGACGAGCTCCTCAAGCTCTCGGTCGCCGAGCGGCTCGAGCTGGTCCAGGAGCTGTGGGACAGCATCGCCGCGGACTGCGAGCGAGAGCCCTACCCGCTCACGGAGGAGCAGCGGCAGGATCTCGAGCGGCGCCTGGCCGAGGCCGAGGCGGATCCGACGGGCGGCGCCCCCTGGCAGGAGGTGCGCGAGCGCATTCGGAATCGGCAGTGAGCCTTGCCGGTCATCCTTCGGCCCCGGGCTGAGGCGGATCTCGTCGATGCGTTCGCCTGGTACGAGGAGCGGCTTCCCGGGTTGGGCGAGGCATTCCTTCGCGCCGTGGACGCCTCCTTGACGCGAATCCAACGCCACCCCGAAGCCTATCCGGAAGCGTATCCGCGCGTCCGTCGGGCCCCGCTTCGCCGCTTCCCCTACGGCGTGTTCTACGTCATCCGGGAAGACCGAATCGACGTCCTCGCCGTCTATCACGCCCGCCGCCGGCCGCGCACGTTCGAGGGCTGACCCCGCCCCCAGACCAGAGCCGCCGGATGGTCGCCTGGTCGGTCTGGGTCGGCATCGGCGGAACGACACAAAGTGTCGGCGATCATCAATACCTCCCGACAATCCGTTTCAGAACACCAGTCGGCCGAGCTACGGGTGTTCTCCTCGTTCGTAGCCTTCGACGATTCGGCGGATCTCTGTCATGCCGAAGCCGTGCTGGCGACCCAATCGGCCGAGCGGCTCGTCGCGCGCGACATCCAGCGGCAGCCCCAGCTCGCGCAGCACGTGGCTCGCAGGGACCCCAGTCTGGCGGTCGACGTCCGAGAGGGTCATCGAGCCACGCAAGGTCGGACGATCGCTTCCAGCCGCCTCGACGCGTTCGACGGGACTCACGAGCGGAGCCAGGGCGAGCGCCAGGACAGCCAGAAGCCCGACCAGGCCCAGCGCCACCCGGGCGCCCGAGCCCTGGCGGGGTCGCCCTCGCAGCACGGACAAGATCCACCTGCCGTGCAGGACCAGGTGGATCGCGAGGACCGCGAGGAAGACCCCTGCGATCCAGAAGTGGAGCGCTCCCCAATCGTGGCGGTCGAGGCCCCAGACCAGGGTGCGCGTCCCGCTGCCCGGCGGCAGCACGTAGCGCATCAGCACACCCGTCGAGACCAGGAACACGAAGCCGACGAAGGCGGCCCCGTCGACGAGAAGGTTCAGTGTCGGCCTGCGCATCGCTGCCATCCCTCAGTCGTCATCGTCCTCGTACTCCCGCCGATGCTCGCCCGCCACGCCTGTGGCCGCGTCCTGGGTGTAGGCGCTGGCTGCGCCGTGCCGGTAGACCAGCTCGCCGCCGGAGTGACCCACCTGGACGCCGGCCACCAGGACAGCCAAGGTCGCCACGACGGCCGCCCCCCGTGCGAGGGTACCGGCGAGGCCCGGGAGGAGGCCCGCGGCGACGACGCCCAGCGCGACGGCGGCGGCCACCTGAAAGCGCTCGGCGAGTTCCTCGTGCTCCTCGATGTACCGCTCCGCCACGACTTCTTCGACGCGCTCTTCCTCTTCCTCGCCGGTCTCCAGGGCCATCCAGCCGGAGCCTACCAGCGCAGCCTGGAGCAGGAGCACGGCCACCCATGTCCGCGGCGGGACGACCTTCATGCGTATCGCCACGGCGGCCAGGACCGCCAGCGCAGGCATCAGGACGGCCAGTGCGATCGGCAGGTGGACAACGGCAGGGTGGAGCGGATCCGGTAGCGAGGGCATGGCTGGTTTCTCCATGGTTGCGGGTTTGCGACCCGAACCCGACCATGGGCCCGGGGCCGGCTTCTTTCCATCCGGCGGGTGCCGGAGGTCGCAAGCCCCCGTGGTCGAAGGGGATTCGCTCGATGCCCACGACGGATGCCGGAGACCCGCGCCTGCGGGTGATCCTGACGCTCCTGCTCGGCGGGATCGCCGTGGGTGGCGCCCTCGACCTGTGGATGGACTGGCCCAACGCACCGGGCACGTTCCACGTGGTCTTCGAGGTGGCGGTCCTTGCGCTCTCCCTCGGGGGTGTCGCCTACCTCTGGAGCGGCTGGATGCGGACCCGGAGCTCCCTGGAGCAGACGCTCGCCAGCTCTGCGAGCCTCAAGGCCGAGCGGGACGAATGGCGGCAGCGCGCCGAGAAGCTGCTGCGCGGTCTCGGCGAGGAGATCGACGGCCAGCTCCGCCGTTGGAAGCTGACCGCGGCTGAGCGGGAGGTCGCCATGCTCCTGCTGAAGGGGTGCGGGCACAAGGAGATCGCGGCGCTCTTCGACCGCAGCGAGCGCACCATCCGGCAGCACGCCGTCGCGGTCTACCGGAAGTCCGGCCTCTCGGGGCGAGCGGAACTGTCCGCCTTCTTCCTCGAGGATCTGCTGTTGCCGCGCGAGCCTTGAGGATGCCCACCCGCCGGGTCCCACGGGCCGCCCGACTCGGAGGTGGCACGAATCTTGTTCCTTCCCTGCCCGCATGAGGAAGGAACGCTTCGTGACGCATCTCGGTCACCCGATCGGCTCCCGATCGGTCTTCTTGGTCGTGGTTGGTCGTGACGCCGCCGCCGAACTTGGTGCTGGGAGGAGCCCGGAATGAGTCCCGGCGCCCGCCGTCCCCACCAGGTGCGGACCTATCTCGAGGCTGAGCTCTACGAGCGGGTGCTGCGCGAGGCCGCCGTGCAGCGGCAGAGCGTCTCCGAGTGCATCCACGATGCGCTGGAGGAGCTGTACGCCATCCGGGACGAGCTAAGCCGGCCTCTCGAGATTGGGTCGGGCGAAGTCTCGGGAGCGGGGCCGCTCGCCCACCGGCTCCTCAGTGGGCTGGAGGAGCGGCTGCTGGGGGCTTTCAGCCGGCAGCTCGAAGAGATCCAGGAGCTGGGGACGCAGGTCCGGCGGGTCGAGATGATGGTCGACCGCCAGCAGGTGAGCCTCATGCTCTACCTCCCGGACATCCCGAAGGACGAGGAGCAGGCGCGGGTCCCCGCCGCCGAGCGCCGGTACAAGGCCTGGCGGGACGCTGTCGACAAGTGGGTCGCCAGGCCGCGCCGCACGCCGGCGCGCCGTCCGGATCCTGCCCCGGAGAGCGACTGACCGGCGTCGCTCCTGCGCTCCGCATCGCAGGCCACCCGGCGATCTCGCTTGCCGATCGACCGCTGAAGCGGTTCGAAGCGGTCAGTGGGCCGGAACGGCCCCCTGCGATGCGAACCGCCCAGCAAATCGCGTGCGGGATCGCGCGGTTCTTCTCGGTCCGGCCTCCGCTTATCTTGCTGAACACCGAGTCTGCCGAAGTGGTCGGTGAATCACACGGAGTTGTTGTCGTCTGCGTGCGAACTCGCTTCCGCCGAGGTGCGCTTCGCGCTTCCGCGATCGTGCAGACAGAGGTCCCGCGCACAGGCGGAGCGGCTGCGGACAAGGCACCGGAACGGCGAGCCCGAGCCGACGGTGGTTGGCGCGGCGGCTGCAGCCAGAGCGGTGCAATCGGCGGCCCCGCAGCGGCGGGCGAGGCCCGAAACGGCTGCAAGCAGCATCCTCGGGGTAGCGTCTCTCTCGGCACGGCGATTGCTCCTGAAGTATCGAGAAGGCCCTCCCGGACCCGGTTCTCCGCGCCTCTCGCTTCCAGCGAGGGAGGTCCGATGGGGTACCGGGGCCAGCTCCCTTCCCAGGCTGCCGCCGCGCATGCTATGGCCTGGCTGGAGATGGGCGACTTCGGAGCGGTTAGGCGGCACAAGGACGGCCGCATCTACGTCGAGCTTCCCAAGGCGGGCGGCGGGGAGCGCCGCATCTGGTCGCAGCCGGTGCCGGGCGGCCGGATGCCGTGGACCGAGGAGAGCTCGAACCGCGCGCTCGAGCTGATCCGCTCGCGCATCGCCCAAGGCGCCACGATCGACGAAGCGATGGCGATCTTCCTGCCGTCCGGTCATGCGATCAACCTGGTCCTGGCGCGCGCCGAGCACTGGCTGGCGGTGAAGAAGCGGGAAGCGGAGGCCGGCGACCGGAGCCCGACCTACGTGCGCGAGCTCGCGCGCTACCTGGCAGCGGACGGACACTTCTCGTGGTGGGCCGGGCGCAGCATCCACGAGGTGAGCTACGCGGCGCTGGAAGACTGGTCGCACTGGCTGGCGGACCGCGGGCTGTCGCCGAAGACCCGCTGGAACATCCTGGCGGCGTTCCGATCGTTTCTGGGCTGGCTCTACCGCCGCGAGGAGATCCGCGAGCTGCCGCGGGAGTACCCGTGGCCGAAGCCGCCGGAGCGGACGCCGGCGCCGCTCTCAGCGCGCACCCAGGACGAGATCCTCGACGCGATCCCCGAGGACCGCCGCGGCATCTACCTGGCCATGGCGTTGATGGGCCTGCGGCCGGGCGAGGCCGTGGCGCTCGACGTCGCCGACTACCACGACGGCTGGCTGACGGTGAGCAAGGCCCGCAAGGGCGACCGCCTGGACTCGCCGATCCGCTCCACGAAGACCGGCAAGGTGAAGCGGCTGCCGGTGCCGCTCGTGCTGCAGGAGTGGATCGCCGAGCACGTCGAACGCGAGAGCCGCCTCCGCGCGGAGCCGCTCTTCACGGTGCCCTGGAGCGGCCGCGGGATCCGACCTCGCGGCCGCTGGTCCGGGACGAGCCTGCGGCGGACCTGGATCGAGGCGTGCGAGAAGGTCGGCGTGAAGGTCAGCCTCTACGCCGGCACCAAGCACACCTTCGCCACGGACGCGGCGGCGCGCGGCGTCTCCGAGCGCGCCCTCCAGACCTTCCTCGGCCACGCCGACGTTCGCTCCACCCGGCGCTACGCGCGCCTGGCCGACGGGGCTCTGCTGGAGGTCCTGCGCCCGCCGCGGGGCGCGGACGGGGTGCGGGGCGCGAAACGGCCCGAGAAAACGGCGCGAAAGCAGCGGGTTAGTGGTGGAGGCGGCGGGAATCGAACCCGCGTCCGCATGGCGTCCAGCCAGCGCGTCTACGTGCGTAGCTCCTGTTCGATCTCGGCGGGGCCAGTCACTGGAGCCGGAGCAGCGCCCGCCTTGGCAGACGTGGTTCTCACCCCCGGATGCGGCCTGCCAGCGGCCGGGGGCCAGCCTCCTGATGTCGCCCGCTCCCCGCTAGGAGACGTCACGGACGGGCGTCGCTAGACCTAGTTTCGGCTAGGCAGCGAGAGCGTAGTCAGCGTCGGCAGTTATCACTACCAACAGTGCCAGCGGTTTAGCGAGGTTGGCTGACGACCTCGGCACGCAGCGACAGCCTTCGACCACCCGTCGAAGCCAAGTCGCCCCCACTCGCGAGAAGGTATGCACGCCCCCGCGTCAGGGCAAACGCAGCCCCAGCGAAGCAGGCCCCGCGGGGATCGAGGAGCCGGCGCACCCGGGAGCGGCTCGCCGCGGGCCTTGAACGCCCCGCCTGGCTTGCCTAGCTTCTGGTCCAACCAATTTGGTTGGACCAGACGCCCATGAACCTCACCCCTCCCCTCTCCGTTCCGCCGGCCGACCCCCGCGTCGCGGCCTCCCTCGAGCCCGAGGCCGCCGGACCGCCGCTCTCCCGCGGCCAGATCCTCGCCATCTGGGCGCCCCACCTGGCCGCGCTCCTGCTTCCCGTGCTGGCGATGGTCTTCTGCCTCACGGCGCCCCACGCCTGGTGGGTGGCGCTGGCAATGGTGGTGATCCCGGGGACGGCCATGCAGCTCGCCGATCGCTTCGGCGGCCGGCAGCGCCACGCGCCGCGGCCGGATCTCCCGGCGTGGCCCTTCGACGCCCTGCTCTTCCTGCTGGTCGCCATCCAGCTGCTGAACGTGGCCCTGTTCGCCCGCTTCTTCTGGATCCAGAGCTTCTGGTCGATCGACACCCTGGTGGGCATCCTGCTCGTGGGGGCCAGCTCCGGCTACTCGGGGATCGTCGTGGCGCACGAGCTGATCCACCGCAAGAGCCCCCGGATGCAGTGGCTCGGCCGACTGCTGCTGTGCACCGTGATGTACGAGCACTTCTACACCGAGCACCTGCGCGGACACCACGTCCGGGTCGGCACCCCCGAGGATCCCGCCACCGCCCGCTTCGGCGAGAGCTTCCATCGCTTCTACGTGCGGACCGTCCCCGCCCAGTTCAGGAGCGCCTGGCGCCTCGAGACCCGAAGGCTCGGCGACCCCGAGATGGCGCTCTGGGATCGACGACAGCTCGGCAACCGGGTGCTCCACGGGCTGGTGGCGGAGTGGAGCCTGGCGTTCGCAATCGGCGCCGTGGCCGGCCCGGCCGGCTTCTTCGGCTTCCTCCTCCAGGCCGTGTTCGCCTCCCGCGCGCTGGAGGTCGTGAACTACTTCGAGCACTGGGGACTCACGCGGGCCTCCAAGCGCGTGCGGCCGATCGACTCCTGGGACACCCACTCGCGCTTCACCTACTACGCGCTCACGGGCCTGACGCGACACGCCGACCACCACGCCTTCGCGTCGCGTCCCTATCAGCAGCTGCGGGTCCACGAGGGGGCGCCGGTTCTGCCCCGCGGCTACATCGCCATGTTCCCGCTGGTCATGTTCCGCAACGCGACCTTCCGCCGGCAGATGACCGAGGAGCTGCAGCGCCGTCGGCTGGGACCGTTCGCGCCGACGGCGCCTTCGGAGGCGACGGCGGAGGGGGCTCACGCGTGACGTCCGAGCACTCGCGGCCCGAGGAGATCGCGAGCCAGGTCCGCCGACGCATCGTGACGGGCCACTACCAGCCCGGCGAACGCCTCCCCTCCGAGCGCGAGCTCGCCGAGCAGGCGGGCGTGAACCGGGGCTCGGCCCGCGAGGCGATGAAGATCCTCGCCAAGGAGCGGCTCGTCGACGTCCAGCCCGGCGGGGCGCGGGTCGCTCCGCTGCACCAGGCCAGCCTGGAGGTCCTGCGGGACGTGCTCGCGACCCCCGGCTCCCCCGACCCGGTCCTGGTGGGACAGCTCCTCGACGTCCACGAGCTGATGCTCGTGGGCGCCGTGCGCCTCGCCGTCGAGCGCGCGAGCGACGAGGAGATCGAGACGGCCCTCGGCCTGCTGTCCCGGCTGAACCGGAGAGGCACCACGGAAGAGGAGTACCTCCAGACCTTGGTGAGCCTCCTTCAGCTGATCGCCCGGGCCAGCCAGAACCTGGTGCTGCGCATGGTCGGCAACAGCCTGCACGGAGTGCTGGCGAGCGTGGTCCCCCTGCTGCGCCGGTTGCGGCCCCCCGCCGCGAGCCTCGCCCGCTCGATCGACACCATCCACACGGCGCTCGTCGAGCGGAACCCCGAGCGGGCGGAGCGGGGGATCCGCGAGCTGCTGCGGATCAAGCGCGAGTACGTCCTGAAGCAGCTCGAGCCGGGCTCGCCCAGCTGACGGGCCACATTCGCTAGGCTGGGTCGCATGGCCGACAACACCCAGATCCTCCTCCGCGAAAAGCCCACCGGGAAGCTCGACACCGCCCACTTCGAGCTGCGCCACGCCCCCATGCCCGCACCCGGCGAGGGCCAGGTGCTGGTGCGCAGCATCCTGCTCTCCCAGGACGCCGCCAACCGCGCCTGGATGCAGGGGCCCACCTACAAGGCGGCCGTAAACCCGGGCGACGTGATGCACGGCTACGCCATCGGCGAGGTGGTGGAGTCGCGCTCGCCGGACTTTACCGTGGGCGACGTGGTCTCGGGCGAGGTGGGCTGGCAGGAGTACGCCGCCCTCGACGCCCGCGCCGTGCAGCGCGCGAGCGAGCACCGCCCGCTCTCCCACCTGCTCTCGGTGCTGGGCATCGCGGGCAAGACGGCCTACCACGGGCTGCTGAACGTGGCCGGGATCGCCGCGGGCGAGACCCTGCTGGTGTCGGCGGCCGCCGGCTCGGTGGGCTCGATCGTCGGTCAGATCGGCGTGCTGAAGGGCGCCCGCGTCGTCGGTGTCGCGGGCGGGCCCGAGAAGTGCGAATGGGTCCGCGACGAGCTGGGCTTCGACGCCTGCCTCGACTACAAGGCCGGCGATCTTCCGGCCCGGATCGGCGAGCACTGCCCCGGCGGCATCGACGTCTACTTCGACAACACGGGCGGTCCCATCCTGCAGGCGGCGCTCTTCGCCATGAAGGACCACGGCCGCATCGCCTGCTGCGGCGCGGTATCCATGTACGACGGCGGTCCGATCGCCGGTCCGGTGGGCGTGCCCGGGCTGCTGGTGGTGAAGCGCATCCGCATGGAGGGCTTCATCCTGACGGACTTCATGGACCGGGACGCCGAGGCCGAGCGCGACCTCTCCGCCTGGCTCTCGAGCGGCCAGATCCGCGTCGTCGAAGACGTCCTGGAGGGGCTCGAGAACGCGCCGCGCGGGCTCGTGGGCCTGCTGGCGGGAGAGAATCGGGGCAAGCGCATGATCCGGGTGGGCCCCGACCCGGCCTGATCCCGCCGCCGGCCGCTACCCTCCCGCGCCATGAGCAACCGCGACCGCGCCTGGGACGAACTCCGCCGACACGTGACCGAGCTCGAGACCCTCGAGGGCATCTCGGGGCTCCTCGGCTGGGACGAGCAGACGGGCATGCCCGCCCGCGCCAGCGCCCTGCGCGGGCGGCAGCAGGCCCTGCTCTCGCGCCTCGTCCACGAGCGGGTGGCCGATCCCCGGCTGGGCCGCTGGCTCGACGCCTTGGACGGCAGCGAGGACCCGGTGCAGCGGGCCTGCCTGCGCAACCTGCGGCGCGACCACGAGCGCGCGCGTCGGGTGCCCGCCGACCTGGTGGAGGCGCTGGCCCACGCGCGCTCCGAGGGCTTCGCCGCCTGGATCGAGGCCAAGCGCGAGGCCGACTTCGGGCGCTTCGCGCCCGCCCTGCGCCGGCTCGTCGAGCTGGCGCGTCGCCGGGCCGAGGCCATCGCGCCCGACCGCCCGCCCTACGAGGTGCTGCTGGAGGACTTCGACCCGGGCCTCGACGTCGGCGACCTGCGCGAGATGCTGGCGCGGCTGCGCGCGGGCGTGGCCCCCCTGCTCGCGGCCCTCGACGACCGCCCCACCCTGCCGCGCCTCGGGGGCCACTTCGATCTCGCGCGCCAGGCCCGCCTGAACCGGGAGGTGGCCGAGGCCCTCGGCTACGACTTCGACGCCGGCCGCCTCGACCACGCCGAGCACCCCTTCACCTCCGGCCACGGACCGGGCGACGTCCGCATCACCACCCACCTGGTGGAGGACGACCTGCTGCTCGGCCTCTCCGGCACGATCCACGAGGTCGGGCACGGCCTCTACGAGCAGGGGCTGCCGGAGCTGGCGGGAACGACGGTGGCGCGCGCCGCGAGCTACGGGCTGCACGAGTCCCAGTCGCGCCTGTGGGAGAACGCCGTGGGTCGCTCGCGGCCGTTCTGCGCCTGGCTGGCCGAGCGCATCCGCCACCACTTCCCCGATGCGGACGTCGACGCAGACCGCCTCTACGCCGCGAGCAACCGCTTCGTACGGGGCCTGGTGCGCACCGAGGCCGACGAGGTGACCTACGACCTCCACATCGCCGTCCGCTTCGAGCTCGAGCTCGCCCTGTTCGAGGGGCGCCTCGCCGTGGACGCCCTGCCCGAGGCCTGGCGCGAGGCCTATACCGCCACCCTCGGCGCGACCCCTTCCGACGACCGCGAGGGCGTGCTGCAGGACGTGCACTGGTCGGCGGCCGCCTTCGGCTATTTCCCGAGCTACTCCCTGGGCAACCTGTGGGCGGCGAGCCTGGTGCGCAGCCTGGAGGCCGCCGAGCCCGGCGTCTGGGACGGCGTCGCCCGCGGCAGGTTCGCGCCGATCCGCGCCTTCCTGCGCGAGCGCATCCACCATCGCGGACACCTGCTCGAGGCGCCGGCCCTCATCCGGGAGGCCATCGGCGAGCGCGATCCGGTGGCCGACCTGGTGGACCACCTCTGGTCCCGACACGGGGCGCTCCACGGTGTCGCGCGTCCCGCGGACGACGCCTAGAGTCCGCGCCATGGAAGCCTCGGCGCCGGCGCGCTCTCCGGCGGGGCGCCTCGCCCTCGCCACGGCCTTCGTGCTCTTCAACCTGCTGCTCGTCGAGTGCGCCGCCCGGGTGCTCGTGGTGCGCAACCTGCCCGGCGACTGCGAGGGTCTCGGGGGCTGCGTGGCGACAGCCCTCGACCCGAAGCCCCTGGACCACTTCTACCGGGAGCTGCGGCGGGCCCGGAGGTACCCGCCGCCGCCGGAGGCGCTCAGCGTGCTGATGCTGGGCGGCTCTGCGCTGCACCCGAAGTGGGGGGCCGTAGAGGTCGCCCTGCGGGAGGAGCTCGCCCTCGCCACCCCGGCCGAGATCCACATGCGGAACCTGGCGGAGCCGGCCCACACGTCCCGGGACAGCCTGCTCAAGTACACGGCCCTGGACGTCCCGCCCTACGACCTGGTCGTCGTCTACCACGGCATCAACGAGGCGCGCGCCAACAACGTGCCACGTGCGTTCTACGAGGCGGATTACGGCCACTACTCCTGGTACCGCGAGGCCAACGCCGCCGCCCGGGAGCGATCCCTGCCCTGGACGGCCCTGCCCTTCGCCGCCGGCTGGCTGCGCGACACCCTCGGGCTGCGGGCGGGGCGGCTCGTCTCGCTCCCCACCCATCGGCCGCGGGCCGAGTGGCTCGCCGAGGGCGGCGACCTCAAGACGCCGGCCTCGTTCCGGGAGAATCTGGCGGCGCTGATCGCCCGGGCCGAGGTGCGCGGGGAGCCGCTCCTGCTCGTTACCTTCGCCACCCACTGGCCCGACGGCTACAGCCTGGAGCGCTTCCGGGAGCACGGCGCCGGCTACGTGCTCCACCACACGGAGACGGAGCTCTGGGGGCTGCCCGAGCACGTGCGGGCCGCCGTCGACGCCCACAACGAGGTGCTGCGGGAGCTGGCCGCGGCGTCGGGTGTCGCGCTCGTGGACCTGGATCGGTCGCTGCCGCGACGGCGGGACCTCTTCAACGACGTCTGTCACCTGACGGTGTCGGGCTCGCTGGCCTGGGCGAAGGCGGTGGCCCCCGCCGCGCTGGCCCTGCTGGAGGATCCGGCCTAGGGCGCGGGGTCGACGGGCTCGGGGTCGGCGGATTCGTCGGGTTCGGGTTCGGGGTCGGCGGATTCGTCGGGTTCGGGTTCGGGGTCGGCGGATTCGTCGGACTCGGGCTCCGCGGGCCTGGCGGCCGCGGGCTCCGGCTCGATAGCGGCTTCCTCAGGCGTCCCCTCTGCTCCGGCGGGCGTCCCCTCTGCTCCGGCGGGCGTCCCCTCTGCTCCGGCGGGCGTCCCAGTTGCGGGGTCGGACCCGGGGTCGGGGGCGTCGCTCTCCGGGGCGGCCTCGGCGTCGCCGTCGGCGTCCGGCGCCGTCTCCGACCCGGTCCCCGTCCCGGCCTCGGTCTGCGACTCGCCCTCCAGCTCGGCCGCGGTCTCCATCTCGGTCTCGACCGCGCCCTCCAGCTCGCCCGCGGTCTCCAGCTCGGCCTCGCCCTCCGATTCGGCGGCGAGCTCGGCCCCGGTCTCCGGCTCGGTCTCCGGGACGTCGCCCAGGAAGGGCAGCAGCGCGACCGGCGGATCCAGGCGGATCGCCACCGACTTGTCGCTGCGGATCATGCCCACGATCTGGTCGGCGAGCCCGTAGTCGCGGGCCATGAGGCCGTTGATCTCCCGGGTCTTCTGCGGCACCGGGACCGCACGGTAGCGCTCCTCCTGCCCGGCCCGGATCAGGGTGATCTCCCGATTCTCGAGGACGCGCCGGTACCAGGCGCTGTCGGAGCTGCCCGCCCGCAGCCACGGGCGGCCCTCGTAGTCGACGATCCAGAGCGAGGTCTCGTGGAGCCGGCCCTCCTCGTCCTCGGTCTGGAGGGTGACCACCTCGCCGCCCAGCTCGCTGGACAGCATGACGGCGCCCACGAAGAACGCGGCCCCGATCACGGCGATCGTCAAGAGCAGTCGCAATCGAACCCCCGGGGTTCTAATGCCTGAACAGGCCCACCCCCGTCAAGGGCCCCGGCGCGGGCGCGGCGGCGGGCGGCGTGGGATACGCTGCTTGGCCGTGGACGCCGAGCAGCGCTGCGATGACGCCGTGGTGGGCGCCGGGATCCTGGGCCTGGCCCACGCCTGGCACCTGGCGCGCCGGGGCCGACGCGTCGCCGTGTTCGAGGGGAGCCCGCGGGCCCAGGGCGCCTCGATCCGGAACTTCGGGATGCTCTGGCCGGTGGGCCAGCCCGCCGGCGAGCGCCGCGAACTGGCCCTTCGCAGCCTCGCCCTCTGGCAGGAGGTGCTCACCGCCGCGAAGCTCTGGCACGCGCGCTGCGGCTCCCTCCATCTGGCCTACCGGGAGGACGAGGCCGCGGTGCTCGAAGAGTTCGCCCCCCGGCATCCGGAGGGTCGCCTGCTCGACGCCCCCGCCGCCCTGGCGCGCGCCCCGGCCCTCGAGCCCAAGGGGCTGCGCGCCGCCCTCTGGAGCCCCTGGGAGACGTGCGTCGATCCGCGCGAGGTGGTGTCCCGGCTGCCGGACTGGCTGGCCCGCGAGCACGGCGTGCGCCTCGTCGCGGGTCGGACGGTCCGGGCCTGGGAGCCTCCCTTCCTCGAGGCCGGCGGGGAGCGCTGGTGGGCGGAGCGCCTCTTCGTCTGTCCCGGCGACGAGGGCGGACCGCTCTTCCCGCAAGCCCTCGCCGCGGCGGGGCTCCTGCGCTGCAAGCTCCAGATGCTCCGCGCCGCGCCGCCCGCACCGGACTGGAAGCTCGGACCCATGCTGGCCGGAGGCCTGACCCTCCGCCACTACGAAGCCTTCGCGGACTGCCCGAGCCTCCCGGCCCTGCGCGCCCGGGTCGCCCGGGAGTCTCCGGACCTCGACCGCTTCGGGATCCACGTCATGGCCAGCCAGAACGGCCGCGGCGAGCTGGTGCTGGGCGACTCCCACGAGTACGGCGACGCCATCGCGCCCTTCGACCGCGTGGAGATCGAGGCGCTGATCCTCGACTACCTGGCCGGGTTCCTGCGCGTGCCCGGCCTGCGGGTGACCGAGCGCTGGCACGGGATCTACGCGAAGTGCCCGGACGCGCCCTGGTGGATCGGTCACCCGGCGCCCGGCGCCGTGGTGGTGACCGGCGTCGGCGGCGCCGGCATGACCCTCTCGTTCGGGCTGGCCGAGCAGGTGGTGGAGGCCATGTCGTGAGTGCCGACGTCGACCTGGTGGTGTTCGACATGGCCGGCACGACGGTGCGCGACGAGGGCGGCGGCGTCTCGCGCTGTCTGCGGGAGGCCCTCGCCGCGGAGGGCGTGGAGGCCGCGCCGGCCGCCGTGGACGCCGTGATGGGGCTGCCCAAGCCCGAGGCCCTCGCCCGGCTGGTGGCGACCTCGTCCCGGGCGGAGGCGCTGGCCCCCCGGATCGGCGCCCTCCACGCCGACTTCCGTCGGCGCATGCTCGACCACTACGAGAACGCGCCCGACGTGGGCGAGATCCCGGGCAGCGCCGCCGCCTTCGCGCGCCTGCGCGCCGGCGGCGTCCGGGTGGCCCTCGACACCGGCTTCGACCGCGGCATCGCCGGGGCCGTGCTCGCGCGCCTGGGCTGGGCGGTGGGCCCGACCCTCGACGCCTGGATCGCGAGCGACGAGGTCGCCCGCGGTCGCCCCCACCCGGACATGATCCGGGCGCTCATGCAGCGGCTCGACCTGGCCGAGCCGGGTCGCGTCGCCAAGGTGGGCGACACGCCCGCGGACCTGGAGGAGGGCACCCGGGCCGGCTGCGGCCTGGTGGTGGGCGTCTGCAGCGGAAGCCACACGGCGGTGCAGCTCGCCGCCTGCCCCCATACCCATCTGGTGGCGTGCGCCGCCGACGTGCCGGCCCTGGTCGGCCTCTAGGGGCGCCGGACGCAGGTCGCGATGGCGTCGGCGTAGGCGTCGAGCGCCGGCACCGCGAGCCCGGGCACCTTGGCGGCGTCGTCCCAGCGCCGCAGCCGCACCGCCTCGCGCCAGTGGGGCCCCTGCTCGAAGCGGCGCGCGGCCTCCGACCCGAAGACCCCGCCCTGGAGCGCCAGGGTATGGGTGGAGACGTCGGAGAGTCCCGCCGCGTACGCGGGCTCGACGGCGCACAGGTAGCGCTTGGCGGCCACGTGCTGGGCGACGGGATCGGTGACGTCGCGGTCGAAGAAGCGTCGGAGCCAGGCCGCGCCCTCGGCCTCGTGGAAGCGGTCGCGCGTGCGGTCCTCGCCCATGCCCAGCAGGAGGTGACC
This sequence comes from uncultured Spirochaetales bacterium, assembly GCA_964442285.1. Taxonomy (GTDB): domain Bacteria; phylum Myxococcota_A; class UBA9160; order UBA9160; family JAFDET01; genus CAYTZH01. The sequence continues at coordinate 19,927 of CAYTZH010000019.1, read as the reverse complement.
CACGTCGTGGACGAGCGCGGCGACCACCAGGGCGGGCGTCGCGGCGTCGGCCACCGCCAGGGCCGCGGTCTGCAGGGCGTGGTCGCGCTGGGAGACGGGCTCCTCGGTGTAGGCGCGGGCGCCGTGGCGGTCGAACAGGCCGCGGATCTCCGCGTAGGCCTCGCTCACGACGTCGCCGCCCGGGCGGGGACGCGGCGCTGGTCCCACAGGAACACGGCGCCGGCGGCGCTCGAGGCGGCCGCCACCAGCGCCAGGCCCGTGAAGGCCCCGGACCAGCCGAGGGTCGCCGAGAGCCGCGCCACGCCGCCCCCCGCGAGAACGCCGCCCAGGTATCCCACGCCGTCGATGATGCCACACGCCGTGGCGCTGCCGCGCTTGCCCCCGAAGTCCAGCGCGATGGCGCCGGCCAGGTAGGAGTAGGGACCGATCAGCAGGAAGCCCACCGCGGCGACGAGGGCGACGGCGGCCGTCGGCGTGGCCGCCGCGCCGAGCCCGCCGAGCAGGCCGAGCGCGGCCGCTGCGGCGGCGAGCCCGCCCGTGATGACGAGGGCGCGCCCCCCGCGACCCAGGCGGTCGCTGGCGTAGCCGGCCACGAGCACCGAGACGCCGCCGAAGAACGGGAACCAGGCGCTCTGGGCCGCGGCATCGGCCTGGCTGAGCCCCACGGCGTCGGTGAAGTAGGTGGGGATCCAGGTGTTGAACGACTCGCGCAGCAGGGTGCAGCCCAGGGAGAGTGCGCACACCAGGCCGAACGCCGGACTGCGCAGCAGCGGACCCAGCAGCGCGCGCAGGCCCGCGGGCCGGGGATCCTGGCCGTCGGCCCCGAACAGGTTCCCGGGCGCCGCCTCGGGCTCGGCCTCGCCGAGGGCCCCCGGCGACTCGCGCAGCAGCAGCGCGCTCATCCCCAGCAGAATCGCCAGACAGGCGGCGGTGACGACGAACACCTGCGACCAGCCGAGGCCGGCGCCGATCAGCGCGGCCATGAAGCGACGCGCGGCGGCGTCGCCGAACAGGAAGCTCAGGCTGATGATGCCCATCACCGTGCCATAGCGCGAGAACGAGAACCACCGCGAGGTGATCTTCACCATGCCCACCCAGCCCATGGACTGGACCAGCCGATTGCCCGCCCAGGCCAGGGTGAAGAAGGGCACCGAGCCGCCGGCGGCGAAGAGCAGCGTGAAGCCCACGGAGCCGAGCATGCCCGCGAGGAAGTTCAGGCGGCCGCCGAAGAAGTCGGCCAGGGCGCCGCTCCCGAACTTGCCCCCGGCATAGGCGAGCACACCGATCGACGCCACCAGGCCCATGCGCTGAACCGCGTCGGCGCGGTCGAGGCCGGTCGCCTCCAGGTCGTCGAGGATCAGCGGAAGCGCCACCGAGAAGTTCGAGCGGCAGAGGTAGTAGCCCGCATAGCCCACCACGAGCAGGGCGACCGTGAGACCCTGCCAGCGGCGGAGCCGAGGGGTCGCCGCGGGGGCGTTCAACGGAGGAGGTTGTACTTGAGGATGCACCAGACGGCGCGGATGCCGTCGCGCCAGCCGATCTTCTTGCCCTCCTCGTAGGTCCGGCCGGCGTAGGAGATGCCCACCTCGTACACGCGGCAGCGCAGCCGCGCGACCTTCGCGGTGATCTCGGGCTCGAACCCGAAGCGATCCTCCTCGATGCGGATCTGCTGGATGATCTCCCGGCGGAAGACCTTGTAGCAGACCTCCATGTCCGTGAGGTTCAGGTTCGTGAAGATGTTGGAGAGCAGAGTCAGGCCCTTGTTGGCCACCGAGTGCCAGAAGTAGAGCACCCGATGGGACTCGCCGCCGGCGAAGCGCGAGCCGAAGACCACGTCGGCCCGGCCGGACTCCAGGGGCGCGAGCAGCTTCGGGTACTCCTGGGGGTCGTACTCCAGGTCCGCGTCCTGGACGATCACGAAGTCCCGCGTGGCGGCCCCGAAGCCCGTGCGGAGCGCGGCGCCCTTGCCCTGGTTCTGCTCGTGGTAGATCACCCGCTCGACCCGGTCCTCGAGCTTGGTGCGCAGGAGATCGCGGGTGCCGTCGGTCGAGGCGTCGTCCACGATGATGATCTCGAGGTCCGGAACCCCCGAGTCCCGCACCGCCGCGACCACGTGCTCGAGGGTCGTGACCTCGTTGTAGGCGGGAATGACCACCGACAGACCCATGCGCGCCTCCTTCGGGGCGGCAGCGTAGTCCAACTGCGGGCCCGGCGCGGGTGGCCCT
>CAYTZH010000019.1:0-17602 GCA_964442285.1 uncultured Spirochaetales bacterium | reverse complement strand
TGACCGGCCGCGGGTGGCCCTTGACCGGCCGCGGGTGGCCCTTGACCGGCCGCGGGTGGCCCTTGACCGGCCGCGGCCGGCCATGCGGCGGAGCGCACCGTGTCCTAGCCTGCCGCGGTGTCGCCCTTCGCGCCGGTCGTCGGGCTGCTCGTCCTCCTCGGCATCGCGGGAGCGCTGGCGGACGCCACCCATCGGGTCGCCTGGCGCGGCTTCGCCACGGCGCCCGTCTCGGTGCGCCTGGTGGCCTGGGGCCTGGCCGCGATCGCGAGCGTCGTGCTGCTGGCCCAGGCCCTCGGGGCGGTCGGCGCCTGGCAGCGCTTCCCGCTGCTCGCCGCCAGCCTGGGGCTCGCCGCCGGCGCCCGCGCCCTGCTGCGGGACCCGCGCCGGCTGCCGGGCGAGCGCCTTGCCCTGCGCCGCGCCACCCGACGCACCGGACACGCACCCTGGGGCCCGGTGGCCTTCGCCGTCGCGGCCCCGGTGCTTGTCCTGGTGCTCCACCGGGCGCTGGCCTGGCCACCGCTTGCCTGGGACGCCCTCACCTACCACCTGGTCATGGCGGCCGGCTTCGTCCAGAGCGGCACCCTCGCGCCCTTCCACGCACCCTTCGTCATGGACCACTACGCCCACTTCCCCAAGAACGGGGAGATCCTGATCTCGGCCTGGATGCTGCCGTTCCGGGGCGACCTGCTGGTGGGCCTGGCGAGCCCGCCCCTGCTGGCCCTGGGCGGCCTCGCGCTCTACGCACTGGCGCGTCAGCTCCACGCGCACCGCGGCGACGCCCTGCTCGCCGCCGCCTTCACCTGCAGCGCGCCGTGCCTGCTCGCCTACGCCAGCACCCAGAACGTGGACGTGCTGGGCTTCGCCGCTCTCACCGGCGCGACACTCTTCGCGGTGCGCGTCCTCGCCGGCGGCGGGCGGGCCGACGTCCTGGCGGCCTGTGCGGGCATCGGGCTGGCCCTGGGCACCAAGTTCACCGCCCTGCCCCTGGCGGGGCTCCTCAGCGCGGTGGTGGCCTTCGGCGCGCTGCGGCGCGCGGGCCCTGCCGCCCTGCCCGGGCTGGTCGCCGGCGCCGCCCTGGTGCTCGCCCTCGGCGCCCGCCAGTACGTCCTCAACGCCTTCGCCGCCGGCAACCCGATCTACCCCCTCGAGCTCGCGCTCGCGGGACGCACCCTGCTGGCCGGCTCGCCCTACAACGCCATGGTGCTGGCCGAGACCGGGCCGGGCGCCCGCAGCCAGGACCTCTTCCAGCTGATCCAGACCTTCGGCTACTACCCGGACTGGCGAACCCCCACCACCGCGGGCCCGGGCTTCCTGCTGTGCCTGCCGCTGGCGCTGGCCGGGCTCGTCGGTCCAGGCGGCCGCCGCGTGCGGGGCGCGATCGCGCTGCTCCTCGCTCTCGGCGCCGCCGGGGCCCTGGTCTTCTACGGGCCGGGCTCGGGCTTCCCGGCCGTGGTGCGCCGGTTCTGGCCCGGCACCCCGGTCCGCTTCCTGGCGCCGTATCTGGGCCTGCTGGCGGTGGCCGCCCTGCCGGCGCTGGCCGCCTCCCGCGCCGCGCCCGCCCTGCGCGCCGCGCTCGCCGCCTTCGGGGTCTGGAACCTCCTTCACGTCGACGCCACCACGGCCCGGGACTACCCGGTGGTGCTCGGGGCGCTCGCTGCGGCCGCGGTCGCGGCCGCAGCATTCGGGGCGACGGGGCTGCGCCTGGGCGCCACCGGGCGTCGCGTCGCGCTCGGCACAGCGCTGGCCGCGGCTGGCGTCGGCGTCGTCGCGCTGGACGCCCTCCGCGCCGAGGGCCGCTTCGAAGGCTGGCGCCGGCGCAGCGACCTTCACGCCATCCCCCGGGACTTCGTCGACGGCTGGCGCTTCGTCGACGGCCTGGAGGACGGACGCCGCGTGGCCCTCACCGGCGGCTGGGACCACCGCGGCCAGAGCTGGTTCGGCTACCCGCTGCTGGGCCGCCGCCTCCAGCACACGCTCACGTATGTTCCGGTGAACGACGAGAGCCGGCCCCGCCAGCCCGATTTCGTCCGTCGGGCCGCGCCGGACCCGGCCGCCTGGCGCCGCCACCTGCACGAGCGCGCGCCGGACGTGGTCTTCGTGCAGCGACCCTGGCCGCCCGAGGCCGCCTGGATGGCGGCCGACCCGGCCCGCTTCCGGCTGCTGGCCGAGGGCGAGGCGTGGCGCGTCTACGCGCCCACGTCGTCGGCCAGCTCGTCGGCCGCCGGAGCGCCGTCCGCCACGCCGCGCCGGCGGTAGAAGGTGAACCACTGGAACGGCCCCTCCTCGGCGAGGTGCACCACCACGCGTTCGTAGTCGCGGTGGAAGCGCGGGTCGGCCCAGATCTCGTGCTCGGACTTGCGCACGAGCTTCTCCTCCACGGCGGCGCGGTCGAGGGGGCGGGCCAGCACCGCCACGTTGCCCATCAGGATGTAGGCGGGCTCCCGGTCCAGCACGTAGGCGCCGTCGCCCTTGAAGTGGCCCGGACGCGCCCAGCCCACGTGACCGGGCTCGGTCCGCGCGATGTGGCGGTCGTTGAGCCCCAGCATGTCGAGCACGGGGTGTCGCATGTGGTAGGCGATGGAGCCCGCCGGAGTGGACGCCACCAGTGAGCCGTCGGGCGCGTGGGCGTCGAGCCAGCGCGCCGCGGCGGCAAGGCGATCGACGAAGTAGGTGTCGAACCAGACGTAGTCGTGGACCTCGCCCCGGCCCGGGAAGGTGAGCTCCGAGTGCGGCTCGGTCCAGCGCACGCGCTCCGCGAGCCACAGGGGCTGCAGGGTGTGCCGCGTGAGCGACCAGACCGAGGCGGCGACGGCCAGCATCGCGAGACCCGCTAGCAGCGGCCCGCGGCGGACGAAGGGGCCGTCCCGCAGCCGGGCGTAGAGGTCGGCCCAGCCCTCCTGGACCAGCAGGAAGACCAGGGGCGCCACGTGCACCGAGAAGCGGTACGAGCCCAGCCCGTCGCCGCCGGCGTACACCACGTAGGCGGTGTAGGCGCCGACCAGCAGGGCCAGGTAGTCCCGCCAGGCCACCCGCGGCCGGCGCAGCAGCACCAGCGCCGCGGGCAGGTACAGGAGCAGGCCGTAGTCCACCAGGTAGCCGGTCACGTAGCGCAGGCCGAGGCGGAGCATCTCCGTCCCGTGACCGAGCTTCACGTAGGCCGTGTTCGGCAGGGGATCGCCGTACCAGGCCCAGCGGGCGAGGTACCAGGGCAGGAACACGCCGAGGAAGAGGCCCGCCCAGATCCACACGGGGCGTCCGATCCACGAGCGGCCCGCCCGGATCTCCCGCACCCAGAAGTGAAGCGAGGTGAGCCCGAAGAAGAGCATGCCCTCCGGTCGGGTCATGGCCAGCAGGGCGAAGAGCAGCGGCACGGGCCACGCGGGGCGGCCCCGCTCCAGCACCCCCGCGTAGGCCCCGGCGGCCGCCAGCAGCAGGAAGGCGAAGAGCAGGGTCTCGAGCCCCGAGGTCGACCAGGTCACCATGGCGCCGTTCACTGCCAGGAGCCCCGCCGCCAGCAGCGACCAGGGCCAGGGCGTGCGGGCCACGGTCCGCGAGAGCTGCACCACCAGCACGAGCGACGCGACCCCGCTCGCCACCCCGAGCACCGCCCCCAGGACCGGGATCGGGAGCGGCAGCAGCCGGGCCAGCACGCCGAGGAGCCCGACCCACAGGAAGCCCGTGTAGCCCTCGACGCGCAGGCCCGGTGCGTAGACGAAGCCCTCTCCGGCGGCGAAGTTCTTCACGTACTGGTAGACGATGAAGCCGTCGTCGCAGACGTAGCCGACGGCGGCGGCGTAGAGCGCGAACAGCAGCCCGAACGCCGCCCCGGCCCCCCAGGCGGGGAGCAGGTCGACGGGCCTGGACGGAGCGGGGCTCGCCATGGACCGGCGGAGCGTAGCGACTGGGGCTCGCGCCTAGCGACCCGGGCTCCCGGAGTCCTGATAGGTCCGCACCTCCAGGCTCGCCAGGGTCGCGCGGAACCAGGGGCGGTAGGCGGGCCAGGCCTCCGCCTCGCTGTCGGCGATCACCACCACCACGCGCCCGTCGCCGGTCTCGAGGAAGTGGATCTCCTCGATCCAGCCGGGCTGGCGGTCGCGCACCAGCAGACGCAGCGCCGGCCGGCCCGCCACCTGGGTGCGCCGCCGCGCGAGGACGACGCCCGCGCCCACGTGGGCCGCTTCGTGGCGGGCCAGGTACTCGGCCAGCGACGGGTAGCCGCGCACGATCACCTGGAACGTGGCGCCGTAGTCCCAGATGACGCCGTCGGCCGCGATCATGCCCCGGGTGGTCTCGAGCCGCACCCAGCCCTCGGGCACGCGCAGCTCGTAGCCGAAGCGGGCGTCGACGTGGGGGGCGGGCGCCAGGCGCGGCTCTCCGGGCGGAGGACGGTTCGGGGGCGCCGCGGCAGCGGGCTCCGCAACTCCGCCCTCCAGGCGGCGATACACGGTGCCGTTGGGCAGCGCGTAGAGCGAGACGAAGGAGTTGATGTCGCTCTCCGACGGTCGCCGCGCCGAGAGGCTGTCGCGGGCCACCGGGTACATCAGGTCCGCGGGCACCGGGCTGTGGCCTCGCATCCCGAGGGCGTGGCCCACCTCGTGGAGGGCGACCCGGTGCACCAGGTCCGGCGGGAGCAGGCCGTAGTGGTCGGCCAGGTAGAGGACGACCTCGGGCACCTCGAAGGCGACCTCCAGGAGACCGGGGCGGGGGCCGTGACCCCGCACCCGGCAGGCCCGGGCCAGGGGCGCCGTGCCGAGGACCGAGACGGTGGACTCGGGCGCGGGTCCCAGCCCCGGGACCAGGCGCAAGCGCAGGTCGGCGGGCTCGGATGCCCGGACCCGCCGGAAGCGCACCAGCCCTTCCAGCTCCCGCTCCCAGGCCCGCAGGGCGGCGTCCACCGCGGCCACGAAGGCGCGGAGCGGGATCGGGTCGAACTCGTGCTGCAGCGCCTCGGGGATGGGGCTGCTCTCGATCGCGACCGCCAGCGGAAAGCGCTCGGCAGGCCAGCGGCAGAACACCAGCGCCTCGCCCCCGTCCGGCGTTCGGACCCGGTGGGCCATGAACGGCAGCACGTTGGGCTCGATCACCTGGGGGTGCGCCGCGCGGAAGCGCTCGTAGTCGTGCCGACTCGGACGATAGGCGGGGCCCTCGGGGAGCGAGGTCGCGACACAGCCCAGCAGCCCGAGCGCCAGCGCCCCCCAGCGCGAACCCCGCGCCAACGCCGCCCGCGGGCGGATCACGTCCGCCGCCCGCGGGCGGATCACGTCCGCCGCCCGCGGCGCATGGTCCGCTGCAGCGCCCGGTCTTCCTCGCGCTTGCGGATCGACTCGCGCTTGTCGTAGGACCGCTTGCCCCGGGCGAGCCCGAGCTCGACCTTGGCCCGCCCGGACTCGTTGAAGTAGAGCCGCAGGGGAATCAGCGTAAGCCCCTTCTCCGCCAGCTTGGAGGCCAGTCGGCGGATCTCGTGGCGATGCAGCAGGAGCTTGCGCTCGCGGCGCGGGTCCGGGTTCTCCCGACCGGCCTGGGCGTAGGGACTGATGTGGGCGTGCAGGAGGTAGACCTCGCCGCGCCGCACGCGGGCGTAGGCGTCGGCCAGGTTGGCCCGGCCCTCCCGAAGGCTCTTCACCTCCGGACCGAGCAGGGCAACCCCGGCCTCGAGGGTGTCGACGATCTCGTAGTCGTGGCGCGCGCGGCGATTGGTCGCAACCACCCTCGAGCCGCGCTTCGCCTGCTTGTCCGCCACGGGAGCAGGAGCCTAGCAGGCGCCATGGCGCCGGGGGTCGGCCGCGCTCAGTCGCGGATCTCGTTGCGGTGGTCCACGAACACGCGGATCGCCTGGTGCTCCCGCACCCGCTCCTCCGGCACCAGGCTCCAGCTGGCGATGATCACCACGTCGCCCGGCTTGACCTTGTGGGCGGCGGCGCCGTTCACGCAGATCTCGCGCGACCCGGGCTCGCCGAGGATCGCGTAGGTGGTGAGCCGCTCGCCGTTGGTGCAGTCCCAGATGTCGACCTCCTCGTAGGGGAGGATGTCGGCGGCGCGGAGCAGCTCGGGATCGATGGAGACGCTGCCCTCGTACTCGACGTTGGCCTCGGTCACCGTCGCCCGGTGGATCTTGGACTTGAGCATCCTACGCATCGGGGGGCTCCTCGGAGAAAAGGGGAAGCAGCACGCGATTGTCGATCAGGCGCACGCTCTCGCCGGCCTGGCAGGCGGGGAAGTGAACGGCCAGGGCCAGCAGGGTCGGGCCCGAGAGCTCGCCCCGGACCGGCTCCAGGCTGTCGGGGTCGCGCAGCTCGGCGTACTCCACCCAGGCCAGCCCGGCGGTCGCCAGCTCGCGGCGCACGCGCTCCAGGATCTCGCGGGTCTTGAGGACGCCGTCGCGGACGCAGCGCTCGGCCACCTGGAGGGCGTGGACCAGCGCCGGCGCCTGACGCCGGGCCTCCGGCGAGAGGTTCCGATTGCGGCTCGAGCGCGCCACGCCGTCCCCCTCGCGCGCGATGGGCGCGCCGGCGATCTGGACGTCGAAGCCCAGGTCGCGCACGAGCCGACGGATCACCGCGAGCTGCTGGAAGTCCTTCTCGCCGAAGACGGCCACGTGGGGCTTGGCGGCCAGCAGCAGCTTGCTCACCACCGTCGTGACGCCCAGGAAGTGGCCGGGCCGCCCCGCGCCGCACAGGGGCCGGGAGAGCTCGGTGACCTCCACCCAGGTCTGGGCGCCCGCCGGATACATGGCCTGGGCCGAGGGCGCGAAGACCACGTCGACGCCGCGCGCGCGGCACGCCTCGAGGTCGGCCTCGAGGGTCCGCGGATAGCGGTCCAGGTCCTCGCCGGGACCGAACTGGGTCGGGTTCACGAAGATCGACACCACCACGCGGTCGGCGCGGCGGCGGGCCAGGTCCACCAGCGAGAGGTGGCCCTCGTGGAGCGCCCCCATGGTGGGCACCAGGGCGATCCGCTCCCCGGCGGCCCGGGTGGCGTCCGCCCACGCCTGGAGGGCCTCGACGGATTCGACGACCTCCATGGCTAGCGGTACCCGTGCTCTTCGCCGGGGAACTTGCCGTCGGTCACCTCCTCGGCGAAGGCCCGCGCCGCCCGGTGGGCCTGGGCTCCGAGGTTGGCGTACTGCTTCACGAAGCTCGGCGTCCAGTCGTTGAGGCCGAGCATGTCGTGCATCACCAGCACCTGGCCGTCGCAGTCGGCGCCGGCCCCGATCCCGATGGTGGGGATCCGCAGGCGGGCCGTGATCTCGGCGGCCACCGCCGTGGGCATCCCCTCGAGCACCACGGCGAAGGCGCCGGCCTCCTCCACCGCCAGGGCGTCCTCGATCACCCGACGCCGGCCGGCGTCGCCCCGGCCCTGCACCCGGAAGCCGCCCATGGCGTGGACCGACTGGGGCGTGAGGCCGACGTGGCCCATCACCGGGATTCCGGCGCCCACGATGCGCGCGATCGTGTCGCGGACCGCGGTGCCGCCCTCGAGCTTCACCGCGTGGGCGCCGCCTTCCTTCATCATCCGCACGGCCGAGCGCACGGCCTCTTCGCTCGAGATCTGGTACGAGCCGAACGGGAGATCGCCGACCACCAGCGCCCGACGCACGCCCCGGACCACCATCCGGGTGTGGTAGATGGCCTCGTCGAGGGTCACCGGCAGCGTGGTGTCCTGGCCCTGGACGACGTTGCCCAGCGAGTCGCCCACCAGCAGGACGTCGATGCCCGCGTCGTCGAAGATGCGGGCGAAGGCGAAGTCGTAAGCGGTGAGCATGCTGAAGCGCTCGCCCCGCCGCTTGCGAGCGGCCAGGGAGCGGACGGTGGTGCGGTGCTCCTGGCGGGACGCGGCGCGCACGGTGGACATCGGGGACCTCCGAGGCCCGGAGCGGCTCCGTGCGGAATCCGGAAACAAAAACGCGCCTGCCGGTCTGGGTGCTCGGAGCTTCGAGCACCGCCGGAGGCGCGGTTCGACGACGCGGCGTCGCGGCCGGTCGCCACCCCTTCTCGCCCCCGTCTCGGTCCGCCGCAGCGGATCCAAGCGTTGTGCGGGCGTCTGGCGGCGTCCTCGCTACCGGGCCCCGTAAGCGGTGGAGAGCCCGGGCTGTTTCCTGTCGCAGCCTGGCGGACGCTGGGGCGCTCGCGCGGCTGACGTTCGTACTGTTGCCGATGGGGATCGCGCCCTGCGATTCCCCTCAACCTCCGGAGCGTAAGGCCGGCCGGGGCGCGGGTCAAGCCGGGGGCTCGAGCTGCTCGCGGAGGGCGGGGGCGAGCCAGCGCTGCGCCAGGAACTCCGACGCGTGCTCGCGCAAGGCCGCCGCCAACACGCGGACGTGGGCCTCGGGCGGCTCCCGCCGATTCAGGACCACCCACCACACGCCCCGCACCCGGCAGGCTCCGCTCTGAAGGGGGAGCCCGGGCTCGATCTCGGCCTCGACGCCCGCGCGCACCTCCATGCCCGCCTCCACGGCCAGCGCCGCCAGGGCCTCGCGCAGGGCCTCGGGGGTCACCGGGCCTCCGGGCCGGACGTCAGGGCCCGGGCCAGGTTCAGGAGCGCCTCGGGCGCCAGGGCTTCGGCCCGGGCGTCGGCGGCCACGCCCTGGGCCGCCAGCAGGCCCTCGAGGTCGGCGTCGGGGAACAGGCCGCTGGTGCGGAGGGCGTTGGCCAGCTGCTTGCGCCGGGTCCCGAAGGCCGCCCGCACCACGCGCTCCACCTGCTCGAGCTCGTCGCCACCCGCGTCGTGACGTACGACCGTGTCGGCCCGCGGCCGGATCCGCAGATGGGTGGACATGACCCTGGGCGGGGGCCAGAAGCAGGCGGGCCGCAGGTCGCCCAGGCGCCGGACCTCGGTGCACAGGCGGTGCAGGACGGCCAGGGAGCCGTAGTCCCGCGAGCCGGGCCCGGCCAGCAGGCGCAGGGCCACCTCCCGCTGCAGCAGCACGGACCAGTCCTCCAGCCGGTGCCGGAGCGCCAGCAGCCGGCGCAGGACCGGCGACGAGATCGAGTACGGGAGGTTCGCCACCACCCGCAACGGGCCGGGGGCGTCGCCCAGCAGGCCCGCGAGGTCCAGGCGGAGGACGTCCCCATGGACCAGCTCCGCGTTGGGCGGCAGCCCCTCGGCCTCGAGCGCCCGCACCAGACCCGCGTCCACCTCGACCGCCACCACCCGCTGCGCCCGCGCGCAGAGGGCGTGGGTGAGGACGCCGAGGCCGGCGCCGATCTCGATCACCGTGTCGCGGGCGCCGACGCCGGCCCGCTCGACGAGCTGCGCAGCCAGCTGGGCATCCACCAGGAAGTTCTGGCCGAGGTCTCGGCGGGGACGCAGGCCGTGGCGCTCGAGCCGGGCGCGAACGGCTCCCGCACTCACCCGCCGGCGACCGGCGCGCCCACGGGCAGGCGAGAGAACGCCCCGAGGCCGAGACCGTGACGCGCGCCGCGCGCGAGCAGCCCCGCCCCGGCGGCGGCGATCATCACCGCGTTGTCGGTGCAGAGCGCAGGCGGTGGAAAGACCGCCCGGAAGCCGTCGCGCCCGGCGGCCGCGGCCACCTTCTCGCGCAGGCGGCGGTTGGCCGCCACGCCGCCCACCACGGCCAGCCGCGCCAGCCCCTCCCGCCGCAGGGCACGCCGCGCCCGGGTCAGGAGGTGGTCGGTGGCGGCCTCCTCGAAGGACGCCGCCAGGTTCGCGACGTCTTCTGGTGTCCGTGGCGTCCGCGCCTCGGCGGCCAGGCGGACCGCGGTCTTGAGCCCGCTGTAGGAGAAGTCGAGGCCGCCGTCGTTCGCCAGGGGCCGCGGAAGCGGGACGCTCATCGGGTCGCCGGCCACCGCCGCGGCAGCCACCGCCGGGCCGCCCGGAAAGCCCAGATCGAGCAGGGCCGCGACCTTGTCGAAGGCCTCGCCGACGGCGTCGTCGCGGGTCTCGCCCAGGAGGGCGGGCGCGCCCTCCGGCTCCACCCGGTAGAGGGCCGTGTGCCCGCCGGAAACCACGAGGCCGAGGTAGGGCGGCACCAGCTCGGGATCCGAGAGCTCGGCGGAGAGCAGGTGGCCCTCCAGGTGGTGCACGCCCACCAGGGGCACGTCGAGGCGATAGGCCAGGGCCTTGGCGAAGGAGAGCCCCACCAGGAGCGAGCCGATCAGGCCCGGGCCGGCGGTAACGGCGATCCCGGTCAGCGCCTCGGGCTCGATCCGCGCCTCGGCGAGCGCCGCATCCACCACCTCCGAGACGGTCTGGACGTGGTCGCGCGCCGCGAGCTCGGGCACCACGCCCTTGTAGGGGGCGTGGACCGACCCCTGGCCGCGGACCTCGCTGGCGAGCACCTCGCGGCCGTCTCGGACGACGGCCGCAGCCATCTCGTCGCAGGAGCTCTCGACCCCGAGGACGAGGGCGCCGGCGGCGCGGTCGGCGGCAGCTACCCCATGCCCCGTTCGAGCTTCTCCTGCTGCGACTTGCAGTCGATGCACAGCTCGGCCACCGGGCGGGCCTCCAGGCGCTTCACCCCGATCTCCTCGCCACAGCTCTCGCACTCGCCGAACTCGCCCAGCTCGATCTTGTCGAGCGCCTTGTTGATCTTGTTGATCAGCCGGCGCTCGCGCTCGCGCAGCCGCCCGATGAAGGCGAGCCCCACCTCCGACGAGGCCGTATCGATCTCGTCGGGGAAGTCGTCGGGGTCGAGATTCATGTCCCCCCCGAGCGCACTGTGGGCCTTGTTCAGGAGCTCCTCGCGCTGCTCGGTCAGGATCTTCTTGAACTTCTCCAGGTCGCGCTTCCTCAAATCGCCTCTCCCGCGCCGCAGCGCGTCTCAACCTGCCCCGAGCAGCTCGAGCTGCCTGCGTGCCTCGTCCACTCGCGACGAGTCCGGGTACTCCGCGAGCACGCGCTCGAAGGCGCGCGACGCGGCCTTCCCGTAGTTCGGCCCGAGCTCGAGCAGCGCCTCGCCCTGGCGGTAGAGCGCGTCGGCTGCCTTGTTGCCGTCCGGGTAGCGGTTGACCACGTCGTCGAACCTCAGAATCGCCGTCTTGTAGTCGCCCTGTTTGAAGTAGCAGTCGGCCATCCAGTACGCCGCATCGTCCGCATACGGCGAGGACCGGTAAGTTTGGAGAAACTCCCGGAAGCGTTCAATACAAGACTGCGCCTCTCCCTTCCGCCAGGCGTCGAGCCCCGCCCGATAGGCCTGCACCTCCGCCGCCGAGGAGCCCGTGCCCGGGGGGGCCGCACCAGGGGTTCCCTCGACGGCCGCCGAGGGACTCTCCGGATCCGCCGACCCCGTCGACGCCTCCCCGTCGGCGACACCCCCGGGCGGGTCCGCCGCCGGGTCCAGCGTCGGGTCGGCGCCCGGCATCGCCTCGACGTTCTCCCCGCCGGGCGAGCCCGGGGGCGGGCCGGGACGCGAGTTGGCCGCCCGGGCCGCGCGCGCCTCGTCCAGCGCCCGCGCGGACTCGTGGCGGGCCACCTCGAGCTCGCCGCGGAGCCCGTCCACCTCCCGGCTCAGGGCGTCCAGCTCGGCGGTCAGGTTCGCGATCTGCTCGCGGCTCTGCTCGCCCACCTCGCCGCCCTGCAGCTCGTACACCTTGCGTTCGAGCTTGCGGAACTCGGCCACGGTGACGCACCCCGAGAGGCCCGCCGCCGCGCAGACCAGCGCCGCGACGCCGAGGAGCTTCACGGCAGGACGGCGAAGTCGGCGCGTCGGTTCCGGGACCATGCGCGCTCCTCGTGTCCGACCACGGCGGGATTGTTCTCGCCGAACGAGACCGTCATCAGACGGCCCTCGTCGACGCCGAGCCGCATCAGGTAGTCGCGGGCCGCGCGAGCACGACGTTCGCCGAGGGCGAGGTTGTACTCCTCGCTGCCGCGCTCGTCGCAGTTGCCCTGGATCTCCACCCGCACCGACGGATTGGAGCGGAGCACGTCCGCGTTGTGGCGGAGGGCGTCGGTGGCGTCGCTGCGCAGGTCGAAGGAGTCGTAGTCGAAGTACGCCGTGCGCAGCCCGAGGCGCTGGGCCTCGATGGCACCCTCGGGACCGCGGCCGGCGAGCCCGCCGCGGTCGATGTCCTCCCCGATGACGCCGCGGCCGGGCCCGCCGGCATCCCCGGCGTCCGGGTCCGGACCCCCGGGGCCCGAGCTCGTGCTCGGGCAGCCCAGGGCGAGCGCCGCGCCGAGGATCGGGAGCCACAGGGCCGTCCGTGCCCTCGTCGAGTTCGTCATGTCACACCCCCCTGCTTGCCTAGCGCGGGTGCGGACCCCACGCCGGGCTGGTGTTGTCCCCGTCGCCGCGCGTGACCCGTCGCACGTTGCGGCCGTCCACCCCGACGGTGTAGATGTCGGCCCGCCCGCGACGGGTGGAGCTGAACGCCAGGAAGCGCCCGTCCGGCGACCAGCTCGGGCTCTCGTCGCTCCGGGGGTGGGTCACGATCGGCAGGCTCACGTCCCCCTCCGGGTCGATCAGCCAGATGTCGAACTGCCCCCCCACCCGGGACTCGTAGGCGATCCAGCGCCCGTCCGGCGACCAGGCCGGCGCCGTATTGTAGGTCCCCTGGAACGTGAGTCGACGGACGTTGCTCCCGTCGGTGTCCATCACGTAGACCTGGGGCGCGCCCGAGCGATCGGAGACGAACGCCAGCCGCTTGCCGTCCGGCGACCAGGTCGGGGAGATGTCGATGGCCCGGTGCCGCGTGAGCCGGCGCAGGCTCTGGCCCGCCGGCCCGGCGGTGAAGATCTCCGGGGCGCCGTCCACGGACTTCACGAAGGCCAGGCGCTCGCCGTCGGGCGCGAAGCTGCCGCGGTACACCGGGCCGCCGTCGTCGATGCGGGAGAGCAGCCGGCCCGGCTTGCGCCGGCCCCGGGAGAGCAGGAAGAGCGCGGGCTGCCCGCGGTAGCGGTAGGACGTGTACAGGAGCTCGTCCCCGTTCGGGGCCCAGGCGGGGAAGGCGTTGATGGAGCGGTTCCCGGTGGCGGCCCGCTGGGCGCTGCCGTCCGCGTTCATCACATACACTTCCTTGTTGCCGCTGCGGTTCGAGATGAAGGCGATCTCCGTGCTGGCCACGCCGGGACGACCCGTGAACTCGTTCACCACGTCGTCGGCGATGCGGCGCCCGATCAGCTCGACGTCGCCCCGCCCTCCCCGGTAGCGCTTGCGCAGGAGGCTGCGGCAGCGCGCCACGTCGTAGACCCGGAACTCGACCACGAGCTGCCCGCCCTCCTCTCCGAGCACGCCCTGGAGCAGGGCGTCGGCGCCGATGGTCCGCCAGGAGCCGCAGTCCGGGGGCGGGCCGGCGTCGAGCTGCACCGTGACGTCGGGGCCGAGGAAGGCCTTCGGATCGACGACCTCGAAGAGCTGGGAGAACCCGAGAGCGCTGCCGATGGTGGCGCGCAGCTCGCTCGGGACCTCGGACTCGGGCACGGGACGGCGGTCCGCGAAGCCCTGGACGGCGGCCTTGTAGCTGCGGGCGCTGGGGTCGGTGACGATCACCGCGGGCTTGTCCTGGGCGACCGCGGGGGCGGCCAGCGCCAGCAGCAGGACGAAGCCGACGAGGCTCCTCACGGGGCGTCCTCCGGTCGGAACACGAAAGGCCAGCGACCGGCCTCCGGGGGCGCCGGCAGAGGGCTCGCCTTCTGCAGGGCCCTCACGACGCTGTCGTCGTACCACGGGTTGCCAGAGCTTCGGGTGATCTCCGGCTCGCCGAGCACGTTGCCTCCGGCGTCGAGCCGGACCTCCACGTGGGTCTCCAGGGGCTCGGTGCGGAAGCCGGGCGCGATCACCCAATCGTTGCGGACGTGGATGCGCGCGTCCCGCAGCCAGGCCGCCACCTCCGGAGACACCCGCACGCCGCCCGTCCGAGGCCCGCTCGCCCCGGTCGCCTTCGCCACCCGGGCCGGCTCGGGCCTGGCCGTCTCGGGCTCGCCCAGCTGGGAGCGGAGATCCTGCAACACGTCCTCGTAGGACTGCTGAGGCCGCGGCTCCGGCTTCGGTTCCGGCTTCGGTTCGGGCTTGGGTTCGGGCTTGGGCTCCGGCTTCGGCTCGGGCTTCGCGACCGGCTCGGGCTTGGGCTTCGGCGGCGACGGCTTCTCCGGCAGCACCACGGTCTGCCTGGGCGGGCGGGGGCGCGCCCTGGGCGCCGGCGCCGGGGCGGGCGTCGGGGGTGCGGGTGCGGCCACCAGCTCCACCGTCACGGCCGGCGGCAGGGTGACCTTCACCCGCGGCTCGGGAAGGAGGAGCAGCGTGACCGTCACCGCCGCGTGCACCGCCGCCGAGCCCAGCAGCAGCCAGCGCAGCTCCCGTCGGCGGGCCTCCTCGGTCTCGGCCAGCTCCAGGGCGTGCGCGTGTGCCTCCAGCAGCGCTCACTCCTCCGGCTCGGTCACCATGCCGAGCCGGGTCGCACCCGCGGCCCGAGCCGCCACCAGGGCCGCGGCGACCTTTCCGTAGGGGGCCTGCGCGTCGGCGCGCAGGTACAAATCCTTGGTGTCGCGTCCCTCGAAGATCGCCTCGAGCTTCTCCGCCAGCTCGGCCACCGCCACCTCCACCGTACCGACGAAGACGCTGCCGTCCTGCTTCACCGAGAGGATCAACGGCTCGTCCTGCAGGCGCAGGGGCTGGACGCTGGTGTCCGGCAGATCGACGTCCACGCCGGAGGTCATCATGGGCGCCGTCACCATGAAGATCACCAGCAGCACGAGCATCACGTCCACGAAGGGCGTGACGTTGATCTCCGAGAGGGGACGACTCGTGCCGCCCGGGGTCAGCGCCACGGCTAGCGGCTCGCAGCCCGGGCGGCGTCGGGCGGGGTGGCGGACAGGCGCCGGAAGTCGCTGTCCATGTCGGCCACGAAGAGGTCCAGGGCCGAGGAGATCTCCCGCAGCCCGTGCAGGAAGTAGTTGTAGGCGATGGTGGCGGGAATCGCGGCCAGCAGGCCCACGGCGGTGGCGATCAGGGCCTCGGCGATGCCCGGGGCCACCACGGCCAGGCTGGCGGTCCCGGCGCGGCCGATCCCCTGGAAGGCGGTGATGATCCCCACCACCGTGCCGAAGAGACCGATGAAGGGCGTGGCGCTGCCGGTGGTCGCCAGGAAGGAGAGCCCGCGCTCGAGGCGGAGGGCTTCCCGCGAGGCGGTCCAGCGCACGTGACGCGAGAGTGCGTCGACCTGGGCGTCGCTGAGGTCGTAGAGGCCGGGCTGTCCGCCCCGACGCGCCATGCGGTTGAGCTCGGCGTAGCCGGCCAGGAAGCTCGCGGCGAGGGGACTCGCGTCGTAGCTGCGAGCCGCATCGTAGGCGGCGTCCAGCGTGCCGTCGCGATAGACCTCGAGGAATGCGCCGCTATCCTGATCTGCGCGCCGAAGCTCGCGCCACTTGTACGCGATCAGCGCCCATGAGAGCACGGAGAATCCGGCCAGGACGAGGAGGACGAGCTTGACGATCCATCCGGCCTGCAGGATCAGGTCGAAGGCGTCGAGGCTCGCGAGACGTCCCCCCATGGCCGCCCCGACGACGAGCTCGCTCATCTCCCCCCCGTAGAACGACCCGCGGAGTCTAGGCAAGGGTCCCCGCGAGTTCAACAAAGGCCCGAATCCAAAGGAGAATCGATGCAGGTCACCGTCTCGTCTGCCAACCCGACCCAGGCGCGCGCGGACGTGCTTGCCATCCCCTTCTTCCAGCTCGACGGCGAGAAGTGGCGGCTTCCGGCGCGCTGGACCGGCCTGGACGAGGCAACCGGCGGTCAGCTTGCGTCGGCCCTCCGCAGTGGCGACTTCCGCGGGCGGCCCGGCGAGACGCTGCGCCTGTATCCCACGGGTGGCGTGGGCGCGGGCAAGATCGTGCTGGTGGGCCTGGGCGAGGAGTCGGGGGTGGACGCCGAGGCCCTGCGGCGGGCGGCCGGGACGTCGCTGCAGGCGGCGCCGCGGGCCGGGTCGCTGGCCCTGGCGGCCCCGGCCACCCGTCGCCTGCGTCCGGACGCCGTGGCGCGCGCCCTGACCGAGGGACTGGTGCTCGCCGGCTACCGCTTCGACGACTTCAAGGAGGAGGATCCGAAGGACGCGGCCCCGCTGCCCGAGTCGGCGACGCTGTTCTTCGAGCGCGCGCCGGCCGCGCGCAGCGCGCGTCGCGCCGTCCAGGTGGGCACGATCGTGGCCGAGTCCCAGAACGTGGCCCGGGACCTCTCGAACCTGCCCGGCAACGAGCTGCCCCCGGCATCCCTCGCCCAGCGCGCCCAGAAGCTGGCCCGCGCCGTGGGCCTGACCTGCCGCGTCCTCGACCCGGCCGAGCTGAAGCGGCGCAAGATGGAGGCGATCCTGGCCGTGGGCGCGGGAAGCGCGCACCCGCCGCGGGTCATCGTCCTCGAGCACAACGCGCCGCCACGGGGCAAGCCAGCGGGCCGCCGCCGGCGCACGGTCTGCCTGGTGGGCAAGGGCGTGACCTTCGACTCGGGCGGCATCTCCATCAAGCCCTCGGCCGGCATGGGCGACATGAAGCACGACATGTCCGGGGCCGCGGCGGTGGTGGGGGCCATGCGGGCCGCCGCCCTGCTCAAGGTGCCCCAGCACGTGGTGGGCCTCATCGGGGCCGCGGAGAACATGCCGAGCGGCAGCGCCTATCGGCCGGGCGACGTCGTGCGGTCCATGTCCGGAAAGTCGATCGAGGTGTTGAATACCGATGCCGAGGGCCGCGTCGTACTGGCCGACGTGCTGCACTACGCCCGCACCACCTACGAGCCCGACGCGATGGTGGACCTCGCCACGCTGACGGGGGCGTGCGTGGTGGCCCTGGGCCCCTGGTGCAGCGGCCTGATGGGGACCGACGACGATCTCGTGGAGCGCCTGCGCCGCGCGGGGGAGACCAGCGGAGAACGCCTCTGGCCCCTGCCGCTCTGGGACGAGCACCGGAGCTTCGTGAAGGGCCGGGTGGGAGACGTGAAGAACACCGCGGGGCGGGAGGCCGGCGCGATCACGGCGGGCGCCTTCCTCTCCCACTTCGCAGGGGAGACGCCCTGGGCCCACCTGGACATCGCGGGCACGGCGTGGACGGAGAAGCCTGGTCCCTACCAGCCCTTCGGGGCCACCGGCGTCGGGGTGCGGCTGCTGGTGGAGTGGTTGCAGGGCGCGGGTCGCACGCGCGGCGGAGCGGTTTGACGCGGCGCAGGGTGGCCTCTAGAGTTCGGCCGTTTTTCGGGCGGACCGGTGCCATGAACGAGCGAAAGGAGAGCCTGGGAATGCGAATCCGAGACCTGATGGCGGGCGCGGCAGCGCTCGGACTCCTGGGAGCGTCGCTGCCGAATGCAGCGTCCGCCGCCGATGCGGCCGCCGGCAAGGCCGTCTACACCACCAACTGCGTGTCCTGCCACGGCGCCACGGGCAAGGGCGACGGGCCGGTGGGAGCCGCACTCAACCCCAAGCCTCGGGACTTCTCGACCGGCGAGTTCAAGTTCGACGCCGACAAGAACGGTACGCCGGGCGAGGACAGCGACCTCAAGCTCGTGATCAAGAACGGTGCGGCCGCCTACGGCGGCTCGCCGCTGATGGCGCCCTGGGCCGCCCTCAGCGACAGCGACGTCGACAACGTCATCGCCTTCATCCGCAGCCTGAAGAAGTAGCGCAGCTGCTTCCGCATCCCGAGGGCCCGGGCCGCCGCCGCGCGA
>CAYTZH010000018.1:71929-88911 GCA_964442285.1 uncultured Spirochaetales bacterium | reverse complement strand
GTGCCCTCGGCGATCTCCTTCAGGATGCGCTTGGCGCCCTCGGCGTCGCCGTACTCCATCCCGCCCGAGTCCATGTAGATGGCGATGGCCGCACCGGTCTCGATGGTGTCGACGCCGATCTCGTCGCAGAGGCGATCGAGGTCGGCCACGTCCTCCCAGCTGGCGATCGCACAGCAGGAGCCGAGCAGGGTCAGGGTCTCGAACTCGAGGGCGCTGGTCTTGTAGTTGCCGTCCTTGTCGTGGACGATGTTCGAGCACTGCACGATGCAGCCGGTCATGCAGTTGTGCATGCCGCCCCCGCGCTCCTCGAAGCTCTCCACGATGCGGGCGCCGTCGAGGGTCTGGACGTCCGGCGACTGGCCCTCGGTGCGGTTCTTGTAGGGGAAGGTGTTCAGCATGTTGGCCACGGGCACGACGCCGCTGGTGCCGTTCTTGAACACGTTCGCCTTGGGCCCCTCGCGGAAGTCCTTCGAGTAGCTCTTGGTCAGCGCCGAGAAGGCCTTCATGTCGGCAGGGCGGCGCACCGGCAGGCGCTCCGCGTCGACCATGACGTACTTGAGCCCCTTGGACCCCATCACGGCGCCCAGTCCGCCGCGGGCGGCGTGGCGCGCCGGACGGCGCTCCTGGTCGGCGTCGGTGCAGGCCACCGACGCGCCCGTGAGGCGCATCTCGCCGGCGGGGCCGATGCTGATGAACGACGCGGTCTGGCTGTAGCGACCGCCGAGGTGCTGGATCAGGGCGTAGTTCCACATGCCCTTGGTGTCGTCGGCCTCGACGACCTTCACGCCGTCCTTCGTGACCTCGAGGGCGTAGCGCTTCTCGGGATCCGCCGGCTGGCCCTTCACCACCACCGCGCGGTAGCCGAGCTTCATGAGGTCCTGACCCGGATTGCCGCCGGCGTTGGCCTCCTTGATGCCGCCGGTCAGCGGGCTCTTGCCGCCGATGGAGATCCGGCCCGACGTGGGCGCCATGGTTCCGGAGAGGGTGCCGGGCGCCATGACCAGCACGTTGTCGGGACCGAGCGGATCGCAGGCCGGATCGCACTCGGTGACGAGGATCCTCGCGGAGAGCGCGCGCCCGCCCAGGAGCTTCCAATCGGCGGGGAAGTCCTCGGTGGTGGCGGTCTGGTTCGTCATGTCGACCCGGATCAGTCGATCGCCCGTCGGTCCGGCCATGGGGGTCCTCCTTCGGCTCCTGCTCGGAAGTGCGACGCGCGAGCATACCCGACCTCGGCGCCGCCGGCTGCCGGACGCGGGGTCAGCCACCCCCGATGGCGGCGAGCACCGCCACCTCGTCGCCGTCGGCGACCGCCGCCTCGAGGTCCTCGACGGGCTCGCCGTTCAGGAACAGCTTGACGAACTTGCTGGCCGTCCCGTCGGGATTCAACACCAGCTCCCGGAAGCCCGGGTGTCGGGTCTCGACGGCCTCGAGGCAGGCGCGCACGCTGCTGCCTTCGACGTCGACGCTGGCCGCGCCCTGGGTCGGGCCGCGGAACGGGGGCGGGACGCTCACGGTGGGCATGGGGCGCAGTCTAGCGGCTCGGCATCGGCGCGGGCGCTCGCTCCACGGCCACCCGGACCCGCTGGCCCGCGCGCAGCGACGCGTCGGGCGGGAGGCGGTTGATCCGCGCCAGCGCCGACAGGGGCCAGCGGTTGCCGACCCGCGCCGAGAGGGCGGCGAGATCCTCGCCCGGCGCCGCCCGGGCCACGGTCAGGAAACGTCCTCGGACCTCGGCCCGATCCGCGTCCGAGAGCCGCCGGAAGCTCTCGATGCTGGCCTCGAAGGCGCGCCGCGCCTCCCCGTAGCGCTCCACGGGCGACAGGCCCGTGATGCGGAGGACGTAGCCCGCGTGGGAGACGAAGGTGAGGTCCAGGATCCAGGTGCCGCCGTCCGGGTCGGGCAGCCCCGCGCGCGCCTGGACGGCGCCGCCGTCGCCGAGGGGGCGGCGTCGCAGGTCGCTCAGCGCGAGCCCGTGGCGGCGGGCGAAGGCGCGGGCCGCACCCACGGCGTCGTCTCCGCGCCCGGCGACCTCCAGCGCCAGGGCGGCCCCGGCGTCGGGCGACACGGCGAGGACCGCCCCGGCCGCGTTCCGGGCGGTCCAGCCCGGGGGAAGGGCCAGCGCCAGCGCGAGCCCGGGGTGCAGGAAGCGGCCCTGCCGGAAGACGCCCTCCGCCGGGTCGGACCCGAGGCGCAGGCCCTCGAGGCGGGCGAGGAACGCCGCACCCGCGGCCACCTGCTCCCGGGCTTCGCGCTCGAGCGCCGACGCCCGCGACCCGGCGCGCCGGATACGCTCGGCCGGATCCGCACCCGGATCGAGCCAGGGAACTCCCGCCCCCGCCTCGGCGGCCCGCTCCGCGGGGCTCGCCAGGGCGCGGAGCAGCCGGGGCAGCGCCGCCGGGTCGTAGCCCGCCCGCGCCGCCAGCTCCTGGCCCCGCCGATCCGCCTCGCGCTCGTGGCGCGGCGCGTAGGCCGGCAGCACCGGCCCGCGCGTGGCGTCCCGGAGCTGCCGCACCAGCTCCCCCAGGGCACCCTCGGCGCCGGCGGCGCGCGCCAGGCGCCCGTCCGCTTCGAGCGGGCTCGCCGCGCGTCGGATCCCGGTCCCGCGTGCGGCATGGTGGCGCTCCGCCACGTGGACGATCTCGTGGGCCAGCACCGCCGCCAGCTCGTCCTCGTCGGCGACGCGGGAGAGCAGCCCGCTCGAGACGTAGATCCAGCCCCCGGGCAGGGCGAAGGCCGCCGGCTCTGCGAGCGGCACCACGCCGAAGCGGTAGGCGAGGCCCCGGCGGGCGAGCGACGCGACCAGGCGCGCGCCCACGGCGGAGACGTAACGCGTGGCCTCCGGCGCTCCGGCGTCGCCGAGCAGGGCCTCGACCCGGGCCGCCGCCAGACGCCCGAGCTCCCGCTCCTCGCGAAGGGAGCGACCGGCGATGGGATCACGCGCGCAGCCCGCGAGCGTCAGGCCGGCCAGCAGGACGAGCCCGCGGCGGCGGACGCGGACGGAACGCATCGGGCTATGATCGCCGACCGTGCGCGCCGCCGCTGCCGAACTCGCCCGGACCGCAGCCCTCGCCCTGGTCCTCGGTCTCCCCGCCGCCGTGGCGGACGCCCAGCTCGGGGGCCACGGCATGCTGCCCCCGGCCCGCCCGCTCCACGAGCGTCTCGCCCGGGCCGAGGTGGTCGCCATCGGCCGGGTGAGCGCCATCGAGCCGGGGCGGATCCGGGTGGAGCAGGCGCAGCCCTTCCGCGGCGAGCCCGGCGCGTCCTTCGCGATCAAGCGCGCGCCCTCCGCGCCGCCCGAGCTTCTGCCGGGGCAGTGGGCCGTGCTGCTCCTGCGCGGAGCCCGCAGCCCCTACGTGCTGGTGGACGAGCCCCGGGAGCTGCAGACCCTGGACGACGCGCAGGCGCGGGCGCGTTGGGTCGCGATCCTCGGCACGATGCTCTCCGACGACACCGAGGGTCGGATCCAGACCTACCTCGCCTGGGTCCACGGCGACGACGACACTCTTCGGAGTCAGGCGCTGCGCGCCCTGATGCCGCTGGGCGCGGGCGAGCTTCCCCTGAGCGACGCCCAGCGCGAGGCCCTGGTCGAGACGGCGCTGGACCGCTCGAAGCCCGACGGGCCGCGCACGGCCGCGGTGAGCCTGGCGATGGTCCACCCCGGGACGCTGCAGCGGGTGCTCGAGGGACTGACCGAGCCGGAGCCCGACCTGGAGCGCCTCCGCGTCGGCTACCGCATGGCGGGCCTGCGTCGCACCGAAGGCATCACCGAGGCGGTCACCCGCGGCCTGCGCCACGGCGACCCGCGGGTGCGCAAGGTGGCGCTGGCGGGCATCCCGAGCTTCGCCAGCGAGCCCCGGCTGCGTCAGGCGCTCGTGGAGATGGTCGAGAACGACCCCGAGGAGGAGCTGCGGATCCTGGCGGCGCGCGCGCTGCGGCATCCGGTGCGCTGAGCCGCGTCCGCGGAACGCGTTTCGTGGGAGATCCGGCTTGCCGAGGCGGCGGGCGCTTCCCGAGCCTCCGTCGGGGCTCGCTCGTTCCGCGGGGCGATGGCGGGTCCGGCATCCGGTCCGACATCCCGAAGGGTCTCGCCAGGCGCCGCGGCGAAACCGGTGCAGCGCCGCGGTCTGACGACCAGTCCCCTCGTTTTCCCCGCGTCTTGGTTGGAAGGCTCCCGGGTTCGGGAAGCTCTCCCGCCCTTCCGCGCCTCGCGCGCGAACGGCCTCCGTCATCGAGGCCGCACGGCGGGACGCGGCGCCCACCTCCACCGACACTCGAGACGCATCCGGACCACCGAGCGGGCGACTTGGGTCGATGGAAGCGGAACCTCGGTCTCCTGCCCTCGGCTCCCGGACGCGCCCCTCCACTCTAGACCTCGGGCGATCCAATTCAAGCAGAAACTTCCCGGCTCCGCGTTTTCTGCAGATCCGCGTAGTGGGCGCGCAGGGCGGGGATCTGCAGGATCCCCGCATCGAGGCGCGCGAAGGGGTCGGGCTGGCCGCGGTCCGGGAGCCACGCCGTGAGGAAGCCGTCGCGGCCGCGACCGTGGTGGACGCAGCCGGTGTCGAGGCCGCGTAGCAGGGGCGCCGCGTGCAGGCCCTGCATCGCCCAGTGTCCGTAGACGACACCGAACGCGGGATCGGCGGCGGCCCAGCGCGCGTGCCAGGCGTCGGCGGGGCGCGCGGGCTCCTCCTCGCTGAAGCGGCCTCGGGCGTCGATGCGGCGGCAGCGGGTCAGCCGGACCAGGTCCTCCCGCAGCTCCCGGTCGGCGTCGTTCGGGCCCGGGGCCAGCAGGGCTCGGACACCCTCCCAGCCCGGGTGGCCCGCGGGCTCCCCCGGGCCCGCGAGCCGCGCCGCCAGGCGGCGGCCCCGCTCGGCCAGCTCGTCCAGGCTCCATCCGGGGGCCACCGAGGCGTGCACCATGGCGAAGGGCCGCTCGCCGAGCTGCCCGGTCTGGACCAGGGGCTGGCGGCGGAGCCAGTCCATCCAGTCGGCGCTGTCCCGGGCGTCGAGCACGTCGACGAAGCTGTCGGTGGGCGCAGCTCGTCGCAGGCCCAGGAAGGTGGCGAGGAGCGAGAGCTCGTGGTTGCCCAGGACGATCCGGGCCTGCCCCCGCTCCGCCAGCTCCCGCACCCGCCGCAGCACCTGGAGGCTGCCGGGGCCCCGGTTCACCAGGTCGCCCACCAGCCAGAGCGCGAAGCCACGGGCCCCGAAGCGGTCGCGGAGGCTCGCGACGAGCAGCTCCAGCTCCTCCGAGCAGCCCTGGACGTCGCCCACGAAGACCGGCTGCATGGGCTCGAACCATAGTCGAAGCGGACGGGCGCCGGCCCTGCCCGGAGTTCCCCGAGGGGAAAATGAGAGGCGTGGCGCGGGGACCGATTGGCTAGACTCCGCGGCTCCAGGTCGTGGGGGTCGGTTGGCCAGGCGGATCATTCTGTGCGACGGGGCGGAGCTCGCCCGGCTCTGGTGCCGGATCGGCGCCGGAGATCAGGAGGAGCTCACCTGGATCCCGCGAGAAGACGAGTCCCGCGCGCGGCCGCCCGGCTTTCGCGTCCTCCAGGGGGGAATCTCCGGGCCGGCCGTGGCCCGGCTCGACCCCAAGGAGGGGGACGGCTTTGCCCTGGTCAGCGAGGACCTGCCCTTCCTGAAGGCTGCCGTGGCCGCGATCGCCGAGGTGGCGCCGGATGCGCCGATCCTCGTCTTCTCGGACCGGGTGGAAGGGGAGGCGCTGCCCGAGCATCCGAGGCTGCGCCGGGCCGGGCTGCGGTCCCTGATCCGGGACGACGTCGACCACGAGTTCGAGCTGCTGGGCGACCTGGGCCGGGTGGTGGCCCTGCGCGGTCTGCTGGAGAACCGCAACCGGGTGGCGATCCTGCTCCAGCCGGACCCGGACCCCGACGCCATCGCCTGCGGCTACGCCCTGCGGGTCATCCTCGGCCGCAAGGCCTCCACCTGTCCCCTGGTCTCGTTCGGCGAGATCAAGCGACCCGAGAACCGCGCCATGGTCCAGGCCCTGGGCCTGGAGGTCCGCACCGTGGCGCCGGACGAGCTGGACGGGTTCGACGGCCTGGCCCTGGTGGACGTGCAGCCCACCGTCTTCGGGGAGGAGATGCCCGCGCGGGTGCGCTCCGTGGACGTCGTGATCGACCACCATCCCGAGCGCAGCGGCTACGACGCCGTGATCCGCGACATCCGCCCCTCGATCGGGGCGACGGCCACCATCATCACCAACTACGTGCGCGCGGCCCGCATGGAGATCCGCCCGAAGCTCGCGACGGCCCTGATCTACGGCATCAAGAGCGACACCCAGCTCCTGGGCCGCGAGACCAGCCACCGCGACATCGAGGCCTTCGCCTTCCTCCACACCTGGCACAGTCCGGCCCTGCTGCGGCGGATCGAGCGGCCGGCGCTGCCTCTGGAGGGTCTGCAGTCCCTCGGGCGCGCCCTCGCCCAGACCACGGTCGAGGAAGGCGTGCACCTGCTCTCCCTGGGCCGCGTCCGGGAGGACGTGATCCCCCAGGTGGCGGACCTGGGCCTCCAGGCCGAGGGAGCAGAGTGGTCCGTGGCGGCGGGCATCGTGGGCGCGGACGTGGTGTTCTCGGTGCGGAACGTGGGCTACGTGCGGGCGGCCGGCGAGGTGGTGCGCGCCGTGGTGGAGGGCCTCGGCATCGGGGGCGGCCATCGCTCCATGGCCAAGGGCATCATCCCGGTGAAGGCCTTCCGCGAGCGCTTCGGCTCGGCGGACCGCAAGACCGTCCACCACACGCTGCTGCAGGCCTTCGTGAAGGGCATCAAGCGCGAACACGACTGAGCCCGCACTTCGCTCGCCTGCGCGCTAGCGCCGCTTGGTGAGCTGGTTCACCGAGAGCTGTCGCCGCAGCACCTTCTCCTCCGGCGGCGTCGAGACGCACTCCCAGGTCTCCCGTCGCCAGCCTCCGTCCTGCTGGAGGTTGGCGAACGCCGCACCCACCGGGTCGATCACCCGGATGGGACGCTCGGGGGCATCGGGCCAGCGCGGATAGTCCGCCCGATCCTCGCTCCAGCGGCCCACGTACTGGCCCACGTCGATGAGCTCGTCGTGGCGGTCGTAGGAGACGTAGTAGAGCGGCTGCAGGGTCTGGAGATCCAGCCAGAGCAGGACGCGGGCGGCCTCCCGGTCGCCCTGACGCTTCTTGATCCGGCCCTCGAGCAGCAGCGCCCGCCGCAGGTCCCAGCGATCGCTGGCGAAGGAGAGGCCCCAGGTGCCGAAGCCGCGGTCCGGGTCGGCGGGCCAGGACGGGTTGGCGGCGTTCAGGGGCGCGAGCACGTCCTGCAGCCCCAGCACGCGGTAGTCGTAGAGCAGCGGGCGGATCTCGAGGCCCTCGAAGCCACTGCGCACCGGGCTGATCGAGCCGACCGCGGCCGCGCCCCCGATCCCCACCGCGGCCGCACCACCGGCGGCACCGAGGTCTCCGCCACCGCCCACGGTGCTGATCTGGGTGGCCGGCACCACTCCGACGCTGAACGACGGCAGGTAGAGCCCTTCGACGCCGCTCGAGCTGATCCGGCGCACGCGGCGCCACTGGGGCAGGTAGGCGAAGAGGTCGTCGCTCTGGCGGGCCTTCTTCAGGTGACCGACGTCGCGGATCTGGCGCCAGGCGTACTCGCGGGCGGCGAAGGGCTCGGTGAACACGCCGCCGGCCACCCAGTGATCGCCCCGGACCTTCGGGAACGTGTAGTCGCGGTCGGCCAGGTCGGCCCGGAAGCTCAGCTGGGCTTTGAAGATCTCGCCCTCGAAGTGCTCGCCGCGATGCGACCGACCCACCATGTCCGTGAGCCGGAAGCGGGCTCGGAAGCCCGCGCCCTGGTAGCGATGGGCGGCGTTCCAGGCCCACTTCAGGCCGGCCCGGGGATCGTCGGCGGCGATGGCCTCCGGCGGGAAGGGAAGTCCCGCCGTGTAGCCCTCGAGGCCCCCGTCCTCTCCCACGGTCGCCCGACCGGCGAACTTCTCGGTGGCGGCGCGGTAGAAGCCCGGCGCTCCGTAGTCGCGGAAGCAGGGACCGATCTCGAGCCGCATGCCCTCGAAGAAGAACTTGTCCCGGTGCTCCCAGAGCGGGGGCGGCAGGTAGCTCTCCAGCATCGGGGCGCGCTCGAAGTCGATGACGTCGCCGGGCACGAACGGAACCGGCGGCGCGTCCTCCCCGACCGGCCAGCCCCGCAGACCGCCCGTCGGGGCGCAGGATCCCTCCGGCGGCAGCGACCAGGGCGAGGCGGGCGCGGCTCCCGAGCCGGCTCCTTCGACGGCGGCGGCGCTTCCCGCCGGCCCCAAGGGAGCCAGGAGCCCGAGCGCGAGACCCACCGCGATCCGCGCCGTCCGCCCTGCCTCACGCATCCGCGTCGCCTCCCGCATCAGGCGAGCGTGAGCAGGCGGTGGGCGCCGCGCATGCGCTCGGGGATGTCGATGCCCACCGGGCACGCGCCCAGGCACGGGGCGCTGCAGGCGGCGCAGGCGGCGGCGTCCCGCGGCAGGGCCGCGTAGCGCTGCAGCGCCTCCTTCTCCCAGCGGTAGTCCTCGAAGTACATGCGGTGGCGCAGCACGTCCGGGATGGGCAGGCCCTCGGGACAGCGGTCGAGGCACGCCCCGCAGTGGGGCGTGCAGTAGCTGCCGGCCACCTGCCGGTCGTACTCGCGCAGCAGCGCCCGGTCGGCCTCGCTGGGCGCCTTGCCCGAGGCGTACAGGTACTCCTGGACGTGCTGCAGCTCCCGGAAGGAGATCACCAGGCAGGCCACGTCGGGGTTCGAGAGAACCCACTTGAAGGCGGCCTGGCTGTAGGCCTCGGCCTGCTCGCGGAAGCCGGCGAGCCCGTGGTGCTTGGCGCCCTTCAGGGTCTTCATGGCCACCACGCCCATGTCACGCTCCCGCCGCGCGCGCTCGATGATCTCGGGCTGCGCGCGCCAGGCGCCGTGGTGGTACGCCAGCATCATCACGTCGAAGCGGTCGGAGTCGATGGCGGCGTTCGCCACCTCCTCGAGTCGCGGCGTATGGGTCGAGACGCCCAGGAAGCGGGCCTTGCCGGCCTCCTTGAGCCGGTCGAAGGCCTCGTGGGCACCTTCGTCGAGGAGCCGGTCGACGCTGTCGCACGAGTGGATGTGGATCAGGTCCACCCAGTCGGTGCCGAGGCGCCGCAGGCTCGCCTCCACCACCTCCACGTACTTCGCGGCCGGCGTTCCGGTCGGCAGGTGGCCGATGGCGGTGCAGAACTTCGTGGCGATGAACAGACCCTGGCGGCGACCGCGGATCGCGCGGCCGATGGCGTCCTCGCTGCCGTTCTCCACGTAGTCCGGGGCCGTATCGATGTAGTTGACCCCGCGGTCGAGCGCCTGGCGCACGATGGTCTCGCCGAGCTCGCCGGAGATGGGGCCGGATCCGAGGGAGATGTCCGAGACGCGCGCCTCGGTGCGTCCCAGGCGCCGGTAGCTGCGGATCCGGGCCTCCTTCCAGGTCTCGGGCCACTCCGGGTGGGTTCCCGGAGCGGCGACCTGGAGCGCCCCCCCGGTGACGTTCATCCAGCCCAGGCCCTGCTGGCCGACGCCGTACCCGGCGCGGAGGAAGGCGGCGGCGCCCCCCACCGCCGCGGTGCCGACGCCGACGCCCACGCCGGACGCCGCCCCGGTCAGGAAGCGGCGACGGCTCGGATCGACCTCGCCCACCCGTCGCCGCACGGCAGCGCGCACGACCGCGAACGCGGCGAGGCCCGCCAGCAGGAGCACCAGCGCGCCCCCGAGCAGCCCCGAGACCGACTTGGGGAGCGGGCCGGCCACCCCTTCCGCGAGCGCCTGCAGCTGGGGTCCGAGGACGAAGCCGCTGGGGTCGAGGCCGACGAAGCTCTCGTAGAGCAGCGGGCCCGTCACGGTGAACCCGAGCACGAGGCCCAGCAGGAGGAAGACGATCGCGAGCGTGCGGGCGTTCACGGGGCCCTCCTTCGGGAAAGGCGTCAGGGCGACGCGCCGGGCCAGTATACGCCCGATATACTCCCCGGATGCCTCGAATGCAGCGCGTGGTCGCCGCGTTGGATCGGGTCGAGGTCGCGACGCGTCCGGCACCCGTGGGCAGCGAGTGGGCCGAGGTCCACGGCGTCCTGCTCGGATTCCTGCCGCGGCGCGGCCGCGTCTCGGACCCCATCGAGGACTTCGCCGAGCTGGGTCCCGAGCTGAGCGTGCCCGCGGTCGAGAGTCTCGGCCGGGTCCTGCGCGTGCTGCGGGCGGCGCGGATCGCGCTGCCGGAACCGGTGGCGCTGGTGGGCCGCCCGGAGCGGGCCGCCGCCCTCCTGGAGCGCGCCCGGGGCACCCTCGTCCACCTCGAGGTGCGACCCCGGAGCCGGTTGCGGTTCACCGCCTGGACGGAGACCGGCGTGGAGACCGTGGACCACGTGAGCGACGTGCTCGAGCACGACGACGCCTACCTCGTACTGCGTCGCGGGGCGCAGGTCCCGGTGCGCCTGCCGCGGGAGCGGGTGGTGCGCCGGATCACCACGTGCGAGCGCTGGTACGAGGTCGTGCGGGTCGAGCGCGCCTGAGGGATCGCCTACCCTCCGAACGCCATGGCGACCCAGACCCAGATCCCCAACGTGGCCGCCCTCAAGCAGTACCTGGGCCAGCATCTGGGCGTCTCGGACTGGCTCGAGGTGAGCCAGGAGCGGATCGAACGCTTCGCCCAGGCCACCGACGACTACCAGTGGATCCACGTCGACCCGGAGCGCGCGGCGCGGGAGTCACCCTTCGGACGCACCATCGCCCACGGCTACCTGACCCTGGCCCTGGCCCCGGTGCTGCTGGCCCAGATCCTCGAGCTCAAGAGCTACTCCGCGGTGGTCAATGCCGGCCTGGAGCGCATGCGCTTGTCCGCTCCGGTGCCGGCGGGATCGCGGGTGCGCATGCACGCCGACATGAAGGGCGTCCGCGACATGCCCCGGGGCGCCGCCCGCTGCGTCGTACACCTGCGCTTCGAGGTGGAGGGCTCGTCCAAGCCCGCCTGCATCGCCGACGCCGTGTACGTCTACTACCCGTAGACGTCGACTACCCGTAGCCCGCGGGAGCAGCGCGGGCTGGGCGCGCCGACTTCCGCCTCAGCGCCAGGGACGCCCGGTGCCCGATCGCCACCAGCCCCACCAGGCCACCAGCGCCAGGGCATCGGCTCCGAGCTCCTGCGTGCCCTCCTCGAGCACGCCCGCGCCCTCGGCTGTCGGGCGGCCCGGGTCGCCACGGAGGCGGACAACCGACCCGCGCGGGGGCTCTATCGCTCGCTGGGCGGGCGCGAGGACCCGACGCCCGCCAGCGTGTACAGCGACGCTCTCGAGCCGGGGGGCTGACGCGGTCGGCTTGACGGCTCCGCCCCGGGACCGGATCCTCGCTCCATGCGCGTCGCGCTCGCCCAGGTCAACCCCATCGTCGGGGACCTCGCCGGCAATCGCCGCCTGGTCGAAGAGGCCGCCGCCAAGGCCGCGGCCGCCGGGGCGGACCTGGTGGTGCTGCCCGAGCTGGTGCTCACCGGCTACCCGCCCATGGACCTCCTCGAGCGGCAGGGCTTCGTCCGCGACCAGCTGCGCGAGCTCGAGGCCCTGGCCCCCGCCTCCCAGCGGGTGGGGATCGCCCTGGGCGCGCTGCTTCCGGGGCCGCCGGATCGGCCGGAGGCGGTCCAGAACGCCGCGGTGCTGCTGGCCGGAGGCGAGCGGATCGGCGCCCAGGCGAAGTCGCTGCTCCCCACCTACGACGTCTTCGACGAGCGCCGCTACTTCGCCAAGGCGGAGCGGCGGGCGCCCATCGAGTGGGACGGCGCCGCGTCGCCGCTCGGCCTCTCCGTCTGCGAGGACGCCTGGGTGGGCGAGGTGTCCTATCCCATCGACCCCGTGGGCGAGCTGGCGGCCGCCGGCGCCGGCCTCGTGCTGAACCTGTCGGCGTCGCCCTTCCACGTGGGGAAGCCGGCCGAGCGGCGGAGCCTGTTCGCCGAGCTGGCCGCGCGCCACGGCGTGCCCATCGCCTTCGTGAACCAGCTCGGCGGCAACGACGAGCTGATCTTCGACGGCAGCTCCTTCCTCGTCGACGGTCGCGGGCGCGTGCGGGCGAGCCTGCCCGCCTTCGAGCCGGCCCTGGAGGTGGTCGACCTCGAGCGCCCGCCCCTCGACGCCGCGCCCGAGGCGGTGGGGGATCCCGCCCCCGTGGCGCAGCTCGAGCAGGCGCTGGTCCTCGGCATCCGCGACTACTTCCGCAAGCAGGGCCTGCCGCCGGGCGCGGTGATCGGGCTCTCCGGCGGCATCGACTCGGCGGTGACGGCGCACCTGGCGGTGGAGGCCCTGGGGCCCGACCGGGTCGTGGGCGTGCTCATGCCGGGGCCCTTTTCGTCGGGTCACAGCGTGCGCGACGCCGAGGTCCTGGCGCGCAGACTGGGCGTGGCGGTGCGCACCGTGGACATCCGTCCCGTGTACGAGAGCTATCGACACTGCTTCGAGTCGCTCTTCGGCCTCCGGGACGACTACGGGCTCACCCAGCAGAACATCCAGTCGCGGATCCGGGGCGCGCTGCTCATGGCGGTCTCGAACCAGGAGCGACGCCTGGTGCTGGCCACCGGCAACAAGAGCGAGCTCTCCATGGGCTACTGCACGCTCTACGGCGACACGGTGGGCGGCCTCTGCGTGCTCGGGGACGTGTACAAGCGCGACGTCTACGCCCTGGCGCGCCACGCCAACCGCGCCGGCGAGCGGATCCCGGAGCACGTGCTGGACAAGCCGCCCTCGGCGGAGCTGGCCCACGACCAGCTCGACAGCGACGACCTGCCCCCCTACGACGTGCTCGACCCGATCCTCGAGCAGGCCATCGAGGGGCGGCGCCAGGCCGAGGGCATCGAGCCGCCCCCGGGCGTGACCCCGGCGCAGGTCCGCGAGATCGTCGCGCGCCTCGACCGCAACGAGTACAAGCGCCGGCAGGCCCCGCTGGTGCTGCGGGTGTCGCGCAAGGCGTTCGGGAGCGGACGTCGGCTGCCCATCGTCCACCGCTACGGCAGCGAATGATCGGGAGTCGGTCCGAGGGCGGAAGCGGGGCTCAGGCGCTCTCGGCGGCGACCTGGCGGACGTTCTCGGCGCGGGGGCCGCGGGGGCTCTCCTGGACGTGGTACTCCACCACGTCCCCCTCGGACAGCACGTCGTAGTCGGCGCCGCCGAGACCCGAGCGATGGAAGAAGACCTCCTTGCCGTCGTCCCCGCGGATGAAGCCGAAGCCCCGGTCGCGCACCATCTTCTTGATGCGTCCCTTCACCTTGGGGCCGCTCGGCGCGGGACTGGGGCGCCGCCGACCGCCGCTGCCGCCGCCCCGCCCCCGGCGCGCGCTGTAGCGCTCCGTGGTGACGAACTCCGCCCGGAAGAGGTCGATGGGAACCACCAGGTCCTGCAGGTCCGAATCCGAGGGCGAGAGCAGCACCTCCTCGTCGCCCAGATCGACGATCTCGTAGCGGAGACCGGTGTTTCGATGAGTGACGTTCAGCCCGGATTCGAGCTCTTCGAGTCGGAGCATGGCGCGGGACCTCGATGGAACGAAAAGCGGCCCCCCGTCAGGGGGGCCGATGGGATGCGGGAGGTTAGGAGAGCGGGCCGTATGGGTCAATCTCGCGCGGCCGCAGGCCCCCCTCGGGGCCTGTGGCGAGGCGGGAGCATCGCCGCCGCCGTCGCCCTGCTGCTCCTGCTCGCGGTCACCGACGCGGCCGCCCACGGAGCCCACCGCGTCCTGCGCGTGGGCACCAGCGGCGACTACGCCCCCTTCAGCCACCTCGGGCCCGACGGGGAGCGGACGGGCTTCGACGTCGTCCTGATCGAGCGCTACGCGCGGGCGCGGCACCGCCGCCTGGAGTGGGTGGCCTTCCGCTGGCCCGACCTCGTGCGCGACCTCGAGGCCCGGCGCTTCGACCTGGCGGCGAGCGGTGTCACCGTCCGACCGGAGCGCTCCGCCGTCGGACGCTTCAGCGTGCCCCTGACCGAGACCGGCGCCGTCGCCCTCGTCCGCGAGCCGCGGCGCTTCGCGGACCTGGCCGCCCTCGACCACCCGGACGTCCGCATCGCCGTGAACCGCGGCGGGCACCTGGAGCGGGTGACCCGGGCCCGCTTCCCGCGCGCGCGAATCGCGGCCCTGGCGCCCAACGCCGCCGTGCGCGCCGCGCTCCTGGGCGGAGAGGCCGACGCCGCGGTGAGCGACACCCTGGAGGGTCCCCGCTGGCGCCGAGGTGTGTCGGGCTGGCTGCAGCTCGGACCCTTCTCCCGGGACCGCAAGGCCTGGCTGGTGCGGGCGGATCGCGCCGCCCTCGGCGAGGACCTCGACGCCTGGATCCTGGGACGCGAGAACGACGGCAGCCTGGAACGCTGGCGCCGCGAGACGCTGGGACCCGGCGCGGCCGAGACGCCGACGGCCACGCCCCTCGCGGCGCTGCTGGCCGCCATGGACGAGCGGCTGGCGCTCATGCCGTCGGTCGCCGAGGTGAAGCGCGCGCGCGGACTGGCGATCGAGGCGCCGGAGCGGGAGGCGGTGGTGGTGGACGCCCTGGTGGGCGCCGCGCGCGCCGCCGCCGAGAAGACCGGACGCCCGGCGCCGGACGCGGAGGCCGTCGCCCGGCTGGCGCGGGTGCAGATCGAGGTGGCGAAGGCGGTCCAGCGCCGGGTCCTGGACGGCCCGCCCGGCGCGGGTCCCCTCGCCGATCTCGAGACGCAGCTTCGGCCCGCCCTCGGTCGGCTGGGACGCCGGATCGGCTGGCTGATCCCCCGGCTGCCCGCGGCCGACGGGAGCGCCGTGGCGCGGGCCGTGGGCGGGGCGCTGCGCTCGGTCACCCTCGAGGCGGCCGAGATCGAGGCGCTCGCCGCCGCGGTGGCGACGCTGGCGCGCGACGACCGGCCGCTGACCGGCCTCGAGCTGTCGCCCACGGCGCCCGACCCGCGGGCGCCTAGGGCTGACCGGCCCGCGCCTGCGCCTCCCGATCCGCGCTCGCCAGGGCCTCGCTGATCGTCACCGGGTAGGGCGGGTCGGCCGGCCCGAGTCCCCGCACGGGCTCGGGGAGCTGGGCGAGCTCGCGGGCCGCCCGCGCCCGGGCCGTGGGAAGGTGCGTCGCGCTCGGACTCAGTCGCCGGCCCCCGCGCATCACCGGGACCAGCAGGGGCCGACCGGGGCGGTCCTCGTCGTGACGCCCGATCACGTCGCCCGCGGCGACGCCGTCGCGCTCGGTCCGCCACACCTGCTTGCGACCGGGCAGGCTCGACTTGCCCGGCGAGGTCTTCACCCGGTCGCGGCCGGCGTAGGCCGCGAGCTTGTAGGCCATGTCGAACGAGGGGGCGTCCTCGGCGACGCCCATGCGGGTCCCCACGCCGAAGCGGTCCACGGGCGCGCCCGCCGCCACCAGCGCCGCCACCCCCTGCTCGTCGAGGCCGCCGCTCACCACGATCTCGACGCCCGTGAGACCCGCCGCGTCGAGGGTCTCGCGGGCGCTGCGGCTCAGCGCCAGCAGATCGCCCGAGTCGATCCGGATGCCGCGAACCCGGAACCCGTCGCCGAGCTCCCGGGCGAGCTGCACGACCCGCCCGACGCCGGACTCCACGTCGTAGGTGTCCACCAGGAGCACGGTCTCCGGGTAGAGTTCGCTGAAGGCCCGGAAGGCCTCGAGCTCGTCGTCGTGGGCCTCCACGTAGCTGTGGGCCAGGGTGCCGGCTACCGGAATCCCGTAGCGGCGCCCGGCCAGGACGTTGCTCGTGGCGGCCACCCCGGCCACCCAGGCGGCCCGGGCCGCCTTCAGGCCGGCGTCGCTGCCGTGGGTGCGGCGCAGGCCGAAGTCGAGCACGGGACGTCCGGCCGCGGCCGTCACCACCCGGGCGGCCTTGGACGCGGCGAGGGTCTGGAAGTGGATCTGGTTGAGCAGGAAGGTCTCGGCCACCTGGGCCTCGGCGATCGGCGCGATCACCTCCACCAGGGGCTCGCCGGGGAAGACCGGCGTTCCCTCGGGCACGGCCCACACGTCGCCGCGGAAGCGCAGCGTCCCGAGCCAGTCCAGGAACGCCGGCTGGAAGAGTCCGAGCTCCGCGAGATGGGCCCGGGCCTCCGCCTCGAACTGCAGGCTCTCGAGGAAGCTGAGGGCGTCGTCGAGGCCGCAGGCGAGCATGAGGTTGCGCGCGGGCGGCAGCGTCCGGAAGAAGAGCTGGAAGACGGCCTCGCCTCGCATCTCCTCCCGCCAGTAGGCCTGGAGCATGGTGAGCTGGTAGAGGTCCGTCAGGAGGGCCGCGTGCACGGGGGGCGGATAGTGGCTCACGCGGCGTTCTCGATCCGGGCACCGGACGCGCGCAGCTCGTCGAGGGCGCGCCGCCCGCTCTCCGGGTCTACGGGTCGGGTGGCGTCCGCGAGCAGGTGGACGGCGAAGCCCGCGGTGAGGGCGTCGATCGCGCTGGCGCGCACGCAGACGTCGAGGGCGATGCCGGCCACGAACAGGCGCCGGACGTCGTCCGTGCGCAGGCGCTCGGCGAGACCCGTCTCGTCGAAGGCCGAGTACTGATCCCGATCGAAACGGGTGCCCTTGCAGACGACGACGGCACCATCGGGCAGGGCCAGCGCCGGGTGCCAGGCCGCGCCGGGACGGTCCTGGAGACAGTGGGCGGGCCAGGGCCCCCCGCGCTCCCGGAAGCTCGGGTGCCCCGGCGGATGCCAGTCCCGCGAGGCGTAGACGGGCGAGCCCCGACCCGCGGCGGCCTCGATCCAGGCATTGATCACGGGGACGACGGCGTCGGCGTCCGCCACCGCGAGCGCGCCGCCGGCGCAGAAGTCGCGCTGCACGTCGACGATGAGCAGCGCGTCGCCGGCGCGGAGACGCTCCCGAGGATCGGCGGTCACAGCGCGGAGCGTAGCGCGGTGCCGGATCCTCTTGACCCCGACCCGGGCCTGGAGGACGCTCCCCGAGCGGCGCGTGAGGATGCTCCCCGAGCGGCGCGTGA
>CAYTZH010000018.1:26422-71829 GCA_964442285.1 uncultured Spirochaetales bacterium | reverse complement strand
GCCTGGAGGACGCTCCCCGAGCGGCGCGTGAGGATGCTCCCCGAGCGGCGCGTGACGTCACCGCCGAGATTCCCATGAAGCTCCGACGTGCCCTGGTCCTGCTCTCCCTCCTCTGGCTGCCACTGCTGCTGGTCGAGCTGATCGCGCCGTACCCCTGGCCCCACTTGCTGGCCTCGCCGGTGCTGATCCGGGTGGTGTCCCTGGCCGCCAGCGTGGCCGCCCTCTCCGC
The DNA here is from genome assembly GCA_964442285.1 of uncultured Spirochaetales bacterium. GTDB lineage: Bacteria > Myxococcota_A > UBA9160 > UBA9160 > JAFDET01 > CAYTZH01. The sequence continues at coordinate 71,600 of CAYTZH010000018.1, read as the reverse complement.
GGGCGTGCTGGCGGTCGGCTCGGCGTTCCTGGCCGGCCACCTCCGGGCGGCACCGCGGGGCAGCCTCCGGGCCCCCGAACCGGAGCAGGCGCTCGCCCTGGCGGCCTCGGCCCTCGTGCTGGTCCTGCGCGAGCCGGTCCACGGCCTGGCTGCGGCAAGCGGCGTCGCTCCGGAGCTCGGGTTCCTGGGGCTCCTGCTCGGCGCCCTCGCCCTGGCCGCGGCCGCCGCGCGGCTGTGCGAGCGGCTGGTGCCGGAGCACGGGCCCTGGCTCGTGGCCGGCGCGGGCGGCCTCGCCTGGTGGGGCCTGGTCGGGGTGCGTCTCGAGCCCGGACGGGCGGTGTGGGCGGTCTTCGGGGCCGCGCTCTTCGCCTCCTGCCTGGCGCTGCGCGGCCCCCGCGAGCGACCTCGACGCTGGGCGGCGGCGCTCGTCGCCATCGGCGTGCTGTTGCCCGCTGCCGCCGTGGTGGCCTCCGGCGTGCGCGCCACCCGCGTGGCCGGGCCGCGCGCCGCCGTGGAGCCCGGTCGGCGCGACAACGTGATCCTCGTGAACGTCGACACCCTGCGGGCCGACCACACGAGCCTCCACGCGGCCGGTGCCGCCGCCACGCCGCGCCTGGCCGAGCAGGCCAGCGCCTACGCCACCTACTTCGCCGAGACCTCGACGGCGGCCACCTTCACGAAGCCCTCGGTCCGCGCGCTATTCACGGCCCGCGATCCCATCGGCCCGGTCGCCCAGGACTCCGGGCGCAGCCTGGCGGCGTCCTTCCAGCAGGCCGGCTACCGCACCGCCGCGTTCGTCGCCAACGGTCTGATCGACGCCCCGGGCTACGGCCAGGGCTTCGACACCTTCGTCAACGTGGGTGCCTACCGCTGGGGGCAGGAATCGTTCCTGCTCCTCCGACTCCTGTACGGGAGCGACACCTGGAGCGCCTTGCGCCGCCGGGAGAGCCTCCGCCTCCACAAGGAGGAGGCGCCCGTCCTGGTGGCGCTGGCGAGACGCTGGATCGAGTCGCATCGGGACGGACCCTTCTTCGTGTATCTCCACCTCATGGATCCCCACTGGCCCTTCCACGCCCGCGGCTTCGGCCCGGTGCCGGAGGCGACGCGTTCCTTCGTGGACTTCATGCGGGTCGAGCCCGACGCGAGCCGGGCGCGCGCCCTCCGCGGCACCCCCGGCCTGGCCGCCCTGATCGCACGCTACCGGGAGGAGATCCGCCACGCCGACCGGGCCCTGGGCGAGCTGTTCGACGCGCTCGACGCGCTCGGCCTGGACCCCACCACCCTCGTGATCGTCACGGGGGACCACGGAGAGGAGTTCTTCGAGCACGTGGGCTTCGGTCACGGCCACGACGTATTCGAGGAGCAGGCCCACGTGCCCCTCCTCTTCCGCTGGCCGCAACGGAGCGAGTTCGAGGCCATGCCGAGACGGGTCGACGCGCCGGCCTCGTTGCAGGACGTCTACCCCACCCTCGCGGAGCTGCTGGAGGTGCCGGGCCCGGACGCGCCCCATCGGGGCCGCTCGCTGCTGCCGCTTCTCGAGGGCGGCTCCCTGCCGCCGCGGCCCATCCTGATCTTCTCGCGGGAGCGCAACGGGGTCCGCCCCACGGCATGGCGCGAGGGAGCGCTCAAGCTGCGCTTCGCCGGAGGGCCGCAGCCCGAGGCCTACGACCTGGCGCGAGACCCGGCGGAGGTCTCCCCGGGGCAGCCCCAGGCGTCGGTCGCCCGGCGCGCCCGGGCGCTCGTCACCGAAGCGGAGCCCGCCGTGGGCGGCCGCTCGACGGCGGGCGATGGGGCCGAAGAGGGGGCGCTGGAGCGCCTGCGCGGCCTGGGGTACGTCGAGTAGGCCGGCCCCCGCTGGCGAGCCCCCGGCTACTCCAGGTGGCTGCGAAGCATCCAGGCGTTCTTCTGGTGCACCTCCATGCGCCGCACGGCCAGGTCGGCACTGGCCTGGTCGCCGGCCCCCTCGGCCGCCTCGAACACGCCGCGGGCCGACTCCACCAGGTGGTCCTGGTCGCTGGCCAGCTGCCGCACCATCTCCACCGCCGGGGGCACGTCGGTGGCCTCCTTCACCGCGGTGAGCTCCGAGAAGGCCTGGTAGGAGCCCGGCGCCACGTGGCCGAGGGCTCGGATCCGCTCGGCGATCTCGTCGACGGCCAGGGCCAGCTCGGTGTACTCGGTCTCGAACAGGTTGTGCAGGGTCGTGAACATCGGCCCCGTCACGTTCCAGTGGAAGTTGTGGGTCTTCAGATACACGGTGTAGCTGTCAGCGAGAAGGGTCCTCAGCTTCTCGACGGTCGCCTCGTTGGCCATGATCGTTCCTCCGTTCAAGCGATGAAACCTAGGTGCCGCGGGCGGGAGCGTCCAATCGGGACCCACGTCCAATCGGGACCGATGATGGCGGCGATGAGCCGACGCGATCCGTGGCTCAGCCCCGGCTTCCGAGCCAGCGGGCGGCCAGGCCCGCCAGCACCGGCAGCAGGAGCGACACGCTCCAGCGGAGCGCGGCGAAGCGCAGGCCCACGATCGGCACCTCCCAGGCGATGAGGCGATGCACGGCGAGCAGCGACCAGCCGGTGAGAAAGGCCACCACCGGGCCCGGGCCGGCCCCCGAGCGCAGCAGGATCGCCGCGATCGGCATGGCCACGAAGGGGCCCGCCGGTGTGAGGGCGCCCACCCCGGTGGCGAGGAGGATGCCCCGCAGACCCGCGTCGTCGCCGAGGGCGCCCTGCACCCACGCCCGGGGCACGAGCACCGTGGCGAGGCCCGCCGCCAGGAACGACACCACCAGCAACAGGCTGAACTCGAGCAGCAGGCCGCCTCCCCGACCCAGCCCGTCGCGCACCAGGGCCGCGCCACCGCGGGCGTAGGCCAGGGCGCCGAGGACGAGCACCACGCCCACCATCACGAGCAGCGAGCTGTTCCAGGGCATGGGCCCCCTCCCGGATCCCGCGCTCAATAGAAGACCGATCGCGCCCGGTGCCGGGGGCGGGCCTTCACGGCGGGCGACTGGCCACGGTTCCAGAGCGCGTAGTCGATCTCCCGGGCCGTGGTGGCGACGCCGCGCGCGCCGAGGGCCACCACGAGTCGCTCCGCCGCATGCACGGCGCAGGCCCGGATCTCCACCTCCGGCTCGCCGCCCGCCTCGAGGGGCTCCTCCCTGTCGACGCGCGCGGCGAGGTCGGCAGCGTACACGAGCACCGCCTCGCAGCGGAGCACGTGGGGAACCAGGTTGTCGGCGAAGAGCGTCAGGCGGTCCAGGTCCCGGAAGGCGCCGAGCCCGCGGCCCTCGAGCGCCAGGTGGAGATCGGCCGCCGTGAGCTGCGCGCGCTTGTACAGGGGCACCCGGCGGCCCCGCCAGCGGGCGACGTCGTCGAAGCAGGGCATGCGCGCGAGTTCGGCGACCAGCGCCTCCGCCGAGCCGCCCGCCGTCTCGAAGGGACCTTCGAAGCGACCCCCGTGGCGGTCCTGCAGGAAGCGGCCCAGGTCGTTCAGCGCCGCGGCGAACAGGCCCATGAGCTCCGCCGGCTCGGGCACGCCCAGGTCCTGGCCGAAGACGGCGGCGCAGTCGACGGCGGAGAGCGCCGCCAGGGCGTCGGCGGACCAGGGCCCGGCGCGGTCGAACTGCTCCGAGAGGCTCGTCGCCACCGTGAAGTAGCCGGAGAGGCCGGGCCGCTTGCGCAGGTGGGGAAACCAACCCGAGCCGAAGTTGATCGCGTCCAGCGTCAGGACGAAGGCGGTGGTGCTCGCCGCGGTTCCGCGGTGGTGATGGGCGGGGTCGAGCGCGGGCGTCGGAGGCGGCGCCTGCTGCCAGCGGCCGGCCAGGGCCTCGAGGGCCGCCTCGTCCAGGCGCACCCAGCGCGCCCCGGCACAGACGCTGGCGCAGGCCTCGCGGATCTCTTCGAAGACCCCCAAGCGCCGCTCCGTTACGAGCCGCCCACGAAGGCGATCGCCCCCGGGAGCACCTCGATGGCCGCCGGCAGGGATCCCAGGGGCTCGCCGTCGATGTCGAGCCAGACCGCCCCCGGCTCGGCCTCCGCCTCCAGGCTGCGCCCGCGCGCGTGCAGCACGCCCGACACACCGAGGTGTCTCCCGCTGTAGAGCTTCGGCAGCTGGGTCAAGAGGCGCGCCTTCGGCATGTGGGGGATCACGATCACGTCCAGCAGCCCGTCGTCCGGCACGGCGTCGGGCGCGATCTCCATGCCCCCGCCGAAGAAGCGGCCATTGGCGGCGGCCGCCAGGGAGAGCCGCCCGGAGAAGAGCGCCCGCCCGTCCAGGCTGAGGCGCACCTGGGGACTGCGGTAGCGGGCGATGGCTCGCACGGTGCCGATGAGAAACGAGGCCGTGCCGCCCAGGGCCTTCGGCGCCGCGTTCACCAGCTCGTCGACCAGGCCGCCCAGGCCCAGGCTCGCCACGTTGAGGAAGTACGTGCTGGCGTGTCGACCCTCGCGGTCGCGGTAGCGGAGGCGGCCCGCGTCGAGGCGACGGATCTTGCCCGACGCGATCGCCGCCAGGGCGGCGTCGGGATCCCGCGGGACGCCGAGGGTGCGGGGCAGGTCGCCGCCGGTGCCGAAGGGCAGCAGCGCCAGCTCGGCCCGGGCCGGCTGGTCCGCCTCCAGGATGCCGCTGACCACCTCGCTGGCGGTCCCGTCGCCGCCCACGACCACGATGCGCTCGATTCCGGAGCGCACCGCCTCGCGCGCGATGCGCACCGCGTCCCGCGGCCCCCGGGTCTGCTCCACCTCGCAGTCGCCCAGGCCCTCTCGGAGCCGCGCCTGGAAGGCCGGCCAGCGGCGACCGGTCACGCCGTTGCGGCTCTTGGGGTTCACGACGACGAGCGTGCGTACCGCCACGCTGCAACCTTACCGGAGGCGAGCGAAGTGCGGACCCCCGCCGCTCAGGCGGCGGCGGAGTGGGCGACGCGTCCCGCCGCGCGGGGGATCTGGATCTGGTAGCGGCGGCGAACGGCGGCCAGGTACTCGGCCGCCTCGGCCCGGCTGCGCTCGGCGTCCCAGCCGGCGGCGCCGGCGGCCACCTCCACCACCTCGTCGAGCTCGCTGATGCCCTGACCAACGGCGAACAGCGCCATGCGCAGGCGCCGCTCCAGCACGTCGCACAGGGAGAGCGGGCACTCGGTGCGGAAGGTCCAAGCCACCTCCGCCAGCAGGAAGCGGCTCTCGCCCACGGGCCGGTGCAGCGCGGCGGGCGTCTCCTCGAGCAGGCGCGTCGACTCCGCGCCCCAGGTGCGCACCAGCATCTCCGCGCGGGTGGCGTCCAGGCCGAAGCGCTGCCCCAGCTCGGCGGCGAGCTCGTCGCCGTCGAAGCCGTTCTCGCGCAGGGGCAGCTCCGCGGTCCGGCTCGGTCCCACGGCCTCGCGACGCTCGGGGGGGAGCAGGCCGAGGGCGCGATCGACGACCCGCTCGCCCGTGGCCCGGTAGGTGGTGAGCTTGCCCCCGAAGGCCGAGAGCAGGCCCGAGGCCTCGAGCTCCACCCGGTCCTCCCGGGACACCGCGTTGGACGGCTTGTCCGCGTCGTCGTCGGCAGCGAGCGGCCGGACCCCCGCGAAGACGGCGCGCAGGTCGTTGGTGGTGAGGGCCACGCGGGGGAAGGCCTCGTTGGCGGCGGCGAGCAGGTAGTGCACCTCGTCGATGGTGACGACCGGCTCGTCGATCTCGTCGCAGAAGCGGTCGGTGGTGCCGATCAGGGCCACGTCGTCCCAGGGCAACAGGAAGAGGTGGCGGCCGTCGTGAGCGGCGAAGGTGACGGCGCCCTGGGTGCGGATGCGCTGGCGCGGGATCACCAGGTGCACGCCCTTGGCCGGCCGAAGCCGCGTCGCGCCACCCACCCGCTCGAGGCCACGAACGCGCTCGACCGCGGGACCGGCGGCGTTCACCACTACCCGGGCCTCGATGCGGTGCACCGCGTCGGTCTGGTGGTCCTTCACCCGCACGGCCTGGATCCGGCCCTCGCGGTCGCGCTCGAACGCCACCACCTCGGCCCGGTTCACGGCCTCGGCCCCGAGGGCCCGGGCGCTCTTCAGGGTCTCGAGCACGAGGCGCGCGTCGTCGACCCGGGCGTCGTAGTAGAGGCCCGCCCCCCGCAGCCCGTCCTGGCGCAGGTCGGGACAGAAGGCGGTGGCGCCGGCCCGGCCGAACATCTCGTAGCGGGCGGTGCGGCGGAAGTTGGCCAGGGCCGAGTAGGTCCAGAGCGCCGCGCGCACCTGCCACAGGGGCGTGCCGCCCCGGTACGACGGGAACAGGAAGGGCAGCGGCTGCACCAGGTGGGGGTTGGCCTGCAGCAGCAGGTCGCGCTCCCGGCAGGACTCACGGGTCACCCCGAGCTGGCCCTCGGCGATGTAGCGCAGCCCGCCGTGGACGAGCTTGGAGGAGCGCCCGGAGGTCCCGGCCGCGAAGTCGTAGCGCTCCACCAGCAGGCTGCGCAGGCCGCGAGTGGCGGCGTCGCGCAGGACGCCGGCGCCCGTGATGCCGCCGCCGACGACGAGCAGGTCGACGCCGTCCCGCGTCGCCTGCTCCAGGGCCTCCCGACGCTCGCGGTCACCCCAGGCCACCATCACGCCCCTCCCGGCGCGTCGGGTCCGATCAGACCGGCCGCCTCGGCCTGCCGCACCTCGCGCAGGATGGCCTGCTCGCTGTAGTCGAGCATGACCTCCACCAGGCGGCAGGCGGCCTCGGCGTCGTGGCGCTCGAGCGCGTCGAGCAGGTCGCGGTGGGTCTGTCCCGAGCGCACGTGGTCGCGGCTCTCGTTGTAGTAGAGGGGGCCGAGCCGGCGCACGAGCTTGGTGAACAGGTTGGTCACCAGCTGGTAGAGCAGGTTCCCCGACGCCTCGCCCATCAGGGCGTTGAGCTGCAGGTCGATCTCCAGCGCGAGCTTGGGATCGCGCCCCTCCTTCTCCTCGCGCTCCAGCAGCTGGCGCGCCCGCGCGAGCTGCTCGCGGGTGTGGTTGCGGGCCGCCAGGGCCACCACCTGCAGGGACACGTGGCGGCGGAACTCGAGGAGCTGCGCCATCAGGTCGGCGGTGATCGTGCGGCGGTCGCGCAGCAGCGCCTCCACCAGCTGGAGCGCCGACGAGGCGCCGAGCTCGCGGACGAAGGTCCCCTGGCCGTGGACCACCTCCACCAGCTCCAGGAACTCGAGGCGCTTCAAGGCCTCGCGCACGGAGCCGCGGTTCACCCCCAGGGCCTCGGCGAGCTCGCGCTCGGTGGGCAGCTGCTGGTTCGGGCTCCAGACACCGGACAGGATCCGGCCGCGCAGCCGATCGAAGACCTCGTCGGCGCGGCGGCTGGAGGAGACGGGCTCGAGGACGTCGTCGCGGGCCATGGGCGTCGGGGGGCTCCTGGACAGGTTCGAGGTCAGAGGTCCGACCTCTGACCTGAGGAGGCTACACCCCACCCGGGAGGGGGTCAATCGCCCCTGGAACCTCATCCCACGAGAGCCGGATCCCCAAGGGGATCCGCTACCCTCCCGCGCCATGGACCGCGAGACCCGCCGCGGGCTCATCAGCCTGGCGTTGCTAGCCGGCGTCCTGCTGGGGAGCTGGGCCCTGCGTCGCCACCTCGGCCTCGAGTGGAGCGCCGAGTCGATCCGGGAGCTGGTGCGGGGCTACGGGCTCTGGGGACCGCTGGCCTTCGTCGCCATCGTGGGGCTCCGCCCGGTGCTCCTGGTTCCCTCCCAGATCCTGCTGGTGGCCGCGGGGCTCTGCTTCGGGGCGCTCGCCGGCGCCCTCTACGGCGCCCTCGGCATCCTGGTCTCGGGCACCCTGGCGTTCTGCCTGGCGCGCTACGCGGGGCGGGAGGTGGTGCTGGCGAGCGTGCCGCCGACCCTGCACCGGGTCTTCGAGGCCGGCTCGAGCCGGGCGGGCGTGACGGCCCTGTTCCTCGGTACGGCCTACCCCGTCGGACCGATCACCGCCTTTCACGCCGGCGCGGGGCTCACCGCCATGACGCTGCCGGTCTTCTGGCTCGTCCTGGCCCTCGGCGGGCTGATCCGCTCCGGTGTCTACACGGTCTTCGGGAGCAGCCTGGTGGCGGCGGACGGCCGCGCCCTGCTGCTGGCTTCGCTGCTCCTGGCCGGCGTCTGCGCCCTGCCCTTCGCGCACCCGCGCGGCCGGGCCTGGCTGCGCCGCACGTTCGGCTTCGACGCGCCGAGGCCGCCGGGCGCCGCGCCCGACTCCGAGACCCGCTAGCGCCAGCGGTCCGCCTAGGCGTTCCGCAGCACGTTCAGCGCCGAGCCGGCCCGGAACCAGGCCACCTGGTCGGCGTTCAGGCTGTGACGCGCGCGGCAGCGGTCCTCGCTGCCGTCTTCGTGGCGGAAGACCACCTCCACGACGCTTCCCGGCGCCAGGGCGTCGAGGCCCAGCAGGCTGACCCGGTCCGTCTCCTGCACCTTCTCGTAGCTGGCCGGGTCCTCGAACACGAGGGGCAGCACGCCCTGCTTCTTCAGGTTCGTCTCGTGGATGCGGGCGAAGCTCCGCACGACGACCGCCGCGGCCCCCAGGAACCGCGGCGACATGGCCGCGTGCTCGCGGCTCGACCCCTCGCCGTAGTTGTCGTCGCCCACCACCACCCAGTGCAGATTCTCGGCCTTGTAGTGGCGGGCCACCTGCGCGGTGGGTCCCCGCTCCCCGCGCAGGAGGTCGAGGCTCTCGCCCGTCTTCTCGGTGAACGCGTTCACGGCGCCGACGAACATGTTGTCGCTGATCTTGTCCAGGTGGCCTCGGAAGCGCAGCCAGGGACCCGCCGGCGAGATGTGGTCCGTGGTGCACTTGCCCCTGGTCTTGATCAGGAGCGGCAGCCCCTCGAGCGACGCCACGTCGCCCCAGGGCCGGAAGGGCTCGAGGAGCTGGATGCGCTGGCTCTCCGGATCCACCTCCACCGCGATGCCCTCCCGCGCGGCCGGCGGGTCCGCGTAGCCCTCGCGGCTCGCCACGAAGCCCTGGGCGGGGATCTCCGGCGCCGGCGCCGGCGGGCGCAGGCGCAGGCCGCCCGCCTCGGGGAGCGCCTCGCCGGTGGGGTCGACGTCGAGCCGACCCGCCAGGGCGTAGGCTACCACCACTTCGGGGCTGGCGATGAAGGAGAGGGTGGCGCGGTTGCCGTCGTTGCGGCGCGGGAAGTTGCGGTTGAAGGAGTTGATGATCGCGTTGGCCTCGCCGTCGGCCACGTCGTCGCGCTTCCACTGCCCGATGCACGGCCCGCAGGCGTTGGCCAGGACCAGGGCGCCGATCGACTCCAGATCCTCGAGCTGGCCGTCGCGGCGGATGGTCTGGTGGATCTGCTCGGAGCCCGGCGTGCACCAGAGCGGCACCTGGCTGCGCACGCCCCGGGCGGCGGCCTGGCGCGCCACGTCGGCGGCCCGGGAGAGGTCCTCGTACGAGGAGTTGGTGCAGCTTCCGATCAGCGCCGACGAGAGCTTCGCGGGCCAGCCCTCGGCAGCCACCTCGGCGGCCAGACGCGAGGTGGGCCGCGCCCGGTCGGGCGTGTGGGGGCCCACCACGTGGGGCTCGAGGGTCGAGAGGTCGAGCTCCAGCACCTCGTCGTAGAAGCGTTCGGGATCCGCCTCCACCTCGGCGTCGGCGCGCAGCAGCTCCGCGTGACGATTGGCCAGATCCGCGAGGGCCTCGCGACCGGTCGCCTTCAGGTAGGTGGCCATGCGCTCGTCGTAGGGGAAGATGGATGTGGTGGCGCCGAGCTCCGCGCCCATGTTGGTGATGGTGCCCTTGCCGGTGGCGCTGATGGAGGCGGTGCCCGGGCCGAAGTACTCCACCACCCGGTTCGTGCCGCCCTTCACCGTGAGCTGGGCGCAGACCCAGAGGATCACGTCCTTGGGGGCGGCCCAGCCCGAGAGCGAGCCCGTCAGGCGCACCCCGACCAGCTGGGGCTGGAGCACCTCCCACGGGAAGCCGGCCATGACGTCCACCGCGTCGGCGCCGCCGACGCCACAGGCGAACATCCCGAGCCCGCCCGCGTTCGGAGTATGGGAGTCGGTCCCGATCATCATGCCGCCGGGGAAGGCGTACTGCTCGAGCACCACCTGATGGATGATCCCGGCGCCGGGCCCCCAGAAGCCGATGCCGTAGCGCGCCGAGGCGCTGCGCAGGAAGTCGTACACCTCCTGGTTCGTGACCCGGGCGGTCTCCATGTCGTCGGCCGCGCCCTTGTGGGCCTGGATCAGGTGGTCGCAGTGCACCGTGGTGGGGACGGCGGTCTCGTCCTTGCCGGAGCTCATGAACTGCAGCAGGGCCATCTGGGCGGTGGCGTCCTGCATGGCCACCCGGTCCGGGCGCAGCTCGATGTAGGCCTTGCCGGGCGCGAGCTCCTGGCCCCGGGGATCCGCCAGGTGCCCCAGCAGGACCTTCTCGGCGTAGGTGAGCGACCGGCCCAGGCGCTCGCGGACGACCTCGACGTTGCGCTGGAGGCGATCGTAGACGCCTCCCACCAGGGCTGCGGTGGTCTCGATCTCGGACATGGAACTCTCCTAGGTGGGCTTCGAAACTAGCGAATCGGCCAGCTCGGCGAGCAGGTGCGCCGAGGCGCGGGCGGCCTTGCGGAAGTCGCCCAGGTCGAGGCTCTCGTTCTCCCCGTGGGCGTTGCAGGGCGGGTCCTCCAGGCCCAGCAGCAGGGCGGGAGCTCCGCCCAGCACCTCGACGAAGGGACCGACGAACGGGATCGAGCCGCCGCAGCCGATCTCCACCGGCTGGCGACCGAAACCCGTGGCCAAGGCGCGGCGGGCGGCGTCGAAGGCGGGACCGACGGTGCCGGTGCGCCAGCCGGGCACAGCGACCTCGCACCGGGTCGACACCCGCGCGCCGAGGGGCGGCTCCCGCTCCAGGAAGGCCACGAGGCGATCCCGCGCCCGCTCCGGATCCTGGCCCGGCGGAATCCGCACCCCGACCCGGGCTCGGGCCTCGGCCATGAGCTGGTTCGCGGCGCCGGCCAGGGGCATGCCCTCCAGGGCCGTGAGCGCCAGCGCGGGCCGATACCAGAGCCGCTCGTAGACGCTGCGTCCGGCCTCGCCGGCGAACCCGACCCCGAGCATGCCGGCGTCCTGGCGGAAGGCGCCCGGCTCGAAGGGCAGCGCCGCGAGGCGCTCGCGCTCGGCGGCGTCGAGTTCGGGGACGTCGTCGTAGAAGTCCGGAACCGCGATCGTGCCGTCGTCGCTCACGAGCCGCCCCAGCAGCCGGGCCAGGGCCGTGGCGGCGTCGGGCACCGGGCCGCCCCACATCCCGCTGTGTAGCGGGTGATCCAGCACGCGCACGGTCACGTCGACGTTCACGAGGCCGCGCAAGCTCGACGTCAGCGACGGCAGCCCCGTGGCCAGGTTGGCCGTATCCGAGAGCACCAGCACGTCGGCGTCGAGCCGCGCCCGATGCCGCTTGAGGAACCCGGCCAGGTGGGCCGAGCCGATCTCCTCCTCGCCCTCCACCAGCACCTTGATGTTGAGCGGCGGACCGCCCGCCGCCTCGAGCCAGGCCCGGAGCGCGGCGAGGTGGAGCAGCAGGCCGGCCTTGTCGTCGACGACGCCGCGCCCGTAGAGGCGGCCGTCCGCCCGGAGCGTCGGCTCGAAGGGCGGCGACCTCCACGCCGCCTCCCGCCCCGGGGGCTGCACGTCGTGGTGGGCATAGACGAGGGCCGTGGGCGCCTCGGGACCGGCCTCGAGCCACTCCGCCACCACGTAGGGATGGCAGCCCTCCACGCGCAGGATCTCGACGCCGCGCAGGCCCGTCGCGTCGAGGAGCCCCGCCACGTGGTCGGCGCTGCGCTCGAGCTCGGCGGGGTCGAAGCCGGCGGCCGAGACGCCCGGGATCCGGGCCAGGCCGATCAGGTCGTCGACGGTGCGCTCGAAGCCCCGCTCGAGTGCGCTGAGGACGGCGTCCGGTGCGGGCACGCAGGCAAGGTAACAGCTCCGTCGGATCGCGGAGCCGTCCCGGGCTTCGGATCGGGTAGCATGAGCGCCGTGGAACCCAGCTCGTGGCGCGTCCCCGGCAGCGACGGCCTGTCACTCCACCTCCTCGAGTGGAGCCGGGAAGGCGTACCCCTGCTGCTCCTCCACGGCTTCGGCAACGAGGCCCACATCTGGGACGACTTCGCGCCGGAGGTTGCGTCGGCCTACCGGGTGCTGGCGCTCGACCACCGGGGCCACGGCGACTCGGACCGCGACTCCGAACGCCGCTACGGCTACGACGCCCTGGTGCGGGACGTGGAGGCGGTGACCGCCCACCTGGACATCGAGCGGCTCGTGCTGGTGGGGCACTCCATGGGCGGCCGCACGGCCCTGCGCTTCGCCGGTGCGCACCCCGATCGCCTGGCGGGCCTGGTGATCGTGGACGCGGGACCGGACCTCGACTGGCGCGGCGTGATGAAGATCCGCGACGAGGCCGCCCGCACCCCGTCGGCGTTCGCGGACATCGCCGACTACGAGCGGCTGCTCGCCCGGGCGCTGCCGATGGTGCGCCCCGAGATCCTGGCGCGGCTCGCCCGCCACGGACTGCGCCGTCGCGAGGACGGCCAGCTCGAGCCGAAGCTCGACCCGTTCTTCCGGTCGGGCGTGACGGTCGACGCGGCCGAGGCAGCCCGTGCCGCCGAGGCGGATGCGGACGTGCTCTGGCGGGCCCTCGCCAAGGTGCCCTGTCCCACGCTCGTGGTCCGCGGCGCGGCCTCGGACGTGCTCTCGCCCGACACCGCCGACCAGATGGTGGAGACCCTCGCCGACGGAGCCCTCGCGGTGGTTCCCCAGTCCGCCCACGCCGTCATGGTCGAGAACCCGGAGGGCTTCCGGGATGCGGTCACGGGATTCGTGCTCGCGGACGACTGAGCAGGGCCGGCAGCACCAGCAGGTTGCACAGCAGCATCACCACCACGCCCACGGCCAGCAGCTGACCGGTGGTGGCGAGGCCCTGGTGGCGCGTGAACCCCAGGCTGCCGAAGCTCGCCACCGTGGTGAGGGCGCTGAAGAAGACGGCCCGGGCCGTGCTGCTGCGCACCAGGTCGCCCGCCGACGCCATCCCCCCCCGATGCCGGTGCACCAGGTGGATGCTGCTGTCCACGCCGATCCCGAGCAGCAGCGGCAGGACGATCACGTCGGCGAAGTTGAAGGGGATGCCGGCCACGGCCGCGACGCCCGTGGTCAGCGCTGCGGCCAGCGCGAGGGTCGTCATCACCACGAGGGTGTCCCCGATGCGCCGCCACAGGATCCAGAGCAGCAGCCCGATCACGAGCGCTGCCGAGAGCAGGGCCTGCTGGAAGGCCTGGATGATCACCCGCGCCGACTCGAGGTAGTTGACCGGCAGACCGGTGGCGGCGGGGGCCACCGATCGCACGCCATCCACGAAGGCGGCCAGGGCCACCCGGTCGTTCAGATCCGCTTCGGGCAGTACCTGGATGCGCACCCGGCCGTCGAGGCCGACGCCGTGGGCGAGGAGGCCCTCGGGCAGGTCGTCGAAGGTCACCCGCTCGGCGCGCAGCGCCTCGTGGAGCGCCTCGAGCCGCCAGCGCACGGGGTCCACCAGGCCGGACTCGAGCCGCGCCAGCTCCTCGCCCGGCAAGGCCGACGCGTCCAGGCGCTCGGCCAGCTCGGTCACCGCGGCCTCGAGCCGGCGGACACTCGACTCCAGCGCCGGCCGGTCCCGGGTCGTCCCGAGGAAGCGAGCGAGCTCGTCGCGCAGGCGCGCGAGCGCCCGGCGCTGGGCCTCGACGCCCGGGCGGGGCCCACCCGGCGCGACCGGCCCCGGCCCGAGGAAGAACGCGATCTCGCGGATGATCTCGAGCTTCTCCTCCTGATCGGGGGGCACGAAGTCGGCCGGGGTGATGGTGGAGGAGACCACGTCGAGGGCGTCGAGCCGCCGGGCCAGGTCGCCTGCGGTCTCCAGGTCCGGCGCGGACACGGTGATGCTCCACGGCGAGGTGTCGGCCTCGGCGAGGAGGTCCTCCAGCGCCCGCACCGACTCCGTGCCGGGGTCGCGCACCCGCAAGGGGTTGTACTCGAAGTGCACCCGGGGGATCAGCCCCAGGGCCGCCAGCCCCGCGACGGCCGCGACCGCGCGCACGCTGCGCGGGTAGCGCGCCCCGAGCCCCGCGCCCGGGGGCGGGCGCGGGGCGGTCGGACGTCGCGCCCAGGCCCGCTTCACCGGCCCCGGGGCCACCTCGAGCAGCGCCGGAAGCAGGGTGATGCTCGCCAGCAGACTGATCCCCATGCCGGTCCCGGCGATGAGACCCAGCTCGGCGACGCCGAGGAAGCGGGTGGGCAGGAAGGCGTAGAAGCCGATCGCGGTCGTGAACGCGCACAGGACCAGGGAGCCGCCCACGCCGCGCGCCGTCGAGAGGAGCGCCTCCCCGTGGTCGCCGCCTTCGGCGCGGAGCTCCCGGTAGCGGAGACACAGATGGATGCCGAAGTCCACCGAGAGGCCGATGAAGAGCACGGCGAAAGCCACCGAGATCGGGTTGAGGTGTCCCACCGCGGCGGTGGCGAAGGCGAGGCTTCCCGAGAGTCCCACCACCAGGGTCAGCAGGGCCGCGAGGATCATCCACGCCGAGCGCAGGGCGAGCGTCAGGAGCAGCGACACCAGCACCAGGGAGGCGATTCCCGCGCCCGCGGCCTGCCGCTTCACGGCGCCCATCTCGTCGTAGGAGAGCGCGAAGTCGCCCGTAAGCCGCACCCGCAGACGGGGGTCGGCGTCGAAGCCGAGCTCGGACACGACCCGCCGCACGCTCTCGACCGCGGCCTTGGCGGGCTGGAGGTCTCCGAAGTCGAGCACCGGGCTGAGCAGGACCACCCGCCGCGTCTCGTCGGCGAGCGAGGCCCCGCCGAAGTCGAGGCTGCCCCAGGTGAGGCTCTCGGTGCGCCCGCCCGCGGCGGCCTCGAGCACGTCGCTCACCGAGTCCAGCATCGGCGCCGGGTCGAGCCCGTCCAACCGGTGCGCCGCCCCCGTGCGCATGGCCTCGACGGAGCGCTCCAGCAGGCCGAAGAGCCCCGGCAAGGTCGGGTCTCGCGAGAACTCGGCCAGGAAGGGCTGGGCGTCGGCCAGGTGCTCGGCCAGCTCCTCCAGGGTGTCCAGGTCGAGGTACAGCAGGGCGTGGCGGGCGAAGAAGGGTCCGCCTCCGGGCACGAGCACGCCCTGGAAGACCTCGGGCTCGGCGGCGAAGCGATCGCCGAGGCGGTCCGCCGCCTCGTGGGCCCGCTCCGGGGTGTCGGCGTCGACGACGACGATGAGCAGGTGGCGCAGGAGGGGGAAGGCGCGCTCGAAGTCCCGCCGGACGCGCAGGTAGGGCACCTCCTCGTCGATGAGGGAGGTGATATCGGCGTTGATGCCCAGGTTCCGGGCGGTGTACGAGACCGCCAGGCCCGCGCCCAGGAGGCTGGCCACGACCACGACCGCGGCGTAGCGACGGATCCAGGTGGTCCAGGCGACCAGCCCCCGGCTGAGGCGGGTCTCGAAGCCGTCGGACATCCGTGAAGAGGCCTCCCGGTACGCTTCGATGATGTCATCGAATTCGCGGTTCTGCCCGCCCGTCCCACCATTCGGTCTTCGCTAGACTCCGCTGCCGTTTCGCCCAGGGGGAGGTCGCTGGTGATGCGAGCCCGTCGACGCCGGTCGTCGTGGGGGAGGAGCCCGATGCTCCTCGCCTGCGCCCTGCTGGCCCTCGCGCCGGTCGCCCCGACCGGCGCCGACGAGCCGGACGCGGCCCCGGAGGCCCCCCCGGCGGTGCCGGACGCGGCTGCGGAAGCCACCCCGGCGCCGGACGCGACGGCGGAGGTCCCCGCGGCGGCGCCCGGCGCAGCGCGCGCCACCGCGGTGGTCGAGGCGTTCCACGCGGCGCTCCTCGACGTCATGCAGCGGGCCGAGGCGCTGGGCTACGAGGGGCGCGCGGAGGTCCTGGATCCGGTCGTGGCCGACACCTACGACATCGGATTCATGGCGCGGAAATCCGTGGGCCGGCATTGGAAGAAGCTCGAGGCGAGCCAGCAGGAGCGCCTGGTCGACCGCTTCGCGCTCCTGACGGTGGCCAACTACGCGGGCCGTTTCACGGGGTTCAGCGGCGAGCGCTTCGAGACCCTCGGCCACGACACCGGCGTGCACGACACCCTGCTGATCCAGACCCGCCTCGTCATCCCGGACCGGGAGGACGTGAACCTCGACTATCGGCTCCACCGCACGGACGAGGGCTGGCGGGTGATCGACGTCTACCTGAACGGGACCATCAGCGAGCTCGCCCGACGCAAGTCCGAGTACTCCGGGCTGCTCAAGCGCGAGGGCTACGACGCCCTGATGAGCGCCCTCGAGAACCGCATCGCCACCCTGCGCGAGGAAGAGGCGACCTAGGGCGCCTCGGCGACCGCGTCGTCCTCGCTCTCCGGCCGCGGCTCCCGGCCGGTGCCGTCGGCCTGGACCCCGGCCGCGCGCAGCTCCTGGGCCCGACTCTGGAAGTAGACGTTGCGCATGGTGGCGTAGAAGTCCACGGAGGACTCCCGCAGCGCCTCCAGGTGCTCCATGTAGCGCTCGTGCCGGACGATGCCCTCGCCGGCGCCGGCCAGGATCACCTCCAGCAGGCCGATCCCCAGGATGTAGGTCTGGGGTCGCAGCGCGCGGTCCACCAGATCGCCCACGGCATCGCGGACCGTGGAGGGCCCGAAGATCGGGATCACCAGGTACGGGCCGCTGGCGATCCCGAGCAGGGCCAGGGTCTGGCCGAAGTCCGCGTGGTCGCGCTCGAGCCCCATCTTCGCCGCCACGTCCATGAACCCCACCACCCCGACGGTCGAGTTGACGGTGAACCGCACCAGGGTCACCCCCGCGCGGCGGGGCTTCAGCTGCAGGACCTGGTTCACGAAAATCGCGGGAGAGGCCAGGTTGTCGACGAAACGCCGGACGGCGCGGCGCCCCGGATCGGGAACGACGAAGGCGTATCCCTTCGACATGGGCGTCAGGAGCCAGGTCTCCACCGCGTTGTTGAAGCCGAAGATCGGACGGTTGATGGGCTCGAGGGGATCGGGCTCCCCGACCTCGAGCCAGTCGTCCCCGAGCCACTCGCTGAGGTCGGCCTCCTCGTCCCCGTCCTCGGCGTCGGGCGCGTAGAGGTCGGCGTCGGCGGCGTAGGGGTCGTCGATCCCGGTGTCGGCTGCGGCCTCGACGCCGGCCTCGGGCTCGGGCTCGGGGAGCTGCAGGCCCCACGCGCGGACCGGCACCAGCAGCCACACCGCCACCGCGAGGGCACGCAACGCGATCCCACCAACCCCCAATCGCTGCGGGCCGGTCTCTCCCGGCATTGTCCGCCCCCCCCGTCGGACCGCGCTCCGCTACGGCGGACGGGAGTGTAGCCACGACTCCCTTCCGGACCGAACCCGCACCGATCGCGCCTCCGAGGCGTATCCCCCAGGGGAGCACTCAATCGGACCGTCTCCCGGCCGATGAGAGGGGACGCGGCTGGGGCCTTCCAGGGAGGGCGGGATTGCGGACGGCGCTCGTGACGGCAGCGACGGCATGGATCGGACTCGTCGGAGGCGTCGCCTGGGCCACGCCGATCCGCGCCGGCGACGCGCCGGAGGACCGGCCGTCCGCGACGATCTTCCGCGAGTTCGCGCCGCGCCCCGATCTCGACCTGGACCGGGAGGTGACCCGGCTGGGCGCCCTGCTGGACGAGACGGGCCCGTCGCGACCGTCCCGCATCGCCCTGCACCCGACCGACGCGCCCGAGCTCGCGCCCCTGATCGCAGCCTCCCGCTCCGCGCTGCTTCCCCTGCCCGAGGACCTCGCCCCCTAGCGCCCCGAAGCGGGTCCCGACCTCCCGCCGCGGACCGGTAGAATGCGCGGGTGCCGCTCCGTCGCCGCGACTTCCTGCGCCTGTCCCTCGCCTCCGCCGCCGGCACCGTCCTCGGCTGCGGGCCCACCCGAGCCCCCGTCTCCGCGGACGCCTTGGCCCTCCACCGGGACGCCGTGGTCCTCGATCTCCACATCGACACGCTGCTGTGGATGCGACTCCTCGGCTACGACGTCGGCCGGCGCCACACCAACCGCCTGCCCGGATCCTTCGCGGGCTGGCACCTGGACCTCCCGCGCGCGCGGGAGGGGGGCCTGGACGGCGCGGTGCTCGGCCTCGTGATCAACCCGCGCCAGGTGCGCGACGAGCTGATGCTCCCGCTCAAGCTGCTCGCGGCGGTCGAGTCGGAAAGTGGCATCGATCAGACCCTCGCCACCCTCGACCTGCTCGCCGAGGCCGAGCGGCAGTACCCCGACGAGCTGCGCTACTGCCGAAGCGGCAGCGAGGTCCGAGCCGCCATCGCCGAGGGACGCTTCGCCGGGATGACGGGGCTGGAGGGCTCCCACGGGATCGAGTCCGATCTCGACAACGTGGGCCGCGCCTACGATCGCGGTCTGCGCATGATCGGCCTCACCCACTTCCAGGCCACGTCGGCCGCGTACCCGATGACCGTGGAGGGATTCGACGATCGCGGCCTGACGCCCTTCGGCTTCGACCTGATCGGCGAGATGGAGCGGCTCGGCATGGTCGTGGACCTGGCCCACGTCAACCAGCGGGGCGTCGACGACGCGCTGAGGTCCCTGCGCCAACCCTTCGTCGTCAGCCATACGGCCTGCGCGGCCCTGCACGGGGCGCGGCGCAATCTCGACGACGACACCTTGCGGCGCATGGCCGACCGCGGCGGCGTGATCGGCGTGGCCAACGGCCGCAACTTCGTGGGGCGGCCGGGCGTCGAGGGCTTCGTCGACCACCTGGACCACGTGATCCGCGTGGCGGGCAGCGAGAGCGCGGCCCTGGGCACCGACTTCGACGGCTTCATCATCCCCGTCGAGGGCATGCCCGACGTCGTGTCCTACGCCCGCGTCACGGAGGTGTTGCTGGCCCGCGGTCACTCCGAGACGGTGGTGCGCAAGGTCCTGGGCGAGAACGTCCTGCGGGTGCTGACGGAGGTGTGCGGCTAGGCGTAGACGGTGGCGCGGCGCGCGCCGGCGCCGATCACCAGGAGCCCCGCCGCGAATGCCAGGAAGGCGGTCGGCTCGGGCACCGCGGGCTCGGTGCGGACCGACACGGTCGGTCCGCTGATGATCTTCTTCTGGATGAAGGCGACGCTGCCGAGGCCGGTCGACGTCTCGAGCTGGTTGCGGAAGACCAGGTCGACGGCGGAGACCCCGAGCCCGGTGAAGTCCACGCTCAGGTTGTTGGCGAAGTTGCCGGCCACGGGATCCACGCCGGAGTTGAAGACCTGCTGGATCGAGTCGGTCTTCATGTGCACGCCCATCACGTCGGTCACCGCGAGGCTCGCGTCCACCGACGCCTGCGCCTGGGCCCCGAACACCTGGTAGTCGCCGAACTCGGAGACGTCGATGGCGGTGATGAACTGCCCCGGGTCGGCCTGGATCCGCAGGGTGAGGATGCCTTCCGTGGTGTCGCTGGCCCCGTTCAGCGACTGCGACAGGAAGTCGAGCGGGAAGAGCTGGATCGAATCGCCGGTCACCGTCGGGGCGCCGTAGAGCGGCAGCGCATCCGTCGTCGAGGACTCGGTGATACCGAGGAAGGACACGTTGCTGCCGACCAGGCTGCCGTAGCCGACCGAAGCGGCCGACGCGGGCCGTGCCACGACCAGCGCGAACAGGGTCAGCGCGAACAGGGTCGGCGCGAACAGGGCGATCCCACAGCTGAGCAGCTTCCGCATCGTCGGCACCATCCGTTCTCTTCGCCCGAAGGCTCTTCGCCCGAAGGCTCTTCGTCTTCGCCCGAAGGCTCTTCGCCCCGGGGCGTCCACCGACCAACCCTGAGGTGTGGCCAGTCTACTCCACATGCGGCGGGCCAGTCATCCTCGTCGACGGATTCGCATCCCTTGCGACCGCTCCCGGGGCCGGGCGCGCAGCCGCTGCCCCGACGGGCGCGGGGCGAACCGCACAAAAGCGCCCAGAAGTGTCACCCACGCGAGGGCGAGCGGACCCGGCTCGGGGAGCTGCGTGATCGTGATCCCCGTCTTGCTGACGTCCGCGAAGCCATCGCCGGTCGTGGTCACCGACACGATGTTGTTCATCTGCAGGGTGGCCTCGGTGACGCCGAAGGCCGTGAGGTCGACCATCCCCATCAGGGTGGTGCTGCCCGAGGCCGGACCGCTCAGGCTCAGGAGCACGCTGTCGGTGACCGGGGTGAGGCTTCCCGCGGGCACGAGGCTGAAGAAGCCGCTCACGAGCGCCTCGGCGCTGCCGGAGCCCGGGATCAGGTCGAAGCGGATGGCCTCCTCGAGCACGAACTTGCCGAGAGTCTCGCCAGGGTCGGCGCTGAGCGTGATCGTGATGGTGGCCGAGGCCGAGGCGGCGCTCCCGCCCCCGGAGACGGCGGAGAACGAAGGGCTCGCGAAGGTCAGGGTGTCGAAGAGCTGGGCCCCGAGCCCGAAGGTGGCGCCGCCGGTCACGCCGCCTTCGCCGACGATCGAGTAGGTGAGGGCGCGAGCCGTGCCGGGCGCCGCCGCGACCAGGAGCAACGCGAACAACAGCGAGGCCGGGAGCAGCGGGGTGAGGCGGATGCGCACGGTAGAGGATCTCCCGCGCGGCCCCGAACGCTGGATCGGCGCTCCGGATTCCGCTCCCGGATTCCGGATGCACCGATCCAGTGTCGCGGCGCCGCGGCCGCGATCCCCTACCCAGACCTGCCAGACCTGCCGGCAAAGGCAGGCGCAGTGCATGGGAAGAAAGCAAGTCCCGTGCCTTGCCCGGGAGTGGACGAAGCGCCTTCGGAACGGGAGCTTGCGCTCCGAGGGCCGGCCCGGTCCCCGCGGGCTGGGAAGACTTCTTCCGCGATGGCGGAAGGGGTTTTCCCTTCCCCGCGGAGGCGCCGCTAGGACCCTTCGGCGGCCAGGGCCCGGCGCCCGGCCAGGTCGTCGACGAACTGGCGGGCCGTCCGGCCGGAGCGGCTCGCCCGCCGGGTCGACCAGGTGAGCGCCGCGGCCCGCAGCTCGGCGTCGGGCAGGTCGGCGAGGCCGGCCGCGGCGGCGTAGTGGCGCACGATGGCGAGGTAGGTCTCCTGGTCGAAGCCGTAGAAGCCGAGCAGCAGGCCGAAGCGGTCGGACAGGGCCAGCTTCTCCTCGACCACCTCGCCGGGGTGCAGGTCGCCGTGCTCGTCGAGGCGCGCTCCCGCCGCGTCGGCGAGCGACTCGGGAAGCAGGTGGCGCCGGTTGCTGGTGGCGACGACGCGGACCCGCTCCGACGGGCCGTCGAGACTGCCCTCGAGGGCGGCCTTGAGCTCGCGGTAGCCCGGCTCGCCCTCTCCGAAGGAGAGGTCGTCGCAGAACAGCAGGAAGCGGTAGGGGGCACCGCGCACTGCCTCCAGGATCTCGGGCAGACCCGCGAGGTCGTCCTTGTGGACCTCGACGATGCGGAGTCCCCGCTCCCCGAAGCGCCGCAGGAGGCCGCGGACGGCGGACGACTTGCCGGTGCCGCGCTCCCCGAACAGCAGGACGTGGTTCGACGGGAGGCCCCGGACGAACTGCTCGGTGTTCTCGACCAGCCGGGCCAGCGAGCGCTCGACGCCGATGAGATCCTCCAGGTCGAACTCGAGCGGCGCCTCGATCGGCACGAGGCGCCCCGCTCCGCGACGCGCGTCCCAGCGGAACGCCCGGTAGCGGGCGAACGCCTCGGGCGACGGTCCCAGCCCGGCCGCGCGCTCCAGGAGGCGCTCCGCCAGGGCCAGGACCCGGTCGATCCGGGCCCAGCGATCCTCCCTGCCGCTCATGGACGGCGATTGTAGACTGGCTCGGGTGCAGGCAGACACCGCCCCGGGGCTCTGCGCCGATTGCCGCCACGCCGCCGTCCAGCGCAGTCGGCGCGGCGGCCGTTTCTGGCGCTGCCGGCGCGCCGACGACGACCCGGCGTTCCTGCGCTATCCACCGGTCCCGGTGGTGGCGTGTGCGGGCTTCGAACCCGGCGCGGAGGCCCGAGCCGAGGAGGAGTCGTGAAGCGCTGGTTCGTCATGTCGGCCATCGGTCGCGACCGGCCCGGGCTCGTCGCCGAGCTCGCCCAGCTCGTCTACGACTGCGATGCCAATCTCGAGGATTCGCGCATGACCATCCTCGGGACGGACTTCGCCGTGATCCTGCTCGGATCCTCGAGCACGGCCGCCGCCGCCGATCGCCTGGCGGTGGGCGCCAAGCGCCTGGAGCGGGAGCACGGGCTCACCATCCTCATCCATGCGCTCGAGGGCGGGCCCCGCGCCCAGGTGCCCGCACCGCGCACCCGGCTCGTCGGGGTCACGGCCGCAGGCGAGGACCGGGCCGGGATCGTGGCCACGGTCTGCCGCGCCCTCGCGGAGCACGGCGCGAACATCGTCGAGCTGACGTCCCGCAGCCGCCCGGGTCCCGGCGGCTCGCCCCACTACGAGATGGAGCTGCTGGCAGAGCTGCCCGAGAACACGCCGCTCACCGCGCTCGACGCGGCGCTCGAGCAGGCCGCGGACCGGCTCGTGATCGACGTCTCGCTGGAGGAGCGGGAGGCCCCGGGGCGCTAGGGCGCCCGCGGGGCGCTACGAGCCGGAGGCCGCCCGATCGCCCTCGTCGCCCTCGCCGCCGACCTGCCGGGGCGGAAGCGGCCGGCCCACCGCGGACAGCATCAGCTCGAGGAAGCGGTAGGTCAGGCCCCAGACCACGTGGCGCTCGGGATGGCCGACCACGATCCCCGGCAGCGAGGGGGCTGCGGCCCCGTAGGCCGGCGAGCGGTAGGCGATGTGGCGCGTGGGATCGAGGACCGTGCGCAGGGGTACCCACAGCGCCTCGCGCACCTCGTAGTTCGGCGCAAGGGGCGGCGTGTCCCCGGCGGCGTAGACGAAGGCGGAGATCACCAGGGGCAGCTGGCGACCGGCGTGGCGGCCCTCCAGATCGTCCAGGCGGCCGAGGGACTCGGCCGGCTCCAGGCAGAGTCCGACCTCCTCGCGGGTCTCGCGCTCGGCGGTCGCCCGGGGCGAGGGGTCCTCCGGATCGAGCCGGCCCCCCGGAAACGCCATGTGCCCCGACCAGGGGTCGTCCGGATGCTCCGCGCGTTCGATGAAGAGGAGCTCCGGACCTGCGGCGCGCTCGCGCAGCACCACTGCGACCGCCGCCTGGCGACGTCCCTGGGGATCGATGAGCTTGGGCTCGCGCTCGCGGAGGCCCCGGCGGATGAGCGGCAGGTCGGCCACCGCCGGAGGGTAGCGGCTGCCTCCGACGGAGCGAGGAAGAGCCCGTCACGGCGCGGCGACGCTCGGTGCGGGGCCCGCGACGCGCAGTGGGGGCCTCGCGACGCTCAGACCTCGCAGTCGAGCTCCAGCAGGAGCAGGCGCTCCTCGGTTGCTGCAGCGCCGCGCTGACGCTGCCCGAGCACCAGCGAGCGACCGTCCGGCGCGAGATCGACGCCGGTGGGCGCTCCCCAGTCCGCGTGCTCTCCCAGCGAGACCGGGGTGGGCGTCGCCTCCGTGTCCCCCATCTCCACGTGGCTCTCGAGGAAGCGCGGCCCATCGGGTGCGCGCAGGGCCGCGACCGGGCCCAGCAGGAACCCCAGGGAGTCCGGAAGCAGGCCCCAGACCGACCCGCGACGGCCGCTGGCGAGGACCACGCGTCCGCCGTCGCCGGAGAAGCCGACCGAGGCCGCCCCCACGAGCGCGTCGCTCGCCGGGCGGCTGCGCGCGGTGGCGGGGTCGAGCAGCTGGAGCTGCAGCGGCGCGAACGGATTGCCGCGGGCGATCGCCAGCGCCCGCGCGTCGGGGGACCACGCCACCGGCGCGACCCAGCCGGCCCCACCGGCCGCCACGATGCTCGGCCGCGACAGGCCGAGGGAGCCGTGCCCCGAGCGCACCGAGGCCGACACCACGGCGTAGCGGCCGTTCCGGGCCCGGGACCACACCACGCCTCCGCCGCCGGGGATCGCCACGGCGTGATCGTCGGGCCCGCGGGCGTAGGTCAGCCGGCGCGACGGATACTGGGGCTCTCCGGTGCGGCTGTTGAGGATCTGGATCTCGGTGTCGGTCGGATGGCGCCAGGTGGCGAAGCGGTCGGTGTCGAACAGCACGGCTCCGCCCAGGGGAGCCGGCGCGGGACGCCGGTTGTTGCCCGGCTCGCCGCAGGTCCAGCACTGGACGACCTCCCGCTCCACGCCGACCCGATGGATCTGGCGTCGGCCCTCGGGGCCCGGGGCATCGAACCAGACCCAGCGACCCCCGGGGCGCTCGCGGTCCTCCGGACCGAAGCGGGGGTGGGCTCCCCGATCGAGGAGGACCCGGACCCGCGCCGGGGTCGTCTGGCAGCGCGGGCGGGGGCGCGTCTCCACGCGGGCGTCCATGTCGTAGATGGCGTTGGCGGTGCGCTCGCCCAGGGGCGGGACCGGCTCTCCGCCGATGGCCGCGGAGAGACCGCCCAGGGCCACCACCGCCAGCCCCCCCACCGCAGCCCAGAGCAGTCCGGACAGCGGCAAGGCCAGCGCGGCCTGGACGGGACCGCGCACCCGCCGGCCGCGTCGCAGCCACACCGCCAGGAACAGGAGCAGGCTGCCCGTGAGCCCCAGCAGGTGGAGCGGGAGTCCGAGCAACGCCGCCAGGGCGGCGGGGGCGGCGGCCAGCGCGAGCGAGGCGGCGACAGCGAGGTGGAGCCCACGGTGGGGATCGTCGTCGTAGATCCGGGCCAGCAGCCAGACCGCCGCCAGCAGGGCGACCCCCCCGGCCAGCGCGGCCAGCTGGGCCTGCCCCGGGGCGGCTTCGGGCACGAGGGCCAGGAGAGCCAGCAGCCCGAGGGGCAGACCACACCCGAACGACCAGACGCGCCAGACCAAGGAAGACCTCCGCAGGGGAGGCGGAGGATACATGGGGCCGGCATCGTGTACCCTCCTCCGTCCCATGGCGCCGGGATCCCCGCTGCCCCCCGAGACCCGCCGGATCCTCGACCTCGCCCGCGACGATCGAAGCGCGGCCCGGGCGAGCCTGGCTGCGCTCCCGCTGGAGCGGCAGGCGGCCCTGGTCTGCGCCACCCCCGCGGCGAGGCGGGCCGAGCTGCTCTCGCTGGCGCCGTCGCCCGAGACCCTGATCCCGCTCCTCCCGGAGGCGGAGCTCTGCTTCAGCGTGAAGGGCCTGGGGCTCGAGGACGCCGGCTGGATCCTCGAGCACGCCACCGGGACCCAGGTGGTGGCCTGCGTGGACCTCGACGCCTGGCGGGGCGACCTCCCCGATCGCGAGGGCGTGTACGCCTGGCTCGAGGCGCTGGCCGACGCCGGCGAGACCGCCGTCCTCGGCGCCGCCCGCGCCCTGGATCCGGAGCTGCTGGTGCTGGCGGTGCGCGAGCGGGCCGACGTCGTGCTCAAGCCCAACGAGGAGGGCTGGGAGCCCCCGCCCGGCGCGCAGACCCTCGAAGGCCAGTTCTACCTCTCGGCCCGGCGACCCGACGACGACCTGGGGCCGCTCCTGAAGCTGCTCGGCGTCCTCTTCCGGGAGGACTACTGGCGCTACTTCCGGCTGCTCCAGGGCACGATCTGGGAGCTCGACCCGGAGCTCGAGGTGTGGGCGCGGCGCTGGCGCGAGGGCCGTCTCCAGGACCTGGGCTTCCCGCCGCCGGACGAGGCCGTCGACATCTACGCATTCCTGCGTCCCGAGGACCGGGGCCGGCTCCCGGAGGAGGCGCGGGCGCTCGACGTGGCGGCGTGGCGGCTGCCGATCTGGACGCCGACGCTGCCCGTGGCCGCCGACGCCCGGCTGCCGCTGTTCCGCGTCGCCGGCGAGCTCGACGCCGAAGAGCGGCGCGGCTTCCTCTACGCGCTCGTGGGCCTGGCCAATCGGGTCGCCGTCGCCGATCGCCGCGTCCTCGCCGACCCGGACTCGATCCCCGTCGCGCTCGAACGGGCCGCCGACCTGGCGGGCGAGGGCATGCTGTTCCTCGCCCGGGAGAACGGGGTGGCAGCGGCGGACGTGCTGCGTCGCTCGTCCCTGCGCCACCTGTTCCGGGTGGGCGCCAATCTCCGCGGCGAGCTCCCCGCGCCAACTTGACCCCTTCGAGCGCCCCTGGCTAGACTGCTGCGCCATGCCCACCAACGACGGAAGTCCGCGCGACCGCGTGAGAATCGCCATCGCGGGCGTGGGCAACTGCGCCAGCGCCCTGCTCCAGGGACTAGACCACTACGCGGGCATGCCGGACGAGGTCCGGGAAGCCTGGGGCCTCATGCACCTCGACATGGGCGGCTATCGCCCCGGCGACATCGACGTGGTGGCGGCCTTCGACGTCGACGTGCGCAAGGTGGGGCGCCCCCTCCACGAGGCGGCCATGGCGCCGCCCAACTGCACGACGGCCATCGCCGAGGGCGTGGCGCCCCGGGAGGTCCGCGTGGAGATGGGGCCGCTGCACGACGGCGTGGCGCCGCACATGGCCGACTGGCCCGGCGACCGCGCCTTCCGGCCCGCCGACGAGAAGCCGGTGGACGTCGCCGCCGTGCTGCGGGAGCGCGAGGCCGAGATCCTGCTCTGCTACCTGCCCGTCGGCTCCCAGAAGGCCACCCAGGCCTACGCGGATGCATGTCTCGAGGCGGGCGTGTCGCTGGTGAACTGCATCCCGGTCTTCGTCGTCTCCGATCCGCAGTGGGGAGAGCGGTTCCGGGCCGCGGGCATTCCCTGTGCCGGCGACGACATCAAGTCCCAGGTGGGCGCCACCATCGTCCACCGGGCACTGGCGCGGCTGTTCTCCGACCGGGGCGTCAAGGTGGAGCGCACCTACCAGCTGAACACCGGCGGCAACACCGACTTCCTCAACATGCTGGCCCGCGAGCGCCTCGTCTCGAAGAAGCTGAGCAAGACCGAGGCGGTCACCTCCCAGATCCCCTACGAGATCCCGGCCGACGACATCCACGTGGGCCCGAGCGACTACGTCCCCTGGCAGCGGGACAACAAGGTCTGCTTCCTCCGCATCGAGGGCCGCGGCTTCGGCGGCGCGCCCATCGAGCTCGAGGCGAGGCTCTCGGTGCAGGACTCGCCGAACTCGGCGGGCATCGTGATCGACGTGGTGCGCTACGTGCGCCTCGCCCGGGATCGGGGGCTCGCCGGGCCGCTGCTGCCGATCTCGGCCTATGCCATGAAGCACCCGCCGGTGCAGATGCGCGACGAGGAGGCCGCCCGGGAGATCGAGGCCTTCCTCACCGACGGGCCCTCCCGCTGAGCCTGGCCGGCTTCGCGCGCCTTGCGCTCGGGCTCCCGGCGCGTCGTACTTCGGTGTCGGCAGAGACATCCTGGGTCGAGATGGCCGACGGCGTGCGCCTGGCCACCCAGGTGCTGCGCCCCGCCGGCGCCCAGCGCGCGCCCGCCGTCCTGATCCGCACGCCCTACGGCTCGCGCATGCCGCGTTTCTCGGCGTTGCTCGCGCGGCTGTTCGCCGAAGCCGGCTTCGCCGTCGTGCTCCAGGACGTCCGCGGGCGCTTCCTCTCCGAGGGCCGCTTCGATCCCTTCCACGCGGAGGCGGCCGACGGCGCCCGCACCCTGGACTGGATCGCCGACCAGGCCTGGTTCGGCGGGCGCACCGGCGCCATCGGCTTCTCCTACCTCGCCTACACCGCCTGGGCGGCGCGCGCCGCCGCCCCGGCGCGGGTGGATGCGGTGGCGGTGGGCATCGGCGTGGCCGACCTGCATCCGATGTTCTATCCGGGCGGCGCCTTCAGCCTCGAGACGGCGCTGCGCTGGTCTGCCGGCGTCGGCCTGCGCGAAGAAGTCCCCGAACGCCGCCTGGACCTGGCACGGGGCCTCCGCCACCGCCCGCTGCGCGAGGCCGACCGGGTGGCCCTGCGCGAGCGGCCTTGGTTCCGGGACTGGCTCGACCATCCTCGTCGCGACGGATTCTGGCAGAGCCTGGCCGCACCGCTGGAGGACGCGCCGCCGACCCTGTCCATCGCCGGCTGGTACGACCTGTTCCTGGCCCCCCAGCTGGCGGAGTACGCCGCGCTCGCGACCGGGGCGGGCGGACCGCCGCCTCGGCTCGTGGTCGGGCCGTGGGCCCACGGGCGCTACCGGCACCCGCGCTGGGCGCCCCGGCAGCGCTGGTTCGCGCGCGTCGCCCTCGAGGAGATGCTGGCGTTCCTGGATCGCCACCTGCGGGACGCCGGCGATCTCCGCGCCCGTCCGGTGCGGGTGTCTCCCGCGGAAGGCGGCGCGCCGATCGACCTCGCCGCCTGGCCGCCCCCCGACGCCCGACCCCGCGTCCTGTATCTGCGCAGCGGCGGCGGCGCCAACACCCTGGCGGGCGACGGCCGGCTCGACTCCGCCGAGGCCGGACGCGGCGAGGCGCCGGACCGCTTCACCTACGACCCGGCGGACCCGGTGCCCTCCCTGGGCGGCGCCATGCTCGGCCCCTCGGGCCGCGCCGATCAGCGACCCGTGGAGTCCCGGGAAGACGTGCTCTGCTACACGACCGGGCCCCTCGAGGCGGAGACCCTGCTGGCCGGGCCCGTGCGCGTGGTGCTGCACGCCGCCTCGAGCGCGCCGGACACCGACTTCACGGCGAAGCTCGTCTCGGTCGCGCCCGACGGGCGATCGGTCAACCTGTGCGAGGGCGTGGCGCGGGCCCGCTGGCGCCACGGCGGCGAGGCGCCGCGCTGGCTCGAGCCGGGGGTTCCGGAGGCCTTCGAGATCGACCTCGGCGCGGTGGTGGCGCGGCTTTCGGCCGCACACCGCCTGCGCCTCGAGGTGTCGTCGTCGAGCTTCCCGCGCTTCGACGCGAACCCGAACACCCGCGGCCCGATCCCGCTGGCCGAGTGCGGCGTGGCGGCCCAGCAGACGGTCCACCACGAGCCCGACGGGCCCTCGCGGATCGAGCTCCACACGCTGGGGTGAACAACGCGCTGGGGTGAACAACGCGCTGGGGTGAAGAACGCGCTGGAGTGAAGAGCGGAGCGGAGAGGATGGGGACGGGACGGCCCGCCGATCTCCGTCGACGGGCCGCCCGACACGAGGCCGAGTCCTAGAGGTCGACCGCCTTCAGCGTCTTCCGCTTGTTGCCCAGGGCGCGCTGCTCCGCCTGGGCGATCACGCTGCGGACGTGCTTGTCGAGCGCGTCGTAGAACTCCGAGCCGACGTTGCACTTCTTCACCGCACCCTTGGTGCGGCTCTTGGAGATGATCAGCTCGACCGGTCCGCCGCGCCTGCGGGCGGTGGTCTTCTTCTTGCGTGCTGCCATGCTGCGAACTCCCTCCTGCGTCGGTCCGGTGTCTCGCAACACCCGTTCCGGCGAGCGCGCATCATACCCCTTCCCGATGGGCTGCAACACCTAAAATGCCCGCAGGAAGGCGCCTCGCGGCCGATTCCGAGGGGTTCACGGATGCGACCCGTCGGACTGCTACGCTCGCCGACCGTGCACGCTCCCGAGCAGCCCCGCTCCGAACGCTTCACCACCGACGCTCTCGGCGGCGTGGATCTGCACACCCTTCGCTGGGGCGACCCGACACGACCCCCGCTGGTCCTGCTCCACGGCGGCGGTGCGAACGCCTGGTGGTGGGGCCACCTGGCGCCGCACTGGGCCGCGCGCTTCCACGTGGTGGCACTCGACTTCCGGGGCCATGGCGACTCGGACTATCCGGAGGAGCGCAGGGTGGGCGCCTTCTCCGACGACCTGGACGCCCTGCTCGAGCACCTCGGCCGACGGCCCGCGCTGCTGATGGGCCACTCCATGGGCGCCCACATCGCGCTGGACCGGGTGGCCCGCCGGGGCGAGGCTTGCGGGGACGGCGGCAGCGACGCCCTCGTCCTCGTCGACCTGGCGTGGCGCGCGCCGAGCGACAGCCGGCGCGCCGCGCGGCGCGCCCTCTCCATGCGCATGACCTACACCGATCGCGACCGCGCCCTGGCGCGCTTCCGATTCCTGCCGGCGGCTGCCCACGCCAGCGAGCGCCTGCGGCGGTCCGTGGCCGAGCGCTCCGTGACCGAGGAGCCCAGCGGTCGCTGGGGCTTCAAGTTCGATCCGCGCTGGTTCTCCCTGCCCTACCGCAAGCTCCCCCCGCTGTCGGGCGTCCGCGTACCTACCCTGCTCGTCCGCGGCGCCGAGAGCGGCCTGCTCTCGCCGGAGTCGGCCCGGGGGCTCGTGGAGGAGCTGCCGGACGCTCGGCTCAAGGAGGTCGGCGGGGCGGGCCACCACGTGCTGATGGACCAGCCGGAGGCTCTCCGCGAGGAGGTCGACGCCTTCCTCCGTGCCACCGGAGTCCCCGCCCGGCCTGGTATGCTGGCCGCGGGGGAAGGAGACACCACGTGACCGACATCCTGCGCCGCCCGCTCACCGAGGTGGTGGACCGGCTCGCCCGGCGCGACCTCTCGCCGGTCGAGCTCATGCAGACCACCCTCGCGCGCATCGAGGCCACCCACGAGCCGCTCAACGCCTTCGTCGCCGTCCGGGACGCCGACGCGCTGCTCGCCGAGGCCCGGACCGCCGAGGCACGCATCGCCCGCGGCGAGGCCCGCCCCCTGGAGGGCGTCCCCCTCGGCGTGAAGGACCTGGAGGACGCCGAAGGGCTGATCAACAGCAAGGGCTCGGTGCCCTTCCGCGACAACCTCTCGACGCGGGATTCGGTGCAGGTGGAGCGGCTGCGGGCGGCCGGCGCCATCGTGGTGGGCAAGACGAACGCACCCGAGTTCGGCTACACGGCCATCACCAAGAACCTGCTCTTCGGCGTGACCCGCAACCCCTGGGACCTGGAGCGCTCGCCCGGGGGCTCCAGCGGCGGCTCGTCGGCGGCCATCGCCGGCGGCGTGGTTCCCCTGGCCACCGCCAGCGACGGCGGGGGCTCCATCCGGCTCCCCGCGACCATGACCGGCTGCTACGGCCACAAGCCGAGCTACGGCCGCATCCCCCACGCGCCCCACAAGCACTGGGTCTCCATCGACACCGCCGTGGTCGGGCCGCTCACCCGCACGGTCGAGGACGCGGCGCTGCACCTGGACTGCACCGTGGGCGCCCACCCCCTGGACCCGAACTCGCTGCCGCATCCGGGCCTTCGCTACCGCGACGTGCTGCGCGACCTGCCCCAGGACCTGCGGATCGGCTTCTCGCCGGACCTGGGCTACACGCCGGTGCAGTCGGACGTGGCCGAGGTGGTGGCCGACGCAGCGGCGGTGTTCGAGACCCTGGGCCATCGGGTCGAGTTCGTGAAGGGCGGGCCGCCGGCCCTGGGGCGCGACTGGGGCCTGGTCAACTCCTTCGAGGCGGCGGGCGAGCTCGCGCATCTGCTGCCGGAGCACGAGGAGGAGTTCGGACGCACCTTCATCGCGGGCGTGAAGCAAGGCTGGAAGATGACGCCCGAGCGCTGGGCGGCGGCCAACGCCCGCCGGTCCGAGCTCGTCGCCTGGTGCGCCGAGGTCTTCGATCGCTACGACCTGCTCCTCACCCCCACCCTCCCCTTCGATCCGCCGCCGGCCAAGGGCCCCTTCCCCCAGGAGATCGAGGGACGCCGGCTCCCGGACGCCAGCGCGGGTGCCTTCACCATCCCGTTCAACCTGTCCTGGCACCCGGCGGGCAGCGTGCGGGCCGGGTTCTCCGAGGCCGGGCTGCCGGTCGGACTCCAGATCGTGGCGCCCCGACACCGGGACGACCGGATCCTGCAGGCCGCCTGGGCCTTCGAGCAGGCCCGGCCCTGGGCGGAGCACTGGCCCACGCTCTGACCGCGGGGCGCCGCCGCGAACTCCGCGGAATCTCCTTCTAGGGGTTCTGCTGGTGCCCCCGCTGGGCAGAAGCCCGATTGCGGTGCCGGGCTTCCTTCCCGCACACTACGTGGGCGGGGGGGATCCGCGTGATCACCATCGCCATGGCGACCAAGGTGAAGGCGACGCGCGAGCGCTTGTGGCTCGCCCTCACCGATGCCGAGGAGGTGGAGGCCTGGGGCCCCGGCGGCATCTCGGGCATCGCCCTCCCGGCCGACTATCCCCGCCGCGGCCAGCGCGTTCGCTGGAAGACCCACCTGGGCCGCGTCCCGCTCCCCATGGACTGCCGCGTGCTCGAGGTCGACCGGACGAGCCGCCTCAAGGTCGAGCTCCGCTCGGGCCTGCTGCGGGCCGAGGTCTGCTTCACCCTCCACGGCGATCGCGACGAGGCACAGCTGGGAATGCGCCTGGTGCTGCCCAACGCGATTCCGATCGTGGGCGGGCTGCTCGACCGCTTCGCCGTGCGCGAGCTGGCGAGCGAGGGCGTGGACCTGGCCCTCGTCTCCCTCCGCCACTGGTGCGAGGACTGAGCGCCCGCCGCAGCCGTGGGCGCTGAGCGCCCGCCGCCTCAGATGTGCAGATCCTCGGTGACCCAGCGGGCGGGATCGGAGAAGCGCCGGCGGGTCAGGGGCGCCAGATCCAGCTCCCCGAAGCGGCCCTCGACGACCAGCGAGGCCATGGCGCGCGCCACGCCGTAGGACTGCATCACGCCGCGTCCGGTGAACGAGTGGGCTTCGTAGAGGTTGGCGAAGCCGTCGACGCGGCCCGCGATGCCGCTGCAGTCGGGGGTCACCGCGTAGAGCCCGGCCCAGCCGCGCACGTGGCCACAGCGCTCGAAGCTGCTGCTGCGGTGGGCGAGGCGCGGCCACACCTCCTCCTCGAAGAAGGGGTACCCGTCGTAGGCGAAGTCGAAGCCCGGCGGCTCCTCGGGCAGCGAGTAGCCCGCGAGGACGTAGGGTCCTTCGGGATGGAAGTAGAGCCCGCTCGGGTCGACGATCATGCCGAGGGGCTCGAGGTCGACGCCGGGCGCCAGGTCCTCGCGGTGCACGCCCACCAGGGCGATCTGGCGCCGCACGGGCTCGGTGACATCGCGCAGGCCGATCTTGGCGGAGAAGATCGGCGACCAGGCCCCGAGGCAGTTCACGAGGGCGCCGCACGCGATCCGGGTCTCCCCGGCGATCTCGGCCACGGGCACGCGATGGCTGGTGAGGATCTCGCGGACCCGGCCGTCCTCGTCGGCCGGGTCGCCGCGCCGCACCTCTACCACGTCGACGGCGGTCACGCGGCGAACGCTGCCCGCGGGTCCACGGTCGAGCGCGGTGACCACCCCGCTGGCGTAGTGGCGGTTGAGAAAGCGCACGCCGCGCCGCTCGGCCTGCTCCCGGTACCAGGCCCGGACGCGGTTCGGGTTCACCAGGCCGTCGCGGGGCGAGAAGGTGGCGCCCACCAGCTCCTCCAGGTGCCGGTCCAGGAGCGGGAAGCGGGCCACCGCCTCTCCGGGCGCGAGGGCCTCGACGCCCAGGCCCCGGGCGTTCTGGAGCCGTCGCTGCTCCAGGGCCCGGCGCCACAGCTCCGCGTCGGCGTAGAGCCAGAGGTAGCCGCGCTCGCGGAAGCCCAGCTCGTCCCGCCGCGCCCGGAAGAAGTCGAGGGTGACCCGGCAGCTCTCGATGTTGACCGGCTGCCACCAGGTGGCCCGGGCCCCGCCGGCGTTGAGCTCCGAGGACGCGTAGATGCCGGCCAGGTCGAGGTCCACCACCGCGATCCCGGAGACGCCGCGCTCGGCCAGGGCCCACGCCAGCGCCGCGCCCACGACGCCGCCACCGACCACCAGGACGTCGGCCTGCTCGCCCACGCCCCGAGCGTATCCCAGGCGGGCGGATTGCTAGGCTCCGGCCGTGCATCGCCCCGGATCGCGACCCCGCTTCCGCGCCCGCAGCGCTCCCCTCCCGGCCGGGGCCCTGCTCGTCGGGCTGGCCCTGCTGCTCGGCGCGTGTGCGGTCTGGCGCCTGCCGGTGCCCGACGCGCCCGCCGTGGACCGGGCCGCCCTGGCCGCCGACGCCACCTGGCTGGCTGACGACGCCCGCCAGGGCCGGGGCCTCGGCAGCGCGGGTCTCGACGCGACGGCGGAGTTCCTGGCCCGGCGCTTCGAGGCGCTGGGACTCCGCCCCGCCGGGGCGGGCGGCAGCTACTTCCAACCCTTCGAGATGCCCGTCGCGATCGGGATCGAGCGGGCCCGCCTGGCCGCGGCAGGCCTGGACTTCGCCCGCGGCGACGACTTCGAGGCGTTCCTCACCAGCGGCAGCGGCGTCGTGGAGAGCGAGGTCGTCTTCGTGGGGCACGGCATCCGCGAGCGGGCGCTGGGCTGGGACGACTACGCCGAGCTCGACGTCGAGGGCAAGGTGGTACTGGTCCTCGACTACCGGCCCGAGCTGCCGCGCTTCCGGGACGCGCGGGTCGCCCGCCACATGACCCGGGCCGCCAAGATCCTCGCGGCGCGCGACCGCGGTGCGGCCGCCGTGCTCATCGCCCCCTCCCATCCCCAGCTCCCGGGCCTGCCCGCCGGCGCCGGGGCGGAGACGATCTCGCCCGGCAGCTCCGACGTGGGGCTGCCGGCACTCGCCATCTCCCGCAGCGCCGCCGAGCGGCTCGTGGCGGCCGCGCCCGGACCGCCGCTCGCGGCCCGCCAGCTCGCCCTCGAGCGCGGCGGCGCCCCCACCTCCTCCCCGCTCGGGATCCGGGCCCGCATCGACGTGTCGATCGAGCGCCGGCTCGGGGAGGTCCGCAACGTGGTCGGGCTGCTGCCCGGGCACGACGCCCGGGTCGGGCGCGAGGCCGTGGTGCTGGGCGCGCACTACGACCACCTGGGCCTGGGCGGATACGGGAGCCTGGATCCCGCGGGCCCGGGCCAGATCCACAACGGCGCCGACGACAACGCCTCCGGGACCGCCGGCCTGCTGGAGCTCGCGCGGCTGCTCGCCCGGGGGCCGGCGCTGCGCCGCAGCGTGGTGTTCGTGGCGTTCACGGGCGAAGAGGCGGGGCTCGCGGGCTCGCGGCACTACGCCGCCCACCCGGCCCTCCCCCTCTCGGACACGGTGGCCATGTTCAACCTGGACATGATCGGCCGGCTCGCCGACGGCGGTCTGACCGTGTTCGGCACCGAGACGTCGGGGGCCTGGCCGGGCCTGGTGCGCCGCGCCGATCGCGGCATCGGGCTCCACCCGGAGCTCTCCGAGGGGGCGATCGGCCCCTCGGACCAGACGCCCTTCGCCACCCGGGGCGTGCCCGCCGTGTTCTTCTTCACCGGCCTCCACGACGACTACCACCGTCCGAGCGACGACGTAGAGCGGCTCGACCTCGACGGCCTGGCCCGGGTCGTCGGCCTGACCTACCGCGTGCTGCGGGCGGTCTCGGACGGTCGCGGCAACCCGGTGCCGCCGTCCCGGGCCGGCGCCCAGGTCGCCTCCCACACCCGGGGCTACGGCGCCTACCTCGGCACGGTGCCCACCTTCGGCGGCGCGCCGGTGCGGGGCGTGCGCCTGCAGGCGGTCCAGCCGGGCAGC
This sequence comes from uncultured Spirochaetales bacterium, assembly GCA_964442285.1. Lineage (GTDB taxonomy): Bacteria > Myxococcota_A > UBA9160 > UBA9160 > JAFDET01 > CAYTZH01. The sequence continues at coordinate 36,370 of CAYTZH010000018.1, read as the reverse complement.
CCGGCCGCCGCCGCGGGGCTGCGCGCCGACGACGTCATCGTCGGCTTCGCCGGATCGAGCGTCACCAACCTGCAGGAGCTCGCCCTACTGCTCGCCCGGCATCGGCCGGGGGAGGAGGTGGAGATCGTGGCCCGGCGCGGGGAGCAGACCCACCGCATGAGCGCCGTCCTCGGCCACCGCCGGTGAGGCTCGCGGTGGTCGGCGTGGGCGCCGTGGGCCTGTCCCTCGGCGCCCGGCTCGTCCGCGCCGGCGCCGACGTCCGCTTCGTGGTGCGCCGCCCGGAGGCGGCGCGGGCCCTCGCCCGGGAGGGCATCGAGGTGTGGGACCCGCGCGACGACCACCGCTTCCGCGTGCCCGCCACGGCCGTGGTGGGATGCGCCGCCGCGGCGATCGGCCGCGATCCGGCGCTGCTCTGCGTCCGCTCGCCCGACACGGAGGCCGCGGCGCGCGCGCTGGCCGCGGCGGCCCCGGACGCGCCCGCGGTCTGCCTCCAGAACGACGTGGACAACGAGGCGACCGCCGCCCGCAGCCTCCCGCGGGTGGTCGGCGCCGTCTACCGCCAGACCTGCACCCGGACCGGCGACACCCGCGTCACCGCCCTCGGCGCCGGCCGGATGGTGCTCGGCCTCTGGCCCGAGGGACGCGACCTCCTCGTCGAGCGCCTCGCCGGGCTCGCCCGGCGGGCGGGTTTCGACGTGGGCGTGTCCGCGCGGATCGCCGAGGACAAGTGGCTGAAGCTCTGCGTCAACCTCATGAGCGCCGTCAACGCACTGGTGGTGCGCGACGACCACGAGACCGAGGCGTTCGTCGAGGTGAAGGCGCGGGTGCTCGAGGAGGCCCGCGCGGTCCTCGGCGCGGCGGGGATCGCCGCGCGCTCCTGCGACGGCCGCGACCGCTCCCTGGACGAGGAGATCCGCTGGCAGCGCGAGAGCCTGCGCCGGGGCGCGAGCGCCCGGCGGCTGCCCGTCTACAACCAGGTGTGGCAGTCCCTCGCCCGCGACCTTCCCCTCGAGTCGGGCCGCTACCACCGCCGGATGCTCGACCTGGCGGCGCGCCACGGGGTTCCGACCCCCGCCAACGCGCGGGTGCTCGAGGTGCTGGAGGAGACCTCTCGCAGCGGACGCGGGCCCGAGTCGGTCCGCGCCGCGGCCCTGCTGCCGACCTGAGGCGATCGACCGCGCTACTCCTTCGGCGGGAGCCAGACCTCGGTGTCGGGGACGAAGGCCTTCCAGGCGAACCAGTAGGCCTCGCGCACCTCCACCTCCTTCGGAACCTCGTAGTCGAAGGCGGAGACCTCGCTGTCGTAGGAGATGCGCACCCCGTGTCCGCCCAGCCGATCCTCCAGGGAGCCGCCGGCCGCGGTGAGCGCGGAGCCGAGGTAGGCGCGCCGCAGCTTGCCCACCCGCAGCCCCAGGACGACCTCCTTGGCGTGGAAGCGCTCGTCGCGGGCCGCCACCGGGAAGGGGATGGAGTCCGCCACCCAGTAGCTGGAGAAGGGGCTGTAGCGATAGTCGATCCGGCGCGGCGCCGGCCGCTCGAGCACCCGCGTGGTGGGCGCGCGCTCCAGCCAGCGCGCCAGGGGCTCCTGACGCACGGGCAGGGCCGGGAGCCGCTTGCCGGCCAGGGGACCCGCCACCGCCTCGCCCGTCCACGCCGACCACAGGCTCCGGGTCTCCCGGTCGTAGAGCAGGAAGCTCGCGTTGTGGAGGAGGCCCGAGACGCCGAAGCGCAGGGTGCGCTCGCCGAGCCGACGCCCGAAGGCGCGGGGCGCGCCGGCGAGCGGATCGTAGGTGACCAGCACCGGCTCGCCGCCGAGGGCGTCGTTGACGATCTGGTGGAACTCGAGCACGTGGACCGGGTAGGCGTGGGCGACCTCGCCCAGGGCCAGACCCAGCACCAGGTTGTCCGGCGCGACCCAGGTGGCCGCCTCGGGCGGGACGAAGCCGGGCTCGTCGACGGCCTTGATGCCGTCCCGGACGGCGCCCCGTACCAGCAGCGATTGCTCGACGCGGAGCCCGTCCAGGGAGAATCCGTTGAGGGTCTCCGGCGAGGACTGCGGCCGCGCGTCGGCCCGCTTCGGCGGGGTGGCCTGCGGTGGGGCGGTCCCCTCCTCGGAGAACGCGGGGGTCGGGAGGAGGACTGCGAGGAGCAGGAGCCAGCGCGCGGCCGCGCCTGCGTCCGCTCTAGCCACCCGCGCCCGCCACGGCCGTCACGCTCTCGCGCAGGATCTCGAGGAGCCGGTCCAGGTCGCCGTCCGGGATCACGAGCGACGGCGTCACGTACACCACGTTGCCGAGCGGCCGCAGGTAGGCGCCGCGGGCCCGGGCCTCGGCGTAGACCCGCCAGCCCGCATCGGCCAGGTAGCCCGCGTCCCCCGCCAGATCGAGGGCCCCGACCATGCCCAGGGAGCGGGCGCGCGACACCCCCGGCAGCGAGCCGAGCTCGGCGAAGGTCTGCGCCACCCGCTCCGCCTTGGGCTTGGCCCGCTCGACGACACGCTCCTCGTCGAAGATGCGCAGCACCTCCCGGGCCACCGCCGCGCCAAGGGGATTGCCGCAGAAGGTGTGGCCGTAGTAGAAGGCGCGGTCGGCCTCGCCCAGGAAGCCCTCGAAGATGCGCGGCGTGGCCAGGGTGGCCGACATGGGCAGCATGCCGCCCGAGAAGCCCTTGGCGGTGCACAGCAGGTCCGGCGCCACGCCGGCGTGCTCGCAGGCCCACATGCAGCCCGTGCGCCCGTAGCCGGCGAAGACCTCGTCGGCGATCAGGAATACGTCGTGGGCGTCGCAGAGCTCCCGGGCGCGGCGCACGTAGGCCGCGTCGTAGGTGCGCATGCCAGCGGCGCCCTGCACCAGCGGCTCGAGCACCACCGCGGCGAGCGTATCCGGGGCCGCGGCCACCGCGCGCTCCAGCGCGTCGAGGGCGCGTTCCAGGGAGACCTCGGGGTCCCCCGGCGAGGGCACGTGGGCGCAGTCCAGCAGGACCGGCGCGAAGGGCCGCCGGAAGACCTCCACGCCGCCCAGGGCCGTCACGCCCAGGGTCTCGCCGTGGAAGGCGCCCTCGAGGGCGACGAAGCGGGTGCGCTCCGGGCGGCCGTTCTGGGCCCAGTACTGGAGCGCCAGCTTCATGGCGACCTCCACCGCGGTGGAGCCGTTGTCGCTGAAGAACACGTGCTCGAGCCCCGGCGGCGCCACCGCGCACAGGGCCTCGGCCAGCTCCGAGGCCGCCGGATGGGCGATGCCCGCCAGGGCGGTGTGACACAGCTGGTCCGCCTGGCGTTTCAGGGCCGCCACCAGGCGCGGGTGGTTGTGGCCGAGGAGCGACGTCCACCAGGAGCCGTTGCCGTCCAGGTACTCGCGCCCGTCGGCGTCGACGAGCCGCGAGCCGCGGGCCTCGACGATCACGAGCGGGTCGACCCGCTCGCGGTAGTCCTGCATGGCGGTGTAGGGGTGCCACACCCGACGCTTGTCGAGGTCGACCACGCGCTCGCGGTTGGGCGCGACCAACGCTAGAGCACGTGCTCGGCGACCAGGCGCAGCGCTTCGGGCTGGCCGGCGCCGAGGAGCATGGAGGTCACGTGGCGCCGGCGCCCGGCCTCCTTCCAGGTCTCCAGGCGGTCCCGGATGCGGTCGGCGGGACCCACGAGCGCGATGCCGTCCACCAGGGCGTCGGGCACGGCGGCCATGGCCTCGGCCTTCTTGCCGTCCAGGTAGAGGTCCTGGATGCGGGTGGCGGCCTCCTCGTAGCCCATGCGCCGCGCGTAGTCGTTGTAGAAGTTCTTGCCGCGGGCGCCCATGCCGCCGATGTAGAGGGCGAGCATGCCCTTGACCGGCATCCGGCACTGGTCCACGTCGTCGCCCAGGACGACGGTCACGAAGGGCGCCACGTCGAAGCGCTCCAGGCCCTTGCCGTCGCCCGCCCGGGCGAAGCCCTCCTTGAGGTGGGGCTCGAAGACGTCGAAGCGCTCGGGGTCCATCCACACCGGGAAGACGCCGTCGGCCACCTCGCCGGCGCAGCGCATGCCGTTCGGGCTGATCGACGCGGTGTAGATCTCCATGTCGGCGCGGCCGTGGAGGATGCTCTTCAGGGGCTTGCCCAGGCCCGTCGCGCCCGGCCCCTGGTAGGGCAGCTGGTAGATCTCGCCGTCGAAGGCGACCGGCTCCTTGCGCGCCAGGATCTTGCGGATGATCTGGATGTACTCGCGGGTGCGGGTCAGGGGCTTGCCGTAGGCCATCCCGTGCCAGCCCTCCACCACCTGGGGACCCGAGGGCCCGAGGCCCAGGATGAAGCGGCCGCCCGAGAGGGCGTCGAGGGTCATGGCCGTCATGGCGGTCATGGCGGGGGTGCGGGCCGGCATCTGCATGATGGCCGTGCCGAGCCGGATCTTCGTCGTCTTGGCGGCGATGTAGCCCAGCGGGGTCACCGCGTCCGAGCCGTAGGCCTCGGCGGTCCACACCGAGTCGAAGCCGAGGCGCTCGGCCTCGAGGATCAGGTCCAGGTTGACCGACATCCGGGCGCCGGAGTAGCCGGAGGTGAGACCGAGACGCATGGGGGCTCCTTGGTTGAGGCGTAGAAGCTAGGCGTCCGCGCCGGTGGCGTCGAGCGGGAGCTCGATGGCGAAGGTCGTGCCCTCGCCCGGCTTGGACTCCACGGTCAGGCGACCGCCGTGACGCTCGATGATCGAGTGGGAGAGCGAGAGACCGAGGCCGGTGCCCTTGCCCACGGGCTTGGTGGTGAAGAACGGGTCGAAGATCCGCGACTGGACCTCGGCGGGGATGCCCGGACCGTCGTCGTGGAACTCGAGACGCACGCCGGACTCGACCGGCCGGGTGGTGATCCGGATGCGCCCCCCTTCGCTCTGGGCGTCGCAGGCGTTGATGAGCAGGTTCATGAACACCTGGTTGAGCTGACCGGGGAAGCAGCGCACCCGCGGCAGCTTGCCGAAGTCGCGCTCGATGGCGATGCAGTCCTTGCAGCGCGGCTCCATCAGGGCCACGGTGCGCTCGATCTCCTCGTGCAGGTCGGCCTCCTGCAGGTCCGCCTGGTCCATGCGCGAGAACGAGCGCAGGTCACGCACGATGTTCTTGACCCGCTCCGTGCCCTCCTGGCTGCGCGCGATCAGCTTCGCGAGGGCCTGCCGGGCGCGCGTCTCCTCCGCCGAGCCACGCTCGGAGGCGACGATCTTGGCGACGTACGAGTCGATGAGCTGGATGTTCGCGTGCACGAACCCGATGGGGTTGTTGAGCTCGTGGGCGACCCCGGCCACCAGCTGGCCGAGGGACTTCATCTTCTCGGCCTGCATGAGCTGCTGCTGGGTCTCGCGCAGCTCCTGGGTGCGCTCCTCGACCCGCGCCTCGAGGTTCTCGTTGAGCTGGGCGATCTCGTCGTAGGCCTTGGCGTTCTCGATGGCGATGGCGCTCTGGTTGGCCAGGGTGCGCAGCAGGCCGCGGTCGCGCACGTCGATGCGGTCGCCCGAGAGCTTGCGGCTCACCGCGATCACGCCCAGCAGGTCCACGCCGAACAGGATGGGGACCAGCAGCTCCACCTCGAGGGTGTCGAAGACGTCGCGGCAGGCCTCCCGCAGCTCCGGGTCGGGCTCGTCGTCGAAGTCGGTGCGGCCGAGCATCAGCCGGCGCATCCAGAGCTGGCGGGCCACGGGATGGTCGGCCGGGATCTCGTAGGCCAGCGCCTCGTCCTCCCAGTCGCCCCGGGACGCCGCGGCCCGCAGCATGCGGTCGTCGTCGTCGACGATGAGCACCAGGGCGCGCTCCAGACCCATGGAGTCCCGCGCCGCCACCAGGATCCGGTCCACGATCTCGCGGATGGAGAGCATGGAGACCATGGCCTCGGAGATCTCCCGGACCGCGCGGCGGTAGGAGGTGCGGTCGCGGTCGAACCAGCGGTCGACGAAGGCCTGGAGCCGATCCCGCAGGGGGTTGAAGGCCAGGATGGCCAGGAACAGGAAGGCGACGTTGAACCACGGCGAGCGGGCGTTGACCCGGATCAGGCCGAAGGCGGCGTCGGCGGAGGTGATCAGCAGGGCGTAGAGCCCGGTGATCGCCAGGGTGGCGAAGCCGTAGGCGACCGACGACCGGGCCAGGCCGCGGATGTCGAACAGGCCCTTGCGGGCGATGCCGTACCCGACCGCCAGCGGGAAGAGCGCGAACCAGAGGGCGGCCAGGAACCAGGGCAGGGTCAGCCCCAGGGCGAAGTGGGCGATGCCCACCAGGAGGACGGGCAGAAAGCTCACGAGGCCGCCCAGGAGCACCACGTCGGCGCGATCGGACGCGCCGTCGGCCACCTTGCGCCGCTCCCAGGCCAGGATCCCCATGCAGGCGAAGCCCACGCCGATGGGGAAGAGGAAGGCCAGGGTGCGCCAGCCCCCGGGCACGGCCACGACGCCCTCGGCCGTGGCCAGCGCGCCGATCAGGAGGCCCGGCAGGTAGAGCGCGCCCCGCAGCCCCGGACGCCGCAGCACCCAGGCCGGCTCCAGGGGGAAGATGGTGAACAGGTGGAAGGCGGTGGCTCCGATCAGCGGCAGGTTGAGCCACTGGAAGTCCCAGCGCGGGCCGCGGGACCAGCCGGCCCCGAACAGGGCCGTGGCCATGGTGGAGCAGAAGAGCAGGAAGGCCCACGAGGCCGCGCGGTCGGGACGCAGCCGCCAGACGATGATGCCGATGGCGAGGTAGACGGCGCCCACCAGCGGCAGGCCCACGTCGACCACGAGCCCGTAGACGGGCCTCCGACTCCCGGGCGGGACCGGGTACAGGCTCGCCTCGAGCCGGCCTCCGTCCCGCTTGCGGATCCGGTAGGTGTTGGCGACCCCGGTCTCGAGCTGCCGCAGGCGCTCGGGCAGCCAGCGATCGACGGGCTCGCCGTCGATCGCCTCCAGGGTGTCGCCCACCTCGATCCCGGCGGCGACGGCCGCCTCGTTGCCCCACTGCACGAGCCAGGCGGTCCCGGCCAGGTTCGTGGCCACCAGCGGGGGCCGGGCCCGCAGCTCGGCGTCGGCCTTCGCAAGCAGCGAGAGGGTCAGGGCGAAGAGCGCCCAGGCGATCGCCAGGATCGCGATCGTCCGGCGGAGCTTTGACGTGGCAGCAGGGTTCATGCCGGCTCCCGGCACCGGCTGGGAAGCTAACGCACCGGCAAACCGGGGACGAGCCGGTCCTGGGGCCTTTCAGCCACGACCGAGGGAAGGTCCGAGGGCGGCTTCGGGGAGTCGCGAGGCGAGCTCAGCGGGGCGAGCGGGCGAGCTGCATCTCCTGGCGGATCCGCTGGAGGTTCGGAAGTGGCTGCTGGCTCCGATAGTTGTAGCCCCGCGTGTTCAGGGCCACGGGGGTCGGGGCCTCGGCGGGCAGCCGGTTCTGGAACTCCTCGGCGACCCGGGCGAAGGAGGCCTGGGGCGCGGCCTGCTCGCGACACATCGGGCCCTCGGTCGCGGCGGCCGCGGCCGGATCGGCCCCGGCCACCGGCACGGCCCGGATTCCCGGGAGCGAGAGTGCCAGGGCTGCGCTGAAGAGCAGGGCGACGCCGAGCGCCTTGAGTATCCGGGGCATGGCAGACCTCCGTGGTACGCTGGTCCCATCGACGCGACGGACCCGGGGCTTGAGCCCCTCGGGGCGGCACCGGAGCGGGGTCGGGTCCTGCCGGGGTCGGGTCCTGCCGGGGTCGGGTCCTGCCGGCGAGTCGCCGGCCCCTTGCCCCCGGGCCGCGGAGGATTCGTTGCACCTGGTCAGTTTCGAGCGGCTCCCGGCCGGGTCCGCGGCCGAGGCCCACGCCGAGCGCTGGAGCACCGAGGCCGTGGGCTTCGACGCCGTCGAGGTCGGCCGGCCCGGCGTGCATCGGATCGGCGCCCTGCTGCGGGAGGGCGAGCGCGCCGGCGATGTGGTGGACCTGAACCGCGCCCTCGCCACGATGCTGGCGCTGGACGACGTCGGCGCCCCCGAGGCCGAGGCCGACTCCCTGCTCCCGGCCGATCCGATGGCGTTCCTGCGCCGCCTCGAGACCGGCCTGCCCGCCGCGCGACGCGCGCTCGCCTTCGCGCTCGCCGCCCTGTCCCGCTACGACGGGCCGGACCTCGAGCACAGTGGCGTTGTGGAGGCGCGCAGCCGGGTCCACCTCGGTCCGCCGGTGCCCCGGCCCGGGAAGATCCTGGCCGTCGCCCGCAACTACCCGGCCCACGCCGAGGAGCGCGGCGGCGGCGCGCCCTCCGGCGACCCGGTGCTGTTCCTGAAGGCCCCCTCGAGCGTGATCGGCCCCGGCGAGGAGATCCTGCTGCCGCGGGCCTCCGAGGCCGTCGACTACGAGGGGGAGCTGGCGGCGGTGATCGGCCGCGCCGCCCGGGAGGTCTCCCCGGAGCGGGCGCTGGACCACGTGGCCGGCTACACGGTCGCCAACGACGTCACGGCCCGGGACTTCCAGCACCGCGGCGGCCAGCACTTCATCGGGAAGTCCTGCGACACCTTCTGCCCCCTCGGCCCGGCCCTCGTCACGGCGGACGCCGTGGGCGATCCCCAGGACCTGGGCCTGCGCACCCGGCTCTCGGGCGAGGGGGTCCAGGACGGACGGACCAAGGAGATGACGCACCCCGTGGCGGCCATCCTCGCCTTCGCGTCGTCGCTCATGACGCTCGAGCCGGGCGACGTGGTGCTGACGGGCACGCCCGCCGGCGTCGGCGCCGCCCGCACGCCGCCCCGCTACCTGCGCGACGGCGACGTCGTCGAGGTGGAGGTGGAGCGGGTCGGCTGCCTGCGCAACCCGGTGCGCGCCGGGAATCCCAGCTCCAGGCCGTAGACGTGGGTCGGCCGGAGCTGGCCGACGATCCAGGGCACGTCCGGTCCGTCCAGGGGGCTCGTGTAGTTGGTCACCCAGAGGCGGTCGGGCGCGAGCCAGACCGCGCCGGCGAAGGCGGTGTCGCCCCGGGAGGGCAGGTCCAGCAGGGGCACCGTCCGGCGCTCCGAGGGCAACAGCTGGTAGAGCGCTGTGCGCTTGCGCGACGCGGAGTAGCGCAGCATCGACCAGCCGAGATCCAGGCTCGCGCCGAGCAGGGGCAGGTCGCGCGCCATGGGCGCCGCCACGTTGCGACGCGCGATCGCGTAGAAGTCCTCCCCGCGACGCAGCAGCAGGGGCGAGTCGTGGCGGCGGAGGGTCGGCGTGCAGTCCCAGCGCTCCAGCCGGTCGGCCGGTGCCGTGCAGACCTGGGCGCCCCAGGCCTCCACGCGGATCAGGGCGACCAGGTTGCCCTCCGCGTCGAACTCGAAGGCGCACTCGGACCCGCCCGCGTCATCGAAGGCAGCGCGGTCTCCCGAGGTGGACTCCCACGCGATGCCGTCGTCGGAGACCAGCAGGCGCACGCCGCCCGAGGCGAGCAGATCCTCGTAGAGCCCGGCCCCGTGGTAGACCGTCATCCAGGCGCGGCCGAAGCGCGACTTCACCCGCCAGACCACGCGTCCCGGCTCGCCGATGGGGCGGGAGTCGCCCCAGCTGCCGTCGGCGCCGCGCACGGCCACCCGGATCGAGATGGGGCGGAAGGCCAGGGGATCGTCCCCGGCCTCGAAGAAGTAGAAGAGCAGGCGGCCGTCGTGGACCAGGAAGCGGGGCTCGCGGAGATCGCGGCGGTCGAGGTCGAAGACGCGCTCGAGGGTCCAGCGGCGGCGGTCCGGGCTCGACAGCACCAGCAGGCGCGCCTCGTCGGTGGCGAAGTGGTGGGGCGCGGTGCGCACGCCCAGGAAGAAGCGCTCATCGAAGAAGGCCGCGTCGAGGTTGTTGTTGGCGGCGCCGAGGGCGAGATCCGTCGGGAGCCCGGGGCCCGGGACCAGGGGCTCGACCGCCGAGAGGGTGAAGCCCGCCGCCCGGACGGCGTCGAAGGGGGGCGGCGAGGACCGGGTCCAGCCCCAGGCCAGCAGGGCGGCCAGCAGGACGGCCAGCCCGGCGACGGGGGCCGCGAGCAGG
>CAYTZH010000018.1:0-26322 GCA_964442285.1 uncultured Spirochaetales bacterium | reverse complement strand
GGCCAGCAGGGCGGCCAGCAGGACGGCCAGCCCGGCGACGGGGGCCGCGAGCAGGGCGAGGAGGAAGGTGAGGCGCCGCGTAGGCCGTCGCCTAGGCGGGCTCGTAGACGACGAGCACGCGGGTCCCGGCCTCGAACTCCCGGTGCATGCGCGCGTCCCAGCTCGGGAACTCGTCGGGGTACTTCTTGCGGAAGCGAGCCATCAGCCGGTCGAACAGGGCGCGGTCGCGGGAGACCGCCGCCCGGGCGTCGAAGGAGGGGCCCTGGCGGAAGGCCTCGTTCTTCCCCAGCACGCCCTTCCAGCGGCCGTAGTCGCCGACCCAGATCCGGGCCCGGTCGAGGCCCCGGGTCACCGCACGCGCGCGCCAGCGCTCGGGCCCGGTGGCGACCACGACCTTGCCGTCGAGCCAGCCGTACCAGATCTCCGCGTGGCAGGTGCTCTCGCCACCGTCCTTGCGGAGCGGCGAGACGTAGACCAGGCCGCTCTCGGCCAGGGCCTTGCGGGTGGCGTCGGGCAGGGTCGCGGCCCGGGCCGGCGCGACGCGGAGTGCGGCGGGGAGGAGCGCCAGCGCGGCGGCACCCTCGAGGAAGGCGCGACGGGTCAGCATCTCAGATCCCCGATCCCTCGGACTCCTCGCCCGCGCCCATGTGGATGCCGCACTCCCTGGTCTCGGGCCGCTCCCACCACCAGCGACCGGCGCGCTCGTCCTCCCCCTCGCGGATCGGCCGGGAGCAAGGGTCGCAGCCGACCGAGGGATAGCCGATGCGGTGCAGCCGATTGGTGGGGACGTCGTGCTCGCGCACGTAGTCCCAGACGTCCTCGCGGCTCCAGTCCACGAGCGGATTCACCTTCACGATCCCGCCGTGGGCCTCGTCGATCTCGACGCGGCGGGCGTCGCTGCGCGTCACGCTCTGCTCCCGGCGCAGCCCCGAGATCCAGGCGTCGAGCCCGGCGAGCGCGCGCTCGAGGGGCTCCACCTTGCGCACCCGGCAGCAGTGCTGGCGCTTGTCCACCGACTCGTAGAACAGGTTCATGCCCTGCTCCCGCACCATGGCTTCCACGGCCTCTGCGCGCGGGAAGACGACCTCCACGGCGACCTCGTAGCGGTCGCGCACGCGGTCGATCAGATCGTGGGTCGCCTGGGGCAGTCGGCCGGTGTCGAGGACGAAGACACGGGGGGCCGGGACGATCCGCTTCAGCATGTCGAGGAGCACCATCCCCTCGGCACCGCCGAAGGAGGCCGACAGCGCGAGGCGGGGATGGAAATTCTTGACCGCCCAGTGCAAGATATCGGCAGGGCCCAGGCTCTCAAGCACGCCGCTGCGTACGTCGTCCAAGCTCTTGGAATCATTCGATTTCTCTGCCTGGAGCACGAGGCCTCCCAGGGCGTTCCCTAGCCGCGACGCGCGAAGCTAGCACACGCCCAAGGCGCGCCGATCCTGAACTACATCAAGATCATGAAGAATACGGCCACGATCGCATGTTGGCAGTTGACACATCCGTCGGACTCATATTAGAAAGCGTCATAGGAGTGATTCGAATGTCCCTGCGACACGCCATTCTCGGGATCCTCGACTTCCGCGAGATGCACGGATACAAGGTCAAGTGCGTGCTCGAGAGTGGCATCGCCACATTCTGGCCCGTCAACCTGGCCGCCATCTATCCCAATCTGCGGAAGCTCGAGGACGAGGGGCTGGTGGCCTGGCGCCGGGAGGCCGGCGCGGACGGACGCCCGGACCGCAAGGTCTACACGATCACCGAGGCCGGTCGGCAGGAGCTGGCCCGCTGGCGGCGCCTGCCGCCCGAGGGCTCCCCGGCCGTCCGCAATCCGCTCTTCCTGAAGCTCCTGTTCGCCAAGGAGGAGAACCTGCCGGACACGGTCGAGTGGGTGCGCAAGGAGCTCGAGGCCTCCCGGGCCAAGCTCGACGAGCTGCGCGCGGCCATCGCCGACCCCACGGCCTTCTCCTCCTTCTTCATCGACTTCATGCGCGAGACGGGTGCGGCCCATCTGGAGCTCCAGATCGAGATGCTGACCGAGCTCCACGCCCGGATCGCGCGCAAGCTCGAGCGGCGGAGCGATCCGCCCGCCGCCACCGCGCTCTCGTAGGGGGCGAGACGAAAACCGACCCGCCACCGGTATCGCCCCCCGCGGCCCCGAGCACAGTGCTCGGGGTCGCGTCGTTTCAGGGCGCGGCGTCGGCCCAGTCGACGGGGAAGTCGGGCGGCAGCCGCTCCAGGTGGGCGAGGGTGGCGATGAACTCGCCCTGCTCGCCGGCGCGCTCGGGATTCCAGAACTCCCAGACCACTTCGCCGTCCCGCGTCACCTCGAGCGCCCGACCCGCGGTGGCTTCGACGATCAGGGTGTTGCCGTTGGCCAGGCGCTGGGCCGCCCCCAGCGCCTCGGCGAACAGCGGCGTCTCGTCGTCCGCCGGATAGCGCCACGCGATGCGCTGGGTGAAGGGCTCGATCTCGAGCACCCGCGACCGACCGCCCCGCCCCAGGTTGTCGAAGACGAGAAGGCGCCCCGAGTCGAGGACCGTGGGCTCGTGCTGGCGCCTCCAGATTCCCGCCAGCGCCCAGACCACACGCTCCTGCGCCAGGTCGACCACGGCCACCGTGTCGATCGAGCGCATGCTGATCAGCACGTTGCCCGCTCGGAAGGCCGGCGAGCGGCTCGCGAGCCGCCCGTCGAGCACCTCCAGGGTGTTGGTGTGGAGCACGTCCGGACCTTCCGGCGCCCGCTGGAGCAGCGCCGCGTAGTCGGAGCGGTGGAAGGCATCCAGGATCGAGACGCTGCGCTCGAGCGTTCCGTCCGGCGAGAGCACCGCGATCCCGTTGTCGGCGACGACCTCCCGGTAGGGGAAGGCCGGGTGCGGGCGGTGCCCGGCGGTCAGGACCCAGACGCGTCCGTCCTCGGTGATGTCCAGGTCGTGGTGGCAGTAGGCGTCGAAGCGCCAGAGCAGGTTGGAGCGCGCGTCGAGCTTGTAGAGGGTCCGGTAGTCGAGGATCGAGAAGAGGTCCCCGTTGGGCTCCAGGCGAGCCCGTCGCCACATGGGACCGAGGCCGTCCGACGCCGGCCGGGCTTCCTCGAACGCCCAGCGGTGGAGGACCCGGCCCTCGAGGTCGGTGAGCGTGGCCTCTCCGGCGTGGCCGCTGGTGTAGAGGTTGAAGCCGGGCTGCGCCGCCGCGGTCACGCGCGGGGTCGTGTCCTCGGGTCCGGGCTCGTAGCCGCTGGCGTAGCCGAGGCGGGTCAGCTGTGCGGCCTCCAGCTCATCGAGCGCCCCCCCCCCGACCGCCGTCCTCACCCGGTTCCAGCCGGGTGCGGGCGGGGCCAGCGGAGCCTCGGGGCTCAACGCCTCGACGACCGGTCGGTGCAGCTCGGCGCGGTAGGCCAGGGCGCCGACCAGGACGCCCGCGCAGAACGCCACGGGAACGACCAGCTGCGGGAGCCAGCGGAGGCCTGCCGGGCCGATCTGCACCATCCCTGCCACCTCCGTGCCGCCCGACTCATCGTCGCGCGTCTGGACCGATCGGGGGTTGAAGCCTACATCTCGGATCGACGCCGGATCAAGAGGGGACCCGCAGCCCTCTGACGGCCAGCTGACAGTCTTCAGCGACTCGTCACGGCGCCGGCGCGGCGTCGGCCCAGTCGACGGGGAAGTCGGGCGGCAGCCGCTCCAGGTGGGCGAGGGTGGCGATGAACTCGCCCTGCTCGCCGGCGCGCTCGGGATTCCAGAACTCCCAGACCAGCTCGCCGGCCCGGGTGACCTCCAGGGCCCGGCCGGCGGTGGCCTCGACGATCAGCGTATTGCCGTTGGCCAGGCGCTGGGCCGCCCCCAGCGCCTCGGCGAACAGCGGCGTGCCGTCGTCGGCCGGATAGCGCCACGCGATGCGCTGGGTGAAGGGGTCGATCTCGAGCACCCGCGACCGACCGCCCCGCCCGAGGTTGTCGAAGACGAGCAGGTGTCCCGGGGCGACCACCGTGGGCTCGTGCTGCTCCCGCCACAGCCCCGCCAGCGCCCAGACCACGCGCTCCTGGTCCATGTCGACCACGGCCACCGTGTCGAGCGAGCGCATGCTGACCAGCACGTTGCCCGCGCGGAAGGCCGGCGAGCGCGCGGCCAGGCGGCCGTCCAGCACCTCCACGGTGTTGGCGTGGAGCACGTCGGGGCCGGCCGGCGCCCGCTGCAGCAGGGTCGCGTAGTCGGAGCGGTGGAAGGCGTCCAGGATCGAGACGCTGCGCTCGAGCGCGCCGTCCGGCGAGAGCACCGCGATGCCGTTGTCGGCCACCACCGGGCGATCCGGGAAGGCCGGGTGCTGCAGGCGCTCGAAGGTGAGGACGTAGACGCGCCCGTCGGCGGTCACGTCCAGGTCGTGGTGGCAGCCCGCATCGAAGCGCCAGAGCAGGTTCGAGCCGGCGTCGAGCTTGTACAGGCTGGCGTAGTCGAGGATCGCGAAGAGATCGCCGTCGGGCTCGAGGCGCGCGCGGCGCCACATGCGCGTGAAGCTCTCGTCCAGCCCGGGATCGGGGTAGTGCCAGCGGTGCAGGACGCGGCCGCGAAGGTCCGTCAGGCGGGCCTCGGCCGCGTGGCCGCTGGTGTAGAGGTTGAAGCCGGGCTGGGCCGCGGCGCTCACCCGGCCGCGGGTGTCCGCCGGCGCCGCCTCGTAGCCGCTGGCGTAGCCGAGGACCTCGAGCTGCGCGGCCGTCAGGTCGCCGACGTCGGCGCCGCCGGGCGTACTCCGCGCGCGGTTCCAGCCCGAGCCCGGCCCCGCCTCGGCGTCCCCGGCCAGGGGGGACAGCCGATCGAGGAGAGGCCGATGCCACTCGGCCCGGTGGGCCCAGGCGCCGGCCAGACCGCCGAGCCCGAACGCCGCGAGGAGCGCGAGCGCCGCGAGGGTCCGACGCGTGGGCGGGCTCATGGAATGGGCTCCTGCTCGGGGGTTTCTCGGGGCCAACGACGGCGCGAGCGTAGGGCCTCGCCTGCGGTCGCTCAATCGTCGCCGGCCGGGCCGGAACCCCTATGCTGGCGTCGGGAGAGAGGATTGCCCACGCGCCTCCGTGCCGGAGCCGGTCTCGTCGTGCTCGTCGCGCTCGCGGTGCCCGCGACGGCGGAGCCGCCGCCCGGGGCAGGGGCCGAGCCGCCGCCGCGGGTCATCGTGAACGCGACGCTCGTCGACGGCACCGGGGCGGCGCCGATTCCCGATGCCGTCATCCGGATGGAAGGGGGTCGCATCCGCTGCGCCGGCCCCCGCGCGAGCTGCCCGCCTCCGCCGGACGCGGAGACCCTGGACGCCGGCGGGCGCGTGGCCCTGCCGGGCCTGATCGACACCCACGTCCACGTGGAGGGCGCCACCGATCCGGCCCTGGCGGAGCAGCGCCAGCGGCTGCGCCTCGCCTACGGGCTCACCACCGTGCGCGAGGCGTCGAGCGAGGGGCAGACCGCGGCGAACCTGGCTGCCCGGGGCGACGCCGAGCGGGCCGACCGCCCCGTCCCGCGGCTCCACGTCGCGGGCGGCGTACACCACAAGAACCTCGCCGCCTTCGGGGATCCGGACTACGCCGCCCTCGCCCGGCGCATGATCGACTGGCCCGCCGACAGCCTGAAGATCAAGGGCCCCCTCGACGACGCGGCCCTCGCCGCGATCTTCGCCGTGGCCCGGGAGGCGGGCGTCGCCGTCTGGGGTCACACCTGGTCGGGCCCCGAGCCGCTGCGCAGCTACCTGCGCGTGGCCGTGGACGAGGGGCTCGCCGGAGTGAGCCACCTGAAGAGCCTGGCCCAGGTGGCGCAGCCGGAGGGCGGTCGCGTGCTCGAGCCGCCGGTGCGCTATGGGCGACAGCCGGCCGACTACGCCCGCTGGCGGATGTCGCTCTGGTCGAGCGCGTCGCCCGAGCGACTCGACGCCTGGAGCGACCGGCTGATCGAGCGCGACGTCTGGCTCGAGCCGACGCTGGTCATGGAGCACTCCCTCGTGGACCGGGCCGACTTCGTAGCGCCCGCGGGCTACCCGGAATCCCTCGCCTTCCTGGCCGACTGGGATCTGCACGTGCCGACCTTCGACTGGCGCGAGGCGGAGCGGGCGGAGCTCGAGGCGGCGCTGGCGGTCATGCGACGCTTCGTGGGCCGCTTCCACGCGCGGGGCGGGCGCGTCTTGGCCGGCAGCGACTGGGACGCGCTCCCGGGGCTGGCCCTGCATCGGGAGCTGGCCCTGCTGGTCGCCAGCGGTCTCTCGCCGGCGGACGCCCTGGCGGCGGCCACCCGCGAGGCGGCGCGGGTGCTCGGACGGCCCGACCTGGGCACCCTGGAGCCGGGCCGCCGGGCCGACCTGGTCCTGGTGGACGGCGACCCCCTGCGCCGCATCGAGGACACGCGCCGGATCTGGCGGGTGGTGAAGGGCGGCGTCATCTACGAGCCCGAGGCGCTCTTCGAGGCGCTGCGGGAGCCGGTGCGAAGCCGGGCCCGCGCGCGCCAACGCGCCACACGGCGAAGGGTCGTCGTGGCGATCGCCGCGACGCTCGCTCTCGCCGCGGCGGCCGCCACCTACCTCATCCGGCGCCGAGGCGCGTCCACGGGGGACGCCGCCCGCGGTGGTGCCTAGCTCGCCTCGCCGCGACAGCTCTCGGGGTTGCGCTCCAGGTTCCGCTCCAGCCCCGGCGGCACCCGCGGCCCCAGGCCGAGGGCTGCCTCGAGCGGCGCGAGGAGCGCCGCGGGCGGATCCAGGTGGAAGGCGTCCGGCGGCAGCGTGCCCGCGCGATCCGAGCGCGCGAACACCTGAACCGGCGGATTCACGAACGAAACCGCGGTGCGGCTCCAGAGCCCGGGCCCGTGGGCCCGGAGCACCCGGACGTAGCCGAGGCGCCCGGAATCGAGGCCCTCCCAGACCGCCTCGGCCAGGGACCACTCGCGCTCGATCTCGAAGTGCTGCTGGGGGATCACCAGCACGAACTCCGGCGCCTCGGGTCCGCTCCAGTCCTCGGGGGTGCACAGCGACTCGATCGGCAGGGTGGTGATGCCCGCCTCCAGGTGCGGGAGCTTCTGGGTGGCGCCGTAGTGTCCGACGCGGTCTCCGGGGCGCCCGTGGCGACGGAACCAGTCGGCGACCTGGTAGCGGCTGTCGCCCAGGGACTGCACCGTGAGGTCGGCGGCGGCGGTGGCGTTCCAGAGCAGCGCCAGGGCGAGCGCGGCGACGGCGGCCCGGCGCACGCCGAGGCGCTCGCTGGCCAGCCCGCGCGCGACGACCCAGGCGCCGAGGAGCGCGAGGAAGAACGCCGGCAGGAGCAGGAAGCGGAAGAAGACGAATCGCACCGGTACGATGCTGCCGAGCACCACGGCCGCGACCGGCAGTGCCAGCAGGGCGACCCGCCAGGGCTCCTGTCTCAGGCGGGCGAGCCCGGCCAGGGCCAGCAGGGCCAGGGGCAGTCCGACGGCGGCGCTCGCGAGCAGCACCGTCTCCTGCAGCAGCCCGGCGTAGCCGGCACCGGTGGGTGGATACCGGTAGGCCGTCGTCGAGGCCAGGATGAACTCCACGTGTCGTGCGAAGCGGCCCGGATGCAGCAGCCAGCCGCTGGCCAGGGCGTAGGCCGCCGCGCCGGTGCCCACGAACGCCGCCAGGAAGAGGGCCAGCGCGCGCGCGGCCTCGGGCGAACGGAGGGCGCGCAGGGCGCCAGCGCCGGCGAGGGTCGCGCCGAAGGCCAGGAAGACGAGCCAGCTGGCGTCCTTGGTCCCGGTCGCAAGGGCGGCGGCCACGCCGATCCACGCGCCCCGAGCGGGCGTGAGGCCGTCGCGCAGGGCGCGCAGCGCCACCGGCGTCGCCAGGGCCACCCAGAACAGCGCCGGCACGTCCACGTTGCTGGTGCGGCCGTAATAGAAGAGCGGCGGCAACGAGGCCACCAGGGCGGCCGTCACCAGACCGGATCGTCGGCCGCCCATCTCGCGTCCGCTCCAGTAGGCGGCCACCACGATGCCGGCGGCCATCAGCAGGCTCGGGATCCGGGCGAGCCAGCTGGCGTGGCGCAGCGTGCCGACGGGGTCGTCGAGACCGAAGGGATGGGCGTCGGTGATCGGGCCGCCCCCGCTGGCGACCCACTGGGCGAGGATCCAGGGCCCGACGAAGACCGCCTGCACCGCGTAGTGGAAGAGCGGGTACTGGGGATTGAACCGCGGCGCGTCGGCCAGGAAGACCTGGTGGAGCTCCCGGGCTGCGCCCAGGGGCGCGAGCTCGTCGGAGCCCCACACGTAGACCCGGTCCGGGGCCGTGGCGTGCGCCAGGCCCCAGCCGATGGCCGGCAGGTACAGGGCGAGGCCGACCAGGAAGCAGAGCGCGGCGTCGCGTCGGCCCGTAGCGTCGTCCTCAGCGCCCGTCCGCATCGGGCGCCTCGGACCGACCGGAGGTCTCGGGCGCGCTGGAGGCTCCGGGCGGGGGGAAGCGGACGACCACCGCAGCGCCCCCGGTCGCGAAGGCCCGCTGCACGTTCCCGAAGTAGCGGGAGGCGGACTCGCCGCCGCTCCAGAGGCTGCCGTCCGGACCGACCCCGGCGACGCGACCGGCGTCCTCGGCCGAGCCGCCCCAGGTGGCCGAGAAGCGCAGCCGCGAGAGGTCTGGCGAGAGCCGGGCGGTGAAGCCGTCCGCGTTGCCCCGGTTGCCGCCGGGCGCCCCGGGCGTGGTGGGGAAGTCCGCGGAGAAGGTCGCGCCCGAGACCACCACGTCGCCGTCCGGCGCGATCGCCACGCCCTCCAGCCCCTCGCCGGCGCTGCCGCCGAGGAACGTGCTCGCCAGCAGGGCGCCGGTCGGCGAGAGGCGTGCGACGAACGCGTCGCCCGGGTAGTTCGTGCCTCCGCCGGCGCCGCGTCCGCCGACGCCGCCGAAGGTCCGCTGGTAGGCGCCCTCCGTGGTGGGGAAGTCCGGCGAGGTCGTGGTGGCCCCGACGTAGAGGCTGCCGTCGGGCGCCACCGCCAGGGCCTGGGTCTCCGAGAACTCGAGCGCCCCGCCGCCCAGGTAGGTGCCGTAGAGCAGCCGCCGCCCGTCCGGCGAGAGGCGGGCCACGTGGAGGTCGATGCCGCCGTTGGCCGAGCGGTCGAAGGCCCCCGCGGTGGTGGGGAGGTCCGTCGAGCGGGTCGAGGCGCTCAGGAAGTAGATGCTGTCGTCGGGGCCCACGGCCACCGACGGCGTGCTCGTGTCCTGGTCGCTGCCGCCCAGGAAGCTGGCCCAGAGCACGCGCCGGCCGTCGGGCGAGACCTTGGCCACCAGGCCGTCGCCCCGACCCGGCGGCCGCGGCTGCACCACGCCCGCGAACCAGGCCTCCGGCAGCGCGCCCCGCTGGTAGCCCGCCGCGAGGATCGGATGCCCGCCGCGGTCGACGGCGACGTCGCGGATGATGCTCCCGTCCTCCGAACCGAAGTAGCTCGCGAACAGCACCCTGCTCCCGTCGGCCGAGAGCTTGGCGAAGAAGCCGTCCTGGGCGCCGTAGAGGTCGGTCGCGACACCGCCCTCGAAGGTCGTCTGGAGGGCACCCTCGGTGACCGGGAAGCCCTCCCCGGCGCGCCCGGCGATCACCACACCGCCGTCGGGCGCAAGCGCCACCGCGTAGGCGCGGTCGTGCTCCGGACCGCCGAGGAGGGTCGACCAGACGACCCGACCCTGGGGATCCAGCTTGGTCACGAAGGCGTCGCTCACGCGCGCGCCGCGATCGTCGAGCCGCGTCTGCACCGCGCCCCGGGTGGTCGGGAAGTCGGGTGAGCGGGTCCCGCCCGCGACGTAGGCGTTGCCTTCTGCATCGATGGCGATGTCCCGAGCGAACTGTCCCCGCCGTCCGTCCAGCAGGAGGTAGAGCGCGTCGCCGGCCTCCGGGGCGTTCCGGGGAGGGCGGTCCGGACCCCCGCACGCCAGGAGGGACGCGAATGCGACGGCGGCCGCCCCCCGACGGACCCGATGCCGGTGCGTCATGGCGCGGAGTCTCGGACAGCCCACCCGGAGTGTCCAGGGAAGCCGCGACGCGCGGTGTCGAGAACAGGGCGCGACCCGCGCGGTGCTACGCTGACTCCCGCGTGGGTCCCTCGACGCTCGGGAAGACGGCACTGCTGGCGGCGACGAGCCTCGGGGTGGGCCTCGCCCTCGCGGTGGCGACCCTCGAGGTGGGCCTGCGCATGGCCGAGGCGATGCGCGGGGCAGAGGCCCGCAGCGCGGACGGCGGCGACGCCACCTGGGCGATGTACGACGAGGACCTGGTGTACCGGCTCCGCCCCGGCGTCGGACCGGTGAACGAGCAGGGCCTGCTGGGCGAGACGGCGGGCGCAGCGAAGGGTCGCTTCCGACTGCTGGTGCTGGGCGACTCCCTCGGCTTCTACGGCGAGGACGCCGCCGACACCTACGTGGGACGGCTGGCCGCCCGACTGGCCGCCGCGCCGGACCGGGTCGCGAGCCAGGTGCTCAACGCGTCCACGCCCGGCTACACCCACCATCAGCAGATCCGCTGGCTGCGCAAGTATGGCACCGCCTTCGAGCCCGACCTGGTGGGCGTGGGCTTCGTCCTGAACGACCTCCATCCGGTGCTCCACTCCTTCCGCATCGAGGACGGGCGCATCGTCGGGACCGCGCCGGGCTTCAACCCCGAGGCGGAGTCGAGCGTGGAGGGCTCCTGGATCGCGCTGGCGCGCCGCAGCTACGCCGCGCTCTGGCTGAAGGACCGCTTCTCGGTGCTCGGTCGCCTGGCGGAGCTCACCCAGTCCGACGGCTACACCTTCGAGTACCGGCCGGACTTCGCGAACGCCTGGAAGGAGGCGCCCTGGCAGGCCGTCGAGAAACGGCTCGCCGAGGCCGTGGATCTGGCCGCGGAGCGCGACTTCCGGCTCGCCGTCTGGCTCTTCCCGTACGCCCAACAGCTGCGGGCCGACTACCTGGCCCGCGACCGGGACTACGTGCTCCTGCCCCAGCGCCGTCTCGCGGAGATCTGCGCGCGACTCGGCTTGCCGCTGCTCGACCTGACCCCGACCCTCGGCGCCGAGGACTTCCTGCCCGACGACGTCCATCTCACCGCGTCGGGACGCGCGCGGGCCGCCGCCGCCATCGCCGCCTTCCTGGCGGAGCGCGACCTGGTGCCCGCCCGGTCTCAGGGCGCCGGGCGCCAGTAGTAGGCGACGAGGGATCCGCTCCGGAAGACGGGCGCCCCGAGCGTGGACTCCAGTCGCGACGGGCCGTCCTCGTCCGTCAGCACCAGGATCGGCCGCCCCAGGCTGGCCAGGTAGGCGGCGTCCTCCGCCGACGGGCGCTCGCCAGACACCAGGGCGCGCGCCAGCCGCTCGCGCCGTCCGGCCTCGGCGTAGGGCTCCACCAGGTAGTGACGGCTCCGCTCGGTGAAGAGGCGACGCCCGGTGAAGGCGGGCAGCTCGGCGGTGTTGCCGCAGCAGGTGCGGGCGGCCGAGTCCGGCTCCAGGAGCAGCACCGTGTCGGCCGCGGTCTGGGTGCGGATCCAGGTGTAGAGCCGCGACCGGTCGGACGTCTCCGGGAGGCGGACGTAGGCGGCGTCGCGGATCGCCAGGGGCGCCGGCGCGCGACCCGTGTAGGCGAAGAGGATCAGGCCCGCCGTGGGCAGGAACGCCGCGGCGACGGCCAGGCTCACCGGCCGGCTTCGGGCCGCGGCCCCGGCCGCCGGAACGGCCAGCAGCACGAGGGCCGCGTGGAAGAAGTTCACCTCGTTGGCGACGGGCAGCCGCGCCAGGGCGGCCCCGGCCAGGAGCGCAGCGCAGGCCAGGACGAGAGCGCTTCCGAAGAAGCGGGCGGCGCCGACGCTCGTCCACGCGCCCAGCAGCGCCAGGATTGCCACCAGCCAGGCGGAGGCGAGCATGGAACGCAGCCGGGAGAGCAGCCCCGCCAGGTCCTGGAGCGGCAGGCCTTCCCCGCCGGCGACGAGGAGCTGGGCGTAGGTCGGCGCGGCTGCCGCCGCGCCGAGCACCAGCAGGCCCGCCCCCGCCGCCACCCGCCGCGGCGGAGGCGCGTCCTCCGGCAGACGCCAGGCCGCCAGCGCCAGCGCCGCCGCCAGGGAGAGGGTCGCGCCGAGCCCCACCAGGGGGCTCAGGGCCGTACAGACGGCGCTCGAGGCGACGAGGGCCAGCCCGGAGCCCGGCGCACCGCGCGTGAGGAACCCGTACAGGCAGAGCAGGGCGGCGAGCAGGGCCATCAGTGCGGCCGGCCGCGAGGTCACGTTCAGGAAGAAGTTGAGCAGGGGGCCGTAGAGGGCGAACGGGTCCCACAGGCGCATCTGCGCCATCAGGGGATGGGCGATGCCCCAGAGGTAGGTGCCGTCGTCCTCGGCGAGCCCGTGGCGCAGCGCGCGCAGCAGGAGCACCAGGGGAGCCTGGGGGTGCGCGCCGAGGAGCGCGAGTGCGGGCAGGAACACCGCGGCCCGCGCGCGGCGATGGAGCTGCCAGCCCAGCCGGCCGCCGGCGGCGACACCCGCCACCGTCGCGAGCAGGATCACCAGCTCCAGGGAGCGCAGCGGGTCCAGGCCGAAGGGCCGCCCGAGCTGGGCGGCCAGCCAGTGGAAGAACCAGTAGTAGGGCAGCGGGTGGCCGGCGAAGAAGGGATTCTCGGGCGGGACGCGCAGCGCGTCGCCACGGAACTCCATCACCACGGCGGCGTGCAGGAAGCCGTGGGCGGAGATCAGGGTGCGCGGGTTGGTGCGGTGCAGGACCACGACCGCCAGGACGACGCCCACCGCCAGCAGCAGAGGCCCCGCGATCGCCCACCGCACGGACCCGATCCGGGCGCCGTCGTCTCCGGCACCCGAGGCCGCAGTCGGGGCGGGCGGTGTTGCGTGGCTGGCCAACGGCGCGGCGAGTGTACGCGCTCGTGCACTCGCCAGCCAAACAGGGCACCCTGCGCGCGATGAGGCCGGCCCCGTCGCTTCCCCGCTGGCTCGGCCCCGCCCTGGCCGCCGCCGCGCTGCTCGTCGCCGTCTGCCTCTCGCCCTCCCTGCACCGCCATCGCTTCGAGCGAATGACCAACGACGAGGCCATGTACGTCTGGAAGGTCGAGCGACTCGCCACCTCGCCGACGGCCTGGCGCGAGCCCGCCGTCTGGGTGCGACATCCGCCGGCCGTGCCCGCGGCCGTCGCCCCGCTGGCGCGCTGGCTGCCGCTGCCCGCCGCGGTCTCCGTCGCCAACCGGGCGATCGGTCTGGCGGCGCTGCTGGCCCTGGGCGCCTTCGCCTGGCGACTGGCGTCTCCGGGCTCTGCCGCGCCGGTGGCCGGACTCGCGGCCCCTACCCTGCTTCTGCTCGACGAGACGGTGCGCACCTACGCCGCCCACTTCCTGCTCGAGCTCCCGCTGCTGCTGGTGCTGTGTGCGGCAGCCTGGGTCTGGATGCAGCCGGGACGCGGGCGCTGGCTCGCCCTGCCGATCGCGGCCCTGGCGCCGGCGGTGAAGAGCTACGGCCTGCTGGTCCTCGCGGTGTTCCCGGTCGCCGCGCTCTACGAGCGCGCCCGCGGCCGCGAGCGCCTCGCCCTCTGGCTGGCCGGGGGCCTGGCCGTGGTGCTGGTGCTCGGCGTGGGCAGCCAGGGCTGGCTCGGCCACCGGATCTACTGGCTGCAGGCCTTCGATCCGCTGGAGGCCGCACGCACCAAGCTCTACACCCTGTTCGCGAGCTTCCAGTGGCTCGCACCCGGGGCCCGGGTGCGCTGGGTGATGCTCGCCGCGGTGGCGCTCGTGGGCCTGCTGCTGCCGTTCGTCCGCATCCCCGAGCCCCGGCGGCGCGACCTGGTCGTGTGCATGCTCGCGGTGCCGGCCGGGGGACTGCTCGTCTCGAGCGTGATCACGAGCCGCGCCTTCCTGCTGGTGATGGCCCCGCTCTACGCGCTCCTGGCCCTGGGCCTGGCCGGTCTGGTCGGCCGTTCGCCCCGTCGCTGGCGACCCGGAGTCGCGGCGGCCGGCGTCGCCCTGGGCTGCCTGCTGCTGCAGCGCGCGGAGGCGCGCACGGATCCGGCGGTGCCCTGCGAGCTCGCCGGCCAGTGGGAGACCGCCGCCTGGCTCTCCGAGCACGCCCGGGAGCCGGACGTGCGCATCTTCAGCAACGCGGCCCACCAGATCCGTCTCTACGCGGGCCTCGCCTTCGAGCGCGACGGCGGCACCCTCTACGGCCGCAACGAGTGGACCAGCCTGCCCTCCTGGTTCACCGACTTCGTGCGCGCGAGCGAGGAGAAGCCGAGCTACCTGGCCCTGGCCTGGAACGAGGACATCCAGCCCGACTGGCTCGCGTACGACCGCACCAGCGGCGAGCGGATCCTCGCCCTGGGCTACGTGCCGGTCGCGGCGATCTGGCTGCCCTGGAACGGGACCTGCGTGGACGAGGACCCGGAGGCAGGGCGGCGGCGCGCCGGCTTCCACGCGGCCCTCGGCCTCACCAGCACCCGGGGCCGGGACGCCGAGCGGGAGTACCTGGCCGGGATCGTGCTGGCTCGACCGGCGCCTTCGCAGGTCTCTCAGGGAACCCCCCGGTCCGGCCGATACCCGGCCCATGGGGGAACGCCCGAGTCGGATCCGGGTCTCGGGCGATGAGCTCGCGGAGGTCGCCCATCTGGCCTGCCTGCGGGAGCTCGGGCGGGGGGCCACCCACGCCCTGAACAACGCCCTGACCATCGCCTTCGCCCAGACGAGCCTCGGCGACCTGGACGGCGTGCGAGCCGCCCTCGATCGCTGTGTGACCACGAGCCACGCGCTGGCCCGCCGGCAGGCCGTGCGCTTCGGGCTCGGCAGCGAGACCGACCTGGTGCGCAGCGTGAGCGAGCTGGGCGGTCTGCTCGAGGTCACCCTGAGCTCGCGGTTCACCGTGTCGGTGGAGCTCGCCGAGGAGGAGCTCGTGGTGGTCCACGATCCGGCGCGGATCGAGACGCTCTGTCTCGCCGTCGCGCTGCGCGCCGTCCAGCTCTGTCCCGGCGACGGACAGCTCGTGCTGCAGGCCGAGCTCGACAAGCCGGGCTACGGCGCCCTCGCCGTCGAGCTGCGCTCCGCCAGCCTTCCCGCGGACGCCGCCGGGCGCTGGCTGCGCCCCGAGGGGGCCCGGCAGGACGGCTTCGAGCTGGCCCTGCGCGCGGTCGGCGACGTAGCGGCCCAGGTCGGCGCCAGCCTGGAGGCCCGCCCCGTGGAGGGCGGCATGCGCGCCCGCGTCGTCCTGCTCCTGGAGGCCTAGGAGCGGCCGAGGAGACGCTCCACCTCCTCGACCTTCGACTCCATCGACGCCGCCTTGTCGCGCCGCTCGTCGATCTTGATCACGGTCGAGACCCGCCGCGCGCCGGTCTCGAAGACGGCTTCCTGCATGCGGCGGACCAGGGCGAGGATCTCGTCGAGCTCGCCCTCGAGGGTGGTGAACATGGGATCGAGCCGGACGCGCACCCGGTCCTGATTCCGTGCCTCCGCGAGGGCGGCGGCGACGTGGCGTCCCACGCTCACGCCTTCTCCGAGGGGGGCGATGCTGACGGCGGCAATGGCCATGGCTCCTCCGGGCTGGGGGTCACGCCCCGGCGGTCCACGACCGCCGCCAGGGCCTCGACGCTGCGACCCAGCCCCGGATGCTGCCACTCCGCCGCGACGTCGCACAGGGGCACCAGCACGAAGGCCCGCTCGTGCAGCCGGGGATGGGGAACCACGAGGCCCGGCTCGCGCACGCAGCGGTCTCCGTAGAGGAGCAGGTCCAGGTCGAGGCTGCGCGGTCCGTGGCGCACCTCGCGCACGCGCCCCGCGCGCGCCTCGATGGCCAGCAGCCGGTCGAGCAGCGCCCGCGGCGAGAGGGTGGTGCGGAGCCGCACCGCCGCGTTCAGGAAGGGGCCCTGGCCCGGGGGCCCGCCCACGGGCGCGGTCTCGTAGACGCGGCTGGCCACGAGGTCGGCGATGGCGGGGTCGGCGGCGAGGGCCGTCCACGCCTCCCGCAGCCGCTCGGCCCGGGCGCCCAGATTGGCGCCGAGGCCCACGCAGGCCGCCACGCCCGCGCTCACGGGGAGGCCCGGGGCAGCGGCTCGCCCGTCTCGAGCTGCTCCTCGCCCCGGGTCGCGCGCGCCCGGGTGAGCGGCGGCGGCCCGGCCCCCGGCGCCGCCCGCAGCGGGCAGTCGGGAACCGCACAGATCGGACACTGGCGCGGCCGGCAGGGATCGAAGTGGATCAGGACGTCGCCCGCCGAGTCCGCCGCCTCGAGCAGGCGTCGGGCCAACGCCGCGTCGAGATCGTGGAGGCGGTCCGCGTCGTAGTAGCGGGGAACCGCCACGTGGAGATCCACGTGCACCAGGGGACCCGAGCTCCACGCTCGCAGCCCGTGGACGTCGATGCACCAGGGCTCGCGTCCGGCCTCGAGGCCCGCCGCGAGGCGGTCGAGCCGCTCGCGATCGGCCTCGTCCATCAGGCCGCCCACCGACCGCCGCACCAGGCTCCAGCCGGTGCGCAGGATGTTCGCCGCCACCCCCAGTGCCACGAGCGGGTCGAGCAGGCTCCAGCCGGTGATCCGCACGCCCAGCAGGGCCGCCACGACCCCGGCGCTCGTCACCACGTCGGTGAACAGGTGGCGACCGTCGGCCTCCAGGGCCAGGGAGCGGGTGCGACGCCCCGTGCGCACGAGCCAGGCACCGAGGGCGCCGTTCGCCGCCGCCAGCCCGGCCAGCAGGACCAGACCCAGGTCGAGATCCCGGAGCTCGGGCCCCCGCAGCAGGTCGCGCGCCGCCTCGAAGGCGATGGCCACGGCCGCCACCGCGATGAGTGCGCCCTCCACCCCGGCCGAGAAGTACTCGGCCTTGCCGTGGCCGTAGGGGTGGTTGCGGTCGGGAGGCCGGGCGGAGAGCGTGAGGCTGTACACCAGGGCCACGCCGGCGGCGACGTTCACCGCGGACTCCATGGCGTCCGAGAAGACCGCCGTCGACCCCGTGAGCGCGTAGACCGCGAGCTTGCCGACCCCGATGGCCGCGCCGGCGACCAGCGCAACCCAGCCGGCCCGCAGGCGTACGCCGGCGTCGTCCGAGGGCGACGCTTGTGCGGGGGCCGCCGACACGGCGTCAGTCTAGGGCACCCGGGAGCCGCCGCGCGGCTAGACTGGCGACGTGGCCCTTCCCCGCACGCTCGCGCCGGAGCTGGTGACCGAGGTCCCCGGACCGCGCTCGCGCCAGCTCGCGGAGCGCCTGGCCCGGGTGGAGAGCCGAAACGTCACCTGCACGGCGCCCTCGCCCCCGATCTTCTGGTCCCGTGCCCTCGGCGCCAACGTCTGGGACGTGGACGGCAACCGCTACGTGGACCTGTCGGCCGGACTCGGGGTGGCGGCGGTGGGGCATGCTCACCCCGAGGTGGTGGAGGCCACGACGCGTCAGCTGCGCGACCTGCCCCACGCCATGGGCGACGTCCATCCCGCGGCGGTGAAGGTGGAGCTCCTCGAGGCCCTGGCCTGCCGCTTCCCGGGCGGCGGCCCGGCCCGCGCCGTGCTCTCCTCGTCGGGCTCCGAGGCGGTGGAGACGGCCCTGAAGACGGCCCTGCTCGCCAGCGGCCGCGCCGGCGTGATCGCCTTCGAGGGCGCCTACCACGGCCTCGGGCTCGGCGCCCTCGACACCACCTGGCGTCCCCTCTTCCGGGATCCCTTCCGCGCGCGTCTGCCCCGGGCCACGGGCTTCGCGCGCTGGGGCGACGCCGACGACGTGCGCCGGGCGGCGGCCGCGTGCCCGATGCCGGTGGGCGCGGTGATCGTCGAGCCGATCCAGGGCCGCGGCGGCGAGCGCCTGCCGCCCGAGGGCTTCCTGACCCGGCTGCGGGCGCTCTGCGATCGAGAGGGCTGGCTGCTGATCTGCGACGAGATCTACACCGGATTCGGACGCACGGGGCGCCTGTTCGCCTGCGAGCACGAGGGCGTCGTGCCGGACATCCTGTGCGTCGGCAAGGGCCTGACCTCGAGCATGCCGCTCTCGGCCTGTCTCGGTCGCGCGGAGGTCATGGACGCCTGGCCGCCGTCGGGCGGCGAGGCGATCCACACCTGGACCTTCCTCGGCCACCCCCCGGGTTGCGCGGCCGCCCTGGCGAGCCTGCGCCTGCTCGACGAGGAGAAGCTCCCGCAGCGCGCGGCCGAGCTGGGGGAGGAGGCGCTGGCCCGGCTGCAGCGGGGCCTCGCCGGCGCGGCGGGCATCGCGGAGGTCCGCGGACGCGGCCTGCTCCTGGCCGTGGAGCTCGACACGCCCAACCGCTGCGCCCGCGCCTGCGACACCTTGCTGCGACGCGGGATCATCGCGATCCCGTCGGGCGACGACGGGCGCGTGCTCGCGCTGACCCCGCCCCTGGTGATCGACCGCACGGCCCTGCTCGACGCCCTCGCTGCCGTCGAAGCCGCATGTCGGGCCTGAGCGCCGCGAGCCCGAGCGAGGCCGACCCCGCCCGCGCGGCGCTGGACCGGCGGGTCCTGGCCTGGATGCGCGAGCCCGACCCACAGCCCGACGAGGCGCGCTTCGACACCCTGGCCCGAGAGCTGTTCACCCACCAGGTGGCGCACTGCGCGCCCTACCGGCGCTTCTGCGCGGCGCGCGGACGCCCGCCGGACCGGGTGGGCCACTGGCGCGAGATCCCGGCGGTGCCCAGCGGCGCCTTCAAGGAGGTGGCCCTGCGCAGCTTCCCGGCGGAGCGGACGGCCCACGTCTTCCGGACCAGCGGCACCTCGGCGACCGCGGCGCGGGGCCAGCTCTTCCTCGACACCCTCGCGATCTACGAAGCCTCACTGCTGCCAAGCTTCCGGCACGGGGTCCTCCCGGACCTCGCGCCGGGGGCGCGCTTTCCGCTGCGCGTGCTGGCGCCGTCGCCGCAGGAGACCCCCGACTCCTCGCTCTCCCACATGTTCGGCGTCGTGCTTGCTGCGCTCGGCGACGCCGGCAGCGGCTTCGACGTCGAGGGCGGCGCACTGCACGCCCCTGCGCTGCTGGAACGGCTGGCGTCGGCCGAGGCGCCGCTGGCCCTCTGTGGCACGGCCTTCGCCTTCGTCCACCTGCTCGAGGCGGCCGCGGCCGACGGCATCCGCCTCTCGCTTCCCCCCGGCTCGCGGGTGATGGAGACCGGCGGCTTCAAGGGCCGCGCGCGGGAGCGAAGCCGCGAAGCCCTCTACGCGGAGATCCACGCGGCGCTCGGCGTGCCGCCGGCGCGCATCGTGAACCAGTACGGCATGACCGAGCTGGGCAGCCAGTTCTACGACAGCGTGCTTCGGGAGCCCGAGGCGCCGCGCCGCAAGCTCGGCCCGCCGTGGGCGGCGGTCGTCGTCGTCGACCCGGCCAGCGGACGCGAGCTGGCCGACGGCGAGGTCGGCGCCCTCGTCGTCTACGACCTGGCCAACACCGGCAGCGTGCTGGCGGTGCAGACGGCGGACCTGGGCCGCCGGCGCGGCGACGGCTTCGAGGTGCTGGGGCGGGAGCCCGGGGCCGAGGCCCGGGGCTGCTCCATCGCCGCCGACCTCATGCTGGGCGGTTCCTCGTGATCGCGGCGACGCCGGCCGCCATCGCCGAGGCCCTGGCGCGCCTGGACACGGCGGGGCAGGCGCTTCGCCACCGGCATGCCGCCGAGACCGTCGATGCCCTCGCTCGCTGGCTGGAGGCCTGGCGCGCGCCGGACTCCCCCTGGCGCGGCGAGCTGGAGAAGCGGCTGCCCGAGGCGACGGGGCTCCATCCCGCCACGGTCCGCGCCGGACTCGAGCGGGCGCTCGCCCCCTGGACCGGCGACGCGCTCCGCGCTCTGGTGTCGGACGAGCTGGGCGGCCCCGCGGCGCTCGACGGCACGGGGCCCCGGCTCGTCCGCGGCTTCGACACGACGGCGGCGCTGCTGGCCGGAAGCCTCCCGATGCCGACCCTGCTGGCGCTGCTCGCGCCGCTCGTGCTGCGCTCGCCGGTGCTCGCGAAGACGGCGGTCCACGATCCGGTCACGGCGCCGCTCGCGGTGCGCACGCTCGGGGAGATCGACCCGGAACTCGGCGCCTGCGCCGCCTCGGTCTCCTTCCCGGGCGACGAGGACGCCTGCGTGGAGGCGCTGCTCGACGCCCACTGCGTGGTGGCCACGGGCTCGGACGCGACCGTGGCCCGGGTGGCCGCGCGGATGGCTCCGCCCCGGCGCTTCGTGGGCCACGGGCACCGGCTCTCGCTGGCCGCCGTGGGGCCCGAGGCCGCGGTCCCGGACGCGCGCGCCCGCACGAGCCGGGCCCTCGCCGTGGACGTCTCGCTCTGGGACCAGCTCGGCTGTCTCTCGCCGGTGTCGATCTACGCCGTCGGACTCGCGCCGGGCGACGTGGACCGGCTGGCCGAGTCCCTGGCGGCGTCGCTGGCGGAGCGCGCGGTCGTCTGGCCGCGCGGGGGCGTTCCCGCCGAGGCCGCGGCGCTCGCCGCCCACGAGCGGGCGGCCGCCGAGATGCGCGCCGCCGCGGGTCGGCCCGTGCAGGTGCACGGCGGGGGCGAGGCCCCGTTCTGTGTGGTCCGCGAGGCCGATGCCACGCCGCGTGCGGCGCCGCTCCACCGCTTCGTGCGGGTGCACCCGGTCGCCGACGCCGACGCCCTGCTCCGGGCGCTGCGCCCCCTGGCCCGGCACCTGGCGGCGGTCGCCGTGGCCGGGTTCGGCGGGGCGCGCCCGGCCCTGGCCCGGGCCCTGGCCCACCTGGGCGCGTCCCGGATCTGCGACCCCGGCGCACTCCAGGCGCCGCCGCTCGCCTGGCGCCGCGACAACCGGGGTGTGCTCGAGCCCCTGGCCCGCTTCTCGGACCTGGTCTGACCGGCGTCCAGACTGGATTTACCCAAGTTTCACGGGCGTCCGACCGGGAGCGGGTCCACAATCCCCGCATGCGGATCCACCTGGTCACCCCCCGGAACCCGCCGAGCTTCTGGACCTACGACCGCCTGCTCCCCGCTCTGGGCAAGCGCTGCATCTTCCCGAACCTCTCGATGCCGACCGTGGCCGGACTCACCCCGCCCGGGCACGAGGTCACGCTCTGCGACGAGAACGTGGAGGAGGTGGACTTCGAGGTGGACGCCGACGTGGTCGGCGTAACCGGCTACATCGTCCACAAGGAGCGCCTGCTCGAGATCGCCGACGAGTTCCGGCGGCGCGGCCGGTTCGTGGCGATCGGCGGGCCCTACGCTTCCTTGTGTCCAGACGAGGTGCGCGCCCACTGCGACGTACTCTTCCTGGACGAGGCCGAGGCAACCTGGCCGCGCTTCCTGCGCGACTTCGAGGCGGGCCGCTGGAAGACCGAGTACCGGCCCGAGGAGAAGCCCGACCTCACCCGTTCGCCCATGCCGCGCTTCGACCTGCTGAAGGTCGATCGCTACCACGCCCTGACGATCCAGTTCGCCCGCGGCTGTCCCTTCCAGTGCGAGTTCTGCGACATCATCGTCATGTACGGACGCAAGCCCCGGGCCAAGAGCGTCCCCCAGGTCATGGCCGAGATCGAGGCCTGCCACCGACTCGGCGCGCGGCAGATCTTCCTCGTGGACGACAACTTCATCGGCAACCAGAAGCTGGCCAAGGACCTGCTCCGGGCCATGGCCGAGTGGGGCGAGCGCCACGGCCATCCCGTGGACTTCAACACCGAGATCTCCATCAACGCGGCCCACGACGAGGAGCTGCTGGAGCTCATGCGCCGGGCCAACATGACCACGGTCTTCATCGGGATCGAGAGCCCGCGGCGCGAGTCGCTGCAGGAGACGAAGAAGACCCAGAACACCCGCCGCGAGATGCTGGACGACATCCGCAAGATCCAGTCCTACGGCATGCAGATCCAGGCGGGCATGATCGTGGGCTTCGACGCGGACGACGAGGCCATCTTCGACGAGCAGCTCCAGTTCATCGAGGAGGCGCGCGTGCCCGTGTCGATGACCGGCATGCTGCAGGCGCTGCCCCAGACGCCGCTGCACGCGCGGATGGCGCGCGAGGGCCGGCTCGTGGCCGAGAGCACCGGTGACCAGTTCGTGTTCTCGAACATCGTGCCCGCGGGCATGAGCCGCCTGCAGCTCTACCGGGGCTACCGGGACCTGATCCGTCGCCTCTACGCCTACGACGCCTTCCGGCGCCGGACGCTCGACTTCCTGCTCCACCGCGGTCCCCAGGTCACCCGCGGCCGCAACATCCGGCGCGGCGACCTGACGCTCTTCGCGCGGGTCCTGCGCGCCACCCTGGTGCGGGGCGGCCCGCGGCGGGCGGGCTTCACCCTGCGGCTGCTGGCGGAGACGCTCTGGCGGCGGCCCGCGGCCTTCAAGGAGGCGGTCTCCTTCGCGGCGACCCACCTGGCCATGGGCGAGTACATGGAGGCCCTGGGCGAGCGCCTCGACGCCGCCATCGCGCGCCTGGAGGCCGAGGGCGGGCCCGCCACCTAGCGCCGCCGGCCGCCCAGACCCTCCGGTCCAGGCCCGTGCCCCGCGGGGTGAAAGTCATTTTCAAATCGGACCGGATTCGTCCGATATTTACAGGACCAGATCGGTCTCCTATGGTTCAGCGCGTCAGGAGGCATCTGGATTTGCTGAGACTCAGCAAGCTCACGGACTACGGCATCGTGCTGCTCGCCGAGCTGGCGAGGGACCCCTTCGGGGAAACCCAGAACGCTCGCGAGCTTGCGGAGGTCACGCACCTTCCGCCGCCGGTCGTCAGCAAGGTGCTCAAGACGCTCGCCCGCGATGGCGTGCTGACCTCCCACCGCGGCATCAAGGGCGGCTATGGCCTGGCGCGCCCGCCCGAGCGGATCAGCGTGGCCGAGGTGATTGCGGCCCTCGAGGGCCCGGTGGCCCTGACCGAGTGCGGCTTCGCGCCCGGAAGCTGCGAGCACGAGCTCTCCTGCAGCGTGAGAAGCCCCTGGGAGCGCATCAATCGGGCCATCGGGCAGACCCTGGAGCGGGTCAGCCTCGCCGATCTCGTCCGGCCGCCCGGCGCGATCCCGCTGGCCGAGCTGGGCATCGAGAACCATTCCGGCGCGTCGACTGGCGCATCGAGGGACCCGTCATGAGCCAGAACCCGAGCATCGAAGCCCTCGCCAACCGCGAGTACGAGTACGGCTTCACCACCGACATCGAGCAGGAGAGCCTTCCGCCCGGACTCGACGAGTCGGTGGTGCGGGCCATCTCCGCCAAGAAGAACGAGCCGGAGTGGCTGCTGCAGTGGCGCCTCAAGGCGCTCCGCCGCTTCCTCGAGCTGCTCGAGCAGGAGACCGAGCCCACCTGGGCGCGGGTGGACTATCCGCGCCTCGACTACCAGGCCATTTCATACTACGCGGCGCCCAAGAAGAAGGAGCTGGCGAGTCTCGACGAGGTGGACCCGGAGCTGCTGCGCACCTACGAGAAGCTCGGGATCCCGCTCCAGGAGCAGAAGATGCTCGCCGGCGTCGCGGTGGACGCCGTCTTCGACAGCGTCTCGGTGGCGACGACCTTCAAGGCCGAGCTGGAGAAGCAGGGCATCATCTTCTGCTCCTTCTCCGAGGCGGTGCAGCGCTGCCCCGAGCTGGTGAAGCCGTACCTGGGCTCGGTGGTGCCCTATGGCGACAACTTCTTCGCCTGCCTGAACTCGGCGGTCTTCAGCGACGGCTCCTTCGCCTACATCCCGAAGGGCGTGCGCTGCCCCATGGAGCTGTCCACCTACTTCCGCATCAACGCCGCCAACACGGGGCAGTTCGAGCGGACCCTCCTCGTCGCCGACGAGGGGGCCTACGTCTCCTACCTGGAGGGCTGCACGGCGCCCCAGCGCGACGAGAACCAGCTCCACGCCGCGGTGGTGGAGCTGGTCGCCCTCGACGACGCCGAGATCAAGTACTCCACCGTCCAGAACTGGTACCCCGGCGACAAGGACGGCAAGGGCGGCATCTACAACTTCGTCACCAAGCGCGGCGCCTGCCGCGGCAAGCGCTCCAAGATCTCGTGGACCCAGGTGGAGACCGGCTCGGCCATCACGTGGAAGTACCCGAGCTGCCTGCTCCAGGGCGACGACTCGGTGGGCGAGTTCTACTCGGTGGCGCTGACGGCCAACCGCCAGCAGGCGGATACGGGGACCAAGATGATCCACCTGGGCCGGAATACGAAGAGCACGATCATCTCCAAGGGCATATCCGCCGGGCACGGCCAGAACACCTACCGCGGCCTGGTGCGGATGGGGCCCAAGGCCCGGGGCGGACGCAACTACAGCCAGTGCGACTCGCTGCTGCTCGGCGACGAGTGCGGCGCCCACACCTTCCCCTATCTCGAGGTGAAGAACCCCGCGGCCACCGTCGAGCACGAGGCCACCACCTCGAAGATCGGCGAGGACCAGCTCTTCTACTGCCGGCAGCGCGGCCTCTCGGAGGAGGACGCCGTGTCGATGATCGTCAACGGCTTCTGCAAGGAGGTCCTGCGGGAGCTGCCCATGGAGTTCGCCGTCGAGGCACAGAAGCTCCTGGGCGTGAGCCTGGAAGGGAGCGTGGGATGAGCGACGCCCTGCTGGAGATCCGCGGCCTGCACGCCACGGCCGGCGGCAGCGAGATCCTCAAGGGTCTCGATCTCGAGGTACGGCCCGGCGAGGTGCACGCCGTGATGGGGCCCAACGGCTCCGGCAAGAGCACCCTGGCCAACGTGTTGGCAGGCCGGCCCTCGGTAGAGGTGACCGCCGGCCGGGTCCTGTACGACGGGCAGGACCTCACGGGGCTCGCGCCCGAGGAACGCGCACGCGAGGGGATCTTCCTCGCCTTCCAGTATCCGGTGGAGATCCCCGGCGTCTCCAACCTCTACTTCCTGAAGGCGGCCCTCAACGCCCGGCGCGTGCACCAGGGTCTCGAGGAGCTCGACGCCGTCGAGTTCCTCCAGCTCGCCCGGGAGAAGATGAAGCTCGTGCAGATGGACGAGTCGCTGATCCAGCGCTCCATCAACGAGGGCTTCTCCGGCGGTGAGAAGAAGCGCAACGAGGTGTTGCAGATGGCAATGCTCGAGCCGCGCCTGGCGGTGCTCGACGAGACCGACTCCGGTCTCGACATCGATGCCCTGCGGGTGGTGGCCGACGGCGTGAACTCCCTGCGCGGCCCCGAGCGCGCCATGATCGTGATCACCCACTACCAGCGCCTGCTCGACTACATCGTGCCGGATCGCGTGCACGTACTGGCCGACGGCCGCATCCTGCGCTCGGGCGACAAGGAGCTGGCCCTCGAGCTCGAGGAGAAGGGCTACGGCTGGGTCACCGGGGCCGAGGAGCGGGCGTGAGCGAGCGCGAGCGCTGGGAGCGCCACTTCGAGGCCTTCGAGGCGTCCGTAGCCGCCGCGCCCGAACCCGGCTGGCTCGCCGCTCGGCGCCGAGCCGCGCGCGACGCGTTCCGCGCGGCGGGCTTCCCGCACACGAAGCTCGAGGACTGGCGCTACACGAACGTGTCGGCCCTGGCCCGGACCGACTGGGTGCCCGCCTTCGGACCGTCGGGCCCGGTGGCGCGCCCGGACCTGGAGGCGCTCTCCACCCCGGTCTACGCCTGCAACCTGTACGTGTTCGTCAACGGCCGCTTCGCCCCCGAGCTGTCGGCGCCGGCCGCCCTGCGCTCGCGGGTGGAGGTGGGGAGCCTGGCGGACGCCGTGGCCGCGGCGCCCGACGCCTGGAGCGCCCTGGTGGGGTCGCTGGCGGATCCGAAGCAGCATCCCTTCGCGGCGCTCTCCGGCGGCTTCCTCGGCGAGGGCGCGGCGGTGCGCATTCCCCGCGGCGCCGACGCCGAGGCGCCGATCCACCTGGTATTCGCGTCGACGCCCGACGCGGCGCCGACCGCGACCTTCCCCCGCGTCGCCATCCGGGCGGAGGCCGGCAGCCGGGCGACCCTGATCGAGGACTACGTGGCCCTCGGCGCGGGCGATCGTCTGACCGTGTCCGTCTGCGAAGTCCGGGTGGAGGCGAACGCCGAGCTGCGCCACGTGCGCCTGCAGCGGGAGAGCGACGCCTGCCGGCACGTCTCGCTGGTCGCCGCCCAGGTGGAGCGCGACGGGCGCTACGCCACCACGGCGGTGAGCCTCGGCGGCCGCCTGGTGCGCAACGACGTGGACGTGGTGTTGAGCGGCGAGGGCGCCGAGACCACCCTCGACGGGCTCTACGTCGGGGCCGGCGAACGCCACGTGGACAACCAGACGCGCATCGACCACGCGGTTCCCCACACCGCGAGCCGCGAGGCCTACAAGGGCCTGCTCGCCGACCGCTCCCGCGGCGTCTTCCGGGGCCGGGTGGTCGTGCGCCCCGACGCCCAGAAGTCCGATGCCGAGCAGTCCAGCCAGAGCCTCCTGCTCTCGGCAGACGCCGAGGTGGACGCCAAGCCCCAGCTCGAGATCCACGCCGACGACGTGAAGTGCAGCCACGGCTCGACCATCGGCCAGCT
>CAYTZH010000017.1:81959-89801 GCA_964442285.1 uncultured Spirochaetales bacterium | reverse complement strand
CACGGCGACACCATGGTCCCCCTGATCCGCTACTGCACCGTGGCCGGCATCCCGGTGCAGCAGTTCATCTCCGCCGACCGCCTCGAGGCGATCGTCGAGCGCACCAAGAAGGCCGGCGGCGAGGTGGTGGGCCTGCTCAAGACCGGCTCGGCCTTCGTGTCGCCGGCGCTCTCGGCCCTGGAGATGGCCGAGGCCTACCTGCGGGACAAGAAGCGGGTGCTGGCCTGTGCCTGTCTCCTGGAGGGCGAGTACGGCGTCAACGGCCTCTACGTGGGCGTGCCCTGCGTGATCGGCGCCGGCGGCCTCGAGCGGGTGATCGAGGTGGAGATGGACGCCGACGAGCGCAAGGAGTTCGACGCGTCCGTGGAGCACGTCCGCTCCCTCGTCGAGCAGATCGAGCTCTAGCGGAGAACCGGTGAACGTCCACGAGTACCAGGCCAAGGCCCTGCTGCGGGAGTACGGCGTCGCCGTTCCCCCGGGTGAGCTCGCCACCACCCCGGCCGAGGCGGAGCGCGCGGCCCGCAACCTCGGCGCCGACCTCGCCGTGGTGAAGGCGCAGGTGCACGCCGGCGGCCGCGGCAAGGGCGGCGGCATCAAGCTGGCGAAGTCGCCCGGGGAGGCCAAGCAGGCCGCCAGCGAGATCCTCGGCATGACCCTGGTCACCCACCAGACGGGGCCCGAGGGCAAGCTGGTGCGGAAGGTCTACGTGGAGGCGGGCTCCCAGATCGCCCGGGAGCTGTACCTGGGGATCGTCCTCGACCGCGCCAGCGAACGCCTCGCCGTGATCGCCTCCACCGAGGGCGGCATGGAGATCGAGGAGGTGGCGGCGAAGAGCCCCGAGAAGATCCTGACGGAGCTCGTCGACCCGGGGCTCGGACTCCAGCCCTACCAGGCCCGCAAGCTCGGCTTCGGCCTGGGGCTGGACGCGGCCCAGGTGAAGAAGTTCGACGCCTTCCTGCAGGGTCTCTATCGGCTCTTCGTGGAGAAGGACGGCTCGCTGGCGGAGATCAACCCGCTGGTGGTCACCGAGGACGGGGACGTGCTGGCCCTGGACTGCAAGCTCAACTTCGACGACAGCGCCCTGTACCGGCATCCCGGCCTCCGCGAGCTCTACGATCCCGACGAGGAGGACCCCCGGGAGCGCGAGGCCAACGAGCTCGACCTGGCCTACGTGGGCCTCGACGGCGACATCGGCTGCATGGTGAACGGGGCGGGCCTGGCCATGGCGACCCTCGACATGATCGCGGTCTGCGGCGGGCAGCCCGCCAACTTCCTCGACTGCGGCGGCGGCGTCGACGAGGCCAAGGTGACGGCCGCCTTCAAGCTCATCCTCCGCGACGAGAGCGTGAAGGCGATCCTGGTGAACATCTTCGGCGGCATCGTTCGCTGCGACCTCATCGCCGAGGGCGTGGTGGCAGGCGCGCGCGAGGTGGGCCTGAGCCTGCCCCTGGTGGTGCGGCTACAGGGCACCAACGCGGCCGAGGGGCGGCAGATCCTGGCCGACTCGGGCCTGGACATCATCCCGGCGGAGACCCTGCGCGAGGCCGGCGAGAAGGCGGTGGCGGCCGCGCGAGGAGGGGCGTAGTGGCGATCCTCTGCGACCGCGACACCCGACTGCTGGTCCAGGGCATGGGCCGCATGGGCCAGTTCCACGCCCGGCTCTCGGTGGAGTACGGCACCCGGGTGGTGGCCGGCGTGCACCCCGGCAAGGCCGGCACGCCGATCGACGGCGTCCCCATCTTCGACACCGTCGCCGAGGCCGTGGCCGAGACCGGCGCCAACGCCTCGGTGGTCTTCGTCCCGCCCCCGGGCGCGGCGGATGCCATCCTCGAGGCGGCGGACGCCGGCATCGCCCTGGTGGCGTGCATCACCGAGGGCATCCCGGCCCAGGACATGCTGCGCGCCAAGTCCCTGCTGCGCGCATCGGACACCCGGCTCATCGGCCCCAACTGTCCCGGCGTCGTCACCCCCGAGCAGTGCCGGATCGGGATCATGCCTGCCCAGATCACCCGGCCCGGTCCCGTGGGCGTCGTCTCCCGTTCGGGCACCCTGACCTACGAGGCCGTGGACCAGCTCTCGCGGCTCGGGATCGGTCAGTCCACCTGCGTGGGCATCGGCGGCGACCCGGTGATCGGCACCACCTTCGTCGACGCCCTGACCCTCTTCGAGGCGGATCCGGACACGAAGGCGGTGGTGCTGATCGGCGAGATCGGGGGCTCGGCCGAGGAGACGGCGGCTGACTACGTGCAGGCCCACATGAGCAAGCCCGTGGTGGCCTTCATCGCGGGCCAGAACGCCCCCCCGGGAAAGCGCATGGGCCACGCCGGCGCGATCATCGCGGGGGGCAAGGGCCGCGCCAGCGACAAGATCCAGGCCCTCGAGGCGGCCGGGGTCCGGGTCTCCCGCAGCCCCGCCGAGATCGGCGAGACCCTCGCCAAGGCCGCGCCCGACCTGGCCTGAGCGTCCGCTTGCCATTTCTCGAGACGGGACACCACCCACTTCAGGAGCCCCGGGGAAGGGGAGCCTGGGAGGTGTCCCGGTGCTCACGTTCATCGTCCCCCTCAAGCCCCGCCGCTTCGCGAACGACTGGGACCGGGTCGTCGCCGACCTGGACGCCACCCTGCAGTCGATCCTCCGCCAGACGGATCCGGACTTCCGGATCGTGGTCGCCTACGAGGACCTGCCCCAGGTCCGGACCCGCGACCCGCGCATCGTCTTCCTGCACGTGCCGGGCCCCAGGTCCCTCGAGA
Source organism: uncultured Spirochaetales bacterium (assembly GCA_964442285.1). Classification (GTDB taxonomy): domain Bacteria; phylum Myxococcota_A; class UBA9160; order UBA9160; family JAFDET01; genus CAYTZH01. The sequence goes on along the minus strand of CAYTZH010000017.1, from coordinate 87,051 downwards.
GGCCGGGCGAGGCCGACAAGCTGTGGCGGGTCACCGCCGCGGCAGCCTGGCTGCGCGAGGAAGGCGGCGGCGCCGTGATGGTGGTGGACGCGGACGACTGGGTGAGCCGCCGGGTGGCCGAGCTGGTGAACGCCCATCCCGAGGTGGACGCCTGGGTCGCGGGCTGGGGCTGGGAGCGCGACGCCCGCACCGCGCGCATGCGCCCCCAGCTCCGCTTCTGGAAGCTCTGCGGCAGCTGCGTGGTCATGCGCCTGCGGCCGGAGGACCTTCCCGAGGCTCCCCGGATGGACTTCGACGGCAGCCTCCTCGGCAGCCGCCACGACGACTGGCCGGGCATCCTGCGGCGCATGGGCCGGCGCGTGAAGCGCTTCCCGTTCGCCCCCGCCGTCTACGGGATCTTCAACGGCGAGAACTTCTCCCTGATGCGGGCGTTCCAGCACGGCTGGAAGCAGGCCCTGTGGCGGACGCTGGTGCCCTCCCTGCCCACGCTGCGGGCGCTGCGCGAGGAGTTCGGCATCGCCGCCCCGGCGCCGGCGCGGCCGGCCATGGCTCTTCCCGAGCCCGTGTCGGTGGGGAGCTGGGGCGGGGCCTCGCCCCAGACGGCCTGAGCGTCGTCCGCTTCGCCGGCGGCTAGAGCTTCTCGGGGGCCTCGAAGCGGCCGTGCATGTGCTCCATCCAGGTGCACATCAGCGGCCGCTTGGGCAGCCCGAGCCGGCGCAGGCCCTCCGAATAGGGGTGACCGCCCAGCTCGAGCTGGCAGCCACCCCGGCGGATGCCGAAGCCCTCGGCCCCGGAGACGAAGGCCGTGCGGTGGGCGACCCCGTGGATCAGGGTGTAGGTGCACAGCGCTGCGTCCGGCATCCGGCGCTGGCCGCCGCGGGGCAGGCTCAGGGTGAGCACGTGGGCGCCGTCGGCCTCGAGCCGGCAGCGGGCCCGGTCGGTCTCGTAGCGGAAGTCGATCCTCTCCACGGTCTTCGGGAAGCCCCAGATCTGGTGGCCGGCCTCCTGGGTGAACGCCTGGTCCACCGGCAGCCAGTGGATGTAGGTGGGGAGCCCGCCGCGGAGCATGGCGCGGGCGTTGGCCAGGCGTCCGTGGCCCGAGCCCGCGGGTCGCACGAAGAACGCGATCGAGACCTCGTTGTAGTCCCCCAGGTCGTTGTCGCGATAGTCGATCACGGCCACCGAGAGCAGGGCGCGCCCGGGCAGCAGCTCGGCCGGGTCGAAGGCGTCGGGGAGCATCGTGCGGGCGGCGGCCGACGACACGAGGAAGGTCGCGGCCCCCGAGGAGGCGTCGCGCACCTCGCACGGCAGCGTCACCTCCCGCCCCTGGATGCGGTAGCTCGGCGTCGTCATCGGGTCTCCGCTTCCTCGCCCGCCGCCACCGTCCAGGTGTCGCCCGAGTGGAGCAGGGCGGCGAGATCGCCCGGGCCGCGCTGCTGGGTTGCGTCCTGGATCTGCGCGGAGAGCTGTGCATCGTAGGTGGGCTTGTCCACCGCACGGAACACGCCGATCGGGATCGGGAAGACCGGCGGACGCATCGAGGCCAGGCCGAAGCCGTAGGCCGGGGTGCGCTTCTCGTCGTGGACCGCGACGCCGCAAGCCAGCGGGTCGTCGCCCTCGGCCAGGGCGATGACCGACGGGACACCCTGCTCGATCCGGATGCCCCGGCGGTCCTCCGGGGTGCCGTAGACCAGCGGCTCCCCCTGGTGGACCGGCAGCGAGGCCGTGTCGCGGGTGGCGCGGCTCTCCACCGCCGCCCACTCGCCATCGTTGTACACGGGGCAGTTCTGCAGGATCTCCACGAAGGCGGCGCCCGGGTGGGCGTGCGCCCGGCGCAGGGTCTCCTGCAGGTGCTTGGCGTCCACGTCCACGGTGCGGGCCACGAAGGTGGCGCCGGCGCCGAGGGCGAAGGCGATCGGGTCGACCGGGTGGTCGATGGAGCCCTCGGGCGCGGACTTGGTCTTCATCCCCTCCCGGGAGGTCGGGGAGTACTGTCCCTTGGTGAGGCCGTAGACCCGGTTGTTGAAGAGCAGGATCTGCAGGTTCACGTTGCGCCGGATGGTGTGCAGCAGGTGGTTGCCGCCGATCGACAGGCCGTCGCCGTCCCCGGTCACCACCCACACGTCGAGCTCCGGGCGGGCCACCTTGATGCCCACGGCGAACGACGGCGCGCGGCCGTGGATCGTGTGGAAGCCGAAGGTGTCCATGTAGTACGGGAAGCGGCTCGAGCAGCCGATCCCGGAGACGAACACCACGTTCTCCTTGCGGACCCCGAGCCCCGGCATCACCCGCTGCAGGTTGGCGAGGATGGAGTAGTCGCCGCAGCCCGGACACCAGCGCACGTCCTGGCTGCTCTCGAAATCCTTCTTGGTCAGCCGGACCGCCTCGGCCATCAGTCTTCCTCCAGCAGGGCCTCGATCCGCGCCAGGATCTCCGAGATCTTGAAGGGCTGCCCCTGCACCTTGGACAGACACTCGGCCGGCGCCAGGTACGTGCCCCGCAGCACGTGGGTGAGCTGTCCCGTGTTGAGCTCGGGCACGAGGATCTTGCGAAAGCGCGAGAGCACCTCGCCCAGGTTCGACGGGAACGGGTTCAGGTGGCGCAGGTGGATCCGGGAGACGCTGCGTCCCTCGGCCCGGGCCTCGTCGACGGCCGAGGCGATGGCGCCGAAGGTCCCCCCCCAGCCCACCACCAGCAGCTCGCCCGAGGCCGGGCCGTCGACCTCCACGGGCGGGATCTCCGCCGCCGCGCGAGCGACCTTCTCGGCCCGCAGCCGCGTCATGCGCTCGTGGTTCTCCGCGCTGTAGGAGACGTTGCCGCTGCCGTCCTCCTTCTCGAGGCCGCCGATGCGGTGCTCGAGCCCCGGCGTTCCGGGGATGGCCCAGGGCCGTGCCAGGGTGGTCTCGTCCCGGGCATAGGGCCGGAAGCCGGCCGGGTCCGTCCGGAACGCCACGGACTGGCGGGGCAGCGTCGCGACGTCGGGGATCCGCCAGGGCTCGGCGCTGTTGGCGAGATAGCCGTCCGAGAGCACCACCACGGGTGTCATGAAGCGCACGGCGAGCCGGAAGGCCTCGAGCACCACGTGGAAGCAGTCGCCCGGGGTGGCCGGGGCGAGGACCGGGACCGGGCTGTCGGAGCTGCGGCCGTAGAGCGCCAGCCACAGGTCGGCCTGGTCGGTCTTGGTGGGGAGTCCGGTCGAGGGTCCGGCCCGCTGCACGTCCACCACCACCAGCGGCAGCTCGGCCACGACCGCCAGGTTGAGGGCCTCCTGCTTCAGGATCATGCCCGGGCCGCTGGTGGTGCAGACCGCGAGCTGGCCGGCGTAGGCGGCGCCGATCGCGGCGGCGGCCGCCGCGATCTCGTCCTCGGCCTGGAAGGTCTTGACGCCGAAGTGCTTGTAGCGGGCCAGCTCGTGGAGGACGTCGCTGGCCGGGGTGATCGGATAGGCGCCGAGGAAGACCGGCTGCTCCATCAGCTCGGCGGCCGCGACGATGCCCCAGGCCAGCGCCGTATTGCCGGTGATGTTGCGGTAGCGGCCGGGCTCGATCTTGGCGTGGGGCACGACGTACGAGACCGGGAACAGCTCCGTCGTCTCGCCGAAGTGGTAGCCGGCCATGAGCACCCGCAGGTTGCCCTCCCGGATCGGATCGCGGAAGCGTTTGCGGATCCAGTCCTGGGTGGGGGCCAGCGGGCGGTTGTACAGCCAGAACATGAGCCCGAGGGCGAAGAAGTTCTTGCAGCGATCCGCCTCGCGCTGGGACAGCCCGAGGTCCTTCACCGCCTCCCGGTTGAGGCGGGAGATCGGGATCTCCACGAGCTGGAAGCGGTCGGCCAGGTCGGGCAGGGGGCTCTCGGCGTAGCCGGCGCGCTCGAGGTTGCGGGCGGTGAAGGCGTCGCTGTTGATGACGACCATGCCGCCCGGGCGCACGTCCTCGACGTTCGCGCGCAGGGCGGCGGGATTCAGGGCGACGAGGACGTCGGGCTGGTCGGCCGGCGTGTGGATGTCGTGGGCCGAGAAGTGGATCTGGAAGCCCGACACCCCGGCGAGGGTGCCGGCGGGGGCGCGGATCTCGGCCGGGAAGTCGGGGAGGGTGGCGAGGTCGTTGCCCGCGAGGGCCGTGGACTCGGTGAACTTCGTCCCGGTGAGCTGCATGCCGTCGCCGGAGTCGCCGGCGAAACGGATTGCAACGCCCTCCAGCTCCTGCTTGCGTTTGCCTGGTCCGGCGGAGGTGCCGTCGGTCCCGACGTCCTGGCTGACGTCCCTGCTGGCCACGCGGCCTGCACTCCTCGGTGGTCGACGAGGGCAGAGTGTATCCGGCCGGGCGCGGGGCGAAAGGCCCCGAGCCGCCGGGACGCGGCAACCCCGGCGTCCGGAAACGCCCAGGCGAGACGCCGCCTTGGCGCCATGCTTGCGCGCAAATGCGGCTCAAGCCGGGCCCGGACGGCGCCGATAACCCCGCCGAGATGTTCTTCCCGTGCACCCGCTCCGAGAGCCCCGATCCGGCCCGGCTGGTCGTCCTGCGGCTGTCTCTCAACGCGCCCGTGGTCGGTCTGGAGGGGCTGCCGACGGGCCCCGCCCGGGCCGCCATCGCCGTGTGGTGGGACCTGGGGGACCAGGCGCGCCTGGAGATCCGCCTGCGGGCCGACGCCACCGGCCAGCTCGTCGTCTACGCGCCCACCGAGGCCATCACGGGGGCGGGCGCCGCCATGCAGAACGCCGTCGATGCCGCCCTCAGCTTCGGAGAGGGCATGGGCTTCCTCTTCGACGACGACCTGATTGCACGGGACGGGGCCGACAGCCCGTCGGTCGGCCGCGCCTGGGCCGAGTTCGTCGGGCCCGAGGCCGACGCCGGTGCACCGCCGCTCCGGGACCGCTCCGCGGAGGTCGTGTCCGAGCTCGCGCCCGCGCCCGCCGAGCCCCTTCCCGAGCTGGGCGAGCCCGGCACGGTGCTCCTGGACGCCCCCGTCCTCGAGCCCGCGCCGCCCGCCGCGGCCCCCGCGGAGCCGCCCGCCGCGGCCCCCGCGGAGCCGCCCGCCGCGGCCCCCGCGGAGTCGCCCGTGGCGGCCCCCGCGGAGTCGCCCGTGGCGGCCC
>CAYTZH010000017.1:80136-81859 GCA_964442285.1 uncultured Spirochaetales bacterium | reverse complement strand
GCGGCCCCCGCGGAGTCGCCCGTGGCGGCCCCCGCGGAGTCGCCCGTGGCGGCCCCCGCGGAGTCGCCCGTGGCGGCCCCCGCGGAGTCGCCTGTGGCGGACCTGCCGGCGCCGAGAGCGGCCGCACCCAGCTTGAGCAAGTTCCGGAGCCCCGCGTCCGCGCCGCCCCCGGAGGCGAGGGCCCCGGGGCGACCCCAGAAGAAGGCCGCCCTGGGTCGGGTGGCCCTCGTGAAGAGGAAGTCCGCCGATGCTGCCCGGCCCCGGCCGGGCTTCCTGGCGCGGATCCTCGGGGCCTACTGAGACCGATCATCGGAGGGATGCCATGAACCGTTTCCGACACGCCGCCACGCTCGCCACGCTCGTGTCGCTGCTCGCGGGCAGCGGATGCGCCACGACTGGTCCGGCGGAGGTCGAGTCGCAGGATCAGCTCCGCCGCCAGGCCCGGGCCAAGTACAACCTGGGCATCGACCAGCTGAGCCGCGGCAACAACGCCATGGCGCTGCGGGAGCTGCTCGGCGCCGTGGAGCTCCAGCCGGACGACCCGTGGAGCCACCTGGCCGCGGCCGAGGCCTACCGGCGCATGGACCGCACGGAGCAGGCCATCTCCCACCTGGAGCGCAGCCTGGTCCTGGAGCCCGAGCTGCAGTCGGCCCGCCTGAACCTCTCCGGTGTGCTGATCCAGAGCGGCGCCTACACCGAGGCCGAGGCCCACGCGCGCATCCTGGTCGACGACCCCACGATGCCGGCGCCCTGGCGGGCCCACAACAATCTCGGCTGGTCGCTCTACCGCCAGGGGCGCGTGGAGGAGGCGCATCGCCACCTCCGGCTGGCCGTGGAGTTCAACGAGGACTACTGGCCGGCGATGCTCAATCTGGGCATCCTCGAGTACGAGCGCGGCCGGCGGCTGGAGGCGATCTCGCTGTTCCAGCGCGTGCTGGAGGGTGAGCCGCCTTCGCTCGCGGCGGCCGAGGCCAACTACCGACTCGCCGAGGCGTACATCGCCCTCGGCCAGCAGGAGCGCGCCGTCGACCACCTGGTGGCGGCCGCCCGCACGAAGCCCAAGGGGAAGTGGGGCCGGAAGAGCGAGCAATACCTGAAGCTGCTCCGCTAGCCACGACCGACGAGGTCCCGCGGAGCGACCCCGCAAGCGACGGGGCGGAGCCCCGTCGCGCGCAGCGAGCCGGAGGCGAGCGGAGCTCGGAAGGACCGCCCGCAAGCGACGGGGCGGAGCCCCGTGGCGCGCAGCGAGCCGCAGCCGAGCGGAGCCCCATCGGTATAGGCGCCTACCTCGCCCAGCAGCGCCGTCTGCGCGGCATCGATCTCGACCAGGTGCAGGCCGCCACGCGGATCCCTCGCCGCTCCCTGGAGCGCCTGGAGTCCGGCCACCTCGACGGCGAGGTCGACGGCTTCGCCCGGGGCTTCGTGCGCACCGTGGCCGAGGCCATCGGCCTCGATCCCGACGACGCCGTCGCGCGCATGCTGAGCGAGCCCGTGCCCGCGGCCGACGCCCCCCGACCCGTCCGGGAGCTCGGTCCGGTGCGTCCCGCCCTGTGGCTCGGCGGGCTGCTGCTGCTGGCGGCGCTGGCCCTGGCCGGCGCGCGCTGGGCCTTCGAACGGGGGCGCTCGGAGACCACCGCGGAGCTCGTCCAGCGGCGCGATCCGGTGCGCGCCCTGGCCGAGGCCGAGCGGGTCGATCCGCCGCCGCCTCCGGCTCCAGCCGGCT
>CAYTZH010000017.1:0-80036 GCA_964442285.1 uncultured Spirochaetales bacterium | reverse complement strand
CCGCCGATCCGCGGCCGCCCCCGGCTTCAGCCGGCTCCGCCGATCCGCGGCCGCCTCCGGCTCCAGCCGGCTCCGCCGATCCGCGGCCGCCCCCGGCTTCAGCCGGCTCCGCCGATCCGCGGCCGCCCCCGGCTCCAGCCGGCTCCGCCGACCGCTAGTCTCTCCGGGTGCACGAGAGCCGCGAGGCGTTGGTGCTGCGGACGTTCGACTTCGGCGAGTCGGACCGCATCGTCCATCTGCTCACCCCGAGCGACGGCCGGCTCACCGCCATCGCCAAGGGCGCGCGACGGAGCGTTCGCCGCTTCGCCGGCACCCTGGACGTCTTCCACCACCTGAGGGTCCAGGTCGCGCCACGGCGCCGTCCCGGGGCCATGGCCCGCCTCGAGCAGGCGCGCCTCCTGGGCTGGCACCCGGCCCTTCGCCGCGATCCGCGCCGCTTCGCCCTGGCTTGCTATCTGCTGGAGCTGCTCGACCGCCTCGCGCCCGAGGACGCCGGCGGGCGCGAGGCCGCCCGGCTGTTCACCTTCGCCCGGGGGTCGCTGGCGCTCCTCGAGACGGCCGCCCCGGACCGGCGGCTGCGGGTGCTGCTGGAGCTCTGCGCCCTGGACCGGATCGGCCTGCGGCCGGAGCTGGTCCGCTGCGTGCGCTGCGGGCGGGACGCAACCCGCCCCGAAGGGCGGGACGCGACCCGCGCCGGAGGCCCGGCCGGCAGCGCGGTGCAGTTCCACGTCGCCGAGGGGGGGCCGGTCTGCGGCTCCTGCGCGGTGCGGCTGAACGGCCTCCTGCCGGTGCGTCGGGGGACCCTGCGCGCCCTGGAGCAGGGTCTGCGGCTCGATCTCGGCCGCCTGGAGCGCCTCGTCCTGCCGGCGCCCGCCCTGGTCGAGGCCGCCGCGCTCCTCCAGCGCTTCCAGCGCTTCCACCTGGGTCTCGAGCTGCGCAGCGAGCCGGTGCTGGAGGCGGCCCTGGGCTGAGTCGCCCCGGGGCAAGCGCCCGCGACTCCACGGGAATCCGGCGACGGGTCGCGCTTGACACCCCCGGGCCCCGCGCCAATACTCGCCGCTTCCGCACCCCGAACCCCAGCTCCCGAGGATCTCGATGGCCGCCTCCGACGCCGACGCCCGCTCGCCGGTCCGCATGGATGCCCTCGTCTCCCTGTGCGCCCGCCGCGGCTTCATCTTCCAGTCGAGCGAGATCTACGGCGGCGTCAACGGCTTCTGGGACTACGGCCCCCTCGGCGTCGAGCTCAAGAACAACCTGAAGGCCTTCTGGTGGGCCCGCATGGTGCGCGAGCGCGACGACGTGGAGGGCGTCGACACCTCGATCATCGCCCACCCGCGCACCTGGGAGGCGTCCGGCCACGTCGAGCACTTCAGCGATCCGATGGTGGACTGCCGGACCTGCAAGCGCCGCTTCCGGGCCGACCAGCTCGACGTGCCCTGCCCCGAGGCGCCGGCCCAGCGCACCGCGGCGGCGTGCGACCTGACCGAGGCCCGCAGCTTCAACCTGATGCTGCAGACCTCCATCGGGGCGTCGGAGGACGCCGCCTCGGTGGCCTACCTGCGGCCCGAGACCTGCCAGTCGCTGTTCACCGACTTCAAGCGCGTGCGCGAGGTGGCCCGCCAGAAGATCCCCTTCGGCATGGCGCAGATCGGCAAGGCCTTCCGGAACGAGATCAACCCGCGCAACTTCACCTTCCGCTCGCGGGAGTTCGAGCAGGCCGAGCTCGAGTACTTCGTGCATCCGTCGGAGCGGGAGAAGTGGTTCCAGTACTGGCTCGAGGAGCGCCTGCGCTTCCACCGCGACCTCGGCTTCGGCGGCGACGTGCTCCAGGTGCGCAAGCACGCCTCCGACGAGCTGGCCCACTACGCGAACGACGCGGCCGACCTCGAGTTCCTGTTCCCCTTCGGCTGGCAGGAGATCGAGGGAATCCACGACCGCGGCGACTGGGACCTCTCGCGCCACACCGAGTTCGCCGGCAAGGACCTGGGCGTGACCGACGAGCAGACCAAGGAGCACTACACGCCCATGGTCATCGAGACCTCGGTGGGCGTGGACCGGACGACCCTGGCCCTGCTCGTGAACGCCTACGCCGAGGAGACCCTGGAGGGCGGAGAGACCCGGACCGTGCTGCGGCTGCCGCCGTTCCTGGCGCCGATCTCGGTGGCGGTGCTCCCGCTCTCGAAGAAGCTGGCGGAGCCGGCCCGCAGGCTGGCGGCGGATCTGCGCCGGCGCCTGGCCGTCTTCTACGACGACGCCGGGAACATCGGCCGCCGCTACCGCCGTCAGGACGAGGCCGGGACGCCCTTCTGCGTCACCTACGACTTCGACTCCGAGAGCGACGGCTGCGTGACGGTGCGGGAGCGAGACGGCATGGGCCAGGAGCGCATCCCGCTGGACGCGGTCCGCGGGCACCTGGAAGCGCAGCTGGAGCGCCCCGCTTGACGGCTCGGCGCAAGAAGGCGTCCGCACGCAGGAAGGCGTCCGTTCCGAAGCAGCGCCCCGCGGCCCGCAAGGCGTCCGCCGCGGCGAAGGCCGTCTACCGCTTCGGCGGCGGGCGCGCCGACGGACGCGCCGCCATGCGCGACCTGCTGGGCGGCAAGGGGGCCAACCTGGCCGAGATGACCCGCCTGGGCTTCCCCGTGCCGCCCGGCTTCACGCTCTCCACCGAGGTGTGCACGGCCTTCCAGCGGCGCGGTCGCATCCCCGGGGCCGTGCGCGCCGAGGTCCGGGACGCGCTCGCCGCCGTGGAGCGGCAGATGGGCGTCCGTTTCGGGGACCCGGATGCGCCGCTGCTGGTGTCGGTGCGCTCGGGCGCCCGTGCGTCGATGCCGGGCATGATGGACACCGTGCTGAACCTCGGCCTCAACGACCGCACGGTGGTCGGTCTGGCCGCGGCGGCCGACGCCCGCTTCGCCTGGGACAGCTACCGCCGCTTCCTGCAGATGTACGGCGACGTCGTGCTCGGCGTGCCCGCGGAGCGCTTCGAGGCCCGCCTCGAGGCCGTGAAGGAGGAGCGGGACGCGGAGCTCGACACGGGGCTCGACGCCGCGGCCCTCGAGGCCCTGGTGGGCGAGTACCGGGAGCTGGTCGAGGAGCACACGGGGCAGCCCTTCCCCCAGGACCCGCACGAGCAGCTCTGGGGCGCGATCGCGGCGGTGTTCCGCTCCTGGGGCAATCCCCGCGCCGTCACCTACCGGCGGCTGCACGCCATCCCGGAGTCCTGGGGCACGGCGGTGAACGTGCAGGCCATGGTCTTCGGCAACATGGGGGAGGGCTGCGCCACCGGCGTCGCCTTCACCCGCGACCCTTCGACCGGTGCGAAGGTGTTCTACGGGGAGTTCCTCGCCAACGCCCAGGGCGAGGACGTGGTGGCCGGGATCCGGACCCCCCAGCCCCTGAACCGGGAGAGCCGCGCCCGGGACCAGGCCCACCTGCCGACCCTCGAGGAGACGCTGCCCGAGGTCTACCGGGAGCTGGTCGACGTGCAGCGGCGGCTCGAGCGCCACTTCCGCGACATGCAGGATCTCGAGTTCACGATCCAGCGGGGCCGTCTCTGGATGCTGCAGACCCGCACCGGCAAGCGGACCGCGCAGGCCGCCGTGAAGATCGCCGTCGATCTGGCACGGGAGCGCCGCATCACCCGCGACGAGGCGTTGCTGCGGGTCGATCCGGGGGGGCTCGACCAGCTGCTCCACCCCATGCTCGATCCGACGGTGGAGCGCGAGGTGATCGCCAAGGGCCTGCCGGCCTCGCCGGGCGCGGCCCAGGGCGCCGTGGTGTTCAGCGCCGACGACGCCGAGGCCCGGGCGCGCGCCGGGGAGAAGGTGGTGCTCGTGCGGGTGGAGACCTCGCCCGAGGACATCCACGGCATGCACGCCGCCGAGGGCATCCTCACGGCCCGGGGCGGCATGACCTCCCACGCCGCGGTCGTCGCCCGGGGCATGGGCAAGTGCTGCGTGGTGGGCTGCGGCGCCCTGTTCGTGGACGTGGAGCGGGGGGTGGCGCGGGTCGACGGCCGCGAGATCGCCGCCGGCGAGCGGATCACCATCGACGGCAGCGCCGGCGAGGTGATCCTGGGCGAGGTACCCACGGTCGTGCCCGAGCTCGGGGCCGAGTTCGCGGAGCTCATGGGCTGGGCCGACCGGGCGCGCAAGCTGCGGGTGCGCACCAACGCCGACACGCCCCACGACGCCGAGATCGCGCGGCGCTTCGGCGCCGAGGGGATCGGGCTCTGCCGCACCGAGCACATGTTCTTCGAGCCGTCCCGGGTGCTGGCGGTCCGCGAGATGATCCTCGCTTCGGACCGGGAGGAGCGGGAGCAGGCCCTGCAGAAGCTGCTGCCCTGGCAGCGGGACGACTTCGTCGGGATCTTCCGCGCCATGCAGGGGCTGCCGGTGACGATCCGGCTCCTCGATCCGCCCCTGCACGAGTTCCTGCCCCATGACGAGGAGGGGATCCGGGAGCTGGCGCGGGCCATCGGCAGCGATGCCGCCGCCGTGCGCGCGAAGATCGACGGCCTGCGGGAGTTCAATCCGATGCTCGGCCACCGGGGCTGCCGGCTTGGCGTGACCTATCCCGAGATCTACCGCATGCAGGTGCGGGCCATCGCCCTGGCCGCCCGGGAGGTGGCGGAGGCCGGCCTGCGCGTCCAGCCCGAGATCATGATCCCCCTGGTCGCCCACGTGAGCGAGCTGGAGCGCCTCCGGGGCCACGTGGAGGAGATCGTGCGCGAGGTCCTGGGCCGCGCGCGTCGCCCCGCCGTGAAGATCGGCACCATGATCGAGGTGCCCCGGGCGGCGCTCACGGCGGACGAGATCGCCCGCTTCGCCGACTTCTTCTCCTTCGGGACCAATGACCTCACCCAGATGGGCTACGCGCTCTCCCGCGACGACGCGGGCCGCTTCATCTCGGCCTACATCGAGTCGGGCCTGCTCGAGGCCGATCCCTTCGTCTCGATCGACGAAACGGGTATCGGGGAGCTGGTGCGGATCGGGGTCGAGAAGGGACGTCGGACGCGCAACCATCTGAAGGTGGGGTTGTGCGGGGAGCACGGGGCCGATCCGCGGAGCGTCCGCTTCTGCGCGCGCGAGGGCCTGGACTACGTGTCCTGCTCCCCGTACCGGGTGCCCGTGGCCCGGCTCGCGGCCGCCCAGGCGGCGATCGAAGCCCGCGGGCGGTCCCGGTGAGCCTGCGCCTTCGGCTCCCGGCGAGCCTGCGCGGGACCGCGCGCGCGCGCTGCCTGGTCCTGGTCCTGGTCCTGGTCCCGGCGATGGGTCTGGGCTGCTCGGCGCGGCCCTGGGCGGCGCTCTGGCCCTGGGGCGAGCCCGAGCCCGAAGGAGACCCGGCCCACGGTGTGGAGGTGGTGCGCTTCGAGGGCGTGACCGGGTTCCTCGAGCGCGCCGAGGTCTTCTACAGCCGCCTGGCCCAGCGCCGGATCGACACCCACGCGACCTACCAGGACCTTGTCCTCCGGGAGTACTTCCGCAGCGAGAAGGCCTTCGCCGACTACTACGCGGACCTGGCCCACGACCTCGCCGCGGCGGCCTTCGAGCGCACCTTGCCCCTCACGGTGGAGGTCGCGGAGTTCGTGTTCGAGGCGCCCGGCGACGCCCGGGTAAAGGTGCTGCTCGTCGGCGGCGACGACCGGCCCTTGCGGCCCGGCACCCGCAAGGTGGAGCGGGAGGACCAGTGGCGCCGGATCGACGGTCGCTGGTGGATCGTCCCGAGCAAGCTGTGAGCGGCGAGCAGCCCGTGCGCGCGCCCGACCGCCGTCGTGCCGCCCGGATCCGGGCCCGCATCGAGGCGGCCTACGAGGACGAGGCCTCCCAGGTCTTCTACGCCACTCGGGACGTCTCCGAGCGCGGCCTCTACCTGCTCGCCCCGGATCCGCCCGAGATCGGGGGCGTGGTCCGGGTGCTGCTCGAGCTCCCGGGTCAGACGGGCCTGCTGCGGCTCTCGGGCACCGTCTGCCGCTCGGAGCCCGGGAAGGGCTTCGCGATCGCCCTCGAGCCCGACGACCTTTCCGACCTGGATCGAAGCGCGCTCCGAGCGTTCTCCGGGGGCGGGTGACCGGCAATCCACACAAAGGGAAGAACTTTACTACTCGGCAGCCGCTGCCGGGTCGTCGCCGGACTGCGTCGTAGGTAAAGAGTCCCAACGATCCTCGGTATTTCGAAGGAGAGTTGCGGTCCGGGCATCCATGGCACGCCGATTGCTCGTACGGGTATCGGGACCCGAGGGTCCCCCGCTTCTGAAGAGCCTGGTTACGCCATCGAGAGGAGAGTCGGCCCGCAAGTTCCCAAAGCCGTGCGAGGTCGTGCGGAGCGCGAGCGGCAAGCGAGGGCCGCTCCCGCGAAGCCCACTCAGCCCGTCCCTCGGACGTCCCGTACGTCCTCGGAAGCGGGCGCGTTCTCTGGCTCAGATGCGGTTCCGGGCCCCTGTGGGGCCGTTTGCTCGCCGCCCGGTTGGACGGGCCGGGGGGCGTGCCCGTGGCTGCTCTCGAAGTGGGGTCGGGAGCGAAGGCGGAGCAGGAGTTGCGCGTGGCAGCGGAAACGAAGCCCTTGCGGAAGGAAGAGGCCTGGTCGAGCGATGCGGAGCTCGTCGAGCAGATCCTGGCCGGGAGCCAGGAGCACTTCGACCTCCTCTACACGACGTACTTCCCGCGGGTCTACCGCTTCGCGCTCAAGCGCCTGCGCGATGCGGGCGAGGCCGAGGACGTGACCCAGGACGTCTTCATCACCGTGATGAAGGCGCTGCCGAGCTTCCAGGGCAACTCGAGCCTGCTGGTCTGGATCTTCGGCATCACCCGCAACACGGTGAACCGACGGTTCCGGCGCCAGCGTCCGCGCACCGCCTCCCTCGACGACGGCGAGCTCTCGGCGGTCGCCGGCGACGAGTCGCCGGCCGATCAGGCCGCCGATGCGCGCCGGGTGCTTCATCGCTGCGAGTCGGTGATCGAGAACGACCTGACGCCCCTCCAGCGCCGGATCTTCCATCTCAAGCACCTGCGGCGTCAGCCCATCCGGGTGATCGCGGAGGCGCTCGGGAAGTCCGAGGACGCCGTGAAGGCCAACCTGTACCGGATGCGCAGGGCGCTCATCGACGGCGCCCCGGGGCTGGACACCTTCCTGAGCGGCTGAGCTTCTCGATCCCCCCGGGGTCCGGCTTCTTCGTCGTCGTTCCAGTCCGGACGTGATTTCCGCGCCACCGATCCGACCGCTCGGCCACCTTACGGGGTGAGGGCACGGCGCCCTCTTCCTGGGGAGGGACAACGCGAGGAGTACCGCGTTGCCCCGCACGCCGTCCGAGCGCCCTTCGGCGCGCAAGCTCGCAGAGCTCTCCGACTCGGCCCTGGTGGCCGGGATCCGGGAAGGCAGCGAGCCGCACTTCAACGAGCTCTACGACCGCTACTTCCAGCGGATCTACAACTACTGCTTCGCCCGGGTCCGGAACCGGGCGGACGCCGAGGAGATCGTGCAGGAGACCTTCACCGTCGTCTTCCGCTCGATCGGCGCGTTCCGAGGAGACTCCAGCCTGCTGACGTGGACCTTCGGGATCGCCCGCAACACCATCAACAACCACGTCCGGCGGCAGCGCTGCGAAGGCGAGCGCCTGGGCGAGATCGAGCCGGAGAACGTGCATCCGGTCGTCAGCTTCGCCTCCGCCACGCCCGAGGACCAGCTCGCGCTGCGCCGCTACGTCCGGGCCATCCAGGAGCGCCTCCAGGCGATCGCGCCCTGGCAGCTCGACGTCTTCCGGCTGCGGCACGAGCAGAACCTGCCCATCCGGGAGATCGCCCGGCGCACGTCGCGCAGCGACGACGCCATCCGCTCCAGCCTGTACCGGGTCAAGCGGATGTTGCTGGAGGCCGTGGATGCCCAGCGGAGCGTCGCCCCGGTGGCCCGCGAGTCCTGGGGCGCCGCGTGAAGCGGGTTCCCTGGCGTCCAATGCCGAACGAAGAGGAGCGCGCGAGCGCGCTGGGACCCGACGAGCTGAAGGACCTGGAAGCCATGGAGCAGGATTTCACCGCGGAGGAGCTCGAGGAGTTCCTGGCGGCCGATCACCTCGAAACCAGCGCCGACCCGCTCTTCCGCGAGCGTTTGCGTCAGAAGCTGTGGGAGATCGTGCGCTCCCGCTTCGGCAGCCGCCGGGGCGGTCGCAGCTAGCCCACCCGAAGGCCCGACCCGCGCCGCGGCCCGGCCCCGCGCGTTGCCGCCGGCCCGACCCGCGCCGCGGCCCGGCCCCGCGCGTTGCCGCCGGCCCGACCCGCCATTACGCTCCGCGGCGTGACCGGACTCTCCCGAGCGGATCTGGCCGCGCGGAGGCTTCGGGTCCTGCACCGGGGGCGGTCGCGCAACCCCGACGTCTTCCTGGTGCAGTCCGAGCGCGGCCCGGTGGTGGTCAAGGACTTCGCGCCGCGCGCGGCCTGGGTCCGCCTGCTGCTGGGACCGTGGCTCAACGCGCGGGAGATGCGGGCCTATCGGGCCCTCGACGGTCTCGACGCGGTGCCCCGCCTGCTGGGCCGCATCGACCGCCTGGCCTTCGCCGTCGAGTACCGCCCCGGCCGGCGCATGTCCCGGCGCCTGGCCGGGCAGGTGCCGGCTGACTTCGTGTCCCGGCTGGAGGCCGCCGTGGCCGCGATGCACGCCCGCGGCGTCGTCCACCTGGACCTGCGGCACCGCAGCAACGTGCTCGTCGACGCGGCCGGGCGGCCCGTCCTGATCGACTTCGCCTCGGCCTTGTGCCTGCGGCCCGAGCGCCGGCCGGACCGCTGGCTGCTGCGCTGGCTCTCGCGCTGGGATCGAGACGCCGTCGCGAAGTGGCGGGAGCGGCTCGTGCCTCAGGCCGGGGTTCCCGAGCCTCGGGTCGGGGCTCCCGAGCCGGCCTCGGCCGGGGCGTCGGGCACCGAGGGAGCGTCGGCGAGCGGTCGCAGGGCCAGCCGCCCCACGTAGTGCCGGAAGGCCTCCAGGGTGAGGCGCGCGTCGGCCATGGCCCGGTGCGCCACGCTGCCGTCGATCAGGCCGGCCCCGGTGGCCGCCTGGCGCAGGGAGAGGGCGGCGACCGTCTCCCCGGCCACCAGCGACCAGGCGTAGAAGAGCGTCGCCAGGTCGATCACGTGGTAGTCGAAGGGGTAGGGGATCTCGCAGGACTTGTAGGCGCGTTCCAGGAACTGGACGTCCATCCGGACGTTCTGTCCGGCCGGCACCACCACCCTGTCCCCGGGGAGCATCTCGGCCAGCTCCGTCAGCGCCTGCCGCACCGGCACCGCCTCGGCCTTCCACACCGCCGGGTCGTAGCCCGAGAGGGCGGCCGCCTCGGCGGTGATCCGCTCCGCCCGGGCCCGGACCTTCCACTCCCGCTCGCCCTGCTCCGCGAGCCGGTAGTCCGTGAGGATCACCGCGATCTCGGTGATGTCGTGCAGCTCGGGGTCGAGGCCCCCGAACTCCATGTCCATGAACGCGAAGGCGAAGTCCGGCACCCGCCGAACCTACCGCAGATCCGGGCTCCCGCGCCGCGCGGTGAGATGGTGCTCCCAACGGGACTCGAACCCGTGTCTTGGCCTTGAGAGGGCCACGTCCTAGACCGCTAGACGATGGGAGCACGCGCCCGCAGGACGCTGCGGGGAGCCCGCAACCTAGCCCGCGGCTCGCAGGCCCGCCACCGGGCCTCGGGGCCCCCCGAGCGGGCCCGCGGGTGCCGCAAAACGTCGGTCCCGGCGCCGCAGAGCGTCACCCGAGCGGCCTCGCGGGGGGCGTTCACCCACGGACCTCGGGCTCGGGCCGGCGGGAAGGAGCCCCCGCCGAGCCTCAGGTTCCGGACGCCACCTGCCGATCCGGGAGTACGCAGGGCCGGCCTTGGCACGGCCGTTGCTGAGATCGTGGCTACGACCGCGTTCCGAGCGCGTGGTCGACAGCCCGGAAGCCTCTTTCGACCAGGGGTGACGGGATCGCCCGGGGCAGGGTGCCGCGGGCGGGCGCTCGGATCGCAAAGACTGAGGAACACGCATGCGTAAGCTTCTTCGCAAGCGCTCGGGCGGCTTCACGCTGATCGAGCTCATGATCGTGGTCGCGATCATCGGCATTCTGGCCGCGATCGCCATTCCGAACTTCCTGCGCTTCCAGCTCCGGTCGAAGGCGGCCGAGGGCAAGGCCAACCTCGCCGCCATCCGGACGGCCGAGGAGGGCTACTTCTCGGAGTTCGGCGTCTACATCACGGCGTCGCTGACGCCGCGCGCCACCGGCGCACTGGACAACCGCAAGGCCGACTGGGGCGCCGCCTCGGGTGGCTTCCTGACGATCGGCTGGTCGCCCGAGGGCGAGGTGTTCTACTCCTACCAGGTGAACACCGGTGGCAACGACGATGGCTACATCGCCGAGGCCGCCTCGGACATCGACAACGACAACAACGTGAACTGGTGGGGCTACGTGAAGGTGTCTCCGAGCGGCGCGCAGCCCTCCGGCGACGTCTGCCCGATCGGCGGCGTGTTCAACCCGCAGACGGGCGGCAACGACCTTCTCGAGACCGTGGGTCCGTGCCTCACGGGCATGGGGCAGGGCATCTTCTAGGAGGCCCGAAGTCGGTTGCGCGGTGGGAGGGCTCCGGCCCTCCCACCGCCACACCGCCGCTCTCCGTCTCTCGACTCCGTGGGAATCCCCCGAGAGGAAGCCATGCGCGCAGCCATCCGAAACCGCGACCACCGACGGGGCTTCACCCTGATCGAGCTGATGATCGTCGTGGCGCTCATCGGGATCCTCGCGAGCACCGCGATCACCTCGTTCATGCGCTACCAGTGGCGCTCGAAGCGGGCCGAGGCGTACTCCAACCTGGAGTCGATCCGGAAGGTCCAGCTCGCCTACGAGACCGAGTTCGGCGCCTTCGTGGACGCCACCGTCTCTCCCGGCACGTCGGCCGGCATCAGCCAGAACAAGCAGAACTGGGCCGCCCTCGACGACGGGCGCTTTCCCTCGGACCCGCCCGGCGCGGGCTTCGACACCCTCGGCTGGCGGCCCGAGGGCGCCACCTACTTCGACTACGACGCCTTCGAGGACGACCAGGGCGACGGCCCCATGTTCACGGCCGCCGCCTACGGCGACGTCGACGGCGACGGCGCGGTTTCGATCTTCCTGTACGTCTACCCGGATCGCGTCGGGAACACGGCCCCGTGCGGGCTCTGCCCCGGCGGCGGCGGCTCGCTGCCCACCAGCGACGGGCCCCCGCTGGACATCCACGGGGATCCCGTCCTCAACCAGGTGGTCCCGTTCTCCGAAGGAGACGACTACTAGCGTCTCCCGTCCGGGAGGCGCGGGCGCGGGGGGTGTCCGGGTTCCCATGTCGCGGTTGCCGGTCCGATGGCTCGTCCTCGCGGTGGCGACCGCCGCCACGCTGGCGGCGCACCGCCAGCTCGACGTGAGCGCGCGCGTGGAGCGCGGCGAGCTCTACGTGCCACGGCCCGGCGTGGCCCGGCTGCTGGCCCTGGGCTTCGACGCCATGCTCGCCGACTACTACTGGATCCAGGCGGTGCAGGTGGTCGGGGCCGATCCCGGGGCCGCCCGCGAGAAGGGCCCGCTCCTCGGCCGCCTGGTGGACGTGATCACCAGCCTGAACCCGTGGACCAGCCACCCCTACCGCTTCGCTGCCCTCTGGCTCACCGCGACGCCCGAGCAGGTCCGGGAGGCCAACCGCCTGCTCGAACGCGGCATCGAGTACCACCCGGACGACTGGCGCAATCGCTTCTATCTGGGCTTCAACCGCTTCTACTACCTGAACGACTACGCCGGGGCCGCGGAGGCCCTGGAGCCGGCGGTCCACCTGAAAGGCGGCCCGGCGCCCTACGGGGGCGTCGACGTGCCCGATCCGCCCGTCTACCTGAAGCGCCTGGTGGCCCGGCTGCGGGCCAACAGCGGCGATCTGGAGACGGCGGCCGGCTTCGTCGAGGCCTTGGCCGCGAGCGCCGAGGATCCCGCCGCCCGCGAACAGTACCAGGAAGCGCTGCTCGAGATCCGCACCGAGCGGCGGGCGCGGCTGCTCGACACGGCCCGGGCCAGGTACCGCGAGCGCTTCGGGCGCGACATCGAGCGGGTCGAGGATCTGACCGCGGGGGAGTGGCCGGTGCTGCCCCGGCTCCCCCGGGAGCCCAACGGCGCCGGCTGGATGCTGGATCCGGAGCAGGACCGGATCGTCTCCACCTGGTACCGCCGCCGCTACGAGGTCCGGGGCTCCGCCTTCTCTCCGACCGGCGACTGGGGTCGGGGCGGCCACGTGAGGGAGATGCCCTGATGCAGCAGGCGGCACCGCTGGCGGACGGGGACGAGATCGTCCGCGTCCGGGACATCGTGAAGGACTTCCGACCCGGCTTCGGGCTGCGCAAGAAGCGTGTCCTGCACGGGATCAGCTTCTCCGTGCAGCGGGGCGAGATCTTCGGCTTCGTGGGCCCCAACGGGGCCGGCAAGACCACCACCCTGAAGGTGCTGATGGGTCTGATCCGCGCCAGCGCGGGCAGCGCGAGCATCCTGGGCCACGACGTGCGCGAGACCGCCTTCCGGCGTCACGTGGGCTTCCTGCCCGAGAATCCGTGGTTCCACGACTTCCTCACGGGCCGCGAGTTCCTGGCGCTCTACGCGCGCCTGGGGGGCGTGCCCGGGCCCCAGCGCGACGCGCGGATCGAGACGCTGCTCCACTGGGTAGGCCTCTCCCACGCGGGCCATGCCCGCCTGCGCACCTACTCGAAGGGCATGCTCCAGCGCATCGGCATCGCCCAGGCCCTGGTCCACGATCCCGAGGTGGTCTTCCTCGACGAGCCCATGAGCGGGCTCGATCCGATCGGACGCAAGGAGATCCGCGACCTGATCCTGCGCCTGCGGACCGAGGGCAGGACCGTCTTCATGAACACCCACATCCTCCACGACGTGGAGATGCTGTGCGACCGGGTGGCGATCCTGGTGCAGGGACGCCTCCGCTACGAGGGTCGCATCGAGGACTTCTCCACCGAGGGCGAGCAGCAGACCGAGGTGGTCCTGGCCCGCATCACGCCCGAGCTGGCCGGGCGTCTGGACGAGCGCTTCGCCGCCCAGCTCCGGGGCCACGGCGAGCGGGTGGAGCTGCGCGTGCCCTCGAAGGACGTCGAGGGACTGCTCGGGTCGGCCCTCGGGTGCGGCGCCGAGATCGTGTCGGTGACGCCGCTGCGGCCCTCCCTCGAGTCGATCTTCCTGTCCGCCGTGCGCGGTCCCGAGACGCCGGTGGACGGGGTCGAGACCCCGGCCCCCGAGGAGAACCCGCGATGATCTCCCGCGTGCTCGCCATTGCCGGCAACACGATCCGCGAGGCGATCCGGAGCCGGATCCTCTACACGCTACTGGCCTTCGCCGTGGTGATGATCGCCGCCGGCGTGGTGCTGGCCAATCTCTCCTACGTGGAGCGGGAGCGGATCCTCGTCAACCTGGGACTCGCGATGATGCGGCTGTTCGGCACCATCATTGCCATCGCCGTGGGGATCAACCTGATCTACCGGGAGGTGGAGCGCCGCACGGTCTACACCATCCTCTCGAAGCCCGTCTCCCGGCCCGAGTTCCTGGTCGGCAAGTACCTCGGCCTCGTCGCCACCCTGTGGATGCAGCTGGGCATCATGGCCGCGGCCTTCGCCGGGACGGCGTGGGTGGGGGAGGCCTCCCTCGACGGGGCCCACGCCACCGCGGTCGCGCTGATGGGCGTCGAGATGGCCGTGGTCGTGGGGGTGGCCACCCTGTTCTCCTCGTTCACCACGCCCATGCTGGCGGCCCTGTTCACCGCCGGCATCACGGTGGCGGGTCACCTCACCCGCGACCTCGTCGCCCTGGGTGCGCAGTCCGGCGAGCGGAGCATCGAGGCGGCCGCCCGGCTGATCCACCGGGTCCTCCCGGACCTCTCCAGCTTCAACCTCACGGTCGAGGCGGCCCACGGCCTGCCCATCGACCGCTCGGACGTGACCTTCGCCCTGCTCTACGGGGCGGCCTACGTCGCGGTGCTGCTCGTGCTCTCGAGCGTCGTCTTCGAGCGTCGGGACTTCAAATAGGAGCGCCTGCGCGCCGCGCCGCTCGTCGCGGGAGCGCCGAGCCCCTAACGTGGGGGCCGTGGAAGGGGTGGTGATCGGCGCCGCGGCGGCCCTGGGGCTCGTGGTGGGCTCGTTCCTGAACGTGGTGGTACACCGGCTGCCGCGGGGAGAGTCGATCGCGTTCCCCGGCTCGCGCTGCCCGGCCTGCGGCCGGCCGATCCGGCCCTGGGAGAACGTGCCCGTCGCGTCCTGGCTCCTCCTTCGCGGCCGCTGCGCGGGCTGCGGGGGCGCGATCTCCCTGCGCTACCCGCTGGTGGAGGCCACCACGGGCCTGCTCTTCGCCGCAATCGCCTGGCGCTACGGACTCGCCCCCGAGAGCCTGCTGTGGATGGCCTTCGGCGCAGGTCTGTTCGCGGCCGCCCTGATCGACCTGGACCACCGCATCATCCCCGACGCCATCAGCCTGGGGGGCCTGGTCGTGGGCCTGGTGGCTACGCCCCTGGTGGGCCGGCTCGGCGGCCTCCCCTTGCTCGAGGGCGCGGCCCATGCGCTCCTGGGCGCCCTCGTCGGAGGCGGCAGCCTCTGGCTCGTGGGCTTCCTGCACGCCCGCCTCGCGGTGGCGCTCGGCCGCCGCTTCGAGCACTGGCCCGGCGAGGGAGAGCCTCCGCCCCGCCCGCACCAGGCCGACTACTGGCTCTGGTTCCCGGGCATGGGGCTCGGGGACATCAAGCTGCTGGCCGCCATCGGGGCCTTCGTCGGCCCCCTCGGCGTGCTGGAGACGATCCTGGTGTCGTCGCTGCTGGGTCTGGCGGGCGGCGGGATCTGGGCGCTGGCCTCGCGGCAGCTCTCCACGCCGTTCGGCTTCGGCCCCGCCATCGCGCTGGGCGCGCTCGTGGTGGTGCTCTCGCCGGTTTCCCTCGTCCCGGTGCCCTAGCCGGCGGGCGTCGGCTCAGATCCAGCCGAGGCTCCAGACGGTGGCGACCAGCCAGCCGGCCCCACACAGCTGGAGGCTGCGCGAGCGGTAGGCCATCTCCACCGGCGAGGCGCCGGCGTTGCGGGTGTAGGCCTGGCGCAGGTAGTCGAGGATGAAGAAGGCCACGAAGACGAGGCCCGCCAGCTCCCGCCCCTCGACGAACACCTCCGCGTCGACGCAGTACAGCGAGTACGCCAGCAGCGCGATCCCCGCGCAGATGCCCATGCAGGCGTCGAGGTAGGCGATGGAGTAGCCCGCCAGCGCGGGGCGGTGGTCGGCCCCCATGCCCTCGGCCAGGTCGCCGCGTCGCTTGGCGAAGGCCAGGAAGAGCGCCAGGGCCGAGGTGCACAGCAGCAGCCAGGCCGAGGGCTCGGCGCGCACCAGGGCCGTCCCCAGCAGCACGCGCAGCAGGAAGCCCGAGGCCAGGATGAAGACGTCGAGCAGCGGCACGTGCTTGGCGCCCAGGGAGTAGGCCACGTTCGAGGCGGCGTAGATCGCCGCCACGACCCAGACCCCCGGGATGCCGGTGCTCGCGAGCAGCACGCCGGCGGCGAGGCCCAGCACGACGAGCTCGCCGACGGCGGCCCCCACCGGCACCGCCCCCGAGGCGATCGGGCGGCTTCGCTTGCGCGGATTCCTGCGGTCGGCCTCGGCGTCCAGCAGGTCGTTGAACACGTACACCGCCGACGCCAGCAGGCAGAAGCCCAGGAAGCCGGCCGCGAAGACGCTGGGGTGCAGGCTCGCTCCGGCGGCGATCGCGAAGGGCACGGGCAGGGCGATGAAGCCGTTCTTCAGCCAGTGATGGGGCCGCGCCAGGCGGACCAGGTGGATGAGCAAGGGCGTCCCCCTCGAGGACCGGGCTCCCGGGGCGCCTAGCGTAGCGGGGTCGGCCGGCGGCAACTCGCTCACGACGCGCGCCGTTCGCGCTCGATCGCGCGCCGCGCGTCGAGCGCCGCCTCGAGGCGGAGCGCCTCGGCCCGATGCTCCGGAACCCGCTTCAGCCGCGCCAGGGCCGCGTCGGCCAGGGCCGGCTCCCCCTCGAGCACGAGGAAGACGGTGGCGCGTCGGAGGTCGTCGGGGTCCGATTCCGTCGACTGCGCCACTCGCTGCCAGAGGCTCTCGGCGGCCTTGACGTGGCCGAGCAGCACGAAGATCGCGGCGCGCTCGGCGCTCAGGGACACGGACTCGTCGATCCGGGGCTCGGGGAGGGCCTCCCAGGCGGCCCGCGCCTTCCGCAGGTCGGCGAGGTAGCGGGTGGCGCGCGGATAGCCCGGATACAGCGCGAGCGCCGCCTGCAGGTGGTGCTCGGCAGCGTCGAACTGGAGGAGCTGCGCCTCGACCATGGCCAGGTTGTAGCGGTTCAGGGGCGCCTTGGGGTTGCGGCGCGCCAGGTAGCGGAGGATCGGCACGGCCTCGTCCACGCGTCCCATGCGCGCCAGGGCCAGGGCCGCGTTGCCGAGGGTCGACTCGCTCTCGGGGCCACTGCGCACGTTCTCCCGGTAGGCCTGCTCGCGCCGCATGGCCTCCTGCAGCGCGTCCAGGGCCTCCGCGTGGCGGTCGTCCTCGAGCAGGGTGCCCCCGAGACCGGCGTGGGGCAGGGCGTTCCAGGGGTGGGCGCGGGACGCGGCCGTGCGCCAGAGGGTCAGGTCGTCGTGCCAGACGGGCACCCGCGCTGCGGTGGCGACGCCGAAGGCGACCCCGGCGGCGACGCAGGCGGCGAGGGCCGCACGCCCGGCGCTCGGCCGCAGGCGGCGGCTCGCGATGGCGAGGCCGATGGCGAGGCCTGCCGCCGGTACGTAGAGGAAGCGGTCGGCGGCCACTACGTTCACGGGCAGCGTGATCAGGTGCAGCACCGGCGCGATGGCCAGGCCGCCGAGCACGTAGGCCGCGAGCATCTCGGGCGGCGTCGAGCGGCGTCGCAGCAGCTGCAGCCCGAGCGCCAGGAGACCCGCGGCCGCGAGGACGCCGAGGGCGACGAACGGCGCGTCGGTGGCGCCGGCGACCCCGATCTGGAGCCGCGGTCGCAGCGGGTCCAGGAACATGGCGGCATAGCGCCCCAGGGCGTCGAGGGCCATCGCCGGACGCCAGGCGAGGGGGAAGGAATCGCCCTTCGGGACGTCGCCGGGGCTCGACGCGAAGGCCAGCACCCGCAGGCCTGCGTAGATCGTCACCGCGACCGCGTAGGGCGCCAGGTGCGCGAGCCGCCGGCGCAGGTCGCCCTCCCGGCGCCAGGCACACAGCTCCATCGCGGCGATGGCACACAGTCCCGCGATCGCCACCTCCTTGCACAGGAGCGCCAGCAGCAGGAGCGCGGCCGCGGCCACCCGCCGCCGGGTCCGCGCCGGCGCGACGTCGTGGAGCTGCCAGGCCGCCAGGGCGCCAACGCCCGCCAGCAGGTCGGTGCGGCCGCTGATCCACGCCACCGACTCGGTGAGCCGGGGGAAGGTGCCGAACAGGAGGGCGGCGGCCGCCGCGGCCTCGGCGGGCGCGCCGCCCCGACGGGCCAGCCCGAAGACCAGGGCGCAGGCCAGCAGGTGGACGGCGAGATTCGTGACGTGGAAGGGGAGCGGCTCGGGCCCCCAGAGCGCGTACTCGGCCCGGTAGCTCAGGACGACCAGGGGCCGGTAGAACGCCCGGCTCATCGGGTACTCCGGCGAGGACCAGAACATCCGGGTGAAGTAGCGGTGCAGGGGCAGCGGCTCGACGACCGCGGGCTGCTCGTCGATCAGGGGATGGTCGTCCCAGACGAACTCCCCCTGGAGCGCACTGGCGTAGGACAGCGCCACCACGGCCAACGCGACCGCGAGCAGCAGCGTGGGGCGGGGCCGGGTCCGGGCCTCCTCGGCGCGCGCGTTCATGCCTGCTCCTTCGGGTGGGATTCCGCCGGGCTTGAGGGCTCGTTGCCTGTCGGCGAGGGGCCCAACCGCCCGGCTCCGGGGTCAGGAGGAGGTGCGGGGCGCGTTCCGCCGGGCGCTCAGGGCCCGCTCGAGCTGGATCGCCTGGTCGGCCTGGCCCGGCACCTCGCGGAGCCGCTGCACCGCGCGCTGGCCGGCGTCGAGGTCGCCGCGGACCGCCAGGAACAGGGCGGCCCGGCGCAGCAGCTCGCCGTCGGCGGCGGGATCGGCCACCACGGCCTCCCAGAGCGCGCCCGCGCCCGGGAGGTCCCCCACCAGGGCCTTCGCCGTCGCGCGCCCTGCCTTCACCGCGGAGGGCTCGTCCGCCGAGGGCGGCGGCAGCGTCTCCCAGAGGGCCCGGGCCCGCTCCAGCTGCGGCCGCAGGACGTGGACCTGGGGATACGCGGGGTACAGGACGACGGCCTGGTCGAGGGCCTGCGCGGCCCGCTCGAAGTGCAGCAGGCGGGCGTGGACGACGCCCAGGTTGAAGTGGACGATGGGCAGCTCCGGACGCGCTCGCGCCACCTGCTCCAGGATTCCCAGCGCCACCTCCTTGCGACCGAGCTCCAGGTGGCACACGGCCGTGTTCACCAGGAGATCCGCCGCCTCGGTCTCGATGCCGCGATGACGGGCGTAGGCGAGGAAGATCTCGCGGCTCTCGTCGAACAGGGGCAGCGCCTGCTCGCAGTGGCCGCGGCGATGGAGCACCTCTCCCAGGAGACCCAGGGGGAGACCGTTGTAGGCCGGGCGGTTCTCGACGGCCACCTGCCAGAGCCGGAGCTCGTCGCTCCAGACCCGGGTCCGCGACACCGTAGCGGCGCAGAAGGCGACGGTCGCGATTCCGGCGGCGGCCAGGGCGAGAGGCGATCGCCGACGGGGCAGACGTCCGGCGGCGGCGGCGGCGGCCACGGCCAGACCCGCCAGGGGCACGTAGAGGAAACGGTCGGCGGCGACGACGTTGACGGGCAGCGGGATCAGGTGGAGCACCAGCGCCAGGGCCAGGCCCGCCATGGCCAGGACCCCCAGCAGCAGCGGCGGTCCCCGGCGTCGCCAGCCCACCGCCGCCAGCGCCAGCATCCCGATCAGGACGGCGCACCCCAGGGCGATCTGCCAGGCCGCGAGAACGCCGAGGGTGCCGATCTGCAGCCGGGGGCGCAGGGGATCCAGGACCATCAGCGCGTAGACGCCCAGCGCCTGGAGCAACAGCAGGCCGCGTTCGGGCAGGCTGTAGAGATCCTCGCCCGAGGCGTCCTTGAGCCAGCGATTCGACCAGGCGAGCAGCCGGAGGCCCGCGTAGGCGACGCCGGCGACGGCGAGGGGCACCAGATGCAGCAGGCGCCGGCGCAGCGCGCCCAGGCCCAGGCCGGCGGACCGCGCCGCCGCGATCTCCAGGGTCACCGCCCCGGCGGCTCCCGCCAGCGCGACCTCCTTGCAGAGGAGGCCGGCGAAGACGCACAGGGCGGCGGCGATCCGTCGCCCCGTCTGGCCCGGCTCCGGGCTGTGCAGGCACAGGGCGGCGAGCGCGCCCATGCCTCCGAGCAGGTCGGTGCGGCCGCTGATCCAGGTGACCGATTCGGTGAGTCGCGGCGCGACGCCGAACAGCGTCGCGGCCAGCGCCGCGGCGCCGGGGGGCGCCCCGGCCCGCCGGGCCAGGGCGAACACCAGGGCGCAGCAGATCAGGTGGGCGAGCAGGTTGGTGAGGTGGTAGCCGGCGGGCTCCTCGCCCCAGAGCCGGTAGTCGAGCACGTAGGAGAGGGTCGTGAGCGGCCGGTAGAAGGTGCGGGACTCGCCCTGGTCCGGGTTGGCCCAGAACATCCGCGTGAAGTACTCGCTCACGGGAAGCGGATCGGTGACCACCGGGTTCTGGGGAATCAGGTAGTGGTCGTCCCAGACGAAGGGCACCCGGAGCGAGCCGGCGTGGGTGGCCGCCACCACCACCAGGGCCAGCGCCAGGAGCACGCCCGCCCGCGGTGCCCGGGCTGCCGGTGCAGCTGCCCCCATGGTCATCCGGTCCCCCCGGAGGCCGGATCCGCCGCCGGCCCTCCCGCGTTCATCGGGCCGGGGGCCCGGTTCTTGAGTCGGGCCCGGCCCGCCGGGCGGGGGGCGGCCCCCCCGCTCCCGCCGGACCAGGGGGGCCGCTTGAGCCGGGCAGGCGCCTTGGCTAACTCTCCGTTGACCTGGTCCCCGGTCGTCTAATGGCAGGACTGCGGATTCTGGCTCCGCCAATGGAGGTTCGAATCCTCCCCGGGGATCCACCGCCTCAGCCCTCGTGGCGGATCCAGTGCAGCGCCTCGGTCAGGCGGCCCAGGGTCCGGGCCCGACCCAGCACCTCGAGGGTCTCGAAGATGCCCGGCGAGGCGGCGGTCCCGGTCACGGCCACCCGCACCGGCTGGGCGAGCTTGCCCATCTTGAGGTCCCCGTGGTCCGCGAGCACGGACTCGAAGACGGGCTCCAGCGATCCGGCCGTCCAGGGCTCGAGCGCGGCGAGGCGATCGTGGAGGTCGCGCAGCACCGGGCCGATTTCCTTCCTGAGGTGCTTGCGCGCCGCCTTCTCGTCGTAGGCGACGTCGTCGTGCAGGGCGAAGGCGGCCCGTTCGGCCATCTCCCGCAGGGTCTTGCTGCGCTCGCGCAGCAGGTCGAGCAGCTTCTCCAGGGCGGGCGTGGTCGCCACGGGTCGACCGGCCACCTCCTGCAGGAATGGCGCCGCCGCGGTCGCCAGGTCCGCCACCGACAGACTCTTGATGTAGTGCTGGTTCAGCCAGTCGAGCTTCGCGGTGTCGGCCTGGGCGCTGGCGCGGTGCACGCCCTCCAGGGAGAAGAGCGCGCAGGTCTCCGCCCGGGAGAAGACCTCCTGATCGCCGTGGGACCAGCCGATCCGGATCAGCCAGTTGCGCATGGCCTCCGGCAGGTAGCCCCGGGCCCGGAACTGCTGCACCGACACTTCGTCGAGGCGCTTCGAGAGCTTCTTCCCGCCCGCCCCCACGATCAGGGGCACGTGGGCGAAGCGTGGCGGCTCCGCTCCGAGGGCGCGGTAGACCGCGAGCTGGAACGGGGTGTTGTTCAGGTGGTCGGCCCCGCGGATCACGTGGGTGATCCCCATGTCGAGGTCGTCCACGACCACGGCCAGGTGGTAGAGCGGGTGGCCGTCGCTGCGGCGGATGATCATGTCGCCGATCTCGCGGGCGTCCTGGCCGCTCGCCCCGAACACGGCGTCGTCCCAGCGCAGCAGGCTCCCGGCATCGACCCGCAGCCGCACCGTGTGGGGCCCGGCGTCGGGGCCGTGGCCCGCGTCCCGGCAGCGCCCGTCGTAGGTCCACTTGCGACCCGCCGCGAGCGTGGCCTGGCGGCGCTCCTCGAGCTCCTCCCGGGTGCAGCGGCAGCGGTAGGCGCCGCCCTCGGCGACGAGCTTCTCCACGACCTCCGCGTGTCGCTCCGCCCGCTCGCTCTGACGCAGGGGGCCCTCGTCCCAGTCCAGGCCCAGCCAGCCGAGGCCGTCCAGCACGGCCTCCTCGGACTCGCGGGTGGAGCGCTCGCGGTCGGTGTCCTCGACGCGGAGCACGAGGACGCCGCCCTGGCGCCGGGCGAAGGCCCAGTTGAACAGGGCGGTGCGGGCGCCTCCGATGTGGAGAAACCCCGTCGGGCTCGGCGCGAAGCGGGTCCGGACCGCGGTCATCGCCCGCAACGTAGCGCGGCCGAGGCGGTTGGCGGGCCCTTCCGGGGTCTGCTATCCGCGTCTCAAGCCACTGGTTTCGCGCGGTTTTCCGCGGTCTTCGGAGGCCCTGCCGATGAAGATCTCCGTCGCACGGCTCTCCGGGACCCCCGAGGCCTTCCACTTCCGGATCGACCCGGACTGGTGGCGGGAGCGGGCGCCCTCCCGCGGGGGCGAGGAGGAGCGGCTCGAGGCGCCGATCGAGTTCCGGGTGCGCGCCCACACCATGGGCGACGACCTCTTCCTCGACGGCGAGGCGGAGGCGACCTTCTCCTGTGCATGCAGTCGATGTCTCGCGCGCTATCGTCACGCACTTCGCGAATCCTTCCGCATCGTGCTCGAGCCGGCGTCCGGTGGGCCTCCCGCCGACCCGGAGGCCGCCCGCACCCTGGATCGGGACGGGATCTGCCTCGGAGACGACCTCGATGCGGGCTGGTATCGCGGTAGTGAGATCGACCTCTCGCAGCTGCTGTCGGAGGTAGTGACCTTGGCGCTCCCGGTTCAGCCCCTGTGCGGCGACGACTGTCGCGGCCTGTGCCCCCGGTGTGGCGTCGACCGGAACCGCGAGACCTGCGGCTGCGAGGAGGAGCGGCGCAGCTCCCCCTTCGCGGCCCTGCGGGTGCTGCGCGGGGACTCCGGAGACATCTGATCCAGGAGATCTCGAGATGGCCGTCCCGAAGCGAAGGACCTCCAAGAGCAAGCGCGACAAGCGTCGCGCCCACGACGCGCTCGCGGCGCCGGCCCGCGCGACCTGCTCCCAGTGCGGTGCGCCCAAGGCGCCGCACCGCGTCTGCGCGAGCTGCGGCTGGTACCGCGATCGCACCGTGCTGGAGACCGAGGAGGACTAGCGGCGGTGCTCGCGCTGCTGTTCCCCGGTCAGGGATCCCAGTCCGTCGGCATGGGCCGCGACGCCGCGGAGCGCTCCCCCGCGGCACGGGCCGTGTTCGAGGCCGCCGACCGGGCCCTCGGACTGCCGCTCTCCCGGCTCTGCTTCGAGGGGCCGGCGGAGGAGCTGGTCCGCACCGAGATCCAGCAGCCCGCGATCCTGACCGTCAGCGTGGCCCTGCTGCGGGCCCTCGAGGCCGACGGCCCGGTGGCCGCCGGCTACAGCGCCGGCCACAGCCTCGGCGAGTACACCGCGCTGGTGGCCAGCGGCGCCCTGGGCTTCGAGGAGGCGGTGCGGCTCGTCCACGCCCGCGGTCGCTTCATGCAGGAGGCCGTCCCCGAGGGCCGCGGCGCCATGGCGGCCGTCCTGGGAACGCAGCCCTCGGTGGTCGAGCGCGCCTGCGAGCGAGCCCGGGCCGAGACCGGCGGCGTGGTCACGCCTGCCAACTACAACGCCCCCGAGCAGACCGTCGTCGCCGGCGACGCGGCCGCCGTCGACGCGGCCGGACGCCTGGCGCGCGAGGCGGGAGCCCGCCGGGTGGTGCCGCTTCCCGTGTCCGCCCCGTTCCACTGTCCGCGCATGGCGCCCGCCGCGGAGAAGCTGGCGCCCGAGCTCGCGGGCGTGCGCTTCCGGAGGCCCGACCCGCCGGTCGTCTCCAACGTCGAGGCCGAGCCCAATCGCGACCCTTCGCGCATCCCGGAGCTGCTGCGCCAGCAGGTGACGGCGCCGGTCTGCTTCACCGCCATGGTCGAGCGCATGGGAGCGCTGGGCGTGCGGCGGGTGCTCGAGATCGGCCCGGGCCGGGTCCTCAGCGGGCTCGTCGGGCGGATCGACCGCGCGCTGGCCCGTGCGAACCTGTGCACGATGGACGATCTGGAGGAGGCCCGGGCGTTCGTCGCCCGGGATGCCACGGAGGAGCGGGATGGCTCTTGAACAGCGCGTCACGGACATCATCGTCGACCAGCTCGGGGTGACCAAGGAGGAGGTGATCCCCGAGGCCTCGTTCATCGACGACCTCGGCGCCGACTCCCTCGACATCGTCGAGCTCGTGATGGCGATGGAGGAGGAGTTCGACGTCGAGATCCCCGACGAGGACGCCGAGAAGATCCAGACGATCGGCGACGCCCTCTCCTATCTGAAGGACAAGCTCGGTTCCTGAGATGGGTGCGCGTCGCGTGGCGGTGACGGGTCTCGGCTGCGTCACGCCGCTCGGGAGCGACGTCGCGTCCACCTGGGCGGGAGCCCTCGCGGGACGCTCGGGAATCCGGCCGTTCACCCGCTTCGACCCGGACGACCTGAGCGTCCGCTTCGGCGGCGAGATCGCCGGGGAGCCGGACCTGGGCGACCTCTCGCCCAAGGAGGCCCGGCGTCTCGACCCCTTCGTGGCCTACGCGGTCGCGGCGGCCCGCGAGGCGCTTGCCCACGCGGGGCTCGGCCCGGGCGAGGTCGACGCCGACCGCGTGGGCGTGGCGATCGGCAGCGGCATCGGGGGTCTGTCCACCATCTGCGACGGCGAGCGCACCCGGCTCGAGCGGGGCGCGCGGCGGGTCTCGCCCTTCGTGATCCCCATGTGCATCGGCAACATGGCCTCCGGCTACGTGTCGATGCGCGAGGGTCTGCGCGGGCCCAATCTGTGCCACACGAGCGCCTGCGCCACCGGGACCCACGCCCTGGGCGAGGCGCTGCGGACCATCCAGCGCGGCGACGCCGTGGCCATGGTGGCGGGCGGGTCGGAGGCGCCGCTGGTGCCGATCGGCGTGGCGGGCTTCGCCAACATGAAGGCGCTCTCCACCCGCAACGACGACCCCCCGGCCGCCAGCCGTCCCTTCGACCTCGACCGCGACGGCTTCGTCATCGCCGAAGGGGCCGGCGTGCTCGTGCTGGAGGACCTGGAGCACGCCCGGGCCCGGGGCGCCCCGATCCTGGCCCTGCTCACGGGCTACGGCGCCAGCGCCGACGCCTACCAGATCACCTCGCCCGACCCCGACGGCCGCGGCGCGGCCCGCTGCATCCGACAGGCCCTGGCGGACGCGGGGCTCGCGCTCGAGGCCCTCGACTACGTGAACGCCCATGCCACGGGTACGCCGGCCGGCGACCCGGTGGAGGTCCGGGCCCTGCGGGAGGTCTTCGGCAGCCACCTCGAGCGGGTGGCCGTCTCGGCCACGAAGTCCATGACCGGCCACCTGCTGGGCGCGGCCGGGGGCGTGGAAGCTATCCTCTGCGTCAAAGTGCTCGAGAGCGGGTCGATCCCGCCCACCATCAACCTCGAGCGGCCCGATCCCGACTGCGCGCTGGACCACGTCGCGAACAAGGCCCGGCAGGCCACGGTGGGCGCCGCGCTCTCGAACTCGTTCGGCTTCGGCGGCACCAACTCGGCCGTCGTGCTGCAGCACCCCGACGCGGCAAACGGCTAGCCCAGCCCGGAAGGGCCGGCGAGCCCGACAGGGGCGGTTGGCCCGGAGAGGGCCGGCGAGCCCGGAGGAGACCGACATGGCAGATGCGATCGCGATGGCCAGCGACCACCGGGGCTTCGCCCTCAAGACGGGACTGCGCCGGCGGCTCGAGGCCGCGGGCTACGCCGTGCACGACTTCGGCAGCGAAAGCGACGCCGCGGTCGACTACCCGGACTTCGCCGCGCCCGCGGCCCGGGCCGTCGCCGCGGGCGAGGTGCCCCGGGGCATCGTGATCTGCGGCAGCGGCCTCGGGGTCATGTACACGGCCAACCGCTTCGCGGGCGTGCGCGCGGCCTTGACTCACGACGTCGAGGGCGCCGAGATGGCGCGGCGCCACAACGACGCGAACGTGCTCGCCCTCTCGGCCGATCGCCTCGAGGAGCCCGCCGCCTGGGCGATCGTCGAGCGTTTCCTGGCCACCGAGTTCGAGGGCGGCCGCCACGAGCGCCGGGTCGCCAAGATCGACAGCCGGACCCGCGTGGACGGGGCTCGCAGTGCGCTCGCCGAGGCCGACCCGGAGATCGCCTCGGTGGTGCGCCGCGAGGCCCGCCGCCAGGCCCTCAACCTGGAGCTGATCGCCTCGGAGAACTTCGTCTCGGAGGCCGTGCTCGAGGCCGCGGGCTCGGTGCTGACCAACAAGTACGCCGAGGGCTACCCCGGCCGGCGCTACTACGGCGGCTGCGAGGTGGTGGACGAGGCCGAGGAGCTCGCTCGGGAGCGGGCCAAGGCGCTGTTCGGCGCCGAGCACGCCAACGTCCAGCCCCACGCGGGCTCCCAGGCCAACGAGGCCGTCTACCGCGCCGTCCTCGACGTGGGCGATACGGTGCTGGCGATGAACCTGGACCACGGCGGCCATCTCACCCACGGCAGCCCGGTCAACTTCTCCGGCAAGCTCTACGACATCGTCCCCTACGGCGTCCGTCGCGACACCGAGCAGATCGACTACGACGAGGTGCGGCGCCTGGCCCGGGAACGGCGTCCCAAGCTGATCCAGTGCGGCACCACGGCCTACTCGCGAACGCTGGACTTCGCGGCCTTCCGGGAGATCGCCGACGAGGTCGGCGCGGTGCTCATGGCCGACATCGCCCACATCGCCGGACTCGTGGCGGCGGGGGTCCACCCGAGCCCGGTCGGGAAGGCCCACATCGTCACCACCACCACCCACAAGACCCTGCGCGGTCCGCGCGGCGGGATGATCCTCTGCGACGCCGCCTGGGCCAGGAAGGTCGACAGCGCCGTGTTTCCGGGCGGGCAGGGCGGGCCGCTCATGCACGTCGTCGCGGCGAAGGCGGTGGCCTTCCGGGAGGCGGCCCAGCCGGGCTTCCGGACCTACTGTCAGCAGATCGTGGCCAACGCCCGTGCCCTCTGCGAGGGCCTGCTCGCGCGCGACCTCCGGATCGTCTCGGGCGGAACCGACACCCACCTGATCATGATCTCGCTGCTGGACCGGGACGTGACGGGCAAGGCAGCCGAGGCGGCCCTGGAGCGCGCCGGCATCAGCACCAACAAGAACATGGTGCCCTTCGACACGCGCAAGCCCATGGTCACCTCGGGCGTGCGCATCGGGACGCCGGCGGTCACCACCCGGGGCATGGCCGAGCCGGAGATGGCCGAGACCGCCGAGCTGATCGCCCGGGTCCTGGAGCGGCCCGGCGACGTGGAGGCCCTGGACGCCATCCGGGCCGACGTGGAGCGGCTCTGCCGCCGCTTCCCGCTGTATCCGTCGCGCTGGCAGGACGGCGACGCGTGAATGCGTTGTCCGTCCTGCGGTGAGCCCGACAACCGCGTCATCGACTCCCGCCTGGTGCGGGACGGCTCGGAGATCCGCCGCCGCCGCGAGTGCCTCGAGTGCGGCCGTCGCTTCACGACCCGGGAGCGGCTGGACGAGGCCTTCCCCAAGCTGGTGAAGAAGGACGAGCGGCGGGAGGACTACGACCCGTCCAAGCTCATGGCGAGCCTGCAGAAGGCCTGCCAGAAGCGTCCCGTCAAGCAGGAAGGGCTGGAGCGCGTGGTGGACCGGCTGGAGAAGCGGATGCTCGAGCAGGGCGAGAAGGAGCTCCCCACCGCCGTCCTCGGCGAGTGGGCCCTCGGCGAGCTGGTCGCGCTCGATCCCGTGGCGGCGGCGCGCTTTGCCTCGGTCTTTCGCGACTTCCAGGGTCCCCAGGACTACGCGCGCTTCTTCGCGAGCCTCGCCCGCACCGGCCGCTCGTGAGCCCCGAGGCGGCGATGCGCCTGGCGCTCGCCCAGGCCCGGCGGGCCGAGGGGCGTACCCATCCGAATCCCGGCGTCGGGGCGGTGGTATTCCGGGGCGACCGGGTGCTCGGTCGGGGCTGCACCCGGCCCCCCGGCGGGCCCCACGCCGAGGTGGTGGCGCTGCGGGCGGCGACCCGGCGCCACGGCGCCCGCGCCGTCCGCGGGGCGAGCCTGGCCGTCACCCTCGAGCCCTGCGATCACCAGGGTCGCACCGGCCCCTGCACCCAGGCGCTGATCGACGCCGGCCTGGCCCGGGTCTACGCCGGGCATCGGGACCCGGCGCCCCACGCCCGCGGTCGCGGCCTGCGCCGCCTGCGGGCTGCCGGGATCCGGGTGGTGCTGGGCGTGCTCGAGGCCGCGTGCCGCCAGCAGAACCGGGGGTACCTGTGTGTCCTCACCCGGGGCCGACCCCACGTCACGCTCAAGCTCGCCGCCAGCCTCGACGGCCGCATCGCCGCCGCCAGCGGGGACTCCCGCTGGATCAGCGGACCGCGCTCGCGGGAGCACGTCCACGCCCTGCGGGCCCGGATCGACGCCGTGGCCGTGGGCGCGGAGACCGCCCTGGCCGACGATCCGGCCCTGACCGCCCGTCGGGGGCGCCGCGTGGTGGCACGCCCGGTGCGGGTCGTGTTCGACTCGCGCCTGCGGGTGGGCCCCGGGGCGCGGCTGCACCGCGCGCCCGGGGAGAGCTGGACCGTGTGCCACCGGGCGGCGCCGGCCGCGCGGCGGCGGGCGCTGGAGCAGCGGGGTGTGCGAGTCTTGGCCGTGGGCGCCTCGCCGGGCGGCGTCGACCTCCCGGCGGCCCTGTCGCAGCTCGCCGAGGCCGGGCTCACGCGCCTGCTGGTCGAGGGAGGCGGCTCGCTGGCGGCGGCGCTGCTCCGGGAGGACCTGGTGGACGAGGTGCACTGGTTCGTGGCGCCCCGGCTCGTCGGCGGCGACGGCGTCGCCGCCGTGGGCGAGCTGGCGCTCGCGCGCCTGGGCGCGGCGCCCGCCCTGGAGGACGTGCGCGTGCGGCGCAGCGGAGACGACGTCTGGGTGCACGGTCGCATCCGGCGCCGCGGGGAGGCGTGGTGAAGGTCTATCCGGCGCGGGGGGACGCCGCGGGACTCCAGTTCGGCGTGGTGGTCTCGCGCTTCAACCACCTGATCTGCGCCCGCCTCCTCGAGGGCTGCGTCGACGAGCTCGCCGCGCGGGGCGTGCGCGACGAGGACGTCCACGTCGCCTGGGTGCCCGGCGCCTTCGAGATCCCCCAGGCGGCCCACACCCTGGCCCGGAGCGGACGCTACGCCGCCATCGTGACCCTGGGCGTGGTGATCCGCGGCGGCACGCCCCACTTCGAGTACGTCTGCCGCGCCGTGACCGACGGCGTGCGCGACACGATCCGCGACACCGGGATCCCGGTGGCCTTCGGCGTCCTCACCACCGACGACGCGCGTCAGGCCCTCGATCGATCCGGGGACGGCCCGGACAACAAGGGTCGCGAGGCGGCGCGGGCCGCCGTGGAGATGGCGCGGCTGGCGCCCGCCCTGGCCTCGCTGCCGCAGCCGGAGCGGCTGTCGTGAGCGCCACGCGCTCCTCTCCCCGCCGGCGCAGTCGCGCCGCCGCGCTGCAGGTGCTCTACGCCATCGATCTCGCCCGGGGCGACGGCGAGCCGCTGGCGCCCCAGGAGGCGTTCGAGCGCACGGCCGCGCACTTCGAGCTGCCCGAAGGCGCCCGCAGCTTCGCCAAGGAGCTGGTGCTCGGCGTCTGCGCCCACCGGGAGGCGCTGGACGCATTGCTGGTGCGCCACGCGGAGCACTGGCGCCCCGAGCGGATGGCTGCCGTCGACCGCAACCTCCTGCGTCTCGCGCTCTACGAGCTGGTCCACAGCGACGTGCCGGTGCCGGTGGTGATCGACGAGGCCGTGGATCTGGCGCGGCGCTTCGGCGGCGAACGCTCGCCGGCGTTCGTGAACGGCGTGCTCGACGCGGCGGCCCGCGGCGGAGCGCGGCCCTCGTGAGCGCGGGCCCGCCGCTCCTCGATGCGCGCATCGACGAGACACCCCTGGAGCGGGCTGCGGTGGAGGTGGCGGTGGCCCATCTCTTCGAGACCGACCGCCCCTTGCGGGGCGCAGCCGGGCGGGCCGACTGGCGCCTGTGCGGCCAGCTCTCGGCGCTGGTGGCCGCCGGTCACCTGACGGGACGTCGGCGCGACGCGCTGCTCGTGCCCACCCGCGGCCGGCTGCAGGCGCCGCGCCTGCTCCTGCTCGGCCTGGGCCGGCCCGAGCAGTTCGGGCCGGAAGCGTTGCGCGCCGCCGGGGAGGAGGCCGTCGAGCGGCTGCTGGCCCTGCGGGTGCGTTCGGCGGCCCTGGCCCTGCCCGGAGCGTGGGTGGGGGCCCTGCCCGTGCGGGCGGCCATCGAGTCGTTCACCCGGGGTGGCCTGGAGGCCCTGGGTCGCGTCGGCGGTCGGCTGCGGCTGGAGCTGCTGGTTCCCGAGGGCGGCGGAGTCCGCGCTGCGCGGGGCCTGGACGCGACCGAGGCCGCCGCCCGCGGGGCCGGCGTGGTGCTGCGGGTGGCCGCCGCCAGCGCAGGGCCCGCTTCGCCTCCGTCGCGGCGCCCCGCGGCTCCGGTTTCCCCAGGCGAACGCCGACCTTAAGTCGCGATCCAGCCGGCCGATGACTCCCATGAATCCCCGTCCGCGTCGGGCCGGGGAGGGGCCCCCGCCCGTGTGCGGGTCGGCGGAGTGATGGATGAGTCTCGTCGGAAGCCTCGAGGATCTCGGCCTCGGGGACATCCTCCAGATCATCAGCCTCTCCCGCAAGTCCGGGGTCCTCTTGCTGCGTTCCGACCACGGCGAGGGCTCGATCCTCTTCCGCGAGGGGCGCGTGCAGGGGGCCATCTGCAAGGGCGCCCACAGCGACCTCCGCAGCCTGCTGGTCTCCACCGGCCAGGTGAGCGAGGGCGAGTTCGCGGCGGCCGCGGAGGCGGCCCAGGAGCGCGGCGTACCCCTCGAGCGCGCGCTCTGCGATCGCACGGCGCTGTCCCAGGAGGCCTTCGAGGAGCAGCGCCGGAAGAACGTGGAGAACGCGGTCTTCACCATGTTCTCCTGGCCCTCGGGCGAGTTCAGCTTCGACGTCCGCGAGGACCTGGAGGGCGTCGATGCGGCCCTGTGCGTGGACGGCGGGATCGACGCCCAGTACCTGGCCATGGAAGGCGCGCGCCTGCGCGACGAGTCCGGGCGGGAGGAGGAGGAGGGCATTCCGGACAGCTCGGACCCCTCCAGCTTCGCCGACCTGGGGGCCGAGCTGCGCGCCGAGGACGCTGCCCCCGCGGTCTCCGGCCCGACCCCGGCCGCGCCCGATCCGCTCCCGGCCACCGAGCTGGTCGTGGAGGTCGAGGCCGAGGACGACCCCGCAGCCACCGAGGCCGCCGAGGCCGCCGAGCTCGTCGCCGAAGCGACCCTGGAGCGCGTCGCACCCGAAGCCGAGGTCGAGGCCGTCGAGGTCGCCGAGGTCGAGCTCGAGCGGGCGGCCGCCGAAGCCGCCGAAGCCGCCGAGGTCGACGAGCGCGATCTGCAGGCGCCGCCGCCCGGAAGGATCTCGCTGCCCGCGGCGCAGGGCGTTCCGATCATCGTGGTCGACCCGCAGCTCGCGGTCCTCGAGTGGGCGAAGGCGGCCCTCTCCGACCTGGATGCGCGGGTCCACATCTTCCCGAAGACGGAGCTCGCGATCGCGCGCATCCGGCAGTACCTCGGCCGCGCCGAGACGCCCCTGGTGGTGCTGGCGGAGGACGCACCGCCGGACCCGATCAGCGGTGCGCGCACCGCGGCCGAGATCGTCGACCGGCTGCACGCCCAGGCGCCGCGGATGCCGATCGTCGGCCTTCGCGGCGCCGAGCAGAGCTCGCTTCTGCCCGGCATCCTGCACGCCACCCGCAAGCCCCTGCTGGGCGAGCTCGCCAACCCGAAGTGCGCCGACCGGGTCGACCAGCGGTCCCAGGCCCTGCGGGACGCCATCCGCTTCACCCTCGAGGAGACGCGGGCGGGAGCCACCAGCGGAGGCGGCGGCCTGCGACGCCTCAAGGAGCTGAGCGCCCGGCTGCGCGAGCGGGCCGACCGGGGCGAGGTCCTCCCGGCGGTGCTGGAGTTCGCCGCGGAGCAGTTCCGTCGCGTGGCGCTCTTCCTCGTCCGCGAGAACGATGCCGTCGGCATGGCCCAGCGGGGGCTGACCGGGGCCGGCGGCCCGGACGACAGCGGCATCCGGGCCCTCGCGCTTCCCGCCCGGGACCCGGCCTGGTTCCGGGCGGTGCTCGAGCGCGGCAGCCCGGTTCGCGCGGCGCCGAGCGACGACGGCGACCTGCGCCTGGCCGCGCTGTTGGGGGGGACCCCCGCCGAGGAGGCCTACGTGGCGCCCCTCGAGAGCGGCGACCGGATCGTGGCCCTCCTCTACGCCGACAATCTCCCCGAGGGGAGCGCCCTGGGCGATACGACCGCCCTCGAGGTGATGCTCCACGAGGCCGGACTGGCCCTGGATCGCGCCGCCCTGGCGCGCCAGCTCGCCGAGCTCGAGGGCGAGGGCTGAGCCCCTGCCAGCCGGGTGCAGCGGGTCGGAGGGCCCGACCACCGGCGTGCGACCAGCCCCGCAAAGCCCCCAGCGCACATCAAGAACCGCCTCCTGGCGACCGATAGGCAGAAGGGTTCCCGGACCCCCCTCGGATCGTTTGGAGGTCGAATGCAGCGCATCCTCATCGTCGAGGATTCCGCAACCATGCGCTCGCTCCTGGCGGCGACGTTGGAAGGGCTGGGCGACGTGGAGATCAGCGAGGCCGAGAGCGGCTTCGAGGCCCTGCGTTGTCTGCCGCGGGACCCCTTCTCCCTGATCGTGACCGACATCAACATGCCCGACATCAACGGGCTCGAGCTGGTCTCGTTCGTCAAGAGCAACGCCGCCTACCGCGCGATCCCCTTGATCATCATCTCCACCGAGGGCTCGGAGCGCGACCGCGAGAAGGGCCTGGGTCTCGGTGCCGACGCGTACCTGGTGAAGCCCTTCGATCCGGAGGAGCTGCTGCGCGTCGCCGGCGAGCTCCTGGCCAAGGCGCGGGAAGAGGTCTGAGCCGTGGCGGCGCGACGCAGCCGGTCGACCCGTCCGCGCGCGGGCCGGGGTCGCAACAAGGCCTACCAGGAGTTCGTCTCGGAGGCCGAGGAGATCCTCGAGCGCATGCGCGGGGACCTGGCCGACCTGGTCGACCAGCGCTCCACCCGGGACGAGGTCGACCCGGACCTGGTCAACCGCCTGTTCCGCTCCGCCCACTCGCTGAAGGGCCTGGCCGGCATGTTCGGGCTCGACGCCCTGAGCGAGCTCGCCCACCACCTCGAGGACGTGCTCGACGGCCTGCGCCTGGGCCGCGTGCCGCTGCAGTCGCCGGCGCTCGGCCTGCTGGACGAGGCGGTTGGGCTGTTCGCGAGCCGCATGGAGCTGCTGGCCTCGGGCAAGGCCGACCCCGACGAGGGGGCCGAGGCCGTCGCCGCGCTGATCGAGCGGATCGATGGCGCCGTGCGCACGCAGCCCGAGCCGTCCTCCGAGTTCGGCGACCTGAATCTCGAGCCCGAGCTGCTGCGGGCACTCACGGAGTACGAGGAGCATCGCCTCCGCGAGAACATCCGCCGCGGGCGCACGATCGCGCTGGTCGAGGCGACCTTCGAGATCCTCTCCTTCGACGAAGGCCTCGCCGAGCTGACCGCCGCGGTGCGCGAGGCCGGCGAGGTGCTCTCGACGCTCCCGTCTCCGGGGGCCGTGCCCGAGTCGCAGATCCGCTTCGGGCTGCTGGTGGCCACCGAGCTCGACGCCGGCTCCCTCGCGGCACAGCTCGACTTCCCCACGGCGTCCGTCCGCTGCGTCCAGGGCGCCGCGTCGTCCCCCGCCGCGCCTCCGGCTGCGCCAGCCGCTCCGGCGGCGGATCCCGAGGCGGGCACCGCCGAGGCGCCGGTCGGGAACGAGCCGGCACTCTCCGCCGCGGACGTGGCGCACGCGCACGACGTGCCGGAGAGCGGCGAGATCGAGTCCCTGAAGTCGATCAGCGACACCGTGCGGGTCGACATCCGCAAGCTCGACGAGCTCATGAACCTGGTGGGGGAGCTGGTCATCCAGAAGCTCGGGATCGCCGCCATCGCGCGGCGGCTGACCGCGGATCCGGCCACCGTCCGGATCGGCCAGGAGCTCGAGAAGGCCCACAAGGGCCTCGACCGCCGCATCCAGGACCTCCAGTCGGGCGTGCTGGAGGTGCGCATGGTTCCCCTGCGCCAGGTGTTCGAGAAGCTCTCCCGGGTCGTCCGACGCCTGCGTCGCGACCTCGACAAGGAGGTCGGCCTCGAGCTCCGCGGCGCGGACACCGAGCTCGACAAGCTGATCGTCGAGGAGCTGGTCGACCCGCTCATGCACGTGGTCCGCAACGCCTTCGACCACGCGATCGAGCCCGCCGACGAGCGGGTCGCCGCCGGCAAGCCGGCGGAGGGCACGATCCGCATCGAGGCCTACCAGCGCGGCAACCACGTGGTCATCGAGGTGGCGGACGACGGACGCGGCATCGACAGCGAGCGGGTGCGGGCGCGCGCCCTCGAGGTGGGTCTGATCGACGACGACGACGTGCTCAGCCCCCGCGAGATCCTGGATCTGTGCTTCGCGCCCGGTCTCTCGACCCGCGACGAGGTGACCGAGACCAGCGGCCGCGGCGTGGGCATGGACGTGGTGAAGGCCAACCTCACGGCCCTCGGCGGCGTCGTGGACATCGACTCGGCGCTGGGGCGTGGCACCACCATCGCCATGACGCTGCCCATCACGCTGGCGATCATCCAGGCGCTCGTCGTGAACGTCGCGGGCCAGCGCTACGCGATTCCGCTCAACGCCGTCCTCGAGACCCTGCTGGTGGACCCGAACGAGGTCCAGCGCAGCGAAGGTCGCGAGATCCTCAACCTCCGCGGGGAGCCGCTGCTCCTGCGCCGGCTGCGGGAAGAGTTCGAGATCGACGGCGAGGCCGCGCCCGAGCGGCCCTACGTGGTGGTGATCGGCATCGGAGACGCCCGCCTGGGGCTGATCGTCGACGCCCTGGAGGGCCAGCAGGACACCGTGATCAAACCGGTCCAGGGCCCGGTGCAGAACGTGCGCGGGATCGCCGGCGCCACCGAGCTCGGCGACCTCGGAGCGATCCTGGTGCTGGACGTGGCCGCCCTGGTCGAGGACGCCTTCCGGCGGAGGGAGGCGGCATGAGCGCGGGCGGGCTGCGTCTCGGGGGGTCGGTGGGCGGCGAGTCCGACTGGCAGTCCCTGGCGAGGGCCGCCGCGACGCCCGGCGACGGCGAGGAGACCGTGCTCGTCCGCGAGCTGCTGGTGTTCCAGCTCAACGGCGACCCCTACGCCCTGCCCGTGGAGCGCATCCGCGAGATCGTCCGCATGCGCGAGATCACGCCGATGCCGCGGGTGCCGGCCTGCGTGCGCGGCGTGATCGCCCTGCGCGGGGAGGTGCTTCAGGTGGTGGACCTGCACCGGCGCCTGGGGCTGCCCGAGGCCGAGTCCACCAGCCGCAGCCGCATCATCGTGCTCCACGGCGACGACGGGCGCCTGGCGGGATGCGTGGTGGACCGGGTCCGCGAGGTGCTGCGGCTGCCCGAGAGCGCCATCCAGCCCACCTCTCCCGGCGAGTCCGACGCCATCGTGGCGCTGTGCACGAACGACAAGGAGTTCGTGTCGCTGATCGACGTGGATCGCGTGATGGACCTGGAAGGCCATGGCTGAGCGCGCCGCGGTCTCCGAGAACCACGTCGACCTCGCCACCTTCGAGGTGCACGGGCGCACCTACGCCATCGACGTGACCCAGATCCGCGAGATCGTGCGCGGGCAGGAGATCACGCCCCTGCCCCGGGCGCCCGAGCTGATCGAGGGCGTGGTGGACCTGCGGGGCCTGGTGGTCCCGGTGCTCGACCTCGGCCGCGCCCTGGACGGCGCCCCGGTCGCGGATACGCCGGCGACCCGGATCGTCCTCGTCGAGGCCGAGGGCCTGCTGATCGGGCTGCGGGTGGACGCCGCCATCGACGTGCTGGCGACCGACGCGGCGGCCCTGGAGGCGCCGCCAGCGCTGGCCAGCCAGGCGGGCTACGACGCCATGCGGGCCGTGGTCCGCCGCCCCGACGCTACGCCGGTGCTGGTCCTGTCGCTGGATCACCTGCTGGAGCAGGTCTATCGCTCGGCCCTGGGCGAGCCGCGGAGCGCCTCGTGACGTCTCCGGCGCCGCCCACGCTCTCCGCGCTGCCCACGGGCAGGGAGTACTTCCGCCGCCTCTCGGCCCGGTCGGCGGTCTCGTCCCTGGCGAGCACCGCGTTGATCGCGCTCTACCTGGTGGCGCTGCTGCGCCTCTCGCCGCAGCAGATGGCGACCTTCGTCCGGGTGGTCGCCGTCTCCTTCGTGGTGCTCCTGATCGTCTCGAGCGTCCTCAACCACCGCATCCTGCAGCCGCTGCTCCAGTGCCTCGACCGGCGCGCCGCGGGCGTGGCCACCGCCGAGGACCTGCGCAGCGGCTTTGCGGCCGCCAGCGACGTGCCCCGCAAGAACTTCCTGATCGGCATGGCCTGGTGGAGCTATGGGGGCGCCCAGGTCGGGCTGGCCATGGCCCTCCTGCGCCCCGACCTGCCCCGCCTCTCCGCCTGGATCATGCTGGCCGCCGCGGTGAGCGGCGGCCTGGTCTCGATGATCTTCCACTTCTTCCTCCTGAAGCGGACCCTCGACGAGGTGCGGGCCGGGCTCGCGATGGACCTCGGCGACCCGGACGCGCGCGAGGCGTGCGTGCGGTCGGTGCCCCTGGCCTGGAAGCTCGCCGTCTCCATGTCGGCGATCACGGGGGTGCCGCTCTTCTTCGCCCTGCTCCTGGGGCAGGTCCAGAGCCAGCGGGCCGTCGAGGCGGTGGCCACGGGGCTCGAGCTCGAGCGGCTGGAGCAGCGCCTCGCGACCGGAAGGGTCGCCCAGCCCGCCGACGATCCCGGCCTGCTCTGGGTCGACGCCGGGAGCGGGCGGGTCCTCGCCGGGCCCGAGGGGGCGCTGCACCCGGGCGAGATCGAGACCCTGCTCTCCCTCGATCCCGAGCGCGGGGACAGCAGCGCCTTCGACTCCCGCCACGCCTTCGCGTGGCGCCGCGCGCCGGACGGACGCGTGGTGGTCGCCCGGGTCGCCCCGGAGCGCATCGCGGTGGCCGGCAGCTGGTGGGTCCAGGGGGGCTTCACCGCGCTGGCGATCGCCGTGGTCGCCCTGCTCGTGAGCACCGTGGCCCGCGACGTGCGCCTCACCACGAGTGCGCTGCACCGGGAGGTCATGCGCCTGGCGGACGGGGACCTCACCCCCGGCCCGCCCTGCGAGAGCGAGGACGAGCTCGGTGCCCTGTCGCGTAGCTTCGACCGCATGGCCGTGCGGCTGCGGGCCACGGTCTCCCAGGTGATCGAGGCGGCCCGCGGCGTCGAGGGCGCGGCCTCCGACATCGCCGTCATCAGCGAGGACGTCAACACCGCCACCGGGGACCAGGTGCAGGGGCTGCAGCGGGTCACGGTCGGCATGGACCGCATCCGCCGCGAGGCCACGGGGATCACCGGCTCGGCCCAGGGCCTCTCCACGGCGGTGGAGGAGTCGTCGAGCTCGATGCTCCAGCTCGGGGTCACGTGCGAGGAGCTCTCCGAGAACGCCGGCACCGTGACGTCCCGGATCGACGAGGTGGGCGGCTCCATCGAGCAGATGATCGAGAGCTCGCGCCGGGTCACCTCGGGGACCGAGTCCCTGGCCCAGGCGTCGAGCGAGACGTCGTCGAGCATGGAGGAGATGGCGAGCTCCCTGCGCCAGGTGAACACGAACGCCGCCGAGACGTCGCGGCTCTCCAGCCAGGTGATCGAGATCGCGGAGAGCGGGCGGCGGCAGGTGGGCGAGACGATCCAGGGCATGGAGGCGATCCGCGACGCCACCGACTCGGTGCAGGAGGTGATCCATCACCTGGGGGAGCGGGCCGGCGAGATCGGCTCGATCCTGGGGGTGATCGACGACGTGGCCGACGAGACGAACCTGCTCGCGCTCAACGCCGCGATCATCGCGGCCCAGGCGGGCGAGCACGGGCGGGCCTTCTCGGTCGTGGCCGACGAGATCAAGGATCTGGCGGACAAGGTGATCTCCAGCACCAAGGAGATCGGCGACCTGATCCGCGCCGTGCAGGGCGAGGTGCACAACGCCATCCAGGCCATCGCGAGCGGGACCGACCGGGTGCAGGCCGGTGTCGAGCTGGCCGCCCAGGCGGGCGTGGCCCTCGAGAACATCACCTCGGCCTCCCGCCAGAGCGCGGACCGGATCGGGGAGATCGTGGCGGCGGTGGAAGAGCAATCCGCGGCCGCCGCCCACGTGGTGGGCTTGATGGACAAGGTCCGCGAGGGCTCGGAGACGATCCGGCTCGCGGGCGGCGAGCAGGCCCGCGGAAACGAGGTGGTGCTGCGGAGTGCCGGCGCCATGCGGGACGTCGCCCACCAGGTGCAGGGGGCGA
Source organism: uncultured Spirochaetales bacterium (assembly GCA_964442285.1). GTDB lineage: Bacteria > Myxococcota_A > UBA9160 > UBA9160 > JAFDET01 > CAYTZH01. Next base: position 42,305 of record CAYTZH010000017.1, on the reverse strand, counting down.
CCGAGGAGCAGACGCGGGGCGCCCACCGCATGCGCGAGGCCGTGGAGAACGTGCGGCGCGCGGTCGAGGAGATCAACGCCTCGCTCCGCGAGCAGTCCAGCGCCTCCGAGGAGATCGCCGAGTTCCTCGAGCAGCTGTACGCGAGGACGCGTTCCAACGATGCCTCCGCACAGCGCATGCGCGACGCCATGCGAGGACTGATGGGACAAGCCGAAGGCCTGCGCGAGAGCGTGCGGTACTTCCAGGTCTGAGGAGACAGCCATGATCGCCGCGTGCCCGAAGTGCAAGACGAAGTTCCGCATCGCCAAGGAGCGACTGCGCGCCGACGGCGTCCGACTGCGCTGCACGCAGTGCTCGGCGGTCTTCCGGGTGAAGGCCCCCGAGGCGGCGGGGCCCCACGCGGAGCCCGCGGTGGAGGCGACGCCCACGCCCGTGCCGCGTCAGCTCGAGCGCGAGCGGCTGGTGCTGGTCGCCCACTCGGACCCCGACCTCTGCAAGCGGGTGGCCGAGGCGGTGGAGCGCTGGGGGCTGTGCGCCGTCGAGGCCCACGACGGGGTCGAGGCGATCCTGGCCACCCAGCGCCTGCTCCCCCGCGCGGTCGTGCTCGATGCGGCGCTGCCCAAGATGTACGGCTTCCAGGTCTGCGAGCTGGTCAAGCGCAACGAGAGCCTGCGTTCGATCGGCGTGGTGCTGGTGGGGGCGATCCACGACCAGAACCGCTATCGACGCCCCGCCGCCGACCACTACGGAGCCGACCACTACTGCGAGGCGCAGGACCTGCCCGACGCGCTGCAGGGCGTCCTGAGCCAGCTGGATCTCCCGGTCGCCGGCGCGCCCACGCCGACGCCGGCCGCGCCGCCGGTCCCGGCGCCTCCGGTCGAGGCGGGGCCCGCCTCCGTCGCCGGTGTGCTGGACGAGGCGCCCGCGCCGGCCGAAGACGGCCTCGGCGAGGAGCGCGCCAAGGCCGAGCGGCTGGCCCGCATCATCGTCTCCGACGTCATCCTCTACAACGAGGAGAAGTTCGCCGCCGCCGCGGCCGCCGGGAACGTGATCGAGGCGATGGACGCCGACCTCGACGAGGGCCGCGGTCTCTTCCAGAGCCGGATCGATCCGCGCGTCGCAGCCGAGCGGGACTACCTGCAGGAAGAGCTCCTGCGCGTCGCCGGGCAGCGAGGCGCGGCCTGAGGGACACCATGGACGGACGCGACCGCGACAGCATCCTCTCCGATCTCCGCAGTGCCGACGAAGAGATCCGTCGGCTGGCGGTGGAGCGCCTGGCGGCGCTGCCCGCCGAAGAGGCCCTCCCGCGGCTCGTGGAGGGCCTGGGCGACCCCGGCTGGCGCGTCCGCAAGGCCGCCGTGGAGCGCCTCGTCGCGGCCCCGGCCTCCTGGCTGGCCATCGACGCCCTGATCGGCGCCCTCTCGGACGGGGAGAACCCGGGCCGCCGCAATGCCGCCGCGGAGGCGCTGATCCGCTGCGGCGAGCGCGCCGTGGACAAGCTGCTGCTGGCCAGCCACAGCGAGGACGTGGACGTCCGCAAGCTCGCGGTGGACACCCTGGCGGGCATCGGCCACGGCGGCGCGCGCAGCCGCCTCCACGCCATGCTGAGCGACCCCGACACCAACGTGCGGGGTGCCGCGGCCGACGCGCTCGGCGCCATCGGCGACGTCGAGGACATCCCGGTGCTGCGCGGGGCGGCCACCGCCGGCGACGACGACCGCCTGGTGGCGCTCTCGGCTCTGAAGGCGCTGGCGCGACTGGAGGCGCCCCTGTCGGCGGCCGAGCTCGCGCCGGCCCTCGCCGATCCGCTGCTGCGCCCGGCCGCCTACGCCGTGCTGGGACGGGTGGAGGGGGACGCGGAGGGCGACGAGATCCTCCTCAAGGGGCTGGATGCGGCGGCGCGCTCCACCCGCGAGGCGGCCGTCGAAGCCCTCCTGCGTGCGCTCTCCCGCCGCGATGGCGACGCCGCGGAGCGCCTGGGGGCGCGGATCCGCGAGACCGCGGACGAGCGCCTGGTGCGCGACGGTCTCGAGCGTCTCGCCACCGCAGACCTGGCCACGCGGCTGCAGCTCATCCAGTTCTTCGGGCTCCTCGACCGCGAAGAGGTCGTGGTGCCGATCCTGCTCGCCGGCCGGGACGAGGCGCTGGTCGAGGTGGCCTTCGCCACCCTGCGCGGCCTGGGCGCGGTGGCGGAGCGGGCCATCGAGGCCGGCTGGCCGGGGCTCGACGCCGAGGGGCGCGGGCTGGCCTGCCGGGTCCTCGCCCACACGGGCGGGGAGCTGGGGCGCCGCCGGCTGCTGGCGTGCCTCGACGAGCCCGACGGCGAGCTGCGCGGCGCCGCCGCCCGAGCCCTGGGCGCGCGCCGCTGCGGGGAGGCGCTGCTGCCCCTGGTGCGGTGGCTGGAGGCCGTGGCCCTGCGGGACGGCGAGCCCGAGGCCGAGGACGAGCTGGATGCGGCGGTGGAGGCGGTGCTGGCGCTGGCCGCGGGCGAGGATGCCCACCCACTGCGGGCGCAGGCCGTCGATCACCTCTCGTCGCGACTGGACGCCGCGTCCGAGGGCGTGCGGCTGGCGCTGGCGCGGGTGCTGGGCGGCATCGCCCGCTCCACGGACACGGATCTGGTGGAGTGGCTGCTCAAGGATGCCAGTCCGGGGGTGCGCAAGGCCGCGGTCCAGGCCATGGAGCGCTTCGGCCCGGGCGCAGCCCTCGACACCCTCCGCCTCGCCCTGGCCGACGAGTCGCCCGATGTCCGCATCGCCGCCGCCCGCGCGCTCGGCGCGTCGGACGGGGGCCACGTGGTCGAGGACCTCGAGCGATTGGCCGACGACCCCGACGCCCGCGTGCGCGCGGCCACCCTGCGGGCCATCGGGAGCCGGGCCGCGCGCACCCGCGAGGCGGGCGACCTGAGCCACGCCGTCGACGCCCTGGGCCGCGCGCTTCGGGACGAGGGGCCGGTCGCGATCGCCGCCCTCGAGGGGCTGGGCTGGATCGGCGGCAGCCGGGCCGGGGAGCGGGCGGCCCGCCTGCTCGCCCACGACGACCCGGCGCTGGTGCAGGCGGCCGTCACCTGCGTCGGCAACCACGCCGACCGCGAGCAGCTGCAGTCGCTGCTGCCCCTGGTGGCCCACGACCACTGGGCCGTGCGGGCGGAGGCGATCCAGAGCCTCGGGGAACGGGGGCTGGCCGAGGCCGTCCCGACGATCCTCCGGCGCCTGGAGACCGAGCAGGACGACTTCGTGCGCGACGCGATCCTCCGCGCACTGCGCAGGCTGGACGGGTAGGGCGAATGGTCCCGATGGACGAGAGCGCACCCCCGCTGAGGGACGCGGAGTTCCGGATGCTCTGCGAGCTCCTGCGCAGCCACTGCGGGCTGCACTTCGGGGAGGAGTCGCGTTTCGTCCTGGAGCGGCGGCTGGGCCGCCGGGTCGTCGAGCTCGGCCTCGGCAGCTTCTCGGCCTACCACTACCTGCTTCGGGGGGACGCCTCCGGCCAGGACGAGCTCGCCCGCGTCGTCGACGAGCTCACCACCAACGAGACCTACTTCTTCCGGGAGCGCAACCAGCTCACCGCCCTGATCGACGAGATCATCCCCGAGCTCCGCCGGACCTCGAGCCGGCCGGTCCACGTCTGGTGCGCCGGATGCTCGAGCGGCGAGGAGCCCTACTCGGTGGTCATGCTGGCCCGCGAGGCGGGCCTCGAGCCGGGGGTCGACCTGCGGGTGTACGCGTCGGACATCTCCCGGGCGATGCTCCAGAAGGCGCGCCGGGGCCTCTACCGCGAATCCTCCTTCCGCCAGACCGAGGATGCGCTCCGCCACCGCTACTTCACCGAGAAGGACGGGTCCTTCCGGATCGCCGACGACGTCAAGAAGCAGGTGGACTTCATCCACCTGAACCTGATCGACCGCACCAAGATCGCCCTCCTCGGCACCATGGACGTGATCCTGTGCCGGAACGTCATCATCTACTTCTCCCTCGACACCAAGAAGGAGGTGATCGGGACGTTCGAGACGCGGCTGCGCGGAGGCGGCTACCTGCTGCTCGGCCACTCGGAATCCCTCGTCAACGTGAGCAGCGCCTTCGAGCTGCGCCACCTGCGCCACGACCTCGTGTACCGCAAACCGGCACCCGGAGATACGCCCTACGACCCCTGGCACGCGGCGGCGGCGGCGGCCGTCGACCGCAGCGATCGGAGGTCGGGATGACCCGGAACGAGGTCATTCGCGTGCTGGTGATCGACGACTCGGCCTTCAGCCGGCGCACGATCACCCGCATGCTCGAGAGCTCGCCCCTGGTCGAGGTCGTGGGGGTGGCGCGGGACGGCGAAGAGGCGCTGCGCAAGACCTTCGATCTCACGCCGGACCTCATCACGCTCGACCTCGAGATGCCGCGCATGGACGGGTTCACCTTCCTGCGGCTCGTGATGAGCAAGCGACCCACGCCGATCCTGGTCATCAGCGGTCGGACCGGCGACCAGGACGTCTTCAAGGCGCTCGATCTCGGGGCGATCGACTTCATCGCCAAGCCGTCGCCCCGGGCGACGCCCGAGCTCGAGTCGATCCAGCAGAGCCTCATCCGCAAGGTCCACGCGCTGCGCCAGCTCCGCATCGAGAAGGTCAAGGAGCGGATCGCGGCGCCGCCGGCGCCCACCGGCCAGCGCCACGCCACGAAGCGCCTCCCGGACGCGGTGGTGATCGGGTCCTCCACTGGCGGCCCGGCGGCGCTCATGCAGGTGTTCGGCTCGTTCGTGGAGCCCATCTCGATCCCGTTCCTCGTGGCCCAGCACATGCCCGCGGGCTTCACCCTGGGCTTCGCGGAGCGGCTGAATCGCTTGACCCCGTTCCGGGCCCGAGAGGCCTGCGACGGCGACACCCCCGAGCCGGGGCTCATCCTGGTGGCGCCGGGCGGTTTCCACCTGTCGCTGGAATCCCGGGCCGGGAAGGTCGTGACCTGCATCCGCGAGCAGTCGGGCGAGGACAAGTACGTCCCGTCGGTCGACGCCCTCTTCGAGTCGGCGGCGAAGCACTACGGGGGCGGGCTGCTGGCCGTGGTCCTGACCGGCATGGGAGACGACGGTCGTCGGGGCGTGCGCGCGGTCCAGGCGGAGGGGGGATCGGTGGTCGCAGAGTCGGAGGAGACGGCGGTGATCTACGGCATGCCGCAACAGGCCGTTCGGACCGGGGCGGTGGATGCGCTCCTCCCGCTCGGGGAGATCGCGGCCGTGATCCAATCCGGAGTGCGACGGGCTCCCCGCGAGTCCGAGGTCCCGCGCGCGCCGCGCGCCGGACGAGGGGGTAAGCGATGAGCCAGGACAAGGGTGGCGTGTTCGCCCGCGGCGAGGAGTTCCTCAAGCTCTTCAGTCGCGGCGCGGAGTTCACCAAGCAGCTCATACAGGAGAACGAGCGCCTGCGCCGGCGGCTTCTCCACATGGAGCTGCAGCAGAACACCGCGGCCCAGGACCCCGGACAGTGGGAGAAGCTCCGGGGCGAGCTGCTGAGCCAGATCGAGAACCTGCAGGAGGAGCGGGACGCCGCCCTGCGTCGGCTCCAGGAGGCCGAACAGGAGAACCAGCAGTTCGCGGCCCGCTACGTGGAGATCGAGGAGGAGAACAACGCCCTGGCCAACCTCTACGTGGCCAGCTACCAGCTCCACTCCACGCTCGACCTCGGCGAGGTCCTCAAGATCGTCCTCGAGATCGTCATCAACCTGGTGGGCGCCGAGGTCTTCGCGGTCTACGTGGCGGACGAGAAGACCAGCCGGCTGGAGGCGGTGGCGTCCGAAGGCAAGGATCTCTCGCTCTTCCCGCAGCTTCCCCTGGGCGAGGGCCGCATCGGCGAGTGCGTGGCTTCGGGCGATACGTGGTGCGGGGACACCCGCGGCTCCGAAGACCTTCACGAGCCGATCGCCTGCATCCCGCTCCGGGTGCAGGATCAGGCCATCGGCGCCATCGCGATCTACAAGCTGCTCCAGCAGAAGGAGAGCTTCACCCCGCTGGACCACGAGCTCTTCACGCTCCTGGCCGGACACGCGGCGACCGCGATCTTCTCGAGCCGCCTGTACGCACAGTCGGAGCGGAAGCTGAACACGATCCAGGGCTTCATCGACCTCCTCACGAAGTGAGGCCCTCGAGAGAGGACGGAGGCACCGGCCATGGCTCAGTACCGAATCCTGATCGTCGAAGACAGCCCGACCATGCGTCAGCTGCTGGCGTTCGCGCTGAAGCGTCTCAAGGACGTGGACATCGTCGAGGCCCAGGACGGCATGGATGGCCTGCGCAAGGTGACGAGCGACCACTTCGACCTGGCCCTGGTGGACATCAACATGCCCGTGATGGACGGACTGAAGCTGGTGAGCCTGATTCGGGGTGAGCAGAACATCAAGGACATGCCCGTCGTCGTGGTCACCACCGAAGGCGCCAAGGAGGACCGCGAGCGCGCGCTCGCGCTCGGTGCCAACGAGTACCTGACCAAGCCGATCCAGGCGAACAAGGTGCTGGCGGTCGCGAAGAGCCTCCTCAAGCTCGAGTAGCCGATGCCGGGGGAAGAACGTCGGGGGGTCGCGTTCCAGCGTCGGATGACGGCGCGGGTGAGCCTCGTCTCGATCCCCTGCGTCGCCATCGTCGTCCTCTACCTGGTCCTGCTGCTCCAGCTTCCGCCCGCCCACCTCGGGGGCTTCCTGAAGCTGCTCGGGATCGCGGTGGCGGTGCTCTTCCCCACGATGACCTGGCTCTACCAGCAGCTCTACGCGCGGGTCGCGCGGGTCCTCGACCGGATCGAGGCCGGGCTCGCCGGGCCCGCGGAGCAGCTCGAGGCCTTCGGGCGCCTGGTCGCACTGCCCCGGCAGATGGTGGTGGGCGGACTCCTGTGCTGGACAGTCGGCGGCAGCCTGCTCGCGGGCGCTTCCTGGCTGCTCCTCGACGGCTTCCCGCCCTTCTCGGCCGCGGTGCTGCTGGGGGGCATCGTCTCGGGCGGGGTCCTCTCGGAGATCTTCATCTACCTGGCGGCGAAACGGGTGGCGGAGCCGGAGTGGCTCGCGGTCGCGTCCGAGGCGGGCCTGGCGGAGGACCGGGCGCGCGCCATCACGCCGCTGTCCCTGGGGAGGAAGCTGCGGATCGCGGTCACGGGGGTGACGCTCGTGGGCGTCGTCTTCGGCATCTTCTTCGCGCTCTCGCTCTCCGGGCGCGCCGTGGAGCAACACGCCACGGGCCTGCAGGAGCGCTGGCTCGACCGGGTCCAGGCACGCCTCGGCGACACGCCGGAGCCCGCGGCGCTCGCCCGGCTCGCGGAGGAGGCCCGCCTCTTCGGGGTGGTCGAGCACGTGGTGGTGCTCCACGCCGACGGCAGCGTCCGCCGCGGTCCGGCCGAGCTGCTCGCGGCGGTGGAGCGGCAGGCGATCCTCGCCAGCGAAGGGCGCCGCGGCGACAGCCGGGCCTTCCAGTCGCCGAACACGTTCGCGTGGCGCCGGCTCCGCAACGGCGAGGTCCTGGTGGCGGCGACTGCGTGGGAGAGCGTCGGCGGCGGGGCCGGCGCGGCCCCCGGCGTGCTGCTGGCCGTGCTCGTCGCCGCGGGGCTGCTGGCCTCCCTGGTGGCCTGGGCGGTCTCCCGCGACGTGGCGGCGGCGGCGGGGCGGCTGCAGCAGCGGGCCGAGCACGTGGCGGCGGGCGATCTCCGCCCCGGCGAGATCCACGACGGCGAGGACGAGCTCGGCGCGCTCGGACGGGCATTCGAGCGCATGGAGGTGTCGCTGCGGGAGATGGTCGGGCGGATCGCCAGCGCCGGGGCCGGGGTGGAGGCGGCGGCCCTGGGCATCGCCGGCGCCGGAACCGACGTGGCCGGGGGGAGCCAGGCCCAGGCCGAGGCGCTGGAGGAGGCGCGCGGGGCCATGGGCCGCGTCGAGGAGGCGGTCCGGGGCATCGCGGTGTCGGCGGAGTCGCTGTCGGGTGCGGCGGACGAGTCCGCGGGCTCGGTCCAGCAGGTCGGCTCCCTGGGGCGCGAGCTCGCGAAGATGGCGGGGGGGCTGAACGAGCGCGTCGACGAGATGGCGGGAGCCATCGAGCAGATGGCCCGCAGCGTGACGGAGGTGGCCCGCGGGACCGACGCCCTCTCCGGGGCCGCCGCCGATACCTCCGGCAGCATGGAGGAGGTCGCGGCCTCGGTGCGCCAGGTGGAGACCACCGCCGGGGAGACCGCGAAGCTGTCGGATCGGGTGGTGGCGGCCGCCGAGCGGGGGCAGGAGCGCGTCCAGCAGACGGCCCTCGGCATGGAGGCGATCCGCCGGGAGACGGAGACGGTACGCTCGGTGGTGGAGGGGCTCAATGACCGCGCCGCCGAGATCGGCGGGATCCTCACGGTCATCGACGACGTTGCGGACGAGACCAACCTGCTGGCCCTGAACGCCGCCATCATCGCGGCCCAGTCGGGCGAGGGCGGACGGGCCTTCGCCGTGGTGGCGGACCAGATCAAGGACCTGGCCGAACGGGTGCTCTCGAGCACCCGCGAGATCGCCCAGCGGATCGGCGCGGTGCAGGACGGCACCGCGGATGCCGCCCGCGCGATCGTGCGGGGCGTGGAGCGGGTGGCGGAGGGGGTGGTGCTGTCGTCGGAGGCCGCGGCCTCCCTCGACGAGATCACCGCGGCCGCCCGGGAGAGCGAAGGCCGCATCGACGCGATTGCCGGCGCGGTGCGCGAGCAGGCGAAGGCGGCGGGGCACGTGGTGTCCCTGATGGAGCAGGTGTCGGCGGGCGTTGCGCGCATCCGCTCGGCGACCCAGGAGCAGGAGCACGGCTCCGAGCGCATCCTGACCGGGACCGCGGCCGTGCGGGAGGCGGCGCAGCTGGCCCGCGACCACACCCTGGAGCAGCAGCGGGGCGGCGAGCGGATCCGCGAGAACGTGGAGGGCGTCCGGCTCGCCGTGGGTCACATCCACGAGTCGCTGCAGGGGCAGGCGCGGGCCTGCGCCGAGGCCCTCGGCCTGCTGGATCGCGTGGGCGAGCATACGCGCGCGAACCGTGAGACCGGCGGGCGCATCGAGCGCGCCGTGGAGAGCCTCGACCACGAGGCCGAGGCGCTGCGCCGGGAGGTGGCGCGCTTCCGGTCCGGCTAGGGTCGGGCCGCCCCCCGGTCGGGCCTGCGGTATGCTCGCCGCGTGCGGTCTCCCGCCCTCCGCCTCGTCCTGCTCGCTCTCGTCGCGGTCGCCGCCAGCGCGTGCGGGTACCGCTTCGTGGCCTATCCCGCGAACTCCGACGCGAGCCAGCGGGTGGCCGTTCGCGCGCTCCGCAACGATTCCTCCGATCCCGGGCTCGAGCTCGTCGTCGGCGACGCCCTGCGCGGCGAGTTCGCGCGTCGCGGCGCCCTCCACCTGGTGGACGACGCCGACGTCGCCGACGTCGTGATCGAGGGACGCATCGCGCGGGTGGAGACGGACCGGCGGAGCTTCTCCTCGGTGGTGCTCGCGGTCGAGTACGAGGTGAGCGTGGAGCTCGAGCTCGACGTCCAGCGCCGGGGCGAGGCGGGATCCCTCTTCGATCGCGAGCTCCTGCGGGAGCGCGAGCTCTACCTGTCCAGCGCCGACGTGGAGGTGCAGCGCAAGAATCGCCGCGAGGCCCTCCGCCGGCTCGCCAACCTGCTGGCCGCCCGGATCCACGACACCGTGTACGAGCTGCGCACGGAGCCGGCCGGCCCGTGACCCCCGACGAGCTCCGCGCGGAGCTGGACGCGGGCTCGCCGCGGCCCGCGTACCTCCTCGCGGGCGAGGAGGCGCTGCTCCGCGACGACACCCTGGCGGCGCTGCGCGCGGCAGTGCTCACGGGAGCCGCCGACGACTTCAATCTCGACCTCCTCGACGGCGATGCCACCCCGGCCGGCGCGCTGACCGACGCCGTGCGCACGCTGCCGGTGATGGCGGAGCGCCGGCTCGTGGTGCTGAGGGAGCCCGGCCGGCGGCGGGCCGGCGGCCAGGCGCTGCTCGAGGCGCTCGCCGACGCGGTCGCCGATCTGGGCCCCGAGGCGCCGGTCGTCCTGGTGGTGACGGCGGCCAGCCCGGACCGGCGCTCCCGCTGGGTGAAGGCGATCGCCCGGGCGGGCGCGCTGGTCGACTGCGCGCCGCCCCGGCGCAGCGCGGAGCTCCTGGCCTTCATCCGCGCCGAGGCGCAGCGCCAGGGCGTGAAGCTCGGGCGCGGCGCCGCGGAGCTGCTCGCCGAGCGGATCGGGCCCCAGATGCTGGTGCTGCGCCAGGAGATCGCGAAGGCGGCCCTGCTGGTCGAGCCCGGCGAGCCCGTCGACCGCACCCGCCTCGCCGCCGGGGCGAGCGACCTCGCCGAGGAGGCCATCTGGGACCTCACCGACGCCATCGGGGAGGGTCGCACCGGGGATGCGCTGCTGCTCCTCGGTCGCATGCTCGACCGCGGAGCGCCGGAGCCGGTGGTGCTCGGCGCGCTGGCGGCGCACGTCCGCAAGCTCGTGCGGCTCGTGCACGGCGGCCGGGTCGCCGGCCCGCCCTTCGTCGTGCGCAAGCTCGAGAGCCAGGCGCGCCGCTATCGCCCGGCCCACGCCCGGGCGTGCCTGCGTGCGGTCGGTGAGGTGGACCAGATGTTGAAGGGGCGCGGCGGGGCTCCGCCGCGGATGGCGCTCGAGCGCCTGGTACTGCTGCTGGCCTACTGAGCCGCTGCTGCTGGCCTACTGAGCCGCTGCTGCTGGCCTACTGAGCCTTGGCGCGGTTGAGCTGTCGCGCCAGCCGCGAGACCCGGCGGTCGACCTGGTGCCGGTGCAGTACGCCCTTGCTGACCGCGCGGCGCAGCTCCCGCTCCGCAGCCCGGAGGCGCTCGACGGCCGACTCGTCGCCGGACTCGCAGGCGGCGCGGAAGGCCCTCACGCTGGTCCTCACCTGGCTGCGGATGGACCGGTTGCGCCGGTTGCGCTTCTCGTTCTGTCGGGCCCGCTTGGCCGCCGACTTGTGGTTGGCCACCGGTCTTCCTCCGTTGGGCCGCGGACGGTAGTCGGGCCGCGGGCGGCTGTCGAGCCCCGCGGCCGGGTCCGGAGCCTGCCCGTCGACCGGCCTACAGACCTCCTGCAGATCCGCCGATAACGCCGGCGGGAATCCGCGATTTCCCGCCGGCGGGAATCCGCGATTTCCCGGAGGGACCGGTCTGATCGCCCGAAGCTGCCTGCCGATGCTCGCCGCGCTCCTCGCCGCCGCCCTGGGGGCGGGGGAGGCGCGATCGGAGCCCGCCTTCGTGGCGATGTGGTCGAACTCCGACGGAGATTTCGCCGAGCGGGTGGAATCCACCCGCTCGGCGGCGTTGGAGCTGGGCCTCCGCAACGTGGAGGGGGCGGCGCGGGCGCTGCTGGTCGAGCCGCCGCCGGAGGGGGCCGTGGCGGGCGCGCGCGCAGCGGTGCGGCTGGCTCCCGACCTTCCGGCGGCCCACATGGCCCTGGCGGGGGCCCTGCTCCGGGAGGAGTACGCCCTGGGCGGAGCCTTCCGGGCAGCGCTCGACGCCGTCGCCGCCTTCGACCGTCATCTCGAGGCCTCGCTCTGGCTGCACGCGTCCGTACCCCACGCGGCGGGCCTGGCGCTGGCGGGCGCCGCGGGCCTGTTCCTGCTGCTGATGGCGCTGGGCGTGGCTCGGGAGGCCGCCCACGATCTGGGCGACCGGCTCTCGGAGGAGACGCCGGCCTTCGCCCGGGCCGCGCTGCTGGCGCTGGTGGTGCTGCTGCCCCTGGCGCTCGGCGAGGGTCCCTTCGGGCTGGCCCTGGGTCTGCTGGTGGTCGTGGCCGCTTACGGGAGCACGGGCACCCGGGTTGCGGCGGCTGTGGCCGCGGCGCTGGGGGTTCTCGGCCTCCACCCGATCCTGGACCAGGCGGGCCGCGGCGCGGGCGCGTTGGGGGCCGACCCCGTGGCGCGCGCGGCCCACGTCGCGGAGCACGGCCTGGCGTCGCCCATGGAGCTGGCGCGGCTGCAGGCGGCCGCAGACGACAACCCCCTCGCCGGACGCGCGCTGGCCCTGGGCATGAAGCGCCGCGGCCAGCTGCGCGAGGCCGACCTCCGCTACGGCGAGCTGCTGGATGCGGATCCGGAGAACACGGTGCTGCTCAACAACGCCGCCAACGTCCGGCTCGGACTCGGGGACGTGGAGGGCGCCATCGAGCTCTACCAGGAGGCCCTGGACCGGGATCCCGACTCCGCCGTCGGCTGGTTCAACCTCTCCCAGGCCTGGGGCGTGGCCCTCCGCGTGGTGGAGCTGGACGAGGCCCTGGCCGAGGCCCAGGAGCTCGACCCGGAGCTGGTGGTGGATCTCTCGGAGATCCAGGGCCGGGCCACCCACTTCGTGGCCGACCTGCCGATTCCCACCGAGGTCGTGCGGAGCCGGCTGCTCGAGGCGGCGGACGGCCCGACCATCGGGGCCATCCTGCGCCGGCCCTTCGCCCCCGGCCTCCTCTCGCGCACCCCGGTGGGCGCCGCGGCCGCCTGCGCCGTCGCCCTCGGCCTCGGCATGCTGGCGGGCAGCGTCGCGCGGCGCTCGCGCCGCTGCGATCGATGTGACGCTCGTGTGTGTCCTCGCTGCGACCCCCAGGGCTCCTCGCCGAGCCTGTGCGACGGCTGCAGCCGGCTCTTCCAGCGCTCCGAGAGCACGGATCCCGCCCTGCGGGCCGCCCGCTTCGCCGCGCTGCGCAAGAAGCAGGATCGGCGCGAGAAGATCCAGCAGGCCCTGTCCCTCCTGGTGCCGGGCCTGGCGGGCGCGGTCGCCGGCCGCAGCGGCCTGGCCCTCGTGGGCTGTCTCGGCTTCGCCACGGCCGTCGTCTTCTGGCTGCTGCGCGCCGGCAACGTGCCCGACCCGCTCGCGGCCGGCAGCGCCGGCACGGGGGTGCTGGCGGGGGTGGCCGTCGTCGGCCTGGGGGTCCACGTCGCCTGCATCGTGCTGGGCATCGCCGCCCAGCGGGGGACCTGAGCGTGTCGGCCTCGCTCAAGGGCAACCTCGTCGACTTCTCCATCGCCGACGTCTTCCAGCTGATCGGCCAGCAGCGCAAGACGGGCAGCCTCGAGATCTGCAACGACGGCGACACCATCCGCATGCTCTTCGACGGCGGCATGGTGGTGCGCGCCGAGCCGACGGCCCGGGAGCCGGACTCGGCCCTCGCGGACATGCTCGTGCGCTGCGGGCTGGTCACCCGCGGTCGCCTGCGGGAGTTCGACCGCGAGCGGAAGGCCTCCCTGCGTCGACTCGGGCCGCTGCTCGTCGACCACCAGGTGCTCGACGCGGAACAGCTCGCCCAGGTGGAGGACCTGCTCACCCACGAGACCCTCTTCCGCCTGCTCCGCTGGTCCGACGGCTCCTTCCACTTCGAGGCCAAGGCGGTCGACCACGACCGCCCGGCCGAGCGCCTGCTGGCCGCCGAGGGCATCCTCATGGATGGCCTCCGCATGGTCGACGAGTGGCGGACCTTCGCCGACCAGGTGCCGTCGGAGGAGACCGTCTTCCAGCGGGTCGGACGCTTCGAGGACTACCAGGCCCGCGCCGGCAACGACGCCCAGCAGATCGCCAACGCCCAGCGGGTCTTCCTGCTGATCGACGGACGCCTGCCGGTGCGCCGCGTGATCGACCTGGCCCGGCTCGGCACCTTCGAGGGCACCCGACTTCTCGCGTCCCTCCGCCGCGCCGGCCTCGTCGAGCCCATGGACCCCTCCCAGATCGCCAGACGGCGCCCGCCGAAGCCCATGCTGCTGGAGTCGCGGCCGCCGTCGTCCCGGGCGTGGATCGCCGGCGCGCTCCCGCTGCTGCTCCTGCTGCTGCTGGCCGTGGCCAACCATCGTCCGCCGGCGCCGACCCCCAAGGAGGCCGTGTTCCCCATCCGAAGGGCCCCCCTGGAGGAGGCGCGCGCCTCCTTCGCCACGGACCGCGTGCGGAAGGCGCTGGAGGTCCACCGCTTCGCCACGGGCCGCTGGCCCGACGAACTTGAAGAATTGGTGTCGACGCGACTCCTGACGCCGGATGCGTTGACGACGTCCGCGAGACGCCCCTACTATTACGTTCGCCAGGGGGAGAACGTGCTCCTTCTGGCACCCGAGCGGTGAGGCCCCTGGTTGCCGACCCTGAACCGGATTCCCGAAGCCCGTCATCCCAGCTCGAATGCATCCGTGTCGCTCCGAAGGAGGGCCGCAGGCCGCTCCCGCGCGGGCCATGGAGCCGCTGAACGGAGCCGCTGATCGGAGCCCGTAGGCCCGCTCGAAAGACGGGATCGCGATCCCGGGACCGCCGTCGGGAGCGACGCGAGCGGCTGCCGGGTCCCACCGCTGCCGGAGCCCAGCCCGCCCACGCCAACCCGGCCCGTCCGCAAGCCACGGGGACCCCTACACTGGCCGAAGACCAAGCCCGGACCCGCCAGACCCTCGTCTTCGACGACAACCACACCGCCGCCGAGCTCTACGGCCCCGACGACCGGGCGCTCCGCATCCTGGAGGACGAGCTCGCAATCGAGGCCCGCGCGCGCGGCAACGAGGTGCGCCTGATCGGGGCCGCCGAGCCGGTCGCCGTCGCGAAGCGGGTGCTCGAGCAGCTCTACGCGCTGGTCCGGTCGGGCGTGCCGGTCGGCGGCCGCGAGGTGCGGGACGCGGTGCGCGTGGTCTCCCAGGAGCCGGGGGTCGAGCTCGAGGAGGTCTACGAGGACGTGCTGGCGTCCCTCGGGACGCGCCGCCGCATCGCCGCCAAGACCCTGTCCCAGCGGCGCTATGTGGAGATGATCCGGGACCACGATCTGGTGCTCGCCGCGGGGCCGGCGGGGACGGGAAAGACCTACCTGGCCATGGCCATGGCCGTCGCCGCCTTCGAGCGGCGCGAGGTGAGTCGGGTGATCCTCGCCCGGCCGGCGGTGGAGGCCGGCGAGAAGCTCGGCTTCCTGCCCGGCGACATGATCGAGAAGGTGAACCCCTACCTGCGGCCGCTCTACGACGCCCTCTACGACATGATGGAGCTCGAGAAGGCGCAGCGCCTGCTGGAGCGCGGCGTCATCGAGGTCGCGCCGCTGGCCTTCATGCGCGGACGCACGCTGAACGACTCGTTCGTGATCCTCGACGAGGCCCAGAACGCCACCAGCGAGCAGATGAAGATGTTCCTGACCCGTCTGGGCTTCAACACCAAGACGGTCGTCACCGGCGACGTCACCCAGATCGACCTCCCGGCCGACAGGCGCAGCGGTCTGGTGGAGGCCCTGCGGATCCTGGAGAACGTCGAAGGCATCGGCATCATGCTCTTCCGCCAGGAGGACGTGGTCCGACACCCGCTGGTGCAGTCCATCATCGAGGCTTACGACCAGCACGGCCCGTCCCCCCGCGAAGAGCCGGAGTGAGCGTACGCCTCTCCGGCCCGCCCCGACGCGCAAGCGCGGGAGCGGCGCCGGGGATCGACCGCCCCCGGCTGCGCCGTCGCGCGGCCCGCTGTCTCGACGCCCTGTGCCACCGCGCCTCCGAGCTCTCCGTCGCGCTGGTGGACGACGCCACCATCGCGTCCCTGAACCGCAGCTGGCGCGGCGTGGAGGGACCCACGGACGTGCTGGCCTTTCCCCAGCAGGAGGTCGAGCCCGCCGACGGGACCCTCCTGGGCGACGTGATCATCGGCATCGATACCGCAGCGCGTCAGGCGCGCCGCCGTCGCACCTCCCTGGACGACGAGCTGGCCCGGCTCCTGATCCACGGCCTCCTCCACCTGGTGGGGCACGACCACGCGCGCCGGGCGGAGGCCCGGGCCATGCGCGCCGAGGAGCGACGCCTGTGGCGAGCCGCGGGCCGCTAGGGGCGACGGCCCCGGCAGGCCCGCGGTCGCGCGCGGGCTGGATGGCCGCGTATGCGCTCGTCACCTTCCTCGCCTTCCCCCATCCCGTCGCCGGCGGGGTGCTCGACCTGGGCGTCTGGGTTGCCTGGCTCGCGCCCGCCTGCCTGGTCCTGGCCCTCCGCGGCCTGGCGCCGGGACGGGCGGCGCGGCTGGGCTTCCTGGCCGGGCTCGTCGCGCACACGGCCGTGCTGCACTGGATCTATGTGGTCACGGTGGTCTACGGCCACGCGCCGGTGATCGCCGGGCTGGTGGGCCCGGTGGGCCTGGCCGCCTACATCGCCGTCTTCCCGGCATTCTTCGGCGCCGGGACCGCCTGGCTCGCCGGGCGCGGCGTGGGCTCGCCCTGGGCCCTGGCCGCGCTCTGGGCCGCCCTCGACCACCTGCGCTCCTTCTTCCTGACCGGCTTCCCCTGGGCGACCCTCGGCTACGCCCAGTGGCGCAACGAGCCCCTCCTGGGGATCGCCTCCTACACCGGCGTCTACGGCCTCTCCTTCGCGACCGCCCTCGCCGGCGCCGGCCTGGCCCTCTGGCTCGCCGCCCGCGCGGCGCGGCCGCCGGCTGCGACGCTCGTCGCGCTCGCGGGGGTCGGCCTGGCCCACGGCCTCGGCGCCCTGGCGATGGCGGCGGTCCCGGACCCGCCCGGGCCGGGCGTGCGGGTGGCCGTGGTGCAGGGCAACATCGACCAGGGCAGGAAGTGGAGCCCCGAGTGGGCCGACCGCACGCTCGGCATCTACGAGGAGCTCAGCCGGGCGGCGGCGGGGGAGGGTGCCCGGGTCGTGGTCTGGCCCGAGACCGCCGTGCCCGGCTTCGTGGATCGGGACCCGGTCGTGCACGGACGGCTCTCCGCCCTGGCCCAGGAGACCGGGGCCGCCCTGGTGGTGGGGGGCGTCGGAACCGCCACCCAGGGCGACGAGCTGGCCTTCTTCGACAGCGCCTTCGCCTTCTCCCCCGACGGCGCGCTGATCGGGCGCTACGACAAGACCCACCTGGTTCCCTTCGGCGAGTACCTGCCCCTGCGGAGCCTGCTGGGCGGCTTCCTCTCGGCCGTGGCCCGGGGCATCGCGCCCACCGACGTGAGCCCCGGCGACCGCCCGCGGGCCCTGTCGCTGCCGGGCGTCGGTCCCGGCGCGCCCGCGACGCTGCCCGCGGGGGTTCCGATCTGCTATGAACTGATCTTCCCGGATCTGATGCGGCGCTTCGTGGGCGACGGCGCGGCCCTGCTCCTCGCGATCACCAACGATGCGTGGTACGGGCGCACGGGGGCTCCGTTCCAGTTCCTCGCGATGACCGCCCTGCGCTCTGCGGAGAACCGGGTGTGGACCGCCCGCGCGGCGAACACGGGTGTGTCGGCCTTCATCGACGCCCGCGGTCGCGTGCGCGAGCAGACGCGGATCTTCGAGCGGGGCTACCTCGTGGCGGACGTACCGCTGCGACCGACCCCCAGCGGGGGGAGCTTCTACACGCGTCACGGCGACCTGTTCGCGTGGGGCTGCTGGCTGGCGCTCGCGGGGATCGCCGCGCGCCAGCGGCTGCGGCGCGACCCGGGAACGCAGCGGGGGGAGACATGAGCGATACCAGCGAGAGCATGGGGTCGGCCGAGCTGCAGGAACGGCTGGCCGCGTTGCGGGCGCGCTTCGGCGAGCTCCGGGGGCATCTTTGACCTCGACGGACTTCGCGCCCGTCAGGACGCCCTGGAGGCGCAGTCGGCCGATCCGGAGCTCTGGAGCGATCGCGAGCGCGCCGAGGGCGTGCTCCGCGAGAAGCGCGCCGTAGAGCGCGAGCTCGGGCTCTTCGACAGCCTCGCCGGATCCCTCGAGGATGCGGGCGTCCTCCTGGAGCTCGCCGACGAGGAGGACGACGCGGACACCCTCCGGGAGGCCGACCAGAAGCTCGGCGAGGTGGAGGGCCAGCTCGCGGAGGCCGAGCTCCGGCGGCTGCTGGGCGGCGAGCACGACGCCTCCAACGCCATCGTGTCCATCAACGCCGGAGCCGGGGGCACCGACGCCTGCGACTGGGCGGAGATGCTGCTGCGCATGTACCTGCGCTGGTGCGAGCGCCGGGGCTTCGCCACCGAGCTCCTCGACGCCCAGGAGGGCGACGAGGCGGGCCTGCGCGGGGCCACCTTCACCGTGCGCGGCGACTACGCCTTCGGCTACCTCAAGGCCGAGGAGGGCGTCCACCGCCTGGTCCGCATCTCGCCGTTCGACGCCCAGAAGCGTCGCCACACGGCCTTCGCCAGCGTGAGCGTCTTTCCGGAGATCGACGACACCATCGACGTGGACATCGACGAGAACGACCTGCGCGTCGACACCTACCGGGCGGGCGGCGCCGGCGGCCAGCACGTGAACAAGACCGACTCGGCGGTGCGCCTGACCCACATGCCCACGGGCATCGTGGTGCAATGCCAGAACGAGCGCTCCCAGCACAAGAACAAGGCGGCGGCCATGAAGGTGCTGCGGGCCCGGCTCTACGAGCACATGCGGGCGGAGCGCGAGGCCGAGATGGCCGCCCTGGCGGGCGAGAAGCGCGACATCGGCTTCGGCAACCAGATCCGCTCCTATACCCTCCATCCCCAGCAGCGGGTCAAGGACCACCGGACGAGCTGCGAGACCGGCAACACGGCGGCCGTCCTCGACGGGGATCTGGACGCGTTCATCCGCGAGACCCTCCTGCACAAGGCGGGCTCGGGCCGGGGGGCGGCAGCGTGAGCGAGTACGAGCGACAGGCGCGGCGGGATCGCCTCGACGCCTTCCGCAAGGCGGGCGGCGACCCCTATCCGGCCCGGGTCGGGCCGCGCACGCCCATCGCCGCCGTGCGCGAGGCCCACGACGCCCGGGACGCGGAGGCGCTCGAGGCGGCCGGGGTCGAGGTCGCCGTGGCCGGCCGCGTCACGGCCCAGCGCTCCTTCGGCAAGCTCGTCTTCGTCGACCTGCTGGAGGACGGGGCGAGCCTCCAGGTCAGCGGCCGCAAGCAGCAGCTCGATGCCGAGACCTTCGCGTCGCTGAAGGAAGCGGACATCGGCGACTTCCTGCGCGTCGAGGGCGTGCTGTGGCGGACGCGCAGCGGCGAGCTCACGGTCGACGCCCGCGGCGTCGGGCTCCTGGCCAAGGCCCTGCGCCCGCTTCCCGAGAAGTGGCACGGACTCAGCGACGTCGAGACCCGCTTCCGCCAGCGCTACCTGGACCTGCTGGTGAACCCCGACGCGCGCCGCATCGCGCTGGCGCGCAGCCAGGTGGTGTCGGGGATCCGCCGCTTCCTCGGGGAGCGCGGCTTCGTCGAGGTGGAGACGCCGATCCTGCAGCCGATCTACGGCGGCGCCGCGGCGCGTCCCTTCGAGACCCACCACAACCAGCTGGGGCAGGACCTCTTCCTGCGCATCTCCGACGAGCTCTACCTGAAGCGGCTGGTGGTGGGCGGCCTGGACCGGGTCTACGAGATCGGCCGCAACTTCCGCAACGAGGGCATGAGCCGCAAGCACAACCCCGAGTTCACCTGCGTGGAGTGGTACCAGGCCTACGCCGACTATCGCGACATGATGGAGCTGGTCCAGGCGCTCTTGCGGGAGCTCTGCGAGCGCCTCCACGGCAGGCTCCAGTTCGCGTACCAGGGCGCTGAGATCGATCTCGGCGGGACGTGGCCGCGCACGAGCATGCGCGACGCGATCCTGCAGGCGACCGAGGGCGCGGTGGACATCCTGGGCGACGCGGACTGGCGGGCCCAGGAGGAGGTGCTGATCCGCAAGGGCGTCCGCCTCGACCGCTCGCCCACCTGGGCGAAGTTCGTGGACGAGGTCTTCAGCGAGCTGGTGGAGCCGACCCTGGTGCAGCCCCACTTCATCACGGGCTATCCCGCGGCGCTCACGCCCCTGGCCAAGCAGGACCCCGAGGATCCCCGGCTGGTGGAGCGCTTCGAGCTCTTCCTGGGCGGCTTCGAGGTGGCCAACGCCTTCAGCGAGCTCAACGACCCCGACGAGCAGCGGCGCCGCTTCGAGGAGCAGGTTCGGGCGGCGGAGGCCGGCGACGACGAGGCCCATCCGGTGGACGAGGACTACCTGCGCGCCCTGGAGCACGGCCTGCCGCCCACCGGCGGCCTCGGCATGGGCATCGACCGCCTGGTCATGCTGCTGTGCGACGCGCCGTCCCTGCGCGAGGTGATCCTGTTCCCCCACCTGCGCCCCGAGGTCTCCGGATGACCCTCCTGGCGACCCTCTGGGACGGGCTCGCCGTGGGCGGGGGCTGGGCGGCCCTGCTGGGGGTGATCGCGCTCGCCGTGGGCATCGCGCTCATGACGCTGTTCTTCCTGGGCTCCGCGGTCGTCGCGCTCCAGGGCTTCGCGCGCTCGGCGCGCCGCCCGGGTCCGATCGCGGGCGCGGTGGTCGTCTGGGGCGTGCTGCTGGGCCTCCTGGTGCTCGGCCAGGACGACCTCCGCGAGTCGCTACCGCCCGACCTCGGCGCGGCGGGCATCGCGCTCTCCTTCGCCGGTGTGGTGGCGATGGTGGGCGTGACCACGGGTCTCACCTTCCTGCTGCTCCGGGCCGTGCCCGCCGCGCGGCTCCAGCGGGCGGGGCTCCTGCTGCTCGGCGGCGCCACCGCCCTGCTCGTGGCCGGCACCGGCCAGACGGGGATCGGCTTCTTTGGACTGCTGTGCGTCGTGGTGGCCCTGGTGGCCCTGGCCGGTCTGCGCCGGATCGGACGCATCGAGACCGCGGGGGGCGGCGTGAGCGGAACCCTCGGCGTGCTGGCCGGGGTGCTGGCCGCAGGCCTGGCGGCGACCTGGCTGGTCGAGGCGCCCCGGCCCCCGATTGCCGCCCTCGGCGGCGTCGGCATCAACCTGCTGCTCGCGGTGATCCTGCTGGGGCTGCTGCCCCTGGCCGCGGCCGGGCTCCTGGAGGCCCGGCGCACCGCCGAGTGGTTCATCGCCGTCCGCTATCTCTTCGCCAAGCGCCGGCAGACCTTCATCTCGGTGATCACCGCCATCTGCATCGGCGGGGTGGCCGCCGGGGTCTGGCTCATCATCACGGTGCTGTCGGTGATGAACGGCTTCCAGGAGGTGTGGCGGGAGGAGATCGTCGGCAAGCGCGCCCACCTCACGGTGCAGAGCGGCCTCGGACCCTTCCCGGACTACGAGGAGGCCCTCCGGGCGGTGCTCGAGGAGCCCGAGGTGGTCGGCGCCGCCCCCTTCCTCGACGCCGAGGGCATGGTGCGCGGCGAGACCGGTCGGATCGTGGGCGTGCGGGTGCGGGGTGTGGATCCCGACCGGGTCGGCAGCGTGACCACCCTGGCCGACGAGGTGGTCGCCGGCTCCCTGGAAGACCTCGCCCGGCGCGCCCCGGCGGGCGAGAACGGCGACGGCGAGCCCGTGCCCGGGATCGCCGTGGGCAGCCAGCTCGCCGCGAGTCTTGGCCTGCGGGTGGGCGAGCCCCTGATCGTGGTGTCCCCCTTCGGCGGCCCCCCCACGCCCTTCGGCCCGGCGCCGCGCCTGCACCGCTTCCGGCTCTCGGCCGTCTTCCAGTCGAGCTTCCTGCAGTTCGACGAGGTCTACACCTACGTGGATCTGGCGGCCGCCCAGGAGTTCCTGCGCGTGGGCGACGTGGTCCACGGCATCGAGGTACGGGTCGAGGACTTCTATCGCTCCCGCCGGGTCGCCGACGCCATCCAGGAGCGGCTCGGCTTCCCCTACTACGCCCGCGACTGGAAGGAGTTCTTCCCGGCCTTCTTCCAGGCGCTGAAGACCGAGCAGGTGATGATGTT
The DNA here is from genome assembly GCA_964442285.1 of uncultured Spirochaetales bacterium. Taxonomy (GTDB): domain Bacteria; phylum Myxococcota_A; class UBA9160; order UBA9160; family JAFDET01; genus CAYTZH01. Next base: position 20,736 of record CAYTZH010000017.1, on the reverse strand, counting down.
CGTGCTGCTCACCATGATCATGGTGGTGGCCGCCTTCGTGATCGTCGCGACCCTGATCATGATGATCATGGAGAAGACCTCGGACATCGCCATCCTCAAGGCCATGGGCGCCGAGGACGGCGCGGTCGAGCGCATCTTTGCGATCGAGGGGGCGCTGATCGGGATCGCGGGCACCGTGGTGGGCGTGGTTGCGGGGATCGGGGTCACCACCCAGCTGCCCTGGGTCCAGCGACAGGTGGAGGTGCTGTTCCAGATCGACACGCTGCCGGCGTCGGTCTACCAGTTCTCCACGCTGCCCTGGGAGATCGAGCCCCTCCAGGTGTTCGGCGTCGCGGCCATCGCCATGGTGCTGGCGCTGGGGGCCACGGTGCTCCCGAGCCGCCAGGGGGCGGGGCTCGATCCCGCCGAAGCGCTCCGTTATGAGTGAGCCGCTCATCCGCGTCGAGGGCCTGTGCAAGTCCTTCGCGACGGGTGACGGCGAGATCCAGGTCCTGCGCGACCTCGACCTCGAGGTGGGCGAGGGGGAGCGGGTGGCGATCGTCGGGCAGTCGGGCGTGGGCAAGTCGACCCTGCTCCACATCCTCGGCAGCCTGGAGCGTCCCACCTCCGGCCGCGTCCGGATCCGGGGCGAGGACGCCTTCGCCAAGCCGCCGGCGGAGCTGGCGGCGTTCCGGAACCGCAACCTCGGCTTCGTCTTCCAGTTCCACCACCTGCTGCCCGAATTCGACGCGGTGGAGAACGTGATGATGCCGGGGCTGCTCCGGCGCCTGCCCTTCGGCGAGATGCGCGAGCGGGCCCGGTCCATGCTCGCGGACGTGGGTCTCGGGCACCGGCTCGGGCACAAGGTGGGCAAGCTCTCCGGCGGCGAGCGCCAGCGGGTGGCCGTGGCCCGGGCGCTGGTGCTGGACCCCCCGCTGCTGCTCGCCGACGAGCCCACGGGCAACCTGGATCCGGTCACCGGCAGCCGGGTGGAGGACCTGCTGCTCGAGATGAACCGCACCCGGGGCACGGCCCTGGTCGTCGTCACCCACGACGCGGGGCTCGCGGCCAAGCTGGGCCGCCGCATCGTCCTGGAGCAGGGTCGGCTCGCCGCGGACGAGGTCCCCCAGCCGATCGCTGCAGTTCCCACAACTGCCTGAATTCCCAATGAAACCGACCACTCGGGGGGCTTGGCACGCGCCGCCCCCAGGGGCTAGCCTGTGACGTCTTCCGCGTGCAGCTGCTCGTCCCGAGCGGAGGGTCGTTTGACGCCCGAATCCCGAGCCCGTTCCGTCCCCCGTCGCGCCGCGCTGCTCGGGCTGGCCCTGCTCCTCGCCGGGCTCGCGGCCCCCGCCCCCGCGCGCGCCCAGGAGCCGGCCGTGAGGGTCGTCGTGGCGCTCCTGCCCTTCGAGGTGCACAGCGCCGGCTCGCTCGAGTACCTGGAGACCAGCCTGGTCGACCTGCTGGCCTCGCGCCTCGAGTCCAGCGGCCGCGTCGAGGTGGTGCAGTCGGTGGTGGTGCGCGAGGCCATGGTCGAGCACGCGGCCGGCGAGCGCACCGACCTGGCCCTGCGCCGGCTCGCCCGGGAGGTGGGTGCGGACTACGTGGTAGCCGGCAGCCTCACGGCCCTGGCCGGACGCTTCAGCCTCGACGTCCGGGTGACGCCGGTCACCAGCGCCTTCGCCGCCGAGACCCTCGTCTTCACCGCCGACGGCGAGGACGAGCTGCTCGACCGCATGAACGAGCTCTCGGAGCGCGTGCTGGGTGTGGTGACCGCCGCGCCCACGCTGGTCGTGGCGGGTGTGAGGTTCGAGGGCCCCGCAGAGCTCGTGGAGCAGCCGGACCTGGCCGACGGGCTCGCCACCCGCCGCGGCGAGCCCTACTCGAGCACCGTGGTCCGGGGGGATCTCGCGCGTCTGGGCGAGCGCCCCGGCGTGGCCACCGCCACCGCCGAGACCGAGCGCACCGAAGAGGGGATGCTCGTGAGCTTCCGGCTGGTGGCGTCGGCGGACCTGCTGACCGAGGTCGACGCGCCGGCCGGGGTGGCGGACCGGGTCGCCGAGATCCGCATCCGGGGCAATCGCCGGATCGAGACCGACGCCGTCCTGGCGCGGGTGGGCACCGAGCCCGGGGGCGACTTCTCGCCGGGGCAGATCGCCGAGGACGTGCGCGAGATCTACGCCCTGGGCTTCTTCCGGGATGTGCGCGTGCTCTCGAGCGAGGGGCCCGACGGCCGGGTGGTCACCTTCCAGGTGGAGGAGAACCCGGTGGTGCGTCAGGTCACCATCTCGGGCAACGACTCCGTCGACGCCGACAAGATCCGGGACAACCTGACCCTGACCACCGGCGCCACCCTCGACTATCCCCTGCTCTTCGAGAACGCCGCGCGGATCGAGGCCCTCTACCGCGCCGAGGGCTACTACCTGGCGCGTGTCCGCCACGAGATCGAGCCCCTCTCGGGCAATGCGGTGGCCGTGCACTTCGAGGTCACGGAGCAGGACAAGCTCAAGCTGCGCGAGATCGCCTTCGAGGGCAACGACGCCTTCAGCGACCGGGAGCTCCGGCGGGGCATGAAGACCCGGGTGTGGCGCCTGTGGTCCTGGGTCACCCGGTTCATCGACAACTCCGGCACCTACTCGGAGCCGGTCTTCGCCCAGGACCTGCGCCGGGTGGAGCAGCGCTACATGGATCGGGGCTACCTCCAGGTGGAGCTCTCCGAGCCCCGGGTGGATCCCCTCGAGGACGGCCTGGTGGTGACGGTCGAGATCCGCGAGGGCGAGCAGTACCGGGTGGGAAACATCCTGGTGGAGGGCGACGAGACCGCCGACGTGGAGGCCCTGCGCGAGGGGCTCCGGCTCCAGGAAGGCGAGATCTTCAACCGTTCCTACCTCACCACCGACGTCGACAAGATCACGCACCACTACACCGACCGCGGCTTCTACTTCGCCAGCGTCACGCCGCAGACCGCCCTCGACGCCGACGAGCTCGACGTGGACGTGGTGTACGCGGTGGAGAAGGGACCCCTCTACTTCGTGCGGGAGATCGAGTTCGAGGGCAACACCACCACGGTCGACTCGGTGATGCGCCGGGAGATGCGCTTGGTGGAGGGCCAGCTCTACTCGGCCCGGGCGCTCCAGCATAGCCAGGCCCGGATCCGCGCCCTCGGCTTCTTCGAAGAGGTCAACTTCGATCCGAAGCCGACGGAGTACGAGGACCAGATCGACGTCGACGTCAACGTGGTGGAGAAGTCCACGGGATCGCTCTCGTTCGGCGCCGGCTTCTCGTCCCAGGACAGCTTCCTGCTCACGGGCAGCGTGTCCCAGACCAACCTGTTCGGCCGCGGCTACGCCGTGCAGCTCTCGGTGGACATCGGCGTCGAGTCCCAGCGCTACTTCGCCTCCTTCCAGGACCCCTACGTGTTCGGGACGGACTGGAGCTTCGGGACCACGATCTTCCGCACCGACGTCCAGTTCGAGGACTTCGACCTGCAGCAGACCGGCCTCGACGTGGTCTTCGGCCACGCGCTGAACCTGGAAGGCACCACCCGCGGCTTCCTCCGCTACAGCTTCAGCAGCCGGGACATCCTCGAGAGCCGGGGCGCCAGCGCCGCATCGCTGATCCAGCGCCAGATCCTGTCGGACAACCAGACCGTGAGCCTCTTCGGCGTGTCGCTGCGGGGCGACACCCGCAACGATCGGGTGGTGCCCACCCAGGGCGGCCAGTGGGCCGTGTCGGCGGACTTCGCCGGCCTGGGCGGCTTCGCACGATTCCTGCGTCTGGAGGGGCGGATCCAGCGCTTCTACCGGGCGCCCGAGTGGTTCCCGATCTTCGGCGAGCGCTCCGCCTTCCAGCTGGCCGCCCGGGCGGGCTGGGCGATCCCCCTCAACGACATCGCCGACTTCGATCTCCCCGACGTGCCGGCGGGCACGCTGTTCAACCCGGGCGGCAACCTGCGTCCGCTCGACACCATCGACACCGAGCTCAATCTGCCCCTGTCCGAGCGCTACTTCCTGGGGGGCCTGGGCTCCTACCAGCTGCGCGGCTTCCGGGCCCGCTCGGTGGGCCCCCGGCGCGCCATCGTGATCTCCCGCGCCTTCGGCGGCTTCAGCTCGGGCACGAGCGCGAACAACCTGGCGCTGCCGGTGGGGCGCGTGGTCGCGCGGGACGAGGACTCGGGCCTGCTCGACGCGGTCTGCAACGACTTCGGCTTCACCACCGGCGACGGCGACGGCGAGTGCAACGATCTGGACGACGAGGACATCGACGACTTCGAGGACCTGGACGAGACCGACGTGGTGGGCGGCAGCCGCTTCCTCTCGCTGACCGCCGAGTACCGCTTCCCCATCTCCGAGACCCTCGGCCTCATGGGGATCGTCTTCCTCGACATGGGCAACGCCTTCGCCGAGAACGAGAACGTTTTCGACGTCACCAACTGGCGCTACGGTACGGGCCTGGGTGTACTGTGGTTTTCCCCCTTCGGTCCACTCCAGGCATTCTGGGGGATCCCCCTGAACCCCCTCGAGGTCGAGGACAGCAACGTCTTCGAGTTCTCCGTCGGGGGCGCCGGGTTCTAGGGGAAGCTGCGGCGTCCGCGCCGCGCAAGAGGGGTGAGCATGATTCCGCTTCGCAAGGCACTGGTGTTCCTGGGACTCGCGCTGGTCCTGGTCTACGGGACGGCTGCCTCGGACGATCCGGCGATCCGGATTGCCGTCGTGGACCTGGAGCAGGCCCTCAACTCAACCGAGGAGGGGAAGGCCGCCCGGGAGGAGCTGGCGCGCAAGCAGCGCGACGCGGAGTCGCGGATGCAGCCGCGGATCGATCGCTTCAAGGAGATGCAGGACGAGCTGAAGAGCAAGAAGTTCGTTCTCTCCGAGGAGGCGCTCTACCAGCGCCAGCTCGACCTGGTGGAGCTCAAGAACGAGATCGAGTCCGAGATGAAGGAGCTCGAGGGCAAGCTCAAGGTGGACCAGGAGCGTCTCGTGGGTCCCCTGCGCAAGAAGCTCATCGACATCGTGCAGGGCATCGGTCGAGACCAGGGCTTCACCCTGATCGTCGAGCGCGGGACGCCCGGCCTGCTGTACTCCCGCGAAGCCCTCGACATCACCGACGACGTGATCGAGCAGTTCAACAAGAAGAAGGGTTAGGCGTCGCGTGGCCGACGTCCACCCGGCGGCGATCGTCGCCCCGGGCGCGGAGCTGGGTGCGGACGTGACCGTCGGTCCGTTCGCCGTCATCGGGCCGGAGGTCACCCTGGCCGAGGGTGTCGAGGTCCAGAGCCACGCGGTCGTCGTCGGCCACACCCACGTCGGCGAGCGGACGCGCATCTTCTCGTTCGCCAGCGTCGGCGGCGAGCCCCAGGACAAGAAGTTCGAGGGGGAGAGCACCACCCTCGTGATCGGTCGCGACAACGTGATCCGGGAGAACGCGACCCTCCACGTCGGCACCGCCAAGGGCGGCGGTGCCACCCGCATCGGCGACGACAACCTCGTCATGAACGGCGCCCACCTGGCCCACGACGTCCAGGTGGGCTCCCACACGATCATCGCCAGCTTCTGCGGCGTCGCGGGCCACGTGGTGGTGGGCGATCATGCCGTGCTCGGGGCCTTCACAGGGGTCCATCAATTCACCCGCGTCGGAGAGTCGGTGATGGTGGCGGCGAACACGATGCTCTCCCAGGACGCGCCGCCCTTCTCCATGGTGGCCGGCGACCGCGCGCGCCTGGTGGGTCTGAACATCGTCGGCCTGCGCCGCCGCGGCTTCGACCGGGAGCGCGTGGCCGCCCTGAAGCGCGCCTACCACCTGATCTTCCACTCCCGCCTGCGGCTGGAGCCGGCCCTGGCCCGGGTCCGGGAGGAGCTCTCGGGACAGCCGGACGTGGAGCAGCTCCTCCGCTTCGTGGAGAAGTCCGAGCGGGGGTTCGTGCGATGACGGCGTCCGGCGCCACCCTTGGCCTGATCGCCGGCGGCGGGGCGTTCCCGCGCGAGGTGGTCCGCGCCGCCCGGGCCCGCGGCGACCGGGTGGTGGCCGTGGGCTTCGTCGGGGAGACCGACGCCGACCTGGGCCGGGGGATCGACGTCTTCGAGCGCATCCACCTGGGCCAGCTCGAGCGGCTGCTGTCGGTGCTGCGGGACGGCGGCGTGCGGCGCGCGGTGATGGTGGGGAAGGTCTGGAAGACCCGGGTCTACGAGGACCCGGCCAGCCTGCAGGCCGACGCCCGGGCCCTGGCCCTGCTCGCCAGCCTCGTCGACCGTCAGGACCACTCGATCCTCGCGGCCATCGCGGACGTGCTGGCGGAGGAGGGGATCGAGCTGCTGGCCCAGGCGGAGGCCGTGCCCGAGCTCTTCGCGGGCGTGGGTCCGGTCGGCGGCCGCGCGCTCTCGGACCGCGAGCGCAACGACGTGGCCTACGGCTGGCCCATCGCCAAGGCCGTCGCCGAGCTGGAGATCGGCCAGACGGTGGTGTTCAAGGACCGCTCGGTCCTGGCCGTGGAGGCGGTGGAGGGCACCGACGCGGCCATCGCCCGGGGCGGCGCCCTGGCGGGCGACGGAGCCGTGGTCGTCAAGCTGGCCCGCAAGGATCAGGACCCGCGCTTCGACATGCCCACGATCGGGCCCGAGACCCTGGAGTCCCTGGTCCGCGCCAAGGCGTCGGCGCTGGTGTTCGAGGCCGGCCGCACCGCGGTCCTCGACCGCGAGGCCCTGGCCGGGGAGGCCGACGCCCACCAGATCGCCGTGGTGGGCGTCGTCGGAGGGGAGGTGTGAACGTGCTTCGACTCGGACTCGTGGGCGTGGGCCACATGGGACGGCTGCACCTGTCCAAGATCCGGGCGCTGGTCGCCGAGGATCCGGAGCTCGTCCTGGCGGGCGTGGTGGACAACGACCGGCAGCGGCTGGACGAGGCCGACACCGGTGAGGCACCCACCTTCGCGAACCACGGCAGCCTGGCCGGCCGCGCCGACGCCGTGATCGTGGCAGTGCCCACGGTGGCGCACTACGAGGTGGTGCGGGACCTGCTCAAGGCGGGCCTGGACGTGCTCGTGGAGAAGCCCCTGGCGAGCACCCTCGAGGAGGCCGAGGAGCTGCTCAGCCTGGCGCGGTCGACCCATCGGGTGCTCCAGGTGGGCCATCTGGAGCGCTTCAACCCGGCGCTCTCGGCGGCGCGGTCCTTCGTGAAGGGGCCGCTGTTCGTCGAGGCCCATCGCCTCGGTCCCTTCCCCGCCCGCGCCACCGACGTCGACGTGGTGCGCGACCTCATGATCCACGACCTCGACCTGGTTCAGGACTTCGTGGGCGAAGAGCCGCTTCGGGTGGAGGCGGTCGGCGTCCCCGTGCTGACCGACAAGGTCGACATCGCCAATGCACGCGTGACGTTTCCCGGCGGCTGCGTCGCCAATCTCACCGCCAGCCGCGTCACCCCCAACCCGATGCGCAAGCTGCGCCTCTTCCAGCCCGACGGCTATCTCTCCATCGACTTCCTCGACCAGACCGTCGTGCAGTTCCGCCGACGCCTGGTGCCCGGGGAGTCGACGCCGAAGATCGAGATGGAGAAGCTCGACTTCGATCCCGAGGACGCGCTCCTCGCCCAGCTGCGGGCCTTCGTCGACGCCCTGCGGGAGGGCGGGGCGCCGGTGGTCTCCGGCGAGGAGGCCCTCTCGGCCCTGCGCTCCGCCCTGCGCGTGATCGAGGCCATGCCCGTGCTCACCGACGCCTGGTCATGAGCACGGTCCTCATCTCCGCGGGCGACGCCTCGGGGGATGTCCACGCTGCCGCCTTCGTCGAGGCCCTGCGCCGCCGCGTGCCGGGCGTCCGGGTGCTCGGGCTGGGCGGCGTGGAGCTGGAGAAGGCCGGCGTGGAGCTATTCGTGCACCAGCGCGAGCTGGCGATCGGCGGTCTGGTGGAGGTCCTCGGCAGCGTGCGCCGGGTGGTGAACGCCTGGCGGTGTCTCGGTCGGGCCGTTTCCCACGAGCGCCCCGACCTGGTGGTGCTGGTCGACTCGCCGGACTTCAATCTGCCCCTGGCGCGCCGCGTCCAGCGCGCGGACGTGCCGATCTTCTACTACATCAGCCCCCAGGTCTGGGCCTGGCGCCGTCACCGCATCCGCAAGCTGGCGGCGCGCGTCGACCGCATGGCGGTGATCTTTCCCTTCGAGCCCGCGGTCTACGCCGGGAGCGGCCTCTCCGTGGAGTTCGTGGGACACCCGCTGGTGGAGTCGATGGGGGCGCTGGCGGAGCGCTTCGATCGCCGCACGGCCCGGGCCACGCTCGGTCTGCCGGAGGGGGGGCCCCTGCTGCTGCTCCTGCCCGGCAGCCGGCGCAACGAGGTGCGCCACGGCCTCGGGCTGCAGCTGGAGACGGCGCGCATCCTCCACGCGCGCCGGCCGGATCTGGGCTTCGTGGTGGCGGTGGCGCCGACGGTTTCCCGGGAGGAGGTCGCCGCGCGCGTGCGGGAGGGCGCGCCGGCGGATGCGGACGTCCGCGTGATCCAGGGAGCCACCTACGAGGCCATCCGCGCCTGCGACGTGGCCCTGGCCAAGCCCGGCACCATCACCGTCGAGCTCACCCTGCTGGAGCGACCCATGGTGGTGGCGGCCCGGGCCAACCCGCTCTCCGCGATGATGGCCCGGCGCATGGTGCGGGTGCCGTCGCTCACCATGCCCAACCTGATCGCCGGCGCGCCGGTGATCCCGGAGTTCCTCCAGCAGACGGCGCGCCCGGGACGCGTCGCGGACGCCGTGGAGCTGCTCCTGGAGGGCCCGGCCCGCGAGGCCCAGCTCGCCCGGCTGGCGGACGTGCGGCGGCGCCTCGGCCCGGGGGGCGCCGCGGTCCGGGCTGCCCAGATGGCCGAGGAGATGATGGGTGGGCTGGCGCGGTCATAGCCTCGCCGCGGTCGCCGCCTTGGTGCTCGGCCTGCCGGCCCTCCTGATCCTCGCGCTCCGCGCTCGCACGCGCGCAGGCCTCTCCCAGCGCCTGGGCTGGGTGACGCCCTCGCCGCCGCCCGCGGCGGGCTGCGTCTGGATCCACGCGGCGAGCGTGGGCGAGACGCTGGCGGCCCTGCGCCTGGTGGACGTCCTGTCGGCCCAGGGTCGCGGGGTCTGCCTCTCGACCAACACCCGCACCGCGCGCGACCTCGCGCGCAGCCGTCGTCCCGCACTGCCCGCAGTGCTGGCACCCCTCGACCATCCCTGGTGTGTGTCGGCCTGGCTGCGTCGGGTGCGCCCCGCCGCCCTGGTGACCGTGGAGACCGAGCTCTGGCCCGTGCGTCTGGCCGTGCTGAGCGCCCGGGGCCTCCCGGTGGCGATGGTCTCGGCCCGGCTCTCGCCGCGCTCCCTCACGGCCTACACGCGGCTGCCCGGCGTGTTCCGGCGGGCCGCGCAGCGCCTGGCCGCGGTGGGGGCCCGGAGCGACGAGGACGCCGGCCGCTTCGGCGTGCTCGGGGTGCCGCCGTCCCGGGTGCGGGTGACGGGCGACCTCAAGCTCGAGCCTCCCGACACGCCGCCGCCGCTGCCGCCGGATCTGGCCGCGGCGCTCGACGCGGTGCCGATCGTGGTCGCGGCGAGCACCCACGAGGGCGAGGAGGCGGTCGCCGTCGACTGCCTCGACGCGGCCACCCGGGCCGGCCTGCGGGCGGCGCTCGTGGTCGCGCCGCGGCACCCGCCGCGCTTCGAGGCGGTGGCGGCGCAGCTCGCGGCCCGCGGACCTCTGCGTCGGCGCAGCGCCCTCGGCGCGGGGCCCCTCGGGCCGGGCGAGCTGCTGCTGCTCGACAGCCTGGGCGAGCTCCCCTCCGTCTTCGCCCGGGCCGCCGTGGCCTTCGTCGGGGGCTCCCTGGTCGACCGCGGCGGGCACAACGTGCTCGAGCCCCTGCAGAGCGGCTGCCCGGTGCTGGTGGGTCCGCACACCACCAACGTCGACCACGTGCTGCGCCTGCTGCGGGACAGCGGCGCCGTGCGCAGCGTGCGCGACGGGCCGGAGCTGGTCGCCGCCGTGCTCGCGGTGCTGCGCGACCCGGAGCCGGCCCGGGCCCGCGCCGAGGGCGGCCGGCGGCTCCTCGAGAGCCAGCGCGGCGCTGCCGAGCGCAGCGCGCGGCTGGTCGGGAGTCTGCTCTCGTGAGGCTCCGCGCGGCCTGGCTCTACGAGCGGCGGTCGGGCTGGCTCCGGCGGATCCTGCTGGCGCCCCTGGTGCCCGTTTCGCGGCTCTACGGCCTGGGCGCCCGGCTCCACCGGCGCCTCTACACCGGCGGTTGGCGGCGGCGCGGCCGCCTGGCGTGTCGGGTGGTGAGCGTCGGCAACCTGGTGGTCGGCGGCTCTGGGAAGACGCCGGCGGCGGCCTGGCTGGCCGAGGCGCTGCACCGGCGCGGCCACAAGGTCGCCATCGCCAGCCGGGGCTACGGGCGGCGCACCCGGGACGTGCGGGTGGTATCCGACGGCCGCCACGTCCAGGCCGACGTCGAGCGCACCGGCGACGAGCCCCTGCTGCTGGCGGCCGGCGCCCCGGGCGTCCCCGTCCTGGTTGGGCCCGACCGCGCGCGGGTGGGCCTGCGGGCGATCTCGGTCTTCGGCGTCGACGTGCTGCTGCTCGACGACGGCTTCCAGCATCACCGCCTGGAGCGGGACGTGGACGTGGTGCTCGTCGATGGCGGGCTCGGCCTCGGCAACCGCGCGGTGCTGCCGCGGGGGCCGCTGCGCGAGCCCCTCGCCGCGCTGCGGCGGGCGGACGCGGTGGGCGTCGTCGACGGGCCGCTCCCGCCCGAGGACGAGGCGTTGCTGGAGCGCACCTGTCCCGACGCCTTCCGCTTCCGCGCGGTCCGACGGCCGGTGTCGCTGCGCTCCCTGCGCGGCGGTCCCGCCGCCTCTCCGGGTGCCCTCGCCGGCTGCGACGTCGGCATGCTGGCGGGGATCGCGCGGCCCGCCGGGCTCGCCCGCACCCTTCGCGCCCTCGGCGCGCGGGTGGTGGCCGAGCGCACCTTCCCGGATCACCACCGCTACCGGGCGCGCGACCTCGACGGCCTCTCGCGCGAGGCCTCCCACTGGGTGACCACCGCCAAGGACGCCGTGAAGGTCCTGCCCCACTGGGCCGGGGACGTCCGGGTGGACGTGCTGTCCATCGCCCTGGCCGTCGAGGAGCCGGATCCGCTGCTGGAGTGGCTCGAGACCCGCCTGCGTTGAGGTCGGTCTCGCGCGCGCTGCGGGTCCTGCCCCGCCGCACCACCCGGGCGCTCGGGTACGTTGCCGCGGCCCTGGCCCGCCGGCTGCCCGAGCGGGCGGTCCTGCCGGTCGGCGCGGCCGTGGGCTGGCTGGCCTGGTACGGCTTCCCCCGTCGACGGCGGCTCGCGCGCCGCCATCTGGCCCGCGCCCTTCCCGGCCGCTCGGGGGCCGAGCTCGAGCGGATCGGCCGGGCCGGCTTCGTCGAGCTGGGACGCAATCTCTTCGAGTGGGTCCGGCTGCCGGCGCTCGACGCCGAGGCGCTCCGCAGCCGGGTCTCCTTCGAGGGCCTGCCCCCGCTGCGCCGCGCCGCCGAGCGCGGCCGGGGCGTGGTGCTGGCCACGGCGCACTACGGCAACTGGGAGCTGCTGCCGGCGGCGGCCGCCGCCGCGCTGCCCTGGCTCGACCTGGCCGTGGTGGGGCGCGCCTTCGAGCAGGTCGGGCTCCAGGGCGACGTGGCCACGCGACGCGCCCAGGGCGGGGGTGCGGTGCTCTCCCGAGACCTCGGCGAGCTCCTGGCCGCCCTGCGGGCGGGGCGCGCGGTGGGCATGCTGGTCGACCTCTACACGCCCGCGCGACGCGGCGGCGTGGCGGTTCCGTTCTTCGGCGCCCGGGCCTGGAGCCACCCGGGCGCGGCGGTCCTGGCCCGACGCACGGGCGCGGCGCTCGTGCCGGTGACGATCCGCCGGATCGAGGGCCGGGCCCATCGGGTCACGGTTCATCCGGAGGTGGCGCCGCGTCGCAGCCGGGATCCGCGGGCCGACGTGGAGGCGGCGACGGCCGAGCTCGCCCGGGTGCTGGAGGGGGTGCTGCGCGAGGAGCCGGTGGGGTGGGTGTGGTTTCATCGCAAGTGGAAGCGCAGCCCGGACCTCTGACGCGACGCCCGCCCTCGTGAGGGGGGCCGAGGCGCGGTAGAGGTCTGGTCGTGGCCTGAGAGGCGCTATCTCCCGAGGAGGCGCCAGGCGAGCTGGTGGCGGGCGAGGCGGCGGCGTTCGCGGGGGGCGTGGGCGAGGAGCGCGCGGCGCAGGACGCGGTCGCCGGCGACGTAGGCGGCCAGGAAGCGGGCGCAGCCGCGCGCGCCGACGCGCTCGGCCAGCCCACGCTTCAGGAGCGAGCGGTGGAGCCGGGCGAGTTCCTGCAGCCGACGACCGGGGTCGGGCGGCGGGCCGCAGCGGGCGCGATCGAGGTCGATCACCAGGGCCCGGAAGCGCTCGCCCTCGCGCCGCAGGAGCAGGTTCTTCACGTGGAGGTCGGCGTGGCGACCGCCCGCGTCGTGGAAGGCGCGCACGGCGGTGCCCGCGGCGGTCGCGGCCGCCCGGACGGCCGCGGGCGCCGGCGCCGCGGCGAGGAAGGCGAGGGCGTCCTCGGTGTGCTCCTCGAACAGCGTGCCGACGGCGGCGTTCCACAGCGGCCCCAGGCGGCGCCGACCCACCACGCAGACCGGCTCCGGGACCGGGGCTCCCGCGACGCGCAGCCGCGCCGTGGCCAGCAGCTCTGCCACGGGACGACCAAGCCCCCAGAGCGCCCCGCCGAGCAGCGGGCCGAGGAGGCCACCGTGGAGGACCGGGCGCAGGACGAGGCGTCGCCCGTCGTCGGGCAGCGACACCACCGCGGCGCGGCCGCGGCCCCGGGCCGCGGTGCCGTCGGCCAGCCGTCGCTCCAGGCCGTCGGGCTCGAGCAGCGAGAGCGCGCGGGTGGCCGCGGCGAAGCGCGGATCGACCAGGAGTCGCCGATCCTCCCGGCCGTGCCAGTCGAAGCCGGGCGTCGGTCGGGAGCTCACGCGCGGCCAGTCGTTCGCGGGGGCCGCATGGCGCACTATCCTAAGGGCTGCCTTCCTCCCGTGCGAGGTCTCGCTGCACGCTTCCGTCGACCGACCCTCGACCGTGCCGACGCCCGCCGCGCAGGTTTCGAACGCGCTGGTGCGGGCTCCCGAGGCCCGGCGAGTGCTGCTGATCCGCCTCGGCGCCATGGGCGACGTGGTGCGGACCCTGCCGGCGGCGTCGGCGCTGCGCCGCGCCTATGCCGACGCCCACCTCGCCTGGCTGGTCGAGCCCGGCTCCGCCGCTCTCCTGGAGAGCCAGAGCTGGCTCGACCGCGTGCTCGTCTTCCCCCGTCCCGCGCTGCAGCGCGACCTCGCCCGCGGGCGTCCCGACCGCGCCTGGCGCCGGGCGCGCGCCTTCCTGCGCGCGCTCCGCGACGAGCGCTTCGACCTGGTGGTCGACTTCCACGCCATCCTCAAGAGCGGTGTCCTGGCCCGGCTCTCGGGGGCGCCCGTCCGGGTGGGCTACGCGCGCCCCTTCGCCCGGGAGGGGGCCTGGCTCTTCGCCAATCGACGCGCGCAGGTGTCGCCGCGGCGGGTCTCGCGCTTCGAGCGCAACGCCGCGCTGGTCCACTTCCTCGGGCTCGACCCCGCGGCCGCGCCGTCGCCCCTGCAGGTGCCGGAGCCGCTGCTGGTCGAGATGGGGGAGCAGCTGGGCGGGGAGGCCCCGGTGGTCCTCCACCCGGGGACGAGCGACGCCACCGTCCACAAACGCTGGACGGTGGCGGGCTATGCGCGCCTGGCCCGGGCCCTGGCCGAGGATCCCGGCGCGACGGTCCTGGTGAGCGTCGGTCCCGCGCGGGACGACCGTCGCTTCGGCGACGCGCTGCTCGCGGCGGCGGACGGGGCTGCCCGCCCGGCGCCGGCAACCCCGACCCTCGCCCACCTGGCGGCCCTGATGGCCCACGCGCGGCTCTACGTGGGGAGCGACACGGGCCCCATGCACGTGGCGTCGCTGCTGGGCACTCCGGTCGTCCAGCTCCTCGGCCCCACCCATCCCGTCGAGAACGCCCCCTGGCCCGCGACCCCCTCCCGCACCGTGCACGTTCCCCTGGCCTGCAGTCCCTGCGGCCGTCGCGGCTGCGACGCGGCCACCTGCATGAGGGTGATTCCCGTCGCCTCCGTGGTGGCGTCGGCTCGGGCGATCCTGGCAGCAGCCGGCCCGGGGTGATAGCTTGGGTTTCCCCTCCGCGAGCTCCAAACCATGACGAACGCTCGGGAAATCCTCGTCCGGGGCCCCAACTGGGCGGGCGACCTGGTGATGGCCACACCGGCCTTTCGCGCGTTGCACGCCGCTTTCCCCGCGGCCCGGATCACGCTCGCCCTGCGCCCCGGCCTGGCGCCGCTGCTCGCGGGGGCGCCCTGGTTCCACGAGCTGCTGGAGGTGCGCTCCCAGCGCCGCGGGCTCGCGGCGCTGGCTCGGGAGGCCCGGACGCTGCGCGCCCGGCGCTTCGACCTGGGCGTGTGCCTGCCCGACTCCTTCTCCTCCGCCCTGTGGATGCGCCTGGCCGGCGTGCGCCGGGTGGTGGGCTATGCGGCGGACCTGCGCCGTCCGCTCCTCCACGTGCCGGTGGCACCGCCGCGGCGGGCCGGCCGGCGCGCCTGGGTCCCCCGGGAGCGACACACCCTCGGCGTCGTCGAGGCGGTCGGCGCCGAGCCCCGGGGCATCCACCTCGAGCTCTTCGTCACGCCCGACGAGACCCGCCGGGCCGGGGAGGCGCTGCGGGAGACCGGCGTCGACCCGGCGGCCCCGCTGGTGGTGATGGCGCCGGGCGCCTCCTACGGCGCCTCCAAGCGCTGGCCGGTGGCGTCGTTCGCCCGGGTGGGCGACGCCTTGACCGCCGCCGGCGCCCGGGTGGTGCTGTGCGGCGCGCCCGACGAGGCGGAGATCGCCCGGGCGGTGGCGCGGGCCATGTTGGCGCCGCCGGCGGATCTCACCGGCCGCATCGACCTCGGAGCCCTCAAGGCCGTGATCCGACGCGCGCGGGCGGTGGTCTGCAACGACGCGGGCGCCCGCCACGTGGCCGTCGCCTTCGGGGTGCCCTGCCTGGTGCTCATGGGCCCGACGAGCCTCGAGAAGACGCCCCTCAACCTGGAGCGGGTGCGGGTGCTCACCGCCGACGTGGGCTGTCGGCCCTGCTACCTGCGGGCGTGTCCCGTCGATCACCGCTGCATGACCGGGATCGACCCGGAGGCCGTCGTCCGCGCCGTGCTTCCCACCCTCGACGACGCGGGCCGACGGGCCTGGCGCGGCGACGGGGCCCTGCGCCCGGTCGCCGGCGGCGGAGGCAGTGCGTGACCGATCTCTCCATCGTCATCGTCACCTGGAACGCGAAGGACGTGCTGCTGGACTGCCTGGCGTCCATCGAGCGCGAGATCCTGGGTCGCTCCGATGCCGGCCGCATCGAGACCGAGACCCTCGTCGTGGACAACGGCTCTGTCGACGGCAGCGTGGAGGCGGTGCGGGCGCGCTTTCCCTGGGCCCAGGTGATCCCGTTGCCGGAGAACATCGGCTTCGCCGCCGGCAACAACGTGGGGCTGCGCAAGATGTCCGGGCGTCACGCCGTGCTCCTGAACAGCGACACGGTGGTGCTGCCCGACGCCCTGGAGACCTGCGTGCGCTACCTGGATGCGCACCCGGAGGTGGGCGTGGTGGGCCCGCAGCTGCTCAACCCCGACCGCAGCCTGCAGACCTGCATCCACGCCTTCCCCAGCCTGGCCACCGAGCTGGTGCCCAGCAGCGTGCTCGAGCGCCTCTTCCCCGCCCGCTATCCCTCCAAGCGGGTCGATCGCCGGGAGCCCCTCCCGGTGGACGCGGTGCTCGGCGCCTGCCTCTTCGTCCGCCGGGAGGTGATCGAGCAGGTGGGCGTGATGCCCGAGGACTACTTCTTCTTCCTCGAGGAGACCGACTGGTGCTTCCGGATCGCGGCGGCGGGCTGGAAGATCATGCAGGTGCCCGAGGCCCGGGTGATCCACATCCACGGCGCCAGCACCAAGAAGAAGGTGCCGGCCCGCACCCGCATCGAGTTCCACCGTTCCCTGTACCACTTCTTCCGCAAGAACCGCGGCGCGGGCCCGGCGGCGGCGGTCCTGGGGCTGCGGGTGGCGAAGCTCCTGCTCTACACCGTCGTGCTCGCGTTCACCGCCCCGTTCTCGCGGCGGGAGCGCGAGCGCTGGCGCAGCGCGGCGATCGTGCTGGGCTGGCATGTGCGCGGCTGTCCCGCGACGGGGGGACTCGCGGGCCGCGCCTCGTCCAAGGAGGCTTCATGAGGATCCTGGTGACCGGCGGCGCCGGCTTCGTGGGCTCGCACCTGGTGGACGCCCTGCTGGAACGCGGACACGCGGTCCGGGTGCTCGACGCGCTCGACCCCCAGGTGCACGGCCCTCGCGAGGGTCCGCCGCCCGAGCTGAGTCCCGAGGCGGAGTTCCAGCGCGGAGACGTGCGCGACCGCGCGGCCGTGGACCGCGCCCTGGAGGGCATGGACGCCGTCTACCACCTGGCCGCCGCGGTGGGGGTGGGCCAGTCCATGTACGAGATCGAGCACTACGTCTCGGTCAACGCGGTGGGGGCGGCGGTGCTGCTCGAGGCGCTCCTCGAGCGGCGGGACCGCATCCGCAAGGTGGTCGTGGCCTCCTCCATGTCGATCTACGGCGAGGGTGCCTACCGGGACGCCGACGGGGCCGAGGCCCATCCCGGCCTGCGCCCGGAGGAGCAGCTCGCCCGACGCGCCTGGGAGTGCGCGGACGGGCGCGGCCGCGACCTCGAGCCGCGGCCGACGCCCGAGTCCAAGCCCCTGCATCCGACCTCGATCTACGCCATCACCAAGCGCGACCACGAGGAGATGTTCCTCTCCGTCGGCGCGGCCTACGGGATTCCCACGGCGGCCCTCCGCTACTTCAACATCTACGGCAGCCGCCAGGCGCTCTCGAATCCCTACACAGGCGTGATGGCGATCTTCTCCTCGCGCCTGATCAACGACAACCGGCCCCTGGTGTTCGAGGACGGCCGCCAGAGCCGGGACTTCGTCCACGTCTCCGACGTGGTGCAGGCCAACCTGCTGGCCCTGGAGCGGGACGAGTCGGCGGGACGCGTCTACAACGTCGGGACCGGACGTCCGACGAGCGTGCTCGAGGTTGCCTCGCGCCTGAACGAGGCCCTGGGCAAGCGCCTCGCGCCGGACGTGTGCGGCAAGTACCGGGCCGGCGACATCCGCCACTGCTACGCGGACATCGGGCGCATCCGCAAGGAGCTCGGCTACGAGCCGCGCACGCGTCTCGAGGACGGGATGACGGAGCTGCTGGCCTGGCTCGAGACCCAGCGCCCGGAGGACCGGGTCGCCCAGGCGGCCGACGAGCTGGCCCGCCGGGGTCTCACCCGCTGATGGGCCCGCTCGACCGGGCGCGCCTCGAAGCGCTGGTCGCCGGCTTCGCCGAGCTGGAGCTCCTCGTCGCGGGCGACGTGATGCTCGACGAGTACCTCTGGGGCGAGGTCGACCGGGTGAGCCCCGAGGCGCCCGTGGTGGTCGTCCACGTGCGCGACGAGTCCCTCGCCCTCGGCGGGGCCGGCAACGTGGTGCGCAACGTCGTGGCGCTGGGCGCGCGCTGCCGCTTCTGTGGCGTCGTCGGGGACGACGAGGCCGGTCGCCAGGTGGCTGCGCTGCTGGGCGAGCTCGGCGTGGACGCCGGCGGCCTGGCGGTGGACCCCAATCGGCCCACCACCCGCAAGACCCGGGTCGTGGCGCGCTCCCAGCAGCTCGTCCGCTTCGACCGCGAGCGCGACGTGTCGGTCTCGGGCCACGCCAGCGAGGCCCTGCTGGCGTCCCTGCGCGACGGCGCCCGCTCGTCGGCCGGCGCCGTCTTCGCCGACTACGCCAAGGGCGCCCTCTCGGCGGAGCTCATCCGCAAGGCCATGGCCCTCCTGGGCCGACTCCCGGTCTTCGTCGATCCCAAGTCCGAGGTCGACGCCTACCGCGGCGCCCGGCTCGTGAAGCCCAACCTGCGCGAGCTCGAGTCGCTCACCGGCACGCGCATCCGCGACGACCGCGCGCTCTCGGCGGCGGCAGGGCAGCTGCGCGAGCGCTGCGGCGGGGCCGACGTGGTGGTGACCCGGGGCAGCGAGGGCATGACCCTGTTCGAGGGGGAGCGCGACGGAGTGGATGTGCACACGGCGGCCCGGGAGGTCTTCGATGTCCAGGGCGCCGGCGACACCACGATCGCCGCCCTGGCCCTGGCGCGGCTGGCGGGCGCCAGCCTCCTCGAGGCGGCCGTGGTGGCCAACGCGGCGGCCGGGGTCGTGCTGGGCAAGATCGGTACCGCCACCGCCGAGCCCGACGAGGTGTGCGCGCTGCTGCCCCAGGCGATCCGGGCCGCGGGAGCCGGCGCGTGACGCGGGCGATCCGGGCCGCGGGAGCCGGCGCGTGACGCGGGCGATCCGGGCCGCGGGAGCCGGCGCGTGATCCGCAGCATGACCGGCTTCGGGCGCGCCCAGTTCGAGGTGGAGGGCGTGGTCTTCGAGGTGGAGATGCGCTCGGTCAACCACCGCTACCTGGATCTGCGGGTGCGGCTGCCCCGGCTCCTCGCGGCCTTCGAGGCCGACGTGAAGGCCCGGGCCTCCACCCGCTTCGCGCGGGGCAAGGTGGACCTCAGCGTCGGGATCCCCGCAAGCGCCGCCGCCGCGCAGCAGCTCGAGATCGACTACGACGTGGTGGGGCAGTACGTCGAGGCGGCGGCGGAGATCCGCCGGCGCCACGATCTGAAGGGCAAGCTCGAGATCGACGACCTGCTGGCGCTGCCGGGCGTCGCCCGCACTGTGGAGCACGAGCTTGCGGCCGACGCCCTGCGCGAGGCCGCCCTGGCCGCCGTGGACACGGCGGCCGAGCAGCTCGACGCCATGCGCAGCAGCGAGGGCGAGACCCTGGCCGGCGACCTCGAGGGGCGCCTGTCCGCCATACTCGTGGCGACGGAGCAGCTCGAGGCCCGGGCCGGCGAGGCCGCCGAGGCGGCCCGGGAGCGCCTGCGCAAGCGGGCCGAGAAGCTGGCCCGGGAGACGGGGCTGACCGACGAGGCGCGGCTCCACCAGGAGGTCGTGATCGCGGCCGACCGCATGGACGTCACCGAGGAGCTGGTGCGGCTGCGCAGCCACGTGGAGCAGTTCCGGGCGGCCCTGGCCGGGGCCGGACCCGGCGCGCCCGTGGGTCGGCGTCTGGACTTCCTGGTCCAGGAGCTCGTCCGTGAGACCAACACCCTGGGCTCCAAGAGCGCCGACGCCCCGTCGGCCCATCTGGTGGTGGAGCTCAAGACCGAGCTGGAGCGCGTCCGGGAGCAGGTGCAGAACGTTGAGTAGCGCGGCCGAACGCCCCCGCACCCAGCCGCTGCTGAACATCGGCTACGGAAACCTCGTGATGGCGTCGCGGGTGGTAGCCATCGTCTCGCCCCAGTCGTCGCCGATGCGGCGCCTGCGGGAGGAGGCCGCGAGCCGGGGCAAGCTCGTGGACGCCACCCAGGGGCGGCGCACCCGCTCGATCCTGATCACCGACAGCGACCACGTGATCCTCTCCGCGGTGAACCCGGAGACGGTGGCCGGCCGCTTCGGCACCGACGAGGACGAGGCGTAGGTGGGCCGGCGGGGTGTCCCCTTCGTGGTGTCGGCCCCGTCGGGCACCGGCAAGACCACCGTCTGCCGCGCCCTGGTCGACGCCGACCCCGGCATCGAGCACTCGGTTTCCCACACCACGCGCGCGATGCGCGCGGGCGAGAAGGACGGCGTCCACTACCACTTCGTGACCAGCGCCGAGTTCCGCCGCATGGTCGAGGAGGGCGTCTTCCTCGAGTGGGCGGTCTACAGCGACAACCTCTACGGAACCAGCCAGGCGGCCCTCGACGCCCGCCTCGATCAGGGCGCCGACGTGCTGCTCGAGATCGAGGTGCAGGGCGCCCGCCAGGTGCGGGAGCGGCGGCGGGACGCGCGCTTCGTCTTCCTGCTGCCCCCCTCGATGGAGGTGCTGGAGCAGCGTCTGCGCGGGCGCGGCACCGACGACGAGGACGTGATCCAGAAGCGCCTCACCCTGGCGCGCCGGGAGCTGTCCGAGGTGTCGCGATTCGACTACGCCGTCGTCAACGACGTCCTCGAGGAGACCGTCGCGGCCATGGGCGCGATCCTGGCCGCGGAGCGGGTGGGCGGGCGGGCTCTCGAGCACGCCGCCGCGGCGGTGGTGACCCGGGTGCGCGGCCGCTTCCCCGATCTCCTCTAGACGCCGCCAGCCGCGGCCGATACTCTGGTATAAGGCCTCGGATTCAAAAGAAAAAGCAAGAGAGGCCGAGCCGGGAGGTGCGGCGGGGCGTGCTCCGCTTCAACGACATCGCCGACCGCGTGCTCGCGTACGACGCCAACGCGGATCTGGCCCTGCTGCAGCGGGCCTACGTCTTCTCGGCGAAGGTCCACGACGGCCAGGAGCGCCTGTCCGGCGAGCCGTACCTGGTGCATCCCCTCGAGGTGGGCGGCATCCTGACCGAGATGCGCCTGGACGCGGTCACCATCGCCGCCGGGCTCCTCCACGACACCCTCGAGGACACCCTCACCACCGCCGAGGAGATCGAGCGGCTCTTCGGCAAGGAGGTCTGCTTCCTGGTCGAGGGGCTCACCAAGATCGCCAAGATCGAGTTCCGCTCCGTCCGCGAACGCCAGGCGGAGAACTTCCGCAAGATGCTCCTGGCCATGTCCAAGGACATCCGCATCCTGCTGA
>CAYTZH010000016.1:0-92680 GCA_964442285.1 uncultured Spirochaetales bacterium | reverse complement strand
CGAGCTGCTCGCGCGCTTCCAGGAGCCCGTCTGGCTGGAGCTCGGGGGCGCCGTCGCCGCGGGCGCCGCGCTGGCCCTGCTGGCCGCGCGCTGGCGGGCCCGGCGCCGGGGCGAACGCCTGCTCGGCGCACGCGCGCCGCTGCCCTACCCGGGGCGGGACCTGGCGCTGCTCGCGGCCCTGCTGCTGATCGCCGCGGCCCTGGCCGGCCCGCGCGTCGGAACCCGGGTCGTGCGCGCTCCGGCCGGCGGCGTCGACGTGGTGCTGCTCCTGGACGCGTCGCGCAGCATGGACGCCCGCGACACACCTCCGAGTCGGATGCGGCGCGCCCGCCGGGCCGCGAGCGAGATCCTCGCCGCCCTGTCGCCCGGCGACCGCGCCGCGCTGGCCGCGTTCCGCGGACGCGGTGTGCTGCTCGCGCCGCTCACCCGGGATCGGAGCGCCCTGCGGGAGATGCTGACCGCGGTGGACACCGACCTCTTCGAGCGCGGCGGCTCGTCCCTCGGCGCGGGCCTCTCGGCCGCGCTGACGGCGTTTGGCGAGCCGGACCCGGCCGCCCCCCGACCGCGGGTCGTCCTCGTGCTGGGCGACGGCGAGGATCCCTCGCCGACCGCCCCGTCCCCGGGCGCCCTGGTGCGCCCGCTGCTGCGCGGCGGGGTGCGGGTGGTGGGCGTGAGCCTCGGCTCCGCGGAGGGGGCGTCGATCCCCGACGGCGACGGCTGGCTGGCCGACCGTCACGGGCGCCCGGTCGTGACCCGCAGCGATCCGGGCGCCCTGGCCAGCCTGGCCCGCGCCACCGACGGCCGCGCGTTCACCGCCGACCCCTGGGGCGAGGTGGACGCGGAGGCCGTGGCCGCGGCGGTGCGGCGCGACGCCGGCGCGCGGGAAGGAGACACCGTCGAGCGTCGCGTGGCCGCCGTGCGCGCGGCGCCCCTGGTGCTCGCCGCGGGGGTTCTGCTCACGCTGGACGCCGCGCTCCGCAGCCGGCGCCGACGCGGCCGCGGGCTCGCCCTGGCGACCGCCGCGGCGCTCACCCTGGCGGCCGCGTCCGGCGACGAGGCGCCGCCGTCGGCTCGCGTCCTGGTCGCCACGGGGCTCGCCCGGGCCGAGGCCGGCGACGCGCCCGGCGCGGAGCACGCCTTCCGCGCCGCTGCGGTCACCGCGCGCGATCCGGCGCTGGCGGCCCTGGCCTGGTTCGACCTGGGCGTCCTGGCCCTGGCCCGGGACGACCTGGAGGCCGCCCGGGACGCCTTCCTGGAGGCCGTGGCCCTCGCACCCGACGACGGCGAAGCCCTCTTCAACCTGGAGTGGACCCTCACGGCGTTGGCGAGCCGGCCTCCGCCCGCGCAGCCGCCGCCTCGGCCCGAGCCCTCGCCGACCCCGCCCACGCCGGAGCGCGCGCCGTCCTCGCCGAACGAGCGGCGGGGGCCACCTTCGACGGACGGGCCGGCCCGCCCGCCCACGCCCGAGCTCTCGCCCGCCGAGGCCGCGCGCTGGCTCGAGTCCGCGCGCGACGACGCCGCTCGCGCTCTGCGAAGCGCCATTCGGAGTGGGCGGCGCCCCCCGCGTCGGAGCGCGGAGCCGGACTGGTGAGAGGCCGGGTGCGGGCTCGGCGCGCCGCCCTCGCGCTCGTCGCGGCCTGGGCCGCCGCGCCCCCCGGCGCGGCGGGCGGCGCGACCGCGGAGACGGCGCCCTGTCGGGTCTCCGCGACCCTCGAGCCCACGCGCGCCTTCGTCGGGCAGGCCGTGGTGTACCGCGCCGAGATCCGGCGTCGGCACGAGGTCCGCGAATCCAGCTGGATCGAGCCGCCCTCGTTTCCGTCGTTTCGCGCCATCTGGATCCCGGAAGCGCTGGAGGCGAGCACGAGCTCGTCGACGCGGGGCCACGGGCGCGTCGTCGAGCGCCGCGTGCTCTTCCCGGCCCGCCCAGGCCGGCTGGAGATTCCGGGGGTCGCCCTGCGCTGCAGCCGGGCGGAGGGGGCGCCGGCCGTGGCGCGGGCGCCGGGCCTCTCGATCGAGGTGGATCCGCCCCCGGCCGCAGGACGGCCCCCGGGGTTCGCCGGCCTGGTGGGCGCCGTACGCGTCGAGAGCGCCGTGGAGCCGGCGCGCGTCCAGCTCGGCGGGATCCTGCGGGCCCGGGTGCGGACCTGGGGGCTGGCCGACCTCTGGCGACTGCCACCCCCGCTGCCACCCCGGCTCGACGGGATGGAGGTCTTCCCGCTGCCGCCCGAGATCGAGACGGACCCCACGCCCTCGCGCGCCGGCCTGCTGCGGGTCGTCCGCATCGACCGCTACGAGCTCGTGCCGCGACGTGCCGGCAGCTTCTCCCTCCCGGAGGTCCGCCACGCCTACTGGGATCCGGAGACCGGGCGCTACGGCGAGGCCCGCACCGCGGCGATCGCCATCGAGGTCCTGCCCGCCGCGGCGCGGACACCCCTCCGGCCCACGCCCGACCCGGACGCGGGCGACCTGCGCTGGACGCCGGCACTCACCGCCGCGGCGCTCGCGCTGGCCGCGGTGCTCGCGCTGGCGGTGCCGGCCCTGGGCTCCGCCCCGGTGCGACGGCGGCTCGCGCGTCAGCGCGACGCCCGGCAGCGGCGGGCGCGGCTGCGCGAGGCCCTCGCCCGGGCCGAGCACGCGGGGGCACGGGGGGACGGGAACGCGGGAGCGGACGCCCTCGCCGAGGCGCTTCGCCTCGCGGTGTCGGCCCGGCTTCCGGCGGCGGCACCCGGAGCCAGCGTGGAAGATCTGCGCGCCCGCGCTGCGACGGACGCGACGCTCGCCGAGGCGCTGGCGCTGCTCGCGGACCTCGACCGGGCCCGCTTCGGCCACGGCGTGCCGCCCGACGCGAAGCGCGTCGCCGAAGCGGTGGGCAGACTCGTTCGGTCCTGAGCCCGACTGCTAGTCTCTGGCCCCCGCGAGACAGGAGGAGACCATGTCCGAGTTCCGGTTCCAGGAGACGTTCGAGCTCGGTCCCGACGAGACCGAGTACCGCACGCTGACCACCGACGGCGTCTCCACCGCGACGTTCGAGGGTCGGGAGATCCTGAAGGTCGAGCCCCGGGCCCTGCGTACCCTGGCGGCGGCGGCCGTGCGCGACGTCTCCCACCTCTTCCGCTCGGGACACCTGGCCCAGCTGCGGACGATCCTCGAGGATCCGGAGGCGTCGGACAACGACCACTTCGTCGCGACCCAGCTCCTGAAGAACGCCTGCATCTCGGCGGGCATGGTCCTGCCGTCCTGCCAGGACACGGGCACCGCCATCGTGATCGGCCACAAGGGCCAGAACGTCTTCACCGCGGGCGACGACGCGGAGGCCCTGTCCGCGGGCATCCACGAGACCTACACCCGCACGAACCTGCGCTACTCGCAGCTCGCGCCCCTCTCCCTCTACGAGGAGAAGAACACCGGCACGAACCTCCCGGCCCAGATCGAGCTCTACGCCGAGCCGGGGGACGCGTACCATTTCCTGTTCGTGACCAAGGGCGGGGGCTCCGCCAACAAGACCTTCCTCTACCAGCAGACCAAGGCGCTGCTGAACCCGGATTCGCTGCTCTCGTTCCTGGACGAGAAGATCCGCACCCTCGGCACGGCGGCGTGCCCCCCGTACCACCTCGCCATCGTGATCGGCGGCACCTCGGCCGAGTTCACCCTGAAGACCGTGAAGCTCGCGAGCACGCGCTACCTCGACTCGCTGCCCACCGAGGGCAACGAGCTCGGAAGGGCCTTCCGCGATCCCGAGCTCGAGGCCCGGGTGCACGAGCTCACCCGCCGCACGGGCATCGGCGCCCAGTTCGGCGGCAAGTACTTCTGCCACGACGTGCGGGTGATCCGGCTGCCCCGCCACGGCGCCAGCTGCCCGGTGGGCATCGGCGTGTCGTGCTCCGCCGACCGCCAGATCCTCGGCAAGATCACCCGCGAGGGCGTCTTCCTCGAGCAGCTCGAGACCAACCCGGCGCGCTTCCTGCCGGAGGTCACCGACGACCAGCTCGAGGGCGACGTGGTGCGGATCGACCTGAACCGCCCGATGGACGAGATCCGCGCCGAGCTCTCGCGTCATCCCGTGAAGACGCGGCTGGCGCTCACCGGCACGATCGTGGTGGCGCGCGACATCGCCCACGCCAAGCTGAAGGAGCGCCTCGACCGCGGAGAGGCCCTGCCGGCCTACTTCAGGGACCACATCGTCTACTACGCGGGTCCGGCCAAGACGCCCGAGGGCTATGCCTCGGGCTCCTTCGGACCGACGACCGCCGGGCGCATGGACGCCTACGTCGACCTCTTCCAGGAGCACGGCGGGAGCCTCGTCTCCCTCGCCAAGGGCAACCGCTCCAAGGCGGTCACCGACGCCTGCGCGAAGCACGGCGGCTTCTATCTGGGATCGATCGGGGGACCCGCGGCGATCCTCGCCACCGACAACATCCGCAAGGTCGAGGTGCTCGACTACCCCGAGCTCGGAATGGAGGCGGTCTGGAAGATCGAGGTGGAGGACTTTCCCGCCTTCATCGTCGTCGACGACAAGGGCAACGACTTCTTCGCGAACGTGTGATCAGTCGGAGTGCGCCGGCCATAGGGCCAGGGCCAGCGCCAGCAGCGCCCCGCCGGCGGCGAAGGCCAGGAAGACGGGCGCCAGCGCCGCGTGGCGGGTGGCCTCGCCCTCGAGCGCGGCCGAGGCCAGGACCAGCAGCCCCGCGAAGACCAGCCGACCCGCGAGGCTCTGGACCGACAGGTAGGTGGCCCGCACCGCCGTCCCGATCCGCGGGTGGATCTCGGCGCGCACGATGGGCGTGAGCAGCGCGATCGGCACGCTGCGCAGCAGCACCAGGGCCATCACCGCCAGGTGGAGCACGGCGCCCATGGCGGCGGCGGTGACGACGCACAGCCCCATCAGGGTCAGCAGCGTGCCCCGCACCCCCAGGCCTCGGCGCGCCGGCTCCACCAGGCGGCCCGCCGCCGCGCCCAGCAGCATCATGGTCGCCGAGAGGAGCCCGGATGCCGCGGGCGTGACGCGGGCGCCACCGCCGAGCACGAGGTCGAGGTAGGGCTGGAAGAACTCGAAGGGCACGTGGACCAGGACCACCATGCCCACGTAGTAGACGAAGAGCCACGCGAGGCGCCCGTCCCGCAGGTGTCCGAGCACGGCGCGTACCGGCGCCTCGACCCGGTGCTGGCGACGCTCGGGGTGCGGCTCGCGGAAGCCCAGCACCAGCGCGAAGGCGGCGGCCTCGCCGAGCGCCGTGAGCACGAAGGCGAGGCGCAGGTCGACCACGCCGCACAGGCCGCCGATCGCGGCGGTGACGGCGCCGAAGCCGAAGCCGGCGGTCACCGCCCGACCTTCCCGGGCGGCGATCTCGGTCTCGCGCTCGAGCTCCGAGAGGGAGTCGAACAGGAGCGCCGAGTCGGTGCCGGAGTTGAAGGCGTTCCCGGCGGCCTTCAGCACCTGGGCCGCGACGAAGGGCCAGAAGCTGCCCGTGGCGGCGAAGAGCACCGCCGAGGCCGTGCTCGCCGCGGTGGCCACCAACAGGGTCGGACGTCGACCCAGGCGATCGGAGAACCAGCCCGAGGGCACCTCGAGCGTGACGGCGGCGACGTAGTAGACCGCCTCGAGAAGGACGGCCTCCTCGAGGGAGAGCACCGAGAGGTAGTAGAGGAAGAAGACCGGGAACCAGAACATGGAGTTGCGCAGCGCCTGGTAGGCGGGATACAGGCGCAGGTTGCGCTCCATGGCGGCCGGGCGGTTCACCGCCGCGGAGCGTAGCCCCGTTGGCCGCGGCTACGGCTGCCCAACGGGCGCAACCGGCGTCTCCACGGCGAGCAGCTGCAGGCAGCGGGACTCGACGGCCCGCGCGAGCCGGGCTTCCAGGGGGGCATACGCGATCATGTGTCGACGGCTGACGACCCAGAGCAGGGCCAGCAGCTCGCGCCCGCGCAGCGCCTGCCCCTCCCGCAGCCAGAGGACCGCGAGCTCGGCGCAGGAGCAGCCCTCGAAGCGTCCGGCGTGAGGTCCGAGGAGGGCCCGCAGGCGGAGCGCGAGGCCGACCGCGTCGCAGGAGGTTTCGCTCGCGCGACCGCTCGCGTCGAGCGCGGCGAAGGCGGCGAGCAGGCGATGGGCGGGGCGCAGGGGCGGATCGGCGTCGAGCATGGGGCCTCCCGAGCGAGGTTTATCGAAATTGAAAGTCGTTTTCAACTAATCCTGACCCCGCCTTGGCTCCTTCCCCGTTTCCCGCCGCGGAACGGCACCTTGCAAGCGGAGCTGCGGGCGGCCAAGCTCTCCTGTCATGCGCCGAAGGGTCTGGACCGCCGGCCTGCTGCTCGCGGGCCCGGCTTCCGCGAGCCTGGCTCTGGGCTGCGGCCTGCTCCGCGGACCCGGCGCGGCTGGGACGCTGCCGGAGACGAGCCAGAGCCGCTCGGCCCTCGGAACGACCCTCGAGATCACGGTCCGGGACGGCGAGCGACTGCGCGCGCGGCGGGCCATCGCCGCAGCCTTCGCGGAGGTGGAGCGGCTCGAGGGACTGCTCTCGGAGTGGCGCTCGTTCAGCGAGATCTCCGCCCTCAACCGCGCCGCCGGACGCGACTGGATCACCCTCTCCGAGGAGACCGTGGAGGCCCTCGAGGCGGCACTCGCCCTGGCCGCCCTCAGCGAGGGCGCCTTCGATCCGACGGTGCTGCCCCTGCTCCGGGCCTGGGGCTTCGTCGGCGCCGAGCCGCGCGTCCCTGGGGAGGGCGAGCTCGCGCGGCTGCGGCGGCGGGTGGGCTGGCGCCGCATCCAGGTCGACCCGGCGAGGGACCGGGTGCGGATCCCGAGGGGCACCTCGGTCTCCCTGGGCGGGATCCTCCAGGGCTTCGTCGCCGACCGCTGCCTGGCGCTGCTGCGCGACGCAGGCGTCCCCGCCGCCATGGTGGCGACGCCGGGCAACCGCGCCTTCTATGGGGGCACGGAGGGCCAGCCCTGGCAGCTCGCGGTGGAGGATCCCGAGCGCCCGGGCGGGCCGATCGCCAGGTTCAGCCGCCGCGACGGCGCCCTCTCCACGTCGGCCCCGGCCTTCCGCGCCTTCGAGGCCGGCGGCGAGCGGTTCCACCACCTGCTCGACCCGCGCACGGGACGGCCGGCCCGGAGCGAGCTGCGCCAGGTGACCGTGGTGGCGCCCACGGGCACCCTGGCCGACGGCCTCTCCACCGCGATCTTCGTGCGCGGGCGCGAGGGGCTGGTCTGGATCCAGGGCCAGCAGGACGTGGGCGTCGTGGCCCTCTTCCGGAACGGCCGCCGACACGCGTCCCAGGCCCTGGACGTGACCTGGAGCCAGCCCGACTGAGCCGTCCCACATCGTGGGCGCCCCCCCGACCGTGGGCTAGGGTGATTCCGAGGCTCTATTGAAATTGACTTTCAGTTCGCAACCCGAGGCTCCGACGCCGGAGGACGGCGCTCGCGATGCGGCCGCCGGAGCCCCCACCACCCTCGACCGCCTGCGCGTGGGGAGCGCCGGCGTGATCCTGCGGACGCAGGTGGACGGGCCCGTGGGACGCCGGCTCGCCGACCTGGGCTTCCTCCCCGGAACGCCCGTCCGCGTCCTGCGGCGGGCACCCCTCGGCGATCCCACCCTGTACCTGCTGCGCGGCACCCGGCTCTGCCTGCGTCGACGCGAGGCGCAGGGCGTGACCGTGCGCCCCTCTGCCGCACCGTGAGCGACGCCGCGGCCCTGCGCCTGGGCCTCCTCGGGAGCCCCAACTCCGGCAAGACCACGCTCTTCAACGCGCTGACCGGGCTGCGCGCGAAGGTCGGCAACTACCCGGGTATCACCGTCGAGCGTCGCGAGGGGACCACCGAGGTCGAGGGGCGCCGGGTTGCGGTGATCGACCTCCCCGGCACCTACAGCCTCACGCCGATCAGCGAGGACGAGCGGGTCGTGACCCAGGTCCTGGCGGGCGAGGTGCCGGAGGTGCCCGCGCCGGATGCGGTGCTCGTGACGGCCGACGCCTGCAGCCTGGAGCGCTCGCTGCTGCTGGTGGGCGAGGCCCTGCGCCTGCCCGAGCCGGTGCTGCTGGTGGTCACCATGATCGACGAGCTCCGCGCCCGGGGCGGCGAACTCGATCTGGACCGGCTGGCGGACGCCCTCGGCGTGCCCGTGGTGGGGATCGTCGGCCACCGCGGCGTCGGGCTCGAGCGCCTGCGGGCGCTGCTCCGGGACCCGGCCCGCTGGAGCCGCCCCCCGCTGCCGCCGCCCGAGGACCCCGCGGAGCGCGCCGGCTGGGCGGCGTCGGTGCTCGATCGGGCGCTCGTGCGTCCGCCGGGACGCGACCGGCTCACCGAGGCGATCGATCGCGTGGTCCTGCACCCGGTGGCGGGCACAGCCCTCTTCGTCGCGGTGATGGTCTTCTTCTTCCAGCTGATCTTCGCCTGGGCGCAGCCCGCCATGGAGGCGGTCGAGGCGGGCATCGGGGGGCTCTCGACCGCCGTCGCGGCGACGCTCCCGGAGGGCCTGCTCCGCGACTTCCTCGTCGACGGGCTGATCGCCGGCGTCGGCTCGGTGGTCATCTTCCTGCCCCAGATCCTGCTGCTGTTCGCCCTGCTCCACCTGCTGGAGGACGTGGGCTACATGGCCCGGGCCGCCTTCGTGGTCGACCGCGCCATGGGCCGCATCGGCCTCGAGGGGCGCGCCTTCGTCGCGCTGCTCTCCTCGTACGCCTGCGCGGTGCCGGGCATCATGGCGACGCGCACGGTCCCGTCGCCGCGGGATCGGCTGGTGACCATCCTGGTGGCCCCCCTCATGACCTGCTCGGCGCGGCTCCCGGTCTACGCCCTGCTCATCGCGGCCTTCGTGCCGGCCACGTCGGCCTGGGGGCCGCTGGGCCTGCAGGGCCTCGTGCTGCTCGGGCTCTACCTGCTGGGTGCCGTGTCGGCGTTCGTGGTCGCCGGGATCCTGAAGCGGCTGCTCGGGCGGGGCGAGGCCCTGCCCTTCGTGCTCGAGCTGCCGCCCTACCGGGTGCCGCCGCTCAAGCTCTGGCTCGCCCAGGTCTGGGGCGCGGCCTCCGCCTTCCTGCGCCGGGCGGGCACGATCATCCTGCTCGCGTCCGTGGTCCTGTGGCTGCTGCTGACCTTCCCCCGCGTCGAGGCGCCACCGGACGCGCCGCCGAGCGAGGCCGCCGCCCTGGCCCTCGAGCAGAGCCTCGCCGGTCGGCTGGGCCACGCGGTGGAGCCACTGATCGCGCCCCTGGGCTTCGACTGGAAGATCGGCGTCGGGCTGGTGGCGAGCCTCGCGGCCCGCGAGGTCATCGTCGCCACACTGGCCCAGATCTACGCGGCCGAGGACGAGGGTGGATCGCTGCGCCGATCGGTGCGCAGCGATCCGGTGTTCACCCCGCCCGCGGTGGGGGCGCTGCTGGTCTTCTTCGTGTTCGCCCTGCAGTGCACGTCGACGCTGGCCATCATGCGCCGGGAGACCAACTCCTGGCGCTGGCCCGCCTTCGCCTTCGGCTACCTCCTCGCCCTGGCCTACGGGGCGAGCCTGCTCACGCATCGGCTGCTCTCGGCCGTCCTGTGACGGCCACCCGACTGACCCGACTGTCAGCTGGGGTAACCTGCCCCCGGCTGAGGAGGCGGTGTGGTTCGGGGCTATCTGCATCCCGACTTCTACGAGGTCGCCAAGGTGCTGGAGCGGCAGCTCCGGGGCACGCGGGGCGGCGCCGCGGTCTGCGTCTACCACCAGGGCGAGAAGGTCGTCGACGTCTGGGCCGGCGCCCGCGACGCCGAGGGGACCCCCTGGCAGGAGGACACCCTGGCCATGTCCTTCTCCACCACCAAGGGCGTGGTGGCCACGGCGCTGCACGTGCTCGTGGATCAGGGGCTGGCCGACTACGACGACCCGGTGGCGAAGTTCTGGCCGTCCTTCGGAGAGGCCGGGAAGGACGCCATCACCATCCGCCACCTGCTCTGCCACGAGGCGGGGATGCACCGGGTGCGCCACGCCCTGGACCACGCGGAGCGCATGCTCGACTGGGAATACATGGTCGAGGTGATGGAGGAGGGCCTGCCCGCCTACCAGCCGGGCACCGCCAACGGCTACCACGGCCTCACCTACGGCTGGCTGGTGGGCGAGCTGATCCAGCGCATCAGCGGGCGCCCGCTCCAGGACGTCATCCAGAAGGAGCTGGTCGAGCCCCTGGGCCTCGACGGCGCCAGCATCGGCGCCGACCCGGCCCTGCGACCGCGGGTCGCCCAGCTGCTCCAGCCGTGGCACGGGATGCCCGAGGCGCCGAAGCGCCTGGCCGGGCTGGCCAAGACCCTCGGCCGGGCGCTGCGCCTGCCCATCGATGCGGGCCACATCCTGGACGCGCTCGTGCCCCGCGGCATGGGCGAGCTCGTGTTCTCCGAGCGCGTGCTGGAGGTGCCGATCCCCGCCCTCAACGGGGTCTTCACCGCGCGCTCCCTGGCCCGCCTCTACGCCATGCTCGCGGCCGGCGGCGAGCTCGACGGCGTGCGCGTGCTCTCGGATCAGACGGTCGCCCGCCTCTCGGAGATCCAGAACCGCCGGATCGACCTGGTGGTCCCCTTCCCCATGCGTTGGCGCCTCGGCTACCACCTGGCCGCCACCAGCCGCGGCATCCTCGACCGCGGCTTCGGCCACTTCGGCTACGGCGGCTCCGGCGCCTGGGGCGACCCCGAGCGCCAGCTGGCCGTGGCCCTGGTGGTGAACCGCGTGGCCGGCACCCCCTTCGGCGACCTGCGCATGCTCGGCGTCGGCCGCGCCGCCGTGCGCTGCGCCGAGGCCCGCACCCGCGACGCGGAGATCGCCCCGGTGGAGCCGCTGGACTAGGCGCTCAGCCTCCCTCCCGACAAGGCGCTCAGCCTCCCTCCCGCTCCGCCAGCGCGGTGTCCAGGGCGGCGATGCGCTCCTTCACGCGCGCGATCTCGGCGTCGAGGGTCTCGCGCTCGGTGTCGCTGGCCTTGCGCTGCTCCTCCTCGTGCCCGGCCAGCGCCTTCTGCAGCTCCTCCCGCTCCGCGCGCAGCCCTTCGAGGCTGGCGCGCTCCTCGGCCTTGTCGAAGATGCGCTCCTCGGGCGGAGGCGCCTCGGGAGGCGGCGGGGTCGACGTCCGGCGCAGGGGCAGGACCGGCAGCTCCGGATCCAGCCGGCGCTGGTTCATGAAGGTGGGCGAGACGATCTCCATGCCCGCGCCGTGGAGGGCGTCGAGGACGCTCGCCTGCAGGCGCGAGCGCACGCTGAGCAGGTGCTTCACCTCCCGCAGGAACCCGGCGACGCGGTAGGTGACGGCGAAGTCGCCCAGCGCGAGCACCTGGACGAAGGGCTCCTCCAGGCCGCAGGTGCCCGCCGCCTCGAGCAGCCGCGCCTCTACCTCCCGGTGGTCGAGGTCGTAGCCGAGGGAGAGCTGGGTGGAGACGATCGTGCCCGACTCCGCCACGACCTTCACGGGGTGGGTCACGAGATAGAGGTTGGGAAGCGTGGCCAGGTCCCGGTCCTCGGTCTGGATCTCGGTGTGGAAGAGACCCCGCTCGGTGACGCGCCCGAACTGGTCGCCCACCGCCAGCCAGTCGCCCGGCCGGAAGTTCCCGACGGCCCGCAGCATGAGGCCGGCCATGGCGTTGGCCACGAAGGTGGTGGAGGAGAAGGCGAGCACGCCGGTGAGCGCCAGGCCGAGGAGCCCGAAGAGCTGGTTCTTGAGCGCGTCGCCGACCGGCAGGGCCAGGACCAGCGCCACGATCCCGAGGGCCGTGACCACGAGCATGGCCACCTGCCGGCCCACGGCCCGGCCGGTGCGGCGCTCCCGGAGCCGCGCCAGGGTATGGGTGATCGCGAGGGCCGACGCCGTCCCGAGCAGCGTCAGCCCGAACGGCAGCCAGCTCCGGAGCAGGGGGGCCAGCTCGGGTCCGGAGAGGAGCTCCCGCAGCGTCGTCATGGCGTCCGCGCCGGCCGCCGGGTCAGCCCAGCGCCCGGAGCAGCAGGTCGCCGGCGTCGTCCACCGCCGCCTCCCAGCCGGGATAGACGACGATGGTGGTGAAGGTCTCCTCGACGATGGCAGGACCGCGCAGGCGGTGGCCGGCCGCGAGCGCCGGCCCCCGGTACACGGGCGTGTCGGCGAAGCCCGTACCCAGGTTGGCGCGCCGCGTGCGGTCCGGTGACGGCTCGCGCGCCGGGGCCGAGAAGCCGCTGGCGAAGGACGGCCGGGGCGTCTCGCCCCAGGCCAGCAGGCGCACCCCGGTCAGCTCGGGGGCCTCGGCCAGCCGCGCGTGGCCATACTCCTCCTCGTGTCGCTCGTGGAAGCGCGCGACGGCCCGCGCCAGGAGGGCGGCGTCGACGAAGTCGCGCCCGCGGATCCCCCGGACCTCGGCGGCGTCGATCGCCAGGGACCAGTTCTGACCGGGGTAACGCAGGTTGAGCTGGTAGCGGGCGCGGATCGCATCGAGCGCGAAGCCCGCGGCCCCGAGGAAGGCCTCGGCCCGCTGCGCCAGCTCGTCCCAGAGCGCCCGCAGGCGATCCTGATCGGCGTCGTCGGCGGGCGCCAGGTAGGATCGCTCCTCGTCCAGCGAGGGCCGCGCCGCCAGGGCGCCCAGGGCCGAGAAGGTGGGCGAGGCCCGGGGCACCAGCACCCGGCGGATGCCCAGGTCCTGGGCCTGCACCGCGGCGAAAGCGGGTCCGTTGCCGCCGTAGGCCAGCAGCGCCAGCTCGCGCGGGTCGATGCCGCGCTCGGCGGTCCAGCGCCGCACGGCCTGGGTCATGTTGGCGTTCACCACGCGCCAGCAGTCGAAAGCGGCGTCCTCGACGGCGTAGCCCATGGGTCCGGCCACGTGCTTGGCGAAGGCCTCGTCGACCCCGGTCCGGGTCAGGGAGAAGCTGCCCCCGGCGAACTCGCTGTCCTCGGAGAGCAGGCCCAGCACCAGGATCGCGTCGGTGACCGTGGGCAGCGCGCCGCCGCGGCCGTAGCAGACCGGGCCCGGATCGGCGCCGGCGCTCTCGGGCCCGACCCTCAGCGCGCCGTTCACCACCCGGCAGATGGAGCCGCCGCCGGCGCCCAGGGTCTCGACGCTCACCATGGGCAGGCCGATCAGGTAGCGGTGGTGCCAGTTCCAGCCGGGCTCCGCCGGCGCGCGCCCGCGGCGCACCACCGAGACGTCATAGCTGGTGCCGCCCATGTCGACGCACAGGAGATCGGGCTCGTCCTTGGCCGTCCCCAGCTCGGCGCCGCCGATCACGCCGCCCGCCGGTCCCGAGGCCAGCACCCGCACCGGGCTCTCGCGCAGATAGTCGCGCACCATCACGCCGCCGCTGGACTGCATCACCAGCAGCTGGCGGGTGTAGCCCGCCCCGGCGAGGCGCTCGATCAGGCGGTCCAGGTAGCCCGTGACCCGCGGCCCCACGTAGGCGTTGACGACGGTCGTGCTCGTGCGCTCGAACTCGGGGGCCTTGGGCATCACCTCGTGGGAGAGCGAGACCGGCACGCCCGGCAGCCCCTCCGCCAGCAGCTCCCGCAGGCGCCGCTCGTGGACGGGGTTCACGAAGGAGAAGAGCAGCGACACCGCCACCGACTCGACGCCCTGACGCGCCAGGCGGGCGATCGCGCGGCGCGCGGCCTCCTCGTCCAGGGGCTGATGGACGGAGCCGTCGTGGAGGATTCGCTCCGGCACGGTGAGCCTGCGTCGGCGCGGGACGATGGCCGGCGGCGGCTCGAGGCGCACGTCCCAGATGTCCTCCTTGTAGCCGCGGCGCAGCTCGAGCTCGTCCCGGAAGCCCTCCGTGGTGAGCAGGCCCGTGCGGGCGCCGTTCATCTCGATGAGCGTGTTGTCGGCGATGGTGGTGCCGTGGACGATGGCCTCCACGTCGGCGAGGAATGCGCGAAGCGGGCGGCCTTCGCGCGCCGCCAGCTTCTCCAGGCCCTGCATCACCGCCAGCGAGCGGTCCTCGGGCGTGCTCAGGATCTTCTCCAGCACCACCTCGCCGTCTCTCAGCAGGGCGAAGTCGGTGAAGGTGCCGCCGATGTCGATGCCGATGCGGCTCATCGGGGCGCGCCGCCCGCTCCGTTGCCGCCGCCCGCCCCGGGGCCGCCCTCGCTCCGGCGCTCCGCCCGCAGGGCCTCCGTCGCCTCGCGGTCGACGGCCAGGTCGCCCTGCTCGACGGAGCCGCGGAGCAACACGCCGTAGCGCGCCCGCGCGGCCTCGGGGCTCACGTACTCGTCGAGGACGTCCTCGCACACGGCCTGGGGATCGCGCAGCAGGGGGTCCTCGAAGCCGCCGCCCCCCCCGTACTGGTACGCGAGCACGGCGCCCGCCGGGAGCTGGGTCGCGACGGCGTTCTCGATCTCGTACTCCTCGGGCGTCCCCACCAGGAAGCGGTTCTCGTAGGGCCCCGCATCGTCGCCGCCGCGCAGGCCGCGCAGGGGATGCTCTCGCGAGACCATCCAGGCCACGGCGGTGAAGGGCTCGAGCACCTGCTTCACGTTCCTGGTGCCGGGCTGGCCGCGCCAGCGACCCGCGCCGCCGCTGTCGGTCGTCATCTCCCGGGAGACGTTGATCACCGGGAAGCGGCTCTCGGCCTCCTCGGCCGCGGCCAGGATCAGGTTGCCGAGGCCGCTGCACATGGCGCCCCAGCCGTCGATGCCCTGGGTGGCGGAGGCGTCCGACGCGCGCACATCGACGCCCTGGTCCATCCACATCTGGCCCTGGGCGTCGAAGCCCACCACCGCGTTGGGCATGCCCAGCTTGTAGACCTGGGGCGAGGCCCGCTCCGGCAGGATCTGCGAGAGCGCCAGGCAGATGGCCTCGCCCACCTCGACGGCGGGATGGAAGGCGCCCAGCGCCGCGGGCTTGCCCGGCGGCGGCTGCAGGATCGAGCCCTCGGGCACGATCATCTCCACCGCGTCGAACAGACCCTCGTTCTTGGGGATGGTCGGGTCCACCATGGAGGCGAGCTGCGCCATGGCGTAGCCGCGGGTGTTGGAGAAGGTGTTCCAGACGCAGACGAGCTCGGGCCGGTCGTCGCTGCCGGAGAGGTCCACCGTGAGCTGATCACCGTCCACCCGGCAGCAGACGTGCACCCGCACGTCCCGATTGCCGACGGTGTCGTGGTCGATCAGGACCTCGGCCTCGTAGGCGCCGTCGGGCCAGCGCGCGACCTCGGATCGGAAGCGCCGCTCGGTCTCGGCCACGTTCCAGTTGATGGCCGCGCGCACCGTGTCGGCGCCGTAGCGATCGATCAGCTCGCCGAGGAGCCGCGCCCCGAGCTCCACCGCCGAGATCATGGCGGCGAGGTCCCCGGCGAACGACGGCAGCCGGTTGTTGCGGACGAGCAGCTCGAGCACGTCCTGCCGTCGCTCGCCGCGCCGGGCCAGCTGCAGGTAGGGGATGATCATGCCCTCGGCGTACAGCTCCCTGGCGTCCACCGAGAAGCCGCCCGGGTCCTTGCCCCCGGTGTCGCCCTGGTGGGCCTGGAGCGCCTGGATCACCACGATCTCGCCCGCGTCGTCGAAGACCGGCGCGTAGACGTTGTAGTCGGGGAGGTGGCCGCCGCCGGCCTCGGGATCGTTGCCCACGAAGACGTCGCCCGGGCCCCAGTCGTCGCGCGCCCGCTGCTCGAGGCCGTAGCGCACCGAGAGCGGCGAGATGAACAGCAGCTGGGGGATGCCCACCGAGAGACCGGCCAGACGGCCGTGGCCGTCCATGATGCTGGCGTTGCGCTCGTTGGATTGGTTGATGATCGCCGACGAGGCCGAGCGCCCCAGGTGGGTGGCGACCTCGTAGCAGAGGGTCTCGAAGCTGCCCCGGATGATGCCCGCGGTGACCGGGTCGACCTCCGCGGCCGTGGCGAGCGACGGTCGCGGCGCCACGAGCCGGCGGTTCACTTCGTAGGACATGGGGCTGCTCCGTTCCGCGCCATGGGGCTCCTCCGTTCCGCGCCATGGGGCTCCTCCGTTCCGCGCCATGGGGCTGCTCCGTTCCGCGCCGATTCTAACCGGACGGGTTCCGCCGCGGGGTCACGGAGTGGCGAGGCGGGTCACATCCTCGGGCGTGTTGACGTTGGCCAGCGCCTGGCCCGACGGGTCGAGCACCGCCAGGTCGGCGCCCTCGATCACGCTCGGCGCGAGGGCCTCCAGCCAGTCGAGCAGGCGCAGCCGGCCGTCGGCGAGGCGACGCCGGGCCTCGGCCAGGGCGGGCTCCCGCCGGTAGAGGGCGCACAGGGGCTGGAGCCGGCCCTCGGCCCGGGGGACCACCGCATCGGCCGGGGGCCAGGCCAGCAGACCCAGGAGCAGCTCCGGCGGGACCCGGGGCAGGTCGGTGGCGAGCAGCAGCACCCGCTCGGCGCGGGTGGCCTCGAGGGCCGCCACCACGCCCCGCAGCGGGCAGCGCGGCCCCGGTCCGTCGGCGATGCGGCGACCGGGGGCGTCGGCCGGCGGCTCGCCGCCGACCAGCAGCACCTCTTCGAAGAGCGAGTCCAGCAGCGAGGCCGCTCGCACGGCCAGGGGTCGGCCCTCGAAGGGCAGGTGGGCCTTGTCGCGCCCCATGCGCGAGCTGGCGCCGCCGAGGAGAAGCGCCCCGGAGACCTCGACCAGCCGGCCGGAGCGGGCGCCGGGCTCAGACACCGGCGTCGGCGGCGAGCAGGAACTCCGGGTCGAGCACCTGCACCGCGGCGGGCTCGCCGGCCCGCAGCGCCGTCGCCGCCGCCGGGAAGATCAGCAGGCCCTGGGCCTCGACCATGGAGCGCAGCACGCCCGAGCTCTGGTTCCCGGACGCGTGGGCGCGGATCCCGCCGTCCGTCCGCTCCAGGCGCACGCGCACGAAGTGGAGCCGCCCGGCGGGCTTGTTGAGGTCGTGGGCCAGGGTCGCGGTCACCCGCGGCCGGAACCAGCGCCGCAGCCCCGCCAGCTTCCGCAGCGCCGGCCCGACGAACTGCTCGAAGGTCACCATGGCCGACACCGGATTGCCCGGCAGCCCGAAGACGAGGGGACCGGGCTCGAAGGCGCCGAACACCAGAGGGAAGCCGGGCTTCATCCGAACGCCCCAGAACACGAGCCGACAGCCCAGCTTGGTGAGCACCTCGCGCACGTGGTCGCGGTCGCCCACCGAGACGCCGGCGGAGCTCACCAGCACGTCGGCGCGCAGGCCCGCGCGCAACCGCGCCTCGAGGTCGGCGGGATCGTCCCGGGCGATCCCCAGGTAGAAGGGCTCGGCCCCGGCCTCGCGACACTGGGCGTCGAGGGAGTAGGCGTTCGACCCTACGATGCGGCCGCCGTGGATGTCGCCGTCGGGCTCCACCAGCTCGTCGCCTCCGGAGAGCAGGGCCACCCGGGGCCGCGCCCGCACCGCGGCGCTCGTACGCCCCAGGCTGGCCAGCATGCCCAGGTGGGCGGGCCCCAGACGGTCGCCGGCGCGGAGCACCGTCTCGCCGCGGCGGACGTCCTCGCCGGCCCGGCGCACGTCACGACCGGCGGCGACCGCCGGCACCCGCACCCGCTCGCCCTCGCGCGCCACGTCCTCCTGACGCACCACGGCGTCGGCACCGGGTGGGATCGGGGCCCCGGTGAAGATCCGGGCCACCTGGCCCGGGCCCAGGGGATGGGGCGCCTGGCCGCCCGCGGCGACCTCGTAGACCACGCTCCGCAGGCCCTCCGGATCCTCGGAGCGGACGGCGTAGCCATCCATGGCGCTGTTGTCGGCGGGGGGCAGCTCCCGGGACGAGACCACGTCCTCGGCGAGCACGCGGCCCAGGGCCTCCCGGGCGGGAACCGTCTCCGGCGGCAGGGGCGAGACGGCCTCGAGGACCGCCGCCTGGGCCTCCGCCACCTCGAGCCCGGTCCGCATGGAGCCGACGGTACCACCTCGAAGCCTCCTCGACGCAAGCGCGAAGCCTCCTCGACGCGAGCGGAACCGACGGCTACGTTGCTCAAGAATTAGGCAGACTCCCCAAGGGGAGTCCTCGTAGAACCCGGTTTCGTAGGGACCTCGCGATGCCCTTGGACCTCCAGCACGTCCTCGGCGCCATGCTCGAGGGGATCGTCGTGGTCGACGAGTGGGGGATCGTCCGTCAGATGAACCCCGAGGCCTGTCGCATCCTCGAGGAGTCGGCCGATGCGATCCGCGGCCGGCCGATCGAGGACGTCCACGGCGACGACCATGCCATCGCGCGTCTCTGCCGCTCGGCTCTCGACACGGCCCGCGCCACGGCAGACAGCGACCAGCCCATCCAACGGCGGCTCGAGGCCGATGCCCTGGTGGACGTGGCGGCATCGCCCGTCTTCGACGCCGAGGGAAACGTGGACGGCGTGGTCGTCTCCCTGCGCGACCAGACCGTGCGCCGTGGCCTCGAGGCCGACGCCGCCGAGCGCGAGCGCCTCGAGATCTTCGGGCGGATCGCCATGGGCCTCGCCCACGAGGTCAAGAACCCCCTGGGCGGCATCCGCGGGGCCGGCGAGCTGCTGCTCTCCCGCGCCTCCGACGACCGCAACCGGGAGGTGGCCAAGCTGATCGTGCGCGAGGTGGACCGGATCGCCGATCTGGTCGAGGACTTCATGACCCTGGCCCGGGGCGACGAGCTGCGCCTGGAGCCGGTCAACCTGCACCACCTGCTCGACGAGGTCCTCGACGTGCTCACCCACGACAGCGTGAGCCGGGGCGTCGAGGCGGTGCGCGCCTACGACCCGTCGATCCCGGATCTGCCCGGCGACCGCGCCCGGCTCACCCAGGTCTTCCTCAACGTGGCCCGCAACGCCTGCGAGGCCATGGGTCCCCAGGGCGGCGGCACGCTCACCGTCTCCACGCGCATGGCCCTGGACCAGCGGCTGGTGGATGCCGGCGGCGCGCCGGTCCCGACGGTCGCCGTGGAGTTCCTCGACACGGGCCCGGGCATCTCGCCCGAGGTCATCGACAAGGT
The DNA here is from genome assembly GCA_964442285.1 of uncultured Spirochaetales bacterium. Taxonomy (GTDB): domain Bacteria; phylum Myxococcota_A; class UBA9160; order UBA9160; family JAFDET01; genus CAYTZH01. Next base: position 73,814 of record CAYTZH010000016.1, on the reverse strand, counting down.
GGCCACCCCCTTCTTCACCACCCGCAAGGAGGGCACCGGACTCGGCCTGCCGCTGGCGGATCACTGGGTGACGCGCCACCAGGGACGGCTGCGGGTGCAGTCGGAGCCCGCCGGCGGGGCGCGGGTACGGGTCGATCTCCCCTGGCGGAGGAGCGAGTGAACGGACGCGCGCGGATCCTGGTCGCCGACGACGAGCCCTCGATCCGGTTCGTCATGAAGGAGAGCCTCGAGGAGGCCGGACACGAGGTGGTGCCGGTGGACTCGGGCGACGCAGCCCTCGAGGCCCTGGCCGACGGGAGCTTCGACCTCGCCTTCCTCGACATCCGCATGCCGGGTCCGTCCGGGCTCGAGATCCTGGACCGGATCGGCGCCACGGGCACCCAGACCGCGGTGGTGATCATCACGGCCCAGAACACCTTCGAGAACGCCGTCGACGCCATGAAGCGCGGCGCCCTGGACTACCTGGTGAAGCCCTTCGGCATCGGCGAGGTCCGGGCCCTGGCGGAGAAGGCGTTCCGCACCCGCGCCCTCCAGCGCGAGGTCCGGGAGCTGCGGCGCAAGGTGGGCCGGCGCGTCGCCAGCGGCGAGCAGATGGTGGGCCGCAGCGCCGCCATGCTCGAGATCTTCAAGACCATCGGCAAGGTCGCCGGCAGCAACGTCCCGGTGCTCATCACCGGCGAGAGCGGGACCGGCAAGGAGCTGGTGGCGCGCGCCATCCACGGCGCCAGCCCGCGCGCCGAGGGCCCCTTCGTGGCGGTGAACGCGGCCGCCATCCCGCGGGAGCTCCTCGAGAGCGAGCTCTTCGGCCACGAGCGCGGCGCCTTCACCGGCGCCGTCGAGGCCCGGGCCGGGCGCTTCCGGGAGGCCTCGGGCGGAACCCTGTTCCTCGACGAGATCGGCGACATGCCCATCGAGCTGCAGGCCAAGCTGCTGCGCGTCCTGCAGAGCCGGGAGGTCACCCCGGTGGGCGGCAAGCGCGCCGAGGTCGTCGACGTCCGCATCCTGGCCGCCACCCACCGCGACCTCGAGAAGGCCGTCGGCGACGGCAGCATGCGCGAGGACCTGCTCTACCGGCTGCGCGTGGTGCCGATCCACATCCCGTCCCTGCGCCAGCGCCCCCACGACGTGGCGACGCTCGCCGAGCACTTCGTGACCCGCTACGCGGAGGAGCTCGGCACCACGGCGCGCTACCTCTCGGATGACACCCTCGAGCGGCTCCGGGGCTACGAGTGGCCCGGCAACGTGCGCGAGCTCGAGAACGCCATCAAGCGCGCCCTGGTGCTGGCGTCGGGCGAGGTCCTGACCCCGGAGGACTTCGGCTTCCTGGATCCCCAGGAGAGCCCCGGCTCGCCGGCCGCCGACCTGGAGAGCGTGGTGGTTCGCGAGGTCGAGGCCGCCCTGGAGGGCGGCCAGGGCAACATCCACCCGAGCGTGCTCGAGCGGGTGGAGCGCCCGCTGATCGAATGCGTGCTGCGTCACACCGACGGGAACCAGATCCGGGCCGCCGCCCGCCTGGGCATCAACCGCAACACGCTCCGCAAGAAGATCGGCGAGCTGGGGATCCGCCTGCCGGGTCGGGCGTAGGCGTCGGGGGTGCGATTCGCCGGCGTCCACGTGCTCGCCGACGACGACCCGCGTTGGTCCACCGATCCCGTCGCCCAGGCCCGCGCCGCGTGCAGGGGCGGGGCCACGGTGGTCCAGCTCCGCGCCAAGCACACCCCGGACCGCGAGATCCTGGCCTGGGCGCGCGCGATCCGCGCCCTCACCCGGGAGGCGGGCGCGGCCTTCGTGGTGAACGACCGCTTCGACCTGGCGCTGCTGGCCGAGGCGGACGCGGTGCACCTGGGCCAGGAGGACCTGGCCCCCGGCCGCCTGCCCGCCGTCGCGCGCGCCCGTCTGGCCGTCGGCCGCTCGACCCACGACCCGGAGCAGGCGCGCCGGGCCCGGGCGGATGCGGTGGACTACGTCGCCTTCGGCCCCGTGTTCGGTACGACGTCGAAGGACACGGGCTACAGCGAGCGGGGTCTCGAGGCCCTGCGGGAGGTCGCCGGGGAGGTGGCGCCGATTCCCGTGGTGGCGATCGGCGGCATCGACGCCGCGAACGCCGCGCGCGCCCGGGCGGCCGGGGCCCGGGGCGTGGCCGTGATCTCCGCCGTCGCGGGCGCCCGCGATCCCGAGGCGGCCACGCGCGCGCTGGTCGACGCCCTGGCCTCGGAGCCCGCCGCCTGATGGCGGAGCGCGCCATCGCGGCCCTGGGCCTCGGGGTGATGATCGCCCTGGCCTGGGCCTGCTCGGAGCGCCGGGACCGGGTGCCCTGGCGGGTGGTCGGCGCGGGCGTGGCCCTGCAGCTGGTTCTCGGGGCGATTCTGCTGCGCAGCCCGGCGCGCGCCGCTTTCTTCGTGGCCCTGAACGAGGCCGCCGCCGCCTTCCTCGGCTACACCGACACGGGCGTGCGCTTCGTCTTCGGCAGCCTGGCCGAGACGGGCTTCTCCTTCGTGGTGAACGTCCTGCCCATCATCATCTTCATGGGCAGCGTGTTCGCCGTGCTCTACCACCTGGGGCTGATGCAGCGGGTGGTGGACCTGCTGGCCGCCGCCCTGGGCCGGCTGCTCGGCACCTCGGGCGCGGAGAGCCTGGCGGCGGTGGCCAACGTGTTCGTGGGCATGACCGAGGCCGCCCTGGTGGTGAAGCCCTTCGTGGCGGCCATGACGCGCTCCGAGCTCTTCACCCTGATGACCACGGGCATGGCGACCGTGGCCGGCTCGGTGCTGGTGGCCTACGTGGCGATCCTCGGCGGAGGCGACTACGCCGGACACCTGGTCATCGCGAGCCTGCTCTCGGCGCCCGCGGCGATCCTGCTGGCCAAGGTCATGGTGCCCGAGACCGAGACCCCCGAGACCCTCACCCGGGGCCACGCCCAGGTGGAGCGCCCGTCGGTCAACGTGATCGACGCCGCGGCGCGCGGCGCCCTCGACGGCCTGCGGCTCGCCGCCACCGTGGGCGCCCTGCTGCTGGCCTTCGTGGCCCTGGTGGACCTGATGAACGACGCCGTCGGCGGTCTGGGCAGCCTGGTGGGCATGGACGACCTCACCCTCCAGGCGCTGCTCGGCCTGCCCTTCCGCCCGCTGGTCTGGCTGATGGGCGTCCCCTGGCAGGACGCCGTGCCGCTGGCGGGCCTCATGGGTCTGAAGACGGTGCTGAACGAGTTCCTGGCCTATCAGGAGCTGGCGGCCCTCATCGAGCAGGAGGCCGTGGCGCCGCGCTCGGCCGTGATCCTCTCCTACGCCCTGTGCGGCTTCGCCAACCTGGGCTCCCTCGCCATCCTCCTGGGCGGCATCGGCACCATCGCCCCGTCGCGCCGGAGCGACCTGGCCCGCCTGGGCCTGCGCTCCATCCTGGCGGGCACCCTCGCCACCCTGATGACCGGCTGCGTGGCCGGCCTGCTGCTGCCGTGAGTCCCGGAGCGCCCTGGACGAGCTAGCGCCCGGGCCGGTCGGCGCGGAAGAAGAGCCGGGTCTCGCCGTCCTGGACCGTGAGATACACGTAGACGCGCTCCGCCCCGCGACGGGCCTCGAAGCTCCCGTGGTCGCCCTCCCCGGAGGCGCGCTCCACCGCCCAGCCCTCGGCGGTGTAGCGGGCCCGGAGCTCCTCCAGGGCCGTCTCGGGCGCGTCCGCCGTCTCGAAGCCGGCCACGAAGCCGCCGTCGGGCAGCTCTCGCTGGGTGAGGGAGCGGGCGCCCGGATAGCGGGGAACCTCGGCGGGCAGGCCGTCCTCGAGGGCCACCCGGGGCTCGGCATCGGGAGGCGCCTCGCCCGGCGACGGGTCCCCGGCGACCTCCGGCCCCAGCTCGGGACGGGCCATGGCGCCGCCCTCGGGCAGCGGCGACCAGGGGTCGGCCGTCGTTCCCGGATCCGCCGAGGTCGACGCGGGCGGGGGCTGGACGCTCGCCTCGCGCTCGCACGCGCCGCAGCCGCCGAGGAGCAGGCATGCCGCCAGCCCCGGGGCTGCCAGCGCGCGGAGCGCGAGGCGCCGTCGCAGGGAACCCAACACCATTACGGGAGGGACGCCTCCGGACCCGGTTTGGTTCCCGGCAGGGCGCCAGATTCGGCGGCCGCGGCCTCGGGGAGGTGCCAGCGCTCCCCCACGGCCAGCAGCCGCACCCGGCTCGGGTCGCCGCCGGCCTCGGCGACCGCCCGGGCGAGCTCCCGGGGCGGCAGGTCGAGGGGCTCGTCGGTGAGGTCGAAGGTCCCCCAGTGCATGGGGAGCATCCAGTCGGCGCCCAGGTCGCGGAAGGCCCGGTAGGCCTGCGCCGGATCCATGTGCTGGTACTGCATGAACCAGCGCGGCGCGTAGGCGCCGATGGGCAGCATGGCCACGTCGATCGGCCCGAAGCGGCGCCCGAACTCGGCGAAGCCGTGGAAGTAGCCGGTGTCGCCGGCGAAGTAGTAGCGCCGCTCGCCGGAGTCCAGCAGCCAGGAGCACCACAGGCTCTCGTTCTCGCCCTCGCCGATGCGCCGCGACCAGTGCTGGGACGGGAGGCAGGTGATCGTCCAGCGGCCGTGCTGGACGCTCTCCCACCAGTCGAGCTCGACAACCTGCGCACGGCCGCGCTCCCGGAACCAGTCGGCCAGCCCGAGGGGCACGAACCAGTGCATCGTCTGCGGCAGGCGCTCCACCGACCAGGCGTCGAGGTGGTCGTAGTGGTTGTGGGACACCACGGCGAAGGCTCGGTCCGGGATCGCCTCGATCGGCAGCCCGGGCGGCACCACCCGCGCCGGGATCAGGGCGCGCTTGCCGAAGTGGGGGTCGGTGAGGAAGACGTCGGCGTCGTCGTGGACCGCGAAGGTGGCGTGCCCGACCCAGATCACCGAGGCGGACTGCTCGACACCGCGGAGGCTCGCGGCGTCGGCCGGGACGACCGGGATCTCGGGATCGCCGCGCCTCTCGTAGGCATTGCGGCTGAAGGTCCAGCGCAGCACGTCGAGGGCGCGGTGGGGCCACGGCGCCCAGGGGTTGAAGAAGCCGCCCTCGTCCCGATGGGCGGCATAGAGCAGCGCGGCGTCGTTGGAGCGCGAGTAGGGCTCCAGGGCCGGCGGCGCACAGGCCGCGGAGGCGAGCGCGAGCAGGAGCCCGAGGACGAGCCGGGCGATGGCGGCGTGTCGGGGCACCCCTCGAGGAAAGGTGGCACTCCGCGCGGTGTCAACCGACGGCGGCGCACCTCAGAGGAACGGCGCCACCAGCAGCCGCAGGGCCAGGGCCGTGAGCGACGCCTTGTAGAGCAGCTGGAAGACGCGCTCGGGCACCCGGTCGAGCAGGCGGCTCCCGACCCAGGTGCCGGCCACCACGCACCCGGCGAGCAGGGCGATCGGCCCGAGCCAGGCCGCGAAGGCGAAGCCGGCGACGGTGAAGACCGCGATCTTCACCGCGTGGCCCAGGCTCTGGACCGCCGCGAAGCTGCCCACGATCCCGTGGCGCGTGAGGCCGATGCCGCGCAGGAAGGGGCCGAGGAGCGGTCCCACGGCACCGACGGCGGTGTTGAGGAAGCCGATCGCACCGCCGAGCCAGAGGAAGCGCCGCGTCGGGTGGGTGTGCTCCGGGTCGATCCCGAGGAAGAGCCACTTCGGGGCCCAGATCGCCAGCAGCACGAACACGCCGATGCCGGTGCGCACCGCCTCCGCCGGCAGTGTGCGGGCGACGAGGAGACCCAGGATGCTCCCGGGGACGAGCAGCACGGCGAAGCGGCCGAGGATCGGCCAGCGGACGTGCCGACGCTGGATCCAGGTGCGCGAGGCGTTCGAGGCCAGCTGCACCGCGCCGTGCACGGGGATGGCGATCACCGGCTCGAGGTAGATCGCCATCACCGAGAGCAGGATGATCCCGCCGCCCAGCCCGACCATGGCCGTCATCACCGCGGTGGCGAAGGCCACCGCCCCGAGCAGGGTCAGGTCGGCAGGGGAGAGACCGTTCACGCCACCGCGGCGCTCGCGCCGCCCGGGACCGGGCCGGGCTCGGGGCCGACGTAGCGACACGTGGGGCGGATGATGCGCCCCCCCTCGCGCTGCTCGGCCACGTGGGCCAGCCAGCCGGCGGCCCGCGCCACGGCGAACGTGGGCGTGAACAGGCGGCGGTCGAGACCGACGGCGTCGAGCAGGACGGCGGTGTAGAACTCGACGTTGGTCTGCAGGGCCCGCTCCGGATGGCGCCGGCGCAGGGCCTCGACGGCCGCCCGCTCCACCGCCCGCGCCAGGGGCAGGCGGCCGCTCCCGAGGCCGGCGAGGTCGAGCGCCTCCAGGGCGCGCTCGAGCACCGCGGCCCGGGGGTCCCGTACCCGGTAGACCCGGTGGCCCAGGCCCATCACCCGGCGGCCGGCCGCGAGCTCTCCCTCGAGCCACGCCGCGGCGCGTTCGGGGGTGCCGATGGCGTCCAGCATGTCGAGCACCGGTCCGGGCGCGCCACCGTGGAGGGGCCCCTTGAGGGCGCCCAGGGCGGCGACCACGGCGGAGACCGCGTCGGAGCCGGTGGAGGCCACCACCCGCGCGGTGAACGTGGACGCGTTCATCCCGTGCTCGGCCACCGTGGCGAGGTAGGCGTCCAGGGCGGCGACCCGCGCCGGCTCCGGCTCGCCTCCGTCGAGCATGCGCAGGAAGTCGGCCGCGTGGGAGGCCGCCGGGTCCGGAGCCAGCGGCGCCCGGCCCGTGCGCCGGCGCTGCCAGGCCGCCGCCACCACGGCCACCGCGCCCACCACGGCGCCGGTCTCGTCCCGGGCCGACGGGAGATGCGCGAGCCCGGCGCGCAGCGCGTCCATGGCGTCCTCGGCGTCGAGCGCGTCGCCCAACCCCGCGAGACCGGCGAACGCCGCCGCGCGGCCGGCCCCCAGAGCGGCGGCCGCCCGCGCGACGGCCGCGCGGTCCCCGTCCCAGAGCAGGGCGCAGACCGCCTCGAACGGAACCCGGCCCGCCAGGGCCTCCACGTCGTGGCCGCGCACCACCAGACGCCCGGCGGCGCCGTCCACCCGGGAGATCCGGGTATCCGCCACCACCACCCCTTCGAGCCCACCTCCGGCCATGGTCTCTCCTCCGCGTCGGGCCGCACCGTAGATCAGGATATTGAATTGATCAATATTGATTCTTATGATCAATGTTTATGGCGGACGATCCCGACCTCAGTGCCCGCGAGGCGGCGGCTCGGCTCGGGGTGAAGCTCCCCACCCTCTATGCCTACGTCAGCCGGGGTCTGCTCCAGAGCCGCCGCGGCCCCGGCGGCCGCGGCCGACGCTACGCCCGCGCCGACGTGGAGCGCCTGCTCGGCCGGCGCGGTCCCGGGGGGCGGGCCCGCGCGGCGGCCGGCGGCGCCCTGAGCTGGGGCGAGCCGGTGCTCGAGTCCCGCATCACGGCCCTGACGCCCGACGGGCCGCGCTATCGCGGACACGACGCGGTGTCCCTGGCGCAGGAGGGTGTCCGCTTCGAGGCGGTGGCGGAGCTGCTCTGGTCCGGCACACCGCCCGCTGAGGCGCGGATCGACACGGCCGCCTGGCGGCCCGGGAGCCTGGGCGTGGCCCCGGCCCGGCTCTCCGCCCTGCTCCCGGACGACACCCCGCCCCTCGCGACCCTGGCGGTGCTCGTGCCCGCGCTGGCCGTGGGCGACCCGGGCCGCTTCGATGCACTCCCCGCGGCGGTGCTGACCCGGACCCGACGCCTGATCCGCCGGCTGGCGGCGGGCCTCGCCCTGGGCCGGCCGGCCCGCCTGCGGGCCGCGCTCGCCGCGCCGTCGGTGGCGGCGGCCACGGCGGCCGCCCTCGGCGCGCGGGGCCCGGCCGCCGCGGCGGCGGTCGAGCGCGCGCTGGTCCTGTGCGCCGCCCACGAGCTCACCGCCTCGGCCTTCACCGCGCGCGTGGCGGCCTCCACCGGCGCCGACGTCTACGCCTGCGTCGGCGCCGCCCTGGGCGCCCTCTCGGGACCTCGACACGGAGCAGTGACGGACCAGGTCGAGGCCCTGCTGCGGGAGGCGGGCGATCCGGATCGGGCGGAGCGCGCGGTCCACGAGCGGCTGCGCCGCGGCGAGCCCGTGCCCGGCTTCGGCCACCCCTTCTATGCCGACGGCGATCCCCGCTGCGAGCCGCTGCTGGAGGTCGCCCGCGACGCCGCGCCCCGCAGCCGCGAGGTCCGCACCCTGCTCGCCCTGGTGGACGCGACCACGGGGGCGGGCCGCCCGCCCCCGAACATCGACACCGGCCTCGTGGCCGTGCGCGCCGCCCTGGGCGTGGCCCCCGGGAGCGCCGCGGGCCTCTTCGCGGTCGGCCGCTGCGCGGGCTGGGTGGCCCACGTGCTCGAGCAGGGCCGGGCCGGGGGCCTCCTGCGACCCCGCGCGCGCTATCCCGGCGACCCCGCGCCGTCGGCCTAGACACCTCGCCCGACGATCGGCCGCGGGGTACAGTCCGCCGCGATGCGGATCTGGATCGCGGCCCTCCTGGCGCCCGCATGGCTCGCCGCGGCCTGCGATGCCGCGCCGCCGCCGGCCCCCTCCGACCCGACGGCCCCGTCCCGTCCCGCCCCGGCCGCGGCGACGCGCCCGGACCCGGGCCCCGCGTCGGTCCGCGCCGAGGTCGCGGGCGAGACCTTCCACTTCGAGCTCGCCGCCGACGATGCCACGCGCATGCGGGGCCTGGGCGGCCGGCGCCACGTGCCTGCCAACTCCGGCATGCTGTTCTCGTTCCGGCTGGCCGCGCCGCGGGTGTTCGTGATGCGGGACTGTCCCATCCCCCTCGACATCGCCTTCCTCGACGAGGCGGGGCGCGTGATCGCGATCCACGCCATGCAGGCGGAAGCACCTCGGGGCCCCGAGGAGACGCCCCTGGCGTACGAGCAGCGCCTGGTGCAGTACCCGAGCGGCGCCCCGGCGCAGTTCGCGATCGAGACCGCCGGCGGCCGTCTGGCGGAGCTCGGGCTCGGCGTGGGCGATGTGGTCACCTTCGACCGGGCAGCGGTGCTGGCGCGGACCGAGTAAGCTCGCCCGCCATGGCGCGCGACCGCGGTCACTGGCTCGTGAAGTCCGAGCCCGACAAGTACGCCTGGGACGATCTCGTGCGCGACGGCTCCACCTACTGGGACGGCGTCCGCAATGCCCAGGCGCGCAACCACCTGGCGTCGATGAAGCAGGGCGACCTGGTCCTGTACTACCACTCGAACGAAGGCAAGGCCGTGGTGGGCGTGGCGCGGGTGACCCGGGAGCACTACCCGGATCCGACCAGCGACGACCCGCGCTGGGTCGTCGTCGACCTGGCTCCGGTGAAGGCCCTGACCACGCCGGTCGACCTGGCCACGATCAAGGCCGACCGCCCCCTCGCGGACATCGCCCTCGTGCGCCAGTCCCGGCTCTCGGTGATGCCCCTGGACGCCGCCGCCTTCGACCGCATCCTCGCCCTGGGCGAGACCGCCCTGCCCAAGCGGTACGCCGGATGAGCACCGAGGCGGCCTTCGAGGGCCTGCTCGGTCTGCTCGACCTGGAGCGCCTGGAGGTGAACCTCTTCCGGGGCACGAGCCCCCGGGAGGACCGCCAGCGCGCCTTCGGCGGCCAGGTCGCGGCCCAGGCCCTGGTGGCGGCCGTGCGCACCCTCGAGGTGGAGGACGGCCGCGACCTCCACTCCATGCACGCCTACTTCCTGCGCCCCGGCGACGTGAAGGTCCCGATCGTCTACGAGGTCGACCGCACCCGCGACGGCCGCAGCTTCACCACCCGGCGCGTCGTCGCCATCCAGCACGGCAAGGCCATCTTCACCACCCAGGCCTCCTTCCACGTGCGCGAGAGCGGCTACGAGCACCAGGATCCCATGCCCGAGGCCCCCGACCCGGAGAGCCTGCCCACCTGGGGCGAGAGCCTGGCGCCGCTGCTCGAAGACGCGCCCGAGGCCCTGCGCAAGTGGGTGCTGCGGGAGCGTCCGATCGACATCCGCTACGTGGGCGAGCCCGACTGGATGGACCGCCGGGCCCTCGAGCCCCAGCGCATGGTGTGGGTACGCGCCGGCGGCGAGCTCCCCGACGACCCGATGCTCCACGACGTGATCGTCGCCTACGCCTCGGACATGATGCTCCTCGACACGGCCATCCGGCCCCACGCCGTCGCGGTGGTGGATCACGGCGGCATGATGGCGAGCCTCGACCACGCCATGTGGTTCCACCGCGACTTCCGCGCCGACGAGTGGCTGCTGTACGTCATGGAGAGCCCCTCGTCGTACGGCGCCCGGGGCTTCGCGACCGGCCGCTTCTTCACCCGGGACGGGCGCCTGGCGGTGAGCGTCGCCCAGGAGGGCCTGATCCGGCAGCCGAGGCCGCGATGAGGAGACCCCGCCCCCGCTCCGTCCTGCCCCTGCTGGTCTCGATGGCCGCGCTCGCGGCCGCCTGCGGCGGCGAGCCCGAGACCCCGGAAGCCCGGGCCCGGGCCGTGGTGGAGCGGCTGGTCGCCGCCGCCAACCACCGCGACCTCGGCGACACGCTGGCGCTCATCTCCGACGCCTACGCCGACGACGCCGGCAACGACAAGCAGGCCCTGAAGGGCATCATCGCTCGCTACTACCTCTCCAACGAGGCGATCCACGTGTTCACGCGCGTGCGGGGGGTGTCGCTGACCGAGCCGCCGGACCGGGCCGAGCTCGTGGTCCTCGCGGCGCTGGCGGCGGCTCCGGTGACCGAGCCCGGCGCGCTGGAGGGGGTCGACGCCGACCTCTACCGCTTCGACCTCGAGATGCGCGACGAGGACGGCGAGTGGCGGATCGTGCGCGCGAACTGGCGTCCGGCAGCGCCGGGAGAGTTCTTGTGAGCGATGCCGACGGGCTCGACCTCGAGCGCCTGGGCGAGGACGTCCCGCTCCTCGAGGGCCTCCGCACCTGCCGCTCGATCCGCCGCCTGAAGCCCGACCCGGTGCCCCCGGCGCTGATCCGCAAGGTGTGCGAGGCGGGAACCTTCGCGCCCAGCGGCGGCAATCGGCAGCCCTGGCGCTTCGTGGTCGTCACCGATCCCGAGCGGCGGGCGTTCGTCGCCGAGCGCTACCGCGAGGCCTTCTTCGCCTACATCGCGCCCGCCCGGAAGGCCGCCGAGGCCCCGGACTTCCCCGAGGCCAAGCGGCGCAACATCCGCGCCGCCGTCCACCTGGCCGAGCACTTCCACGAGGCGCCGGTGCACCTGTTCGTGGCCGGCTGGAAGCGGCGCGGCGCCGTCCAGGCCCAGGCCCTCTTCCCGGCGGTGCAGAACGTCCTGCTCGCGTGTCGGGCCGTCGGGCTCGGGGCGTCGCTGACCCAGGTGCACCTGGCCTTCGCCGAGGAGATCGACCGCTTCCTCGGCCTGCCGCCCGAGCTGCCCACCTGCGCGCTGATCCCGGTCGGCTGGCCGGAGGGCCGCTACGGACAGCCGCCGCGTCACCCGGTGGACGACGTGCTCTTCTTCGAGCGCTACGACCCGGAGGCGGACCCGGCCTCGCGCAGGTAGCCGCTGGCCAGGGCGTCGGCGTACTCGTTCCAGCGCGAGCCGTCGTGGGCGCGGATCCAGGCCAGCTTCACCCGGGGATGGGTGCCGGCCAGGTGCCAGAGCTGCTTCACCAGCTCGAGGTTCGCGATCGGCCCGCCCTTGCGGCGCCAGCCCCGGGCCTCCCAGCCCGCGGCCCACTGGTTGATGGTGTTCACGCAGAGCTGGCTGTCGGAGTAGACCGTGAGGGCCGCGTCCTCGGGCAGGCGGCGGTAGGCCTCGATGAGCGCCGTCAGCTCCATCCGGTTGTTGGTGGTGTCGGGATCGGTGCCCCGGTCCTCGGCGACGATGCGGTCGTCCGCCACCCAGACGTAGCCCCAGCCGCCCGGCCCCGGGTTGCCCTCGCAGGAGCCGTCGGTGAAGACGCCGCTCTTCGGTCCGCCGTCGAAGCGCGCCAGCACCTGCGCCGGCGTGAGCAGGGCGCCGCGGGCCGGGCTCAACCGCCCACCCCGCTCACTACGCTCAACCGCCCACCCGGAAGTGCACCACGTCGCCGTCGGCCATGGGGTAGTCCTTGCCCTCCACCCGCATCGTGCCACGGGCCTTCGCCTCGGTCTCGCCTCCGGCCTCGACATAGTCGTCGTAGGAGATCACCTCGGCGCGGATGAAGAGGCGCTCGAAGTCCGAGTGGATCTCGCCCGCGGCCTCCGGCGCCGCCGCCCCGCGGCGGACGGTCCAGGCGCGCACCTCCTTCTCGCCGGCCGTGAAGAAGGTGAGCAGCCCGAGCAATCGGTAGACGGCGCGGATCAGCCGGTGCAGGCCCGGCTCCTCCAGCCCGAGCTCCTCGAGGAAGAGCTGCTTCTCGTCGGGCTCGAGCTGGGCGAGCTCGGCCTCGATCTTGCCGCAGACCCGCACCACCTCGGCACCGACGCCGGCGGCGTGCTCCTCGACGGCCCGGATGTGGGCGTTGCCCTGCTCGAGCCCCGCCTCGTCGACGTTGGCCAGGTAGAGCACCGGCTTGGCGGTGAGGAGCCAGAGCTCGCGGTAGTGGGTGCGCTGGGCGTCGGTCACCGGGTAGGTGCGCGCCGGATCGTCGCCGGAGAGATGGGCCTGCAGGCCCTCATAGAGCGCCAGCTGGGCCCGGGCCTCCTTGTCGCCGCTGCGGGCGGTGCGGCGCACGCGGTCGATGCGACGCTCCAGGGTCTCGAGGTCGGCCAGGCCGAGCTCCGTCTCGATGGTCTCGATGTCGCGCAGCGGATCCACACCGCCGTCCACGTGCACCACGTTCGGGTCCTCGAAGCAGCGCACCACGTGGCAGACGGCGTGGGTCTCGCGGATGTGGGCCAGGAACTGGTTGCCGAGGCCCTCGCCGCGGCTCGCGCCCCGGACCAGGCCGGCGATGTCCACCAGCTCCACGGTGGTGGGCACCACCCGCGCCGGCTTCACGAGGGCCGCCAGGACGTCGAGGCGGGCGTCGGGCACCGGGACGACGCCGGTGTTGGGGTCGACGGTGCAAAACGGGTAGTTCTCGGCGGCGATCTCCGCCGCCGTCAACGCGTTGAACAGCGTGCTCTTGCCCACGTTGGGCAGGCCGACGATGCCGCAGCGGAGTGCCATGGGCCGCGGGAGGCTAGCGGCCCCGGGCGTACTCCTCCAGGAAGTCGCGGCGGTACTCGGCGTAGCGCCCCTCGCGGATCGCGCTCCGGGCGCCCTCCATGAGCCGGGCGTAGAAGCGCAGGTTGTGGATCGAGGCCAGGACCGCCGAGAGCACCTCGTTGGCCCCGAACAGGTGGTGCAGGTAGGCGCGCGAGAAGCCCCCCGCGCAGGCGGCGCAGTCGCAGGAGGGGTCGATCGGGAAGGCGTCGCGGCGGTAGCGGCGGTGGGTGAGCCGGATCCGTCCGCGGGCCGTGAAGACGCTCGCGGAGCGGGCGTAGCGGGTGGGGATCACGCAGTCGAACAGATCGATGCCGTAGCCCACGGCGGCCAGCAGGTCCTCGGGCAGACCGACCCCCATGAGATAGCGCGGTCGATCCTCGGGAAGCAGCGGCGCCGTGGCCTCGGTGACCCGGCACAGGAGCTCGTGGCCCTCGCCCACCGAGACCCCCCCGATCGCGTAGCCGGGAAGGTCGAGGCCGACCAGGGCGCGGGCGCACTCGCGGCGCAGCCCGGTGTAGACGCTGCCCTGGACGATGCCGAACAGGGCCTGATCCGCCGGTCGCGCGTGGGCCCGCAGGCAGCGCTCCATCCACTTCAGGGTCCTGCGCACGCCGGTGCGGGCCAGGGCCTCGTCGGCGGGGTACGGCGTGCACTCGTCGAAGGCCATGATGACGTCGGCCCCCAGGGCGTTCTGGATCTCGATCGAACGTTCGGGGGTGAGCTCCACGACCGAGCCGTCGAGCTCGTTCTTGAAGCGGACGCCCCGGTCGGCGATCTCCACGCCGGGCAGCGAGAAGACCTGGAAGCCCCCGCTGTCGGTCAGGATCGGACCGTCCCAGCGCATGAACGCATGGAGGCCGCCGAGCTTGGCGACGGTGGCCTCGCCGGGCCGGAGCGCGAGGTGGTAGGTGTTGGCCAGCACCACCCGGGCGCCGGTCGCGGCCACCTGCTCCGGCAGCAGAGCCCGCACGGCGGCCTGGGTCCCGACGGGCATGAACGCCGGCGTATCCACCGGGCCGTGGGGCGTCTCGAAGCGGCCCCGGCGAGCCGCGTCGCAGCGTCTCTCGAGCTGGAAGGAGAAGGGCACGGCCGCGGAGGCTAGCCCAGCCCCGCGGCCGGCACGCCGTCCCCCGCGCCGGCGATCCGGCCGGCCGCCGTGAGCGGAAAGAGCACCGCGATCTCCGGAAGCTCCCGGCCCGGGTCCGCCGGGCGAGCAGCGCCAGACGCACGCCCACCACCCCGCTGGCCAGACAGAAGGCCACCACGCCGATGACGTTCAGGACACCCACACGGGTCGTATCGGCAGGCCGGGCCCGGACTCGAGCCCGGGCGGGGACCGGCAGGAGCGGAATCGGGAGAGGGGCCTAGCGGTAGGTCTTGCGCTCGCCGGAGCTGCTGCGCAGGCGCGACCGGCGCAGCTTGGCTTTGCGCTTCGCGCGCATGCGCGCCGTCTTGCCGCGGTTGCGATGGGGGAGCGGCTTGGCCTTCTTCACGATCGCCTCCGGTCCTCGAGGAGGCGGGAGGTTAGGGGAAGCCGTCCCGGCCGTCCACGCTAAGCTCGTGGACATGCCTGCCAGCGCGCTCGCCCATACGCCCCTGGCCCGCATGGCCGACTTCGATCTCACCCCGGAGCAGCGCATGGTCCGCGCCGCCGTCCGGGAGTTCGCCGAGGCCGAGATCCTGCCCCAGGTGGAGCGCTACGAGCGCGAGGAGCGCTACCCCCTGGAGCTCATCCGCAAGCTCCCGCCCCTGGGCTTCTTCGCGCCCATGATCCCCGAGTCCTACGGCGGCTCCTACGTGGACGTCATGACCTACGGGATCATCTGCGAGGAGCTGGCCCGGGTGGACTGGGTGGTGGCGTCGGTCGTCTCGGTCACCAACTCGCTGGTGGCGAAGTCCATCCTGAACTTCGGGAGCGACGCCCAGAAGGACCGCTGGCTCCCGGCGCTGGCCAAGGGCGAAATCCTCTCCTCCGCCTGCCTCACGGAGCCGGGCGGCGGCACCGACCTCGGCAACCTGCGCACCACGGCCACCCGGGTGGACGGCGGCTGGAAGCTCGACGGCACCAAGGTCTTCATCTCCCACGCGGCCCACGCCGGGGTCTTCCTCGTCGTGGCCTCGGTCGACCTGGAGAAGAAGCACAAGGGGGTGACGGCCTTTCTCGTCGATCCGAAGACGCCGGGCATCGCCATCGGCGAGTTCCCCATGCGCACGCTCAAGCGCGACAACCTGGCCGAGGTGCACTTCCAGGACGCCGTGGTGCCGGACGAGGCGCTCCTGGGCGAGCCGGGCCGGGGCTTCCCGGTGCTGGGCAGCGCCCTCGACATGGGACGCTTCTCGGTGGCGATCCGCTGCGTGGGCCAGGCCCAGCGCTGCCTCGACCTGGCGGTACCGTACGCCATGGAACGAGAGGCCTTCGGTCGGAAGATCGGCGAGTTCCAGATGATCCAGCAGAAGATCGCCGACATGGTGGCGCGCACCGAGCAGGCCCGCGCCGTGGTCTACCGCCTGGGGCGCATGCTCGACGCCGAGGTCGGCCGGGCCTCGATGGAGTCGTCGCTGGCGAAGCTCGTGGCGAGCGAGGCGGCCACCCACAACGCCCTGGACGCCATCCAGGTCCACGGCGGCTACGGCCTCTCGGCGGAGTACGAGGTGGGACGCCTGCTCCTCGAGGCCAAGGCCCTCGAGTTCGGCGAGGGCACGAGCGAGCTGCATCGCAAGCTCCTGGCGGAGTTCGCCCTCGGCCTGCGCCAGCAATGAGCCGGACCGAAGCGCGTCGGGCCCTGCTGGAGCTGATCCTCGAGGTCTCCTTCGAGCGCCGGGAGGTGACCCTCTCGAGCGGCCGCAAGAGCGACTTCTACCTGGACCTGCGCCAGACCCTGATGCGGCCCCGGGGCCTGGCCCTCGCCGGCGCCCTGGTCCACGGGCGCCTGCGCGCCGGGCCGCCGGTGGACGCCGTGGGCGGCATGGCCGTCGGCGCGGTGCCCCTGGTCTGCGGCGTGCTGGCCGCCGCCGCCGCCGATCCCGACACCCCGCTGCTCGGCTTCTTCGTGCGCAAGCAGGCCAAGACCCACGGGCTGGGCCGCCAGATCGAGGGCGGCTTCCGGGCGGGGCAGACCGTGGCCCTCGTGGAGGACACCACGACCACGGGCGGCTCCACCCTGGAGGCCGTCGACGCGGTGGCGCAGGCCGGCGGCAAGGTCGCGCGCATCCTCTGCCTGGTGGACCGGGGCGAGGGCGCCGTGGAGGCCTTCCGCGCCCGCGGGCTCGAGCTCGAGCCGGTCTTCACCCGCGCCGACCTGCCCCTCTGAGGATTCTTCGGCCCGGACGCGCTGGGGTATGCTCGCCCGACACGCCAGGGACGACACGGAACACGCCGAGAGCGACACCGGACGGGAGGCGCGCCCATGAGTCTCAACCTCGGAACCATCCTGCAGGCCAGCGCCGCGGAGCGGCCCGACCACCCTGCGCTCAAGGCGGGCGACCTCGCCCTGACCTACGGCCAGCTCGACCGCGCGGCCCGGGGCATCGCCGCCGCCCTGCGCGCGCGGGGCATCCGGCCCGGCCAGAAGGTCGCGATCATGATCCCGAACGTGCCGGACTTCACGATGGCCTACTTCGGAATCCTCTACGCCGGGGCCACCGTGGTGCCCCTCAACGTCCTGCTCTCGGCCCCGGAGGTCGCGTACCACATCGAGGACTCGGAGGCGGTCCTGCTCTTCGCCCACCCCTTCTTCGAGGCACCCGCGCGCCAGGGCGCCGAGACCGCGGGCGTGCCGCTGATCTGGGCGGGGGGTGGCGGGAGCCCGACGATCTGGGACCTGGCCCAGGACGAGCCCCTGGAGGCGCTCACGCCGACCGGCGCCGAGGACACGGCGGTGATCCTCTACACCTCGGGCACCACGGGCAAGCCCAAGGGCGCCGAGCTGACCCACGCGAACCTGATGATGAACTGCGCCGTGGTGGTGCCGCGGCTCATCCCCGTCGACCCCGAGCACGTGGCCCTGGCCACCCTGCCCCTCTTCCACTCCTTCGGCCAGACCTGCATCCAGAACGCCACCCTCGCGGCCGGCGGGACCTTCACGCTGCTCACCCGCTTCGGCCCGGCCGAGGCCTTCGAGATCATGCAGCGCGACCGGGTGACCCTGTTCGCGGGGGTGCCCACCATGTACTTCGCGCTCCTCCACCACGAGGGCGGCGAGCGCTACGACCTGTCGTCGCTCAAGTACTGCATGTGCGGCGGCGCCCCGATGCCCGTGGAGGTGATGAAGGCCTTCGAGGAGCGCTACGGCGTGCCGATCCTCGAGGGCTACGGCCTCTCCGAGACCTCGCCGGTGGCGAGCTTCAACATGCTGGACCGGGCGCGGAAGGTGGGCTCCATCGGCTACCCGGTGTGGGGCGTCGAGATGGCCATCCTCGACGAGAACGACCGGGAGGTCCCCGACGGTCGGCCCGGCGAGATCTGCATCCGCGGCCACAACGTCATGAAGGGCTACTGGAAGCGACCTGAAGCCAACGCCGAGACCCTGCGCAAGGGCTGGTTCCACTCCGGGGACATCGGGGTCCGCGACGGTGACGGATGCTACACGATCGTGGATCGCAAGAAGGACATGATCCTGCGAGGCGGCTTCAACGTATATCCGCGCGAGGTCGAGGAGGTGCTCTACGAGCACGAGGCCGTGGTGGAGGCCGCGGTGATCGGCGTCGACCACGAGAGCCACGGGGAGGAGGTGAAGGCCATCGTGGCCCTCGCCGAGGGCCGGAGCGTCACCGCCGACGAGCTGATCCTGTGGTGTCGGGGACGGCTGGCCGCGTACAAGTATCCCCGGGTGATCGAGTTCCTGGACAGCCTGCCCAAGGGCCCCACGGGCAAGATCCTGAAGCGGGAGCTCAAGAAGTAGGCCCCGGGGCCGGCTGGCCCCCCCAAGTGAAACATGTTTCAATCATGGGCGTGGAGGAGCGTTCCCGCCGCATCGTCGAGACGGCCGTGGAGCTCGCCGAGCGCGGCGGCTTCGAGGCGGTGCGCCTGCGGGAGGTGGCGGATCAGGCGGGCGTCGCCCTCGGCACCCTCTACCGCCGCTTCCGCAGCAAGGAGGACCTGCTGATCGCCGCCCTGGCCCGGGAGACCGAGGAGCTGGAGCGGCGGGTGCAGGCGCGGCCGCCCCGCGGCGAGAACGCCCGGGAGCGGGTGACCGCCTTCTTCGCCACCGCCACCCGCGGCCTCACCCGACGTCCCAACCTGGCGCGCGCCGTGCTGCGTGCGACGACGTCGGGCGACCCGGACCTGGCGGAGAAGGTGGCCGGCTTCCACCACCGCATGACCCGCCTGATCATCCTGGCCCTGCGCGGCGCCGGCGGGGCCGACGCGGCCGGCCCGCCCACCGATGAGGAGGACCGCATCGCGAGCCTCCTCCAGCACGTGTGGTTCTCGTGTCTGGTGGGCTGGTGCGGCGGCCTCCACCCCCAGGGATGGGTCGTCGACGAGATGCGCGCCGCCGCCGAGCGGGTGATCCGCGACGGCGACGGCTGACTCGATCAGGCGTTGTCCAGGGCCTGCTGGATCGCGGCGACGACGTCCCGGGGGCGGAAGGGCTTCTCGAGCAGCCCCGTGGCGGCCGGCTCCGGGAGGGTCCGGAGGATCTCGTCTGCCGTGTAGCCGCTCATCAGCACCACCGGCAGCCGCGACCCCTGCCCGCGGAGCTCCGCCAGGACCTCGGCTCCCGAGAGCCCGGGCATGGTGACGTCCAGCAGGACGACGTCCGGCTCGAACCGCCCCTCCCGCAGCCCCTTCAGGGCCGAGTCGCCGCGGTCGGCCTCGCAGACGCGGAACCCGGCGGACTCGAGCGCCTGGCGGACGAGACCCCGGACGAGGCGCTCGTCGTCCACCACCAGCACCGTGGCATCCCCCAGGTCGGGGCCGGAACGCTTCGGGGGATCGACGCGCGCCTCCGCGGGGCCCGGGTCGGCGGGCAGCACCATGCGGAAGGTGGTGCCCCGGCCGGGCTCGCTCCAGAGCTGGATGCCCCCGCTGTGGACGTTCACCGTACCGAGGGCGGCGGCGAGGCCCAGGCCGCGCCCGGCCGACTTCGTGGTGAAGAACGGGTCGAAGACACGACGGACGGTGGCCGTGTCCATGCCACAGCCCTGGTCCCGCACCTCCAGCAGGACGAAGGGGCCACCCGAGTCCGGCGGGCGCACCCACGGGAGGTCTTCCGGCACCCGAAGTGCCTGGGACGTCCGCACGTCGATCCGCCCGCCTCCTCCGAGGGCATCGCTGGCGTTCGTGAGCAGGTTCATGACCACCTGACCGAGCAGCGTGCGGTCGCCGCGGATCACCGGGACGTCCGGAGCCAGGTCGACGCGTACCTCGACGCCGGCGCCGAAGGACGGCGCCACGAGCCGCAAGGTCTCCTCGACCAGCGCGTTCAGATCGACGGGCGCGGTCTCGACCGCGCCCCGTCCGGCGAAGGCGAGGAGCTGCCGGGTCATGTCGGCGGCGCGCTCCGCCGCCCGCTCCACCTCCCGGATGGATTCGGCCGCCGCCGCCGCGTCCTCCGTCATCTGCTCGAGGGCGAGGCTCGCGTTTCCGAGGATGCCCACCAGCAGGTTGTTGAAGTCGTGGGCGACGCCACCGGCCAGCACTCCGAGGCTTTCCAGTCGCAGCGCGTTGCGCATCCGCTCCTCGAGCTGCGCGCGCTCGTGTCGGCTGCGGACCCGATCCGTCACCACCTCGGTGAACATGATCAGGCCGCCGACCTCGCCGCGCGCATCCCACCAGGGGTGACACTCCCAGTTCACCCAGTCGGTGCTGCCGTCGGCGCGTTCGAAGCGGTCCTCGACGGCTCGCTCCACCCGACCCGAGAGCACGCGCCGGTGGATCTCCTTCCAGCGCTCCGGAATCTCCGGGAAGACCTCGTAGTGATGGCGGCCGCGCAGGTCCCGCTCGACCAGGCTGTAGTCCCTGCACCAGCGGTCGCTGTGGAGCAGGTAGCGCAGGTCGCGATCGAACATCGCAACGGCCGCGGGTGTATTCCGCACGAAGATGCGGAGGAGGTCTTCCGGAAGCAGCGGCGCGCGGGAGGGCCCCAAGGTGTGCCTCCGCCCCCACGCTAGCGCAGCGGTCCGGTGGAGGGGAGGCGGGGAAACCCTGGACCGACCGGGCCCGAAACCCCTAGCCGGGCGTCACCGCCCGGGCGGCCTCGGCCGCGCCGATGCGGGCCAGGGCCCGGTTCGCCGAGCCCAGGGAGAGCTCGAGCTGCTTCGCCCACATGTAGTAGCGGTGCAGCGGGTAGTCCACGTCCATGCCGATACCGCCGTGGAGGTGCTGCGCGGCATAGCCCACGAACTGGCCCGCCTCGCACGCCCAGAACTTCGCCACATCCACGCTCTGCTCGACGTCGACGCCGCGGGAGAGGCGGCTGGCGGCCTGCCAGAGCACGAGCCGCATGACCTCGAGGTTCATGAAGGCGTCGCCGGCCCGCTGGTGGAAGGCCTGGAAGCTCCCGATGGGCCGGTCGAACTGCTCGCGGGTGCGACCGTACTCGGCGGTCATCTCGAGCGCCCGCTCCGAGACACCGAGCTGGATCGCGCAGAGCCCGGTGACGGCGCGGTCCGCGATCCAGGCGGCGTCGGCGGCGGGCAGGGCGTCGGCGGCGGCCACCCCGGCCCCGTCCAGCGCGACCCACCATACGGGCTCCCGGCTCGTGCCCAGCTGGCGCGAGAGCGAGACCCCGGGCGCGGCGGGATCCACCAGGAAGGCGCCGGTGCCGTCGGGCGTGCGCGCGGTGACGAGCAGCCGCTCGGCGAGACCCGCCCCGGACACCAGCACCTTCGTTCCTTCGAGGCGCCAGCCCGCGCCGTCGGGACGGGCCTGGGCGAGGGGCCGGCTCGGGTCGAGGCCGCCGTCGTCCTGGACGGCCTGGGCCAGCACCCGGTCGCCGGAAACCACGCCCGGGAGCCAGCGCTGCTGCTGCTCGGCGCTGCCGAAGCGCGCGAGGGCGTCCGCGGCCAGCAGGGTTCCGTAGAGGGGGACCGGCGCCACGCAGCGGCCCTGCTCCTGCAGGAGCAGGCACAGCTCGAAGAAGCCGTAGCCGCTGCCGCCGACGGCCTCCGGCAGCGACGCGCCCAGCAGGTTGGCCTTGGCGAGCTCCGCCCACAGGGCGCGATCGAAGTACTCGTCGCCGGCCTCGATCTCGCCGATCCGCTCGTGGGTCGCCAGGTCGACGAAGATCTTGCGCGCCACCTCGCGCAGGGCTTCCTGCTCTTCGCTGTACGAGAAGTCCATCGGGGCCTCAGTTCTTGTAGTGGGGGAGCTGGAGCCCCGCCATGGCGATGATGTCCCGCTGCACCTCGTTGGTGCCGCCTCCGAAGGTGAGGATCAGCGACGAGAGGTACCGCATCTCGATCTGACCGCGGAGCACGGCCTCCGGAGAGCCCCGCTTGAGCGGTCCGCGCGCGCCGAGCACCTCGAGCAGCCAGTTGTAGCCCTGGACGTAGAACTCGCTGCCGAAGACCTTGACGGCCGAGGACGCCGCCGGGTGCAGGTTGCCCCGGGTGAGCGACCAGGCCTGCTTCCAGTTCATCAGGCGCAGGGCGTCCACGTGGGCCTTGTAGCGGGCCAGGCTGAGCTGCACCCAGGGCTGGTCCACCACGCGGCGGCCGTCGGCGAGCACGGTCTCCTGGGCCCACGCCAGCACCTCCTTGTACAGCCGCTCGCAGGGGCCCACGTTCGAGAGCGAGACGCGCTCGTGGTTGAGCTGGTTGGTGATCAGGCTCCAGCCCTGGTTCTCGCCACCCACCAGGTACTCCGCGGGGATGCGCACGTCGTCGTAGTAGGTTGCGTTGGTGCGCACACCGCTCATGGTCCAGATGGGCGTGCACTTGAAGCCCTCGGCGGTGGTGGGCACGATGAAGATGGAGATCCCGCGGTGCTTCTTGGCGTCGGGGTCGGTGCGCGCCGCCAGCCAGATGTAGTCGGCGTAGTCC
Source organism: uncultured Spirochaetales bacterium (assembly GCA_964442285.1). Taxonomy (GTDB): domain Bacteria; phylum Myxococcota_A; class UBA9160; order UBA9160; family JAFDET01; genus CAYTZH01. Next base: position 51,720 of record CAYTZH010000016.1, on the reverse strand, counting down.
GCCAGGCTCGTCCAGATCTTCTGGCCGCTGATCACCCACTCGTCGCCGGCGCGCACCGCGCGGGTGGTGAGCGAGGCCAGGTCCGTGCCCGCACTCGGCTCCGAGTAGCCGATGGCGAAGTGGACCTCGCCCGCCATGATACGGGGCAGGAACTCCTGGCGCTGGGCGTCGGTCCCGAAGTGCATGAGGGTCGGACCGACCGTATTGAGCGTCAGGAAGGGGAGCGGGAAGCCGGCGCGCTGGATCTCGTCGGAGTAGAGGAACTGCTCCACGGGGCCCATGCCCCGGCCCCCGTACTCCTCGGGCCAGCCCACCCCCAGCAGCCGGTCCCGACCCATCTGCTTCAAGGCCTCCCGGTAGCGGGGGCCTCCTCCCTCCCCACCGGCCTGGAGCTCTTCCACCAGCGCGGGCGTCATGAGGCGGTCGAAGTACTCGCGGAGCTCGTCGCGAAACGCCTGCTGCTCAGGAGCGAGATCGACGTGCATGCTATTGGTCTCCATCCGTTCCGCAGGGGTGCGAGCCGTGATACGTTACGCGCTCCGCCGACCCGCTGGGCCAGAATGCGCCCGTGGACGCCAAGCCGAGGGAGTGCCCGTCACCATGAAGATCGTCGTCGACTGGGATCTGTGCGAGGCCAACGCCGTGTGTATGGGCGTGGCCCCCGAGATCTTCCGCGTGGAAGAGGACGACACGCTCACCATCCTGCAGGAGCAGCCGGCCGAAGGCATGCGCGCCAAGGTGGAGGAAGCCGTCCGTCTCTGCCCCAAGCAGGCGATCTCGATCGTCGAGGACTGAAGTCACGGGCCTCCGGGGGGCTCGCGGGCCGCGGCCCGTCCCCCGGATTGAAACGTGTTCTACTGCGCCCCGCAAGGCCGCTCCCCGCGGTCGCGGAGGCCGTCTGATCGTGTCGACCCGGACGCAAGGCCAGGGCCCGAGCCCCGACGAGGCACTCGGCCGCCGCTTCGAGGCGGCCCTCGAGCGCGACGACCCCTTCGCGCTGCGGGACGCCATCGTCGAGCTGGCCGAGCAGGCACGGGACCGGCGCTGGGCGGAGACCTGCTGCGTGCGGCTCGCCCGCCACCGCAACGCCGAGGTGCGGGGCAGCGCGCTGCTGGGCTTCGCACACCTCGCGCGGCGCTTCGGCAACCTCGACCAGCGACGGGTCCGGCGCCTGGTGGAGAACGGTCTGTACGCCGCGAACGAGGTGGTGCGCGAGTGCGCCGAGTCGGCGGCGACCGACCTCGAGAACTACCTGCGCTGGGAGTTCGACCGGCCCTAGGTCCGGCGGCCGGGGGCGCGCCCCGGCCGCCGGCCCCCTCGCGGGTCGGGAATCAGTCGGCCACGCGGTCGGCGCGCGCGTCCAGGCGCTCGTCGATGCGATCGCCGCGCGCGTCGAGGCGCTCGTCGATGCGGTCGCCGCGCGCGTCCAGGCGCTCGTTGGCGCGCTCGCCACGGCGGTCCTTGCGGGCGTCGATGCGGTCGCCCCGGGCATCGAGACGCTCCTCGATCCGCTCGCCCCGCGCGTCGAAGCGCTCGTCGATGCGGTCGCCCCGGGCGTCCAGCCGCTCGGCTCGGCGCTCGTTGCCCCGCGCAGCAGCCCGGTCGGCCCGGCGGTCGAGGCGCGCGTCGATGCGATCGCCCCGGGCGTCGAGCCGCTCTTCCTTGCGCTGGCCCCGGCGGTCCAGACGCTCGTCGATGCGGTCCCCGCGGCGGTCGCGACGCTCCTCGATGCGGTCGCCTCGGGCGTCGAGGCGATCCTCGATGCGGTCACCCCGCTTGTCCAGGCGCTCCTCCGCATCGGCGGATGCGGCACCGGCCGCGAGCAGCCCCGCGCTCAGGGCCACGGCGAGAACTCCTGCCGTCTTCATCTCGGCTCCTCCCGCAGGGTCCCCTCGTTCCCCGTGGTTGTCGGTCGATCCAACCCGGCGCCGGAGCGACGGTTGCGCCCGGGCGCCGGGGCGGTTGCGCGGAGCGGCGCGCCGCACCCGACCTGCGCGTCCACGGGGACGCAGGGAGCGCGAAAGCACCCCGGGTCCGCTCGCGGAATCCGCGGGGACGGCGCTCCGGCTCGGAACGACGTGGTATCGTCCGGGGCGATGGCCGCCTCCACGCCCGCGGAGCGCCTGCGCCTCGGGATTCCCGGGACCGACGGAACCGTCTCGGCGCTCTGGCGGCGTCCCCGGGGCGCCCGCGCCGCCCTGGTGCTCGCCCACGGCGCCGGTGCGGGGATGGAGCATCCGTTCATGGAGGCCGTCGCGGAGCAACTGGCCAGCCGCCGGATCGCGACCTTCCGCCACCAGTTCCCGTACATGGAGCGGGGCAGCCGGCGGCCCGACGGCAGGGCGCGCCTGCTCGCCAGCGTGCGCGCCGCCGTCGACGCCGCGGCCAAGCGCGCCGGCGGCCTGCCGCTGCTCGCCGGCGGCAAGTCCATGGGCGGTCGCATGACCTCCCTGGCCTGTGCGGAGGCCCCCCTGCCCGGCGTGCGGGGCCTGGTGTTCCTGGGCTTCCCGCTCCATGCGGCCGGCAAGCCCTCCACCGAGCGGGCCGACCACCTCGCCGAGGTCCGCGTTCCGATGCTCTTCGTGCAGGGCACCCGCGACGGCCTCGCCGATCTCGGGCTGCTCGAGCCGCGGCTCGCCGCGCTGCCCGGCGCCTCCCTCCACGTGGTGGAGGGCGGCGACCACTCCTTCCGGGTCCCGAAGCGGTCCGGCACCACCGACGCCGAGGCGCTGGAAGCCCTCGTCGACGCCGTCGCCGACTTCGCGGAGACCCTGGTCTGATGGCCGACGACCTGCTCCTGTTCGGCGGCAGCGGGAGTCCCCGGCTCACCGCCCGCATCGCCGATTGCCTGAAGATCGAGCCCGGTCGCGGAGAGGTGCTGCGCTTCTCCGAGGGCAACCTCTTCGTGCGGGTCCTCGAGAACGTCCGCGGCCGGCGGGCCTACCTGGTGCAGTCCACGGTCTTCCCCACCAACGACAACTTCGTGGAGCTGCTCTTCTGGATCGACGCGCTGAAGCGCGCCAGCGCCGAGTCCGTGACCGTGGTGATGCCCTACTTCAGCTACGCCAAGGGCGACAAGAAGGACGAGCCTCGCGTCTCGATCCGCGCCCGGGTCTGCGCGGACGCCATCGAGGCGGCGGGCGCCGACCGCGTGGTCACGATGGATCTGCACGCGCCCCAGATCCAGGGCTTCTTCCGGGTGCCGGTGGACGACCTCTACGCCCTGCCGACCCTGTGTCGGGCCATCTTGCAGAAGAAGCTCGAGAACCCCATCGTGGTCTCTCCGGACGCCGGCTTCGCCAAGCAGGCCCGCAAGTACGCCCGCTTCCTGGGCGCCTCCCTGGCGATCGCAGACAAGGAGCGGCGCAGCCACGCCGAGCAGGTGGACGTCATGGAGATCATCGGCGAGGTGGATGGCCGCACGGCCATCATCGTCGACGACTTCACGCTGTCGGGCGGCACCCTGGCCAAGGCCGCCGAGGCCCTGGTCCAGCGGGGCGCCCGGGCGGTGTACGCCGCGGTCACCCACGGCGTCTTCACCGAAGGCTCCATGCAGCGGATCGACGACAGTCCGATCGAGCGCCTGCTCGTCACCGACTCGGTCGAGAACCAGCCCGTCGAGCTCTCGCCGCGCGTCGAGGTGGTGTCGGTGGCACCACTGTTCTCCGAAGCCATCCGCCGGATCCACAACCGCGAGAGCCTGAGCGTCCTGTTTCCTTCGTGATACCCTGACGCGCGGCCGGGTCGCTCTTGGGGGAAGGCGTGGGAGAAGTTCTCGTGGACTCCACACGCTTCACACATTCCGGGAGACGGACCCTGGCGGTCCTGGCCGTCCTGACCCTGACGGCCTCCCTCGGCTGCTCCAGCCTCAAACGCCTCGCCTACGCGGGCTTCGGCCGCGATGGCTGGCAGCAGCCCGAGGCCGTGATCGAGGCCCTGGCCATCGCGCCGGGCAGCCGGGTCGCCGACCTGGGCGCCGGCGGCGGCTACTTCACCTTCGACCTGGCGGAGGCCGCCGGCGCCGAGGGCGTCGTCTACGCCGTGGACATCGATGCCGACATGCTCGCGGCCCTCGACACGCGCGCGGCGGAGGAGGGCGTGGCGAACCTCCGCACGGTGCAGGCCCTGGCGGAGGACGCCGGGCTGCCCGAGGGCCAGATCGACCTGGTCTTCACCTGCAACACCTACCACCACCTGCCGGACCGCGAGACCTATTTCCGGCGCCTGCGCAGCGCGTTCGCACCGGACGGCCGGCTGGCGGTGGTCGACTTCGACGGCCGGAGCTGGTTCGCGCGCTGGTTCGGACACTACACCCCGCCGGAGGACATCCGCAGCGAGCTCGCGGCCGCCGGCTACGCACTCCAGGAGCAGCACGAGTTCCTGTCGCGCCAGAGCTTCCAGGTATTCGCGCCGACGGCGGAGGCCAGCCGATGAGCGACCGCATCCACTACCAGGCCGAGGACGGCCTGGCGCGGATCGTGCTCGACGACGGCAAGGCCAACGCCATGGACCGCGGCTTCTTCGAGGCCCTGGAGTCGGTGCTCGACCAGGCGGAGAAGGACGCGGTGGAGGCCGTGGTCCTCAGCGGGCGACCGGGCTTCTTCTCCGCGGGCCTCAACGTGAAGGTCCTGCCCACCCTGGAGCCCACCGCCCTGAACGACGTGATCCGCCGCTTCGCCCGGGCGCTGCTGCGGGTGTTCACCTTCCCGCGACCGACGGTCGCCGCCTGCACCGGACACGCCATCGCCGGGGGGGCCGGGCTGGCCTGCGCCTGCGACCTCCGGTTCTTCGTCGAGGGCGACTACCGGCTGCAGTTCAACGAGGTGGTCATCGGACTGGCGGTCCCGAGCTGGATGGCCCTGATCGCGCGCAGCGCCCTGCCGAACACGACCCACGTGCAGAGCCTGCTCCACGCCCGCGCCTGGACGCCGCGGGAGGCGCTGGCCCGGGGGGTGATCCACGGGGTGGCGGCCGACCCCGACGCAGTGCTCGACCTGGCGCTCCGGGAGGTCGCGCCCCTGCGGCAGCTCGACGCCGCGTCCTACGCAGAGACCAAGCACCGCCTGCGCGCCGACGACGTGGCCGCGGTGATGGAGCGGCTGGAGCGCGAGCTCCCCGCCCCGGAGAGCGGGTGAGGTCCTGCACCGCGGTCGACTGCATCGACGGCCGCATGCAGCGTCCGGGGATCGACTACGCAGAGGCGGCCTTCGAGACCCGGGAGATGGACCTCGGGCCATGACCCTCCCGACCCTCGAGGTCTGGTTCGAGTTCGCGAGCACCTACTCCTACCCGGCCGTGGCGCGGGTGCACGCCCTCGCCGCAACGCGGGGCGTGTCCCTCGCCTGGAGCCCGTTCCTGCTGGGACCGATCTTCCGGGCGCAGGGCTGGGACGACTCGCCCTTCAACCTCTACCCGGCGAAGGGCCGCTACATGTGGCGCGACCTGGAGCGGATCTGCGACCGGCTCGGCCTTCCCTTCCGACGCCCCTCGGTGTTTCCGCGCAACGGCCTGCGGGCGGCGCGCGTGGCCTGCGTGGCCGCCGCCGAGGGCTGGTGCGAGGCGTTCGCCCCGGCCGTCTACCGGGCCAACTTCGGCGAGGACCGCGACGTGGGCCGGGCGGAGGTATTGGCCGAGATCCTGACCGACCTGGGGCGGGACGCCCCGGCCCTGCTCGCGCGCTCCGAGTCGCCCGAGATCAGGCTGGCGCTGCGCACGCGCACGGAGCGGGCGACGGCGCTGGGGGTCTTCGGCGCCCCCTCCTTCGTCGTCCCCGACGCCGCCTCCGGGGAGGCCGAGCTCTTCTGGGGCAACGACCGCCTGGAGGAGGCCCTGGAGGCCGCAGGCTGAGCGCCGGCTGCCCGGAGCTACACATTCGTCCGGGTCCTGCCGAAGCGTGCGGACGTGAGACCCGACGCCACCACCCGCGCAGGCACCGGAGCGAGGTTCCTGATCGGCTTCGGCGCCCTTTTCGCCCTGGCCGGGGCGGGCGCCGCCTTCGGGGTGGTGCAGAAGTCCTTGCACGGCGGCGACCGCGAAGCGCTCGTCGTGGGACTGCTGGTGGGCGGCCTCTTCGTGCTCGTCGGCGTGGGCCTCGTGGTGGCCGGCCTCCACGCCCGCCGCACCGCCCGCGCCGCAGCCGCGCTGCGGGCCGCCCATCCCGACGAGCCCTGGAGGTGGCGGCCCCTGTGGGCCGACGGCCGCGTCTCCTGCCAGGGCGGCGCCGGCGTGGTGGCGATCTGGTTCTTCGCGCTGGTCTGGAACGGCATCTCGACGCCCGTGGCCTGGTTCGTCCCACGTCAGGCCGCGAAGCAGGGCGAGCCCTGGATGTGGGTCGCGATGCTCTTCCCGGCGGTCGGCGCCCTGCTGCTCGTCTGGGCGATCCGCGCCACACTGCGCTGGCGACGCTTCGGGGTGTCGACCCTGGAGCTCAAGACCTTCCCCGGCGTGGTCGGCGGGCGCCTCGAAGGGCGGCTGCACCTGAACGTCCCCCTGGAGGCCCGGTCGGGCATGGCCTTCCGGCTCGAGTGCGTCCACCGCTACACCAGCGGCTCCGGCGACGACCGCAACACCCACGAGAGTCTGCAGTGGCAGCAGGAGCGACGGGTTCCGCGCGAGCGGTTCTCCCTCGGGCCGACCGGCAGCGCCGTTCCGGTGGGCTTCACGATCCCGTACGACTGCGCCCCGAGCCGGGACTGGGACCGCGACGACGAGATCCTCTGGCGGCTGACCGCGGGGGCCGCCGTTCCCGGAGTCGACTACCACGCCCAGTTCGAGGTCCCCGTCTTCAGGACCGCCGAGAGCTCGCCGGACGTGGACGGGGACGACGACGCCCTGCCGGAGGTGGTGGCCTCCCCCACCGGCGACGGCGCGCTTCCCGACTCCAGGATCCAGGTCCGGCCCTGGCGCGCCGGCTACGCCTTCTGGTTCGGGCCGGCCCGCAACCCCGGCGTGGCGACCAGCCTGACGGCGGTGGCGGCGGCCTTCGCCGCGGGGAGCGTGCTGGCCGTCGAGCGGGGCGCCCCCTTCTTCCTGCAGCTCGTGCTGTTCGGCGTCACCTTCCCCGCGGGCCTCGCCGCCTTCGTGCACTGGTTCGGCGCCACGCGGGTGCGCACGGAGCCCGGCGTCATCCACGTGACCCGGGGCCCCTTCGCGATCGGCCGCACCCGCACCTGGCGCGCCGGGGAGGTCTCCCGCATCGCCGTCCGTCGGGGCACCCAGTACGGGCAGCAGCTCTACTGGAACATCGCCCTCGAGATCGACGACGCCCGCGGCCGCCGGCGCAGCGACGGCTCGCCCTGGAGCCGGCGCCACTACGCCGGGGGTCGGCTGCCGTCGCGGGACGAGGCCCGGGCCCTGGCGCGGGCCATGGCCGAGAGCGCGGGGATCGCGCTGGGCCCGGATCGCATCGAGCCCCCGCGGCGGCGCGGCAGGAGCCGCCGGCGCTAGGAAGCGGAGCCGCCCACCCCGCCCCGCCAGCGCGCGGCCCGCGCCGCGTCGCAGCTCCGCGGGCCGTCGGTGCACAGGATCTCCTCGAGCACCTCCGCCGCGATCTGCGAGGCGTTCCGCCACCAGAGATCACCCTGGACGAGCAGCGTGGCTACCGCGATCGTGGGCGCCTCCGCGGGCGCGAGCCCGATGAACCACTCGTAGCGACCGTCGGGATCCCGGCCCGAGAGGCTCCCGGTCTTGCCGGCGACGCGCACCTCGCCGAGCAGGGGGCGCCCGCGACGATCCCGGAAGGCGCGCCGCGCGGTGCCGCGCCGGGTGGTGTCCACCAGCATCTCGCGCAGGCGCGCGGCCAGGTCCGGGGTGAGCACCTGCCGCGGCGCGCGCGGCGCCGGCAGGGGCACGACCCGCCCGTCGGGCCCGGTGATGCGCTCCACCCAGGTGGGCTCCCGCAGCACCCCGTCGGCGAGGGTGGCCGCCAGGCGGGCCGCGTGCAGCGGCGTGATGCGGGTGCCGTCCAGACCGCTCCCGAGCCGCCCCAGGTCGAGGGCGTCCTCGCCGGGATCCACCTGGCCCGCCGCGTGGACGGGCGCCGGCACCTCGCGCAGCCCGAAGCGGTCGATGGCGGCGAGCATGCCGCCGCTGCCCACGGTGTGGACCGCGAGCTGCGCGAAGCACTGGTTGTTGGACATGGCCAGCGCTCGCCGCAGGGTCGTCTCGCGGCCGCGCTTCGGCGGGTCCAGGCGGGAGCGCGTCAGGCGGTAGGGGTTGCCGACGAAGTGGCAGGGCCGGGACGCCACCTCGGGATCGGCGTCGAGGGCCGCGGCCGCGGTCACCACCTTGATGAGCGAGGCCGCCGGATAGGCGCGGGTGGGCGGGAAGCGCTCCGGATCCGTCGACGCGTACGCGAGCACCCGCGAGCTGGCCGGGTCGAGCACGATCACGTGCCCGAGGGCCACGCGGCCGCGGGACAGGATCTTGAAGACGCGGTGGGAGAGCTCCCGGTCGAGGCTGTAGTCGACCCGCACCGGATACGGCGAACGCCCGAGACCCGCCTCGACCTGGATCGTCGAGACCAGATGGCGCGGGGCACCGGCGTCCTCGCCTGCCCCGGACGGATCCGGCGCCGCCCGCATCACCGGCTGGGCGAGGGCCTGCTCGCCCACCGGGAGCTGACGCAGCACCGTATCGACGAGACCGGCGGGGAGCGCCGCGGGCGGGGGCGGGCGTCCCGCGACGGGCGGAAGGGTCGTCGCGTGGGGATCCGGTGACTCCACGGCGCCGTCGTCCAGGAACACGGCGGCCAGCGACGCCGCCAGGAAGGCGCCACCGGCGAGGGTCCAGCGGCCCCGGCGCGTCAGTCGGCGGCGCCGGTGTTGGCCCCTCCGCCAGCCCTGGACGAGACGCGAGTCGAACTTGAGGCGCTCCCCCCGTCGCACTCCGCTTCGGCTCCTCCACTGTGGCGGGCGTCGGGGGGGTAGGCGCCGCCCGCCGTCGACCTACAGCGCAACCACCTCGAGCACCTCGGGCACGGCTTCGCGAAGCCGCGCCTCGATCCCGAACTTGAGCGTCGCGGTGGAGCTCGGACAGCCGGCACAGGCACCCTGCAGGTAGAGCTCCACGCGGCCGGCCTCGAAGCCCGCGAAGACGATGTCTCCGCCGTCCATCGCCACCGCGGGCCGGATCTCCTCGTCGATGATCTGCCGGATACGCTGCTCCACGCCATCCGACGGCCCCGCCTCGGGCGCCACGAACGCGGGGCCCAGGGCAGGCTCGCCCGAGCCGACGTGATCCTTGATGGCGTCGACGAGCTCCTGGGCGATCTCCTGCCAGTCCAGGTCGTCGTCCTTGGTGACCGTCACGAAGTTGCCGGCCGCGAAGACGCCGCGGATGCCGCGCACGGCGAACAGCCGCGCCGCCAGGGGCGAGACCTCCGCCCCCACGGGCGTCTCGAAGCTCGCGCTGCGGCCGGCCTCGAGCAGGGGCTCGCCGAGGACCCACTTGATGCTGTTGGGGTTCGGCGTCCGCTCGGCGTGCATCCGGAAGCTCAGATCCATGGGCGACAACCTCCGCCCGCGAGGGTAGGGCGCCCGCCGGCGGCGTCAATCCATTGACGGGACGGGCACTTGCGAAGGCGGCGCCACGCGCGGGGCGCTCGCGGCCACTTCCCCTGCATGGTGACCCGCGCATGGCTCGCCATCCCGTGGCTCCTGGTGGTTCCGCCGGCCGACGCCTCCCCGCTCGCCGCACAACCGGGCGGGGAGGCGGTCGCCCCCGCCCCCGCGACCCGCAGCGACGCGGTGCGGTCGTCGCTGGTCCGCGCGTGGCTTCCGGGAAGCCCGGAATCTGCCGGGAGGGACGCCGCCGCCGACCCGGCGCCCGCGATCGACCTCTCGGACCGGGACGATCGCCGCATCCGGCTGCGCCGGGAGGCCCCCAGCGCGCCGGCCGTACCGGCGTCCGCCCGGGTCGAGGAGCTCCGCGGCGACATCCGGCCCCGAGCCATCCCGTGATGCCCGGCCCAGGCAGATGCCATGGAGATCAACGGCATCGCCCACGTCATGCTCACCACGAGCGACTTCTCCCGCGCTCGCGCGTTCTACGGCAGGCTGCTCCCGGAGCTCGGGCTGAAGGCCCTGATCGACACCGAGGGCATGTACTACTGCATCGGCGGTCGGACGGCGTTCGGCGTCCGGAGCTGCGGCCCGGGGTACGAGGGCGAGCGATTCGTGCAGGAGCGCGTCGGGCTCCACCACGTCTGCTTCCGCGCGCGGACTCGCGAGGACGTGGACGCGCTCCACGACTTCCTTCGCCGCGAGACCGACGCCGTGATCGTGCACGAGCCCCAGGAGGACGCCTTCGCCCCCGGCTACTACTCGATCCTGTTCGAGGACCCCGACGGCATCCGGCTGGAGATGAACTTCGTCCCCGGCCGCGGTCACCTGGACAAGGTTGGCGGGTGACGAGGGGCCCCTCCCCCGGGTGACGAATCTCCCCTTCTAGGGCATGGCTGCGGCCGGCGGGGATGCCTCCTCGGGCGCGCCCGCGGTCTCCGGCGGCAGCGCGCCGGGGACCGTCGTGAAGGACGCCTCGCGCAGGACCGCGCCGCTCTCCGCATCCACCACGCTCACCGTCCATGCGCCCACCCAGTCCGGACGCAGGTTCTTGCTGGAGTAGACGCGCCAGCGCGGCCCGCCCACGCGGAACGGCACCTCGGCGAGCACCTCGCCCTCGAGGCTCCAGCGGTGGAGCACCGTGTGGCCCGTGAGGTCGCGGAGGTCGGTGAAGAAGAACACCCGCTCGCGGTCGGCGGCGACCTCGGCCAGGGCGTCGACGGGCTCCCGCTCGAGCACCTCGCTGGTGATGGCGGCCCGGACCACGTGGCCCGTCTCCACCGCCCCGGTCGCCGGCTCGGCGGGCGGGGCCTCCTTCACGGCGGGCGCGGCCTCCTTCACGGCGGCCGGCTCGGTCTCGACGGCCGCCTCGCGCGCCTCGGCGGGCTCTTCCGCGGCGACCGGCATCGGTGTGATGGGTTCTCCCCAGGCATTCGGCGCCGCGAGCATCGCGGCCAGCGGCAGCACGAGTCCAGGCACGAGTCCGGCGAATCTGCGCATGGCGATCCCTCCCCCGTTCGGTGTCGGCCAGAGGAGTAGCGGATCCGGCCCGCCCCGCCGGTGACGACCGTCACCCAGCTGGGGCCGAAAGGCACCGATGCTGGGGGCGACCATGCCCCGACCCTACGACCGAGCGCGCATCCTCGAGGCCGCCGCCCGCGCACGCGTGCGCAACCGGCGTCGGCAGGCCATCGCGCTGTTCCGTCGCGTGCTGGCGGTGGAGCCCGACAACGTCGACCTGCACGCCAAGCTCGCGCCGCTGCTCGCCCGCACAGGACAGCACTTCGACGCCTGGCAGAGCTTCCAGCGGGTCGCCCGCACGCACCTGCGCGAGAAGCGGGCCGACCGGGCCCTGGCGGTCTACCGCGAGGCCAGCGAGCACCTGCCGCGCCAGCCCGAGGCCTGGCTCGCCGTCGCCGCCCTGGAGCGCAAGCGCGGCCGCCCCGACGCGGCCGTGGCGGCGCTGTGCGCGGGTCGCCGCCACTTCCGGGGCCGACGGCGCCGCGCGGAGGCCATCCACCTGCTGCGGCGTGCAGCCGAGCTCGATCCCGCCAACGTGGCGGTGGCCCTGGACCTGTCGCGGCTGCTCTCTCGCAGCGGCCAGCGCGACGAGGCCACCCTGCGCCTGCGCCGGCTCGAGGAACGCTGCGAGGGACGCGAGCGGCGCCGCGTGCTCGGCGCCCACTGGCGTCTCGAGCCCAGCCTGATGGGCACCTGGCGCTGGCTCCGCGCCTAGAGGAACGTGGCGCCGACGAACAGGGTGCCGAGCACGGCGGCGGGGACCACGGCCAGGGCGCAGAGGAGGACGGCGCGGCCGGTGGTGACGTCCAGGGCCTGGCGCGCCGCGATCACGAAGGCCGCCAGCACCAGGCAGAAGACGGCGATCCAGAGCAGCCCGCCGAGCGGGCCCAGGGGCAGCAGGCCGGCTACCAGCAATATCTGGGGCGCCCAGGCGAAGCCCAGGGTCCGGAGCATCTCCGCGAAGTCGGAGGTGTGCTCGAAGATCTTCACGCCCACCGCCCAGATGATCGCCGTGGCCATGATCCACATGGAGAAGCTCGCGAAGAGGCCCGCGAACAGCGTCCCGATCCCCGCGTCGGCGGCCTGGAGCGCGCCGAGCCCCTGGGCGAAGCCGGCCAGGGCCACCACGCCGGCGGCCTGCCCGACGGCGTCCGGATCGTGCTCCACCTCTTCGTAGACGCTGGCGTCGAGGCGCACGGCCCCGAGCAGGCGGTCGCCGAACGAGCGCGGCGCGGCCGGCGGCTCGCCGGCGGTGGGCGACCAATCCGAGAAGTCGGGGCCCGCGTCGCGTCTGCTCATCATCTCCCCCTGGCGGGAGCGTAGCCGAACAGTCGCTGCTCCACGTCCTCGAGGTGACACACCAGGTAGCCCCGCTCCCGGGCCAGGCGGTGCTCGCGTGCGCCGTTGTAGCCCCAGGCCGCCAGGGCACAGCGCACGCCGAGCGGGGCGACACCGTCCAGGTGGTTCACCTTGTCGTCCACGAAGGTCATGGCGTCGAAGGACAGGTCGAGTCGCTCCCGGAGCTGCTCGAGGTGCGCCGCCTTCGAGACGCCCGCCTCCTTGTCGAGCACCCGGTCCTCGGCGAAGAGATCGTCGATGCCGTAGATCTCCAGGAGCCGGCGCACGGAGCGGCGATCCTTGGCGGTGGCGATGGCCAGCTCGGCGTCGCCGGCCCGGGCGCGCAGCAGCGCCACGAAGTCCGCGTAGGGCCGCATGCCGGCCTGCCAGCCCGCCGGGTCGCGGCGGGCCCAGGCGTCCCGGACCTTGTAGAAGCGCCGGTGGAAGGCGCGCAGCCAGTCCGCCGGCTGCGCCGCCTTGAAGGCGTCGTAGGCGGCCTGGTCCGGAAGCGCGCGCCCGGCCTCGAGCGCCCGCAGCTCCACCCCGAAGTCCTCCGCCCGGTTGCCGAGGGGCATCATCTCCACGAAGGCCGCGTAGAGGGCGTCCCGGTCCTGGCCGGAGAGGGCCGTCTCCGGACCCAGGTCGCGGTAGGTCTCGAGCGCCACCTGGAACGCCTCGGGGGCGCTGTCGGAGATGACGCCGTCGAAGTCGAGGACGAGGGCCTTCATGCGCTGGCGGTGGCGTCCGCGAGCAGCGCCCGGAGGCGGGTGAGCTGCTTGGCATCGGCCAGCACGAGCAGCTCGTCGCCCACCTCGAGGCGGGTCTCGGGGCCGGGATTCGCGGTGGTCGTCGAGCCGCGCCGGACCGCCAGGACGTTGGCGCCGCTGCGCGCGCGGATGCCCAGCCCGGCGATGGTGCTCTGCGCATGGATTCCCGAGGGCACCTCGATCCACTCCGGCGACACCTCCTCGAGCATCTCCGAGACCCAGGGGTCGATGGGCAGGATCAGCGGACCGCGGATCAGCTCGTAGCCCTCGTCGCGCAGCTCGGCGCAGAGCTGGGCGATGGCCGGGTCCGGGACGTCGAAGGTGCGCAGGGCCCGGGCGGAGAGGTCGAGGCTGGCCTCGAACTCCTCGGCCACCACCTCGTTGGCGCCGAGCTCGAAGAGCGCGTCGATGTTCCGCACCCAGCGGGTGCGCACCACGATGCGGACGTCGGGGGCCAGCGAGCGGACCACCGAGAGCACCTCCCGCGCCGACTGGGGATCGTTGGTGGCGGCGATCACGAGCCGGGCGCGGGAGACGCCGGCGTGCTCGAGCACCACCGGCCGGGTGGCGTCGCCGAAGAACACGGGCTCGCCCGCCGCCCGGGCCTCGGCCACGGTCTGGGGATTGGACTCCACGGCGGTGTAGGCGATGCCCGACGCCTTCAGCACCCGGGCCACCGTGCGCCCCGAGAGCCCGAAGCCGATGATCACCACGTGCTCGCTCGGGCGTGTCTCGCGTTCCTCGACCGGCCCCCCCTCCAGGCCGCCGACCCAGCGGGCCACGGGCCCCGAGCCGCGGATGAGGAAGGGCGTCGCCACCAGGGTGAGGATCGAGCCGGCGACGAAGACCTGCTCGAGCTCGCCCGTGAGCAGGCCCGCGGCGGCGGCGGCGGCCGCCAGCACGAAGGAGAACTCGCCGGTCTGGGCCAGGCTGAGCCCGGTGCGAATCGCCGTGGTGAGGCCGAAGCGGAGCACGCCCGCCACCAGGGCCACCACCAGGGCCGCCTTGAAGACGACCACCCCGACCACGTAGCCGACGACGCCCGGCCAGGCGGCCAGGGCCGCCCGCGGATCGAGCAGCATGCCCACGGCGGTGAAGAACACCCCGAGCAGGACCCCGCGCAGCGGCGCCACCTCGGCGAAGAGCTGGCGCGCGTAGGGCGACGCGCTCACCACCAGGCCGGCGATGAAGGCGCCCACCGCCAGGGTCAGCCCCACCAGCTCGGCCACCACCGCCGAGCCCATGGCGAGCAGGAAGGCGAAGACGCTGAAGACGTCCGAGGAGCGCAGCCGCACCACCCGCTCCAGCACCCAGGGCAGCGCGAACCGCGCCACGGCGTACAGCGCCACGAGCTTGGCCACGGCCTCTCCCACCGCGCGGGCCAGAGGCAGCGGATCGCTGGGCACCTCTCCGGAGAGGATCGGAACCGCCAGCAGGAAGGGCACGATGCAGAGGTCCTGGAAGAGCAGGATGCCCAGGGCCAGGCGACCGTGGGGCGCGTCCACCTCGTCGAGCTGGCCGAGCACGCGCATGACCAGGGCGGTGCTCGAGAGCGCCACGAGCATGCCGACCAGCACCGCGGCGGGGGTCGGGAGCCCGATGGCCACGCCCAGCGCGCCGACCGCGGCGACGCTCAGGACGACCTGCAGGGCGCCCGAGACCAGCGCGGTCCGCCAGCTGCGCCGCAGCTCGTCCACGGGCAGCTCGAGCCCGATCTCGAACAGCAGGAAGGCCACGCCGAACTCGGCGAGCAGCCGCACCTGCTCGGGGTCCTGCACGAGGCCCAGGCCGTACGGGCCCACCAGGGCGCCGGTGAGCAGGAAGCCCACGATCGCCGGAAGCCGCGCGCGCTCGAAGAGCGCGGCTCCGACCGCCGCGGCGGCGATGACCACCAGCAGCTCGAGGACGCTTTCACCCGCGTGCACCTCCCCATCCTAGCTCCAGCCTCGGCTACCATGCGCCGGATGTCCTGGAAGCCCGAGCTCGAGGAGCTGGAGCACCGACGCGCCCTGGCGCGCCAGATGGGGGGCGAGGAGCGCGTCGCCCGCGCCCACGCCGCCGGACGCCTCACGGTGCGGGAGCGGCTGGACCGCCTGCTCGATCCCGACAGCTTCCGGGAGATCGGCAGCCTGGCGGGCTTCGGCGAGTACGACGACGAAGGACGCCTGGTGGGCTTCCGGCCCTCCAACTTCGTGTGCGGGCGCGGCATGCTGCAGGATCGTCCGGTGGTGGTGGGCGGCGACGACTTCACCGTGCGCGGCGGCGCCGCCGACGGGGCCATGGGCAACAAGATGGGCTGGGCCGAGCGGGCCGCCCGCGAGCTGCGCCTGCCCCTGGTTCGTCTGGTGGACGGCACCGGCGGTGGCGGGAGCGTGAAGCAGCAGACCAAGATGCGCCGCTCCTACGTGCCCTGGATCCCGGACTGGGACGTGTCCGTGGCGCTCCTCTCGGAGGTCCCGGTGGTGGCCGCGGCCTTGGGACCCGTGGCCGGGCTCGGGGCAGCCCGGGTGACCGCCAGCCACTTCTCGGTGATGGTGAGGGACACCAGCCAGGTCTTCGTGGCCGGCCCCCCGGTGGTGCGTCGGGCCCTGGGCCGCGACGTGGACAAGGAGACCCTCGGCGGGGCGAAGGTGCACGCGGCGAGCGGGGCGGTGGACAACGTCGCGGCGGACGAAGACGACGCCTTCGCCCAGGTCGCGCGCTTCCTGTCCTACCTGCCGAGCTCGGTGTGGGAGGCCCCGCCCCGGCTCGAGCCGGAAGACGATCCGGAGCGCCGCGAGGAGGCGCTGCTCTCGCTCGTGCCCCGGGAGCGGCGCCGGGTCTACGACATGCGCAGGATCCTCCGCCTCGTGCTCGACGGGGACTCGCTCTTCGAGCTGGGGGCCGGCTTCGGCCGCTCCCTGATCACGGCCCTGGGCCGGCTCGACGGCGTCCCGGTCGGCGTCCTGGCCAACGACCCCAAGTGGCTGGCGGGAGCCCTGGACGCCGCCGCCTCCCAGAAGCTGGCCCGCTTCGTGGACCTGTGTGACACCTTCCAGCTGCCGGTCGTCTACTTCGTCGACAACCCGGGCTTCGCGGTGGGGGTCGAGGCCGAGGGCCGGGGCACGATCCGCCACGGCGCCCGCGCCCTGGCGGCCGTCTACCAGGCCAGCGTCCCCTGGGCGACGATCCTGGTCCGCAAGTGCTTCGGGGTGGCGGGCGCCGGCCACGGAGCCCACCACCGGCTCAACACCCGCTACGCCTGGCCGTCGGGTGAGTGGGGGTCGCTGCCCATCGAGGGCGGTGTGGAAGCCGCCTACCGGCGCCAGCTCGAGGCCGCCGACGACCCGGACGCCCTGCGCCAGCGGCTCGAGGGCGACCTCGCCTCGCTCCGGTCGCCCTTCCTCACGGCGGAGGCCTTCGGCGTGGAGGAGATCGTCGACCCCCGCGAGACCCGGCCCCTGTTGGTGGCCTGGGCGCGGCGGGCCGCCGAGATCGGCGCTATTCGTCCCGGCCCGAAGGCCCGGGGAATGCGACCCTAGCGCGGCTCGACCCGTGCCCGTTTTTCCCTAGCTTGTGTGCCCCACGAGACCGAGGCTGTGTGCCCCACGAGATCGAGAAGGAGCTGTCCGTGACCCCCCGCATCCGAAGACCCCTCGCCTGGGCGGCCGCGCTCGTCCTGCTGGCCGCGTGCCAGCCGGGACAGACCGGCGCCGGGAGCGACGCCCCCGAGACCTCCGCTGCGCCCTCGGGCGAGCCCGCCGCCGCGGCCACCGGGACGGCGGCGCCCGCGGGCGCCCTCGAGACCGAGGAGCAGAAGACGGCCTACGCCCTGGGCTTCGGCCTCGGACGCAACGTGCAGCCCCTGGACCTGAACCAGTCGGAGCTGGACGCCCTGAAGCAGGGCATCCAGGACGCCGCCTCCAACGCCATGGCGCGGGTCGACGTCGACGCCTACCAGCAGCAGGTCCAGGCCCTGGCCCAGCGCCGCTCGGCCGTGCTGGCGGCGGCGGCCAAGGAGGCCGGCAAGGTCTTCGAGGAGGCCAAGGCCCAGGAGGCCGGCGCCCAGCGCTTCGACTCGGGGCTGATCATGATCGTGCAGCAGGAGGGCGAGGGCGCCTCGCCCGCGGCCTCCGACAAGGTCACCGTGCACTACCAGGGCAAGCTGATCGACGGCTCGGTCTTCGACAGCTCGGTGCAGCGGGGCCAGCCCGCCACCTTCCCCCTCAACGGCGTGATCCCCTGCTGGACCGAGGCCCTCCAGAAGATGAAGGTGGGCGGCAAGGCGCAGCTCGTCTGCCCCTCGGACATCGCCTATGGCGACCGGGGCCTGCCGCCGCGCATCTCGCCGGGCGCCACCCTCGTCTTCGAGGTGGAGCTGATCGAAATCGCCGGCTAGCGGTGGAGCTCGCCGGCAAGCGCGTGCTCCTGACCGGGGCCAGCCGCGGCATCGGCCGCGCGCTGGCGACCCGCCTGCGGACGGAGGGCGCGGAGCTCGCCCTGGTGGCGCGCAGCCCGGGGCCGCTCGAGGCGCTGGCCGCGGAGCTCGGTGCCGCCGCGTTCCCGACGGATCTCGCCAGCCCCGACGAGGTGCGCGGCCTGATCGGGCGGGTGGAGGAGAAGGCCGGCCCGCTCGACGTGCTGATCAACAACGCCGGCGTCTCCATCGTGGGCTACGCCCTCGACCAGGACGAGGCGGACATCGAGGCGCTCTTCCGCACCAACCTGCTCGCGCCGATCCAGCTCTGCCAGGAGGCGATCCCGCGCATGCTCGAGCGCGGGGGCGGCCACGTGGTGAATGTGGGGTCGATCGCCGGTGTCATGCCCCCGCCCGGCCTCGTGCACTACGCCGCGAGCAAGGCGGGCCTGGCCCAGTACACCGCGGGGCTCCGCCTCGAGCTGCGCGGCCTGCCCGTGGGGCTCACCCTGGTGCAGATCGGCAGCACGTCCACCGAGATGGACGACAAGACCCAGGCCTACGGGCCCTACGCCCGCCTGCGGGGCAAGCGCTCGGTGCAGGAGGTCCGCATCCCCCTCGAGCGCGTGGTGGGCGACATCGTGGCCGCCATCCGCCAGGGCCGCCGCAACGTGGTGTTGCCCGCCAACCTGCGCCCCCTGACGGGCCTCGTCGAGCTGCCGCGGCGGGCGATGGAGCTGGTCTTCCGCCGGATCGACACCCGGCCCTGAGCTTGGCCGTCGCTCGGCGGCGTCCTACAGGGCGGCCAGGGCGTCCACCTCGCGGCGGAAGCTCTCCGCGTCGGGATAGCGTCCCATGCCGTGCACCACCCGGGTCACCCCGACGTCCTCCAGGGCCGAGAGCTGGGCCCGCGCCCGGGCCGTCTCGTCGAGGGGCAGGCGGGTGAAGGTCACCACCTCGGGCACGGGCCGACCCGCCTCGGCCGCTCGCGCGCGCAGCTCGGCGATGGGCCCGCGCAGCGACTCGGGGTCGCCCCCCATGGGCATCCAGCCGTCGCCGAAGCGGAGCGTCCGGGCCAGGGCCTGGGGCGGCGCCCCGCCCACGAACAGCGGCGGCCGCGGGGGCCGGGGGCGGAAGAGGAATGGCTGGCCGTGGGCCTCCACCTCATCGGCCTCGAAGCAGCGCTGCCAGAACGCCAGGGCCTCGTCGGTGAGGGCGCCGCGGCGGCCGCGGTCCACGCCCAGGGCGCGGAACTCGGCCGGCATCCAGCCGACGCCCACCCCCAGCAGCAGGCGACCGCCCGAGAGCTCCTGGATCGTGGCCAGCCACTTGGCGGTGGGCAGCGGGGGCCGGTAGGGAGCCACCAGCACCCCGGCCCCCAGGCCGATGTGCCGGGTGATGCCCGCCAGGAAGGCCAGCGTGGCCAGGATGTCCAGGTAGCGGCCGCCGGAGCCCTCCGCGTCGTCCGGGGGGATGGCGACGTGGTCCGCGAGCCAGAGGCTGTCGAGCCCCGACGCGTCGGCAGCCCGGGCGCAATCCACGAGCAGCGCCGGAGCGGACTGGGGCCCCATGTTGCGCAGCGCCACGCCCAGCTTCATCGGGCGCTAGGATAGTCGCCGGGCGGGCCGATACGAGCGCGAAACCTCCGGGCCGGGCGGGGGTTCCGTCAGGAGACCCAGCCACTTCGGAGAGAGCCCATGGACCGCACTCGACGCCCTGCCCTTCCCCGCCCCCGACGCCCTACCCTTCCCCGCCCCCTCGCCGGCGCCCTGATCGCCGCCCTGGCCGCGGCTCCCCTGGCCGCCGCCCAGGCCGAGGCCGAGGACGAGGACGGCGCCACGGCCACGATCGAGACCCGGATCGAGAACGAGTTCGAGGCGAACGAGGACGGGGGCTACACCCGCACCCGCAGCCTCGAGCGCACCCAGGTCGAGTCCGGCCGCACCGCCACCGGCGAGGCGACCAGCGTCGTCTCGCCCACCGAGGACGGCTGGACCCGCGACACCACCGGCGAGCGCACGACCCTCGGCGGTCGCGAGATCGAGGGCGAGAGCGACGCCAGCGTGGAGCGCGACGAGGACGGCTCCTGGTCGCGGGACGCCTCCCGCACCCTCACCGATACCGAGACCGGCCGCTCGGTCGAGAGCGAGCGCTCGGGCGACACCCAGCGCAACGACGACGGCTCCGTGAGCTGGGAGCGCGAGAAGACCGTCACCAACCCGAACACCGGCGAGTCCGTCGACAAGACCGTGAGCGGCACCTACGAGCGGACCGAGGACGGCGGCAGCTGGACCCGGGACGCCACCACCGAGGGCTCCGGCGGCCGCAGCGTCGAGCGCAGCAGCGAGGGCAGCGTGACGCGCAATGGCGACGGCTCGGGCAGCGTGGAGTCGAGCACCCGCGGCACCGCCACCGGTCGCGACGGCCAGGAGCGCGGCTGGAACACCGACCGCAGCGGCAGCTGGGAGCGCAACGACGAGGGCGGTCGCGACGGGTCGGGCCGCTCCGAGACCACCACCGACCGCGGCGGCAGCGCCACCACCACCCGCGAGGGCTCGAGCTGGCGCAGCGGCGAGGGCTCGGGTGGCTGGGAGGGCCGCTCCCGCCGCGAGTTCGACAATGGCCGGGTCCGCGAGCGCGAGAGCCAGGGCAGCTGGCAGCGGCGCGAGGGCGGCTTCGAGCGCCAGCGCTCGACGACGACCCGCCGCCAGCGCGGAAGCGGCCGCCGGCGCTAGGGCTACTTCGCGTAGTGGTCGAGCGCGTCGGCCAGACGCGAGACCCGGACGCCGGGCTGGTCGACGACGGCCCGGAGCCACTCGGGCCGCTCCAGGGCACAGACGTGGATCGGTACGTCGAGCGCCGAGAGATGGGTGGCCTGGCGGACGTAGGCCGTGGCGTAGTCCGGCGGGCGGACGTCGCTGCCGAGCTCCACGAGCGCCAGGGGATCCGGAGGCGCCACGGCGCTGGGGTCCGCCTGGTCGATGCGCGGCGTGCCGGGGAGCGCGCTTCCCCCCGCCAGCCCCGGTCCGTCCCGGAGCACCGCGCCCGCCACCCGCTGGGGCCGCGCCCCGGCGATCAGCAGGGCGATGTAGGCGCCGAGCCCGCGGCCCACCACGGTCACGCCGTCCGCGCCGTCCCGCCCGACCAGATGAGCCAGGGCGTGGTCGGCATCGGCCATCAACAGCTCGCAGGTGTAGCCGCCGCCCCGGGGCACCGTAGAGCCGCCGTGGCCGGTGAAGTCCAGCGCGTGCACCGGGCCGGGCCAGGCCGCGAGCTCTTCGGGCAGGGCGCGGGGCGAGCGCTCGGCCAGCCCGTGGAGCAGGAGCAGCGGCCGGCCGCTGCCGGCGCGCAGGGTGTGCAGGGCCAGGCGCACCTTGGCGTGCTGGATCCAGTCGATCACGCCAGGAACTCGAGGACCAGCCGCGCGACCCGCTCGGGGTGCTCGATGTGGATGAAGTGGCCGGAGTCCTCCATCTCGACGATCTCGGCCGCCCGCGGGAGCGACCCCTCGAGGGTCTTGCGGGTGGTGCCCCAGCCCATCCGCTCCTCGATGCCCGCCAGCAGGCCCAGCAGGGGCACGGGGAAGCCGGCGAGGCGATGGAGGTACCAGTCGGGCCGCCACGGCCCGAAGCCCCCGAAGCGCAGGATGGGATCGAGCTTCCAGCGCCAGCCGTCGGCGTCCTCCCGGGCGCCGATCTCCACCAGGTAGCGCAGCCACTCCGGCGAGAGGCGCGGGTTCATCCGGCCGCGCCGACGCGCCAGGTCGTCCGGGGTGCCGGCGCGCCGCTCGAGCTCCCCCGCCCGCAGGCGGCGGTCGAGCCAGGCGGAGATCTCGCTGTCGAGCATCCGGGTCCGCTCGTGGTCGGCCACGTCGGGCGCCGGCGAGCCCGAGGGCATGCCGTCGATGTTCACGAAGCGGGTCACCCGATGGGGCCGCGCCTCGCACAGCTGCATGAGCACGCTGCCGCCCTTCGAGTGGCCCACCATGGGGATAGGCGCGGAGGTCACGCTATTGAGGACCGCGAGGGCGTCCCGCAGGTCGGCGTGCCAGGAGTAGAGCGGCGCGTGGTCCGAGTCGCCGTGGCCCCGGTGGTCCCAGCTGACCACCCGGTAGCCCGCATCGGCGAGCAGCGGCGCAAAGACGTCGAACGTGCCGGCGAAGTCGAAGCCCCCGTGGGCGAGCAGGAGCGGGGTCGCGGTAGCCACGCCCCACTCGTAGACGGCCACGCCGAGGCCGTCGGAGTCGACGCGGTAGGCGCGGTCGGGCCGGCGCGCGCCGGGATAGCGGTAGGCGGGGGCTTCCAGGGGCATGAATGGTCAGATTATCGACTGCTACCTTCGCGCGCATGCGTGAACGACTCTCCCGTCGCGAGTTCCTCCGTCGCAGCGGCGCCGCCGGCATGGGCCTTGGCGCCCTCGCCGTGCTTCCGCCGTCGGCGCAGGCCGAGACCCCGAGCGTGCGGCGCCAGGTGCGCCTCGGCCGGACCGGACTCCAGGTCCCGGACATCGGCTTCGGCAGCAGCCGCCTCGGCGACGACCCGGACCTGGTGCGCCATGCCCTCGACCGGGGCATCACCTACTTCGACACCGCCGAGAGCTACACCGGTGGGACCTCGGAGACGACCCTGGGCAAGGCCCTCGAGGGCAAGCGCCAGTCGATCGTGCTGGTGAGCAAGGTGAAGGCCAACGCCGGCGATCGAGCCGACTCGATGATGCGTCGACTCGAGGAGAGCCTGCGCCGCCTGCGCACGGACTACGTCGACGTCTACTTCAACCACGCCGTGAACGACCCGGCCCGGATGCTCAACCCCGAGTGGGACGCCTTCACCGAGCGGGCCAAGGCCCAGGGCAAGATCCGCTGGCGGGGCATGTCGGGCCACGGCGGGCGCCTGGTGGAGAGCCTCGACGTCGCCCTCGACCGCGATCTCGTGGACGTGATCCTCGTCGGGTACAACTTCGGCCAGGACCCGAGCTACTTCCAGCGCTTCACCCGGAGCATGGACTTCGTGGCCGTGCAGCCCGACCTGCCGCGGGTGCTCGCCAAGGCGAAGCAGAAGGACGTGGGTGTGGTGGCGATGAAGACCCTGCGCGGCGCGCGTCTCAACGACCTGCGGGCGTACGAGACGGGGGGCGCCACCTTCTCCCAGGCGGCCTTCCGCTGGGTGCTCTCGGACCCGAACGTCGACGCCCTCGTGGTCACCATGCGCGGGCCGGCGCAGGTGGACGAGTACCTGGGGGCGTCCGGCTGGACCCGGCCCCGGGCCGGCGACCTGGGCCTGCTGGCCACCTACGAGGCCCGCAACGGCGCGAGCCAGTGCCGCTACGGCTGCGGCGCCTGCCTCTCCGCCTGCCCGGCCGGCGTCGCCATCGACGAGGTGCTGCGCACCCGCATGTACGCCCGCGACTACGGCGACCCGGAGCAGGGCCGCGCCGAGTACGCCGCCCTGGGGTCCGATGCCGCGGGCTGTTCGGCCTGCGCGGCGCCCTGCGCTGGCGCCTGCCCCCACGGCCTGGCCATCCCGGAGCTGGTGCGGGACGCCCACCGGATCCTGGGCTGAGCGCCGGGGGGAAGTCCTAAGGGCCGGGACTCTTCCACGAATCGCCGCCCCGCCGCCCTTGACATGCCACGGATCGCGCCGATCCTCCGGCGCGTCATGAACATCCCCCTGCGTCAGGTGCGCCCGCAGCGCCGCGGCCACGGCTGGTCCGCCTCGGGCCCCGGCTTCTACGTCTTCGAGGAGGACCCCCGGGAGCTGCGCCAGCGCGCGGAGGAGCTGTCCCGCGCCGCCCCGCCCGCACACCCCGCCGATCCGGATCCCACCGCTGCGGCGCCTCCCGGCAGCCGCGGCCGCTAGCGCGGATCCTCAGTCCAGCTGCTTGCGGAAGAGCAGCGTGGCGACGCCGACGGTCACCGCGAAGAAGGCCGCCAGGGGCCAGAGGTCCGGCGCCAGGTCGCCCAGGTCGGCACCGCGCAGCAGCACGCCGCGGATCACCCGCACGAAGTGGGTGAGCGGGAACAGCTCGGCCAGCAGGCGCGCCGGCCGCGGCATGCCGTCGAAGGGGAACATGAACCCCGAGAGCAGGATCTGGGGCAGGAAGGTGAAGAAGGTCATCTGGAAGGCCTGGAACTGGGTGCGGGCGCGGGTGGAGATCAGCAGCCCGAGGCCGAGGGAGGCCGAGATGAAGACCAGGGAGGCGGCGTAGGCGTCGAGGAGGCTGCCCCGGATCGGCACTCCGAACAGCAGCCGCCCCAGCAGCAGGATCAGGGTGACCTGAATCAGGCCGATGCCCATGTAGGGGACGATCTTCCCGAGCATGAGCTCCGGGGTCCGCACCGGGGTGTTGATCAGCAGCTCCAGGTTGCCCCGCTCGCGCTCGCGCACGATGGCCACCGACGTGAAGAGCACCATGGTCATGGTGAGGATCACGCCGATCAGCCCGGGCACGATCTGCACCGGCGAGCGGCGCTCGGGGTTGTAGTAGGCGCGAACCTCGAAGGTGTCGGCCGCGGTCGCCGCCGGCGCCCGGCGCAGGGGATCGTGCAGGGGCAGCCGCGCCAGGCCCCGGGCCGCCTGCAGCACGATGGGGTCGCTGCCGTCCACCAGCAGCTGGGCCGCCGGACGGTCGCCACGCTGGACGCGGTGCTCGAAGTCCGGCGGCAGGACCATCCCCACGGAGACCCGGCCCTCCCGGAGCAGCTGCTCCAGCTCCGCGGCCGTCCGCACCCGCGCGACCACGTCCACCACCTGGCTGGCCTCGGCGTCGGCCACGAGCACCCGCGCGCGCTGGGTGCCCGCCTGGTCGGCGACGGCCGCGCGCAGGTGGCGGACGTCCTGGTTGATGGCGTAACCGAAGAGCAGGAGCTGCACCGTGGGCAGCCCGAAGATCATCCCGAAGGTGAGGCGGTCGCGCCGGAGCTGGCGCACCTCCTTGCGACCCACGGCCAGCGTGCGCGACAGCGAGCGGACGAGCCCCGCGGCGAGCCGCCCGAGCCCACCGCTCACGGGCCCTCCGGGCGATCCCGGGTGACGGCCACGAAGACGTCCTCGAGGCTGGCGCGGGTCTGCTCCACCGCCGCCGCGACGCCGGCCTCGCTCAGGGCGCTCCCCAGCCGGGCCGCCGGATCGGCGAGCGCGCTGTCCACCAGGGCGTGCAGGCGGCTGCCGATCTGGGCCACGCTCTGCACCGGCTGCAGGGCCTCGAGCACCGCCCGCGCCGCGGGGAGCGTCGCGCTCTCCACCTCCACCACGCCGGCGTCGATGCCGTCCATGAGCGCGTCGGGCGGACCGTGGGCCACGAGCGCGCCGCGGTCCAGGATCACCAGCTCGTGGCAGCGCTCGGCCTCGTCCATGTAGTGGGTGGAGACGAGGATGGTGGTGCCCGCGCTCACCAGCGCGAAGAGCGACTCCCAGAAGTCGCGGCGGCTCTGGGGATCGACGGCGCTGGTCGGCTCGTCGAGGAAGAGCAGCTCGGGCTCGTGCACCATGGCGGCCGCCAGGGCCAGGCGCTGCCTTTGTCCGCCGGAGAGGGTGCCGGCGAACTGTCCCGCCCGGTCCGCGAGCCGATAGGTCTCGAGCAGGGCGTCGACGCGCTGCCGGCGTCGCGGGCCCGGAAGCCCGTAGATGTCGCCCACGAACTCCAGGTTCTCGCGGACCGAGAGGTCCTCGTAGAGGGAGAAGCGCTGGGTCATGTAGCCGATCTTGTGGCGCAGCTGGGCGGCGTCGCGGGGGACCGCCAGGCCGAGGACGTCCACCTCGCCCGCGCTCGGGGTGAGCAGGCCGCACAGCATGCGGATGGTGGTGGTCTTGCCCGAGCCGTTGGGCCCGAGGAAGCCGAAGATCCGCGAGCGGGGAACCCGGAGGTCCACGTGGTCCACGGCCACCACGTCCCCGAAGCGGCGGGTGAGCCCGCGGGCGACGATCGCCGCCTCGCTCACGGCGCGGCCTCCGCCGGGCGCATCGCCGCGTCGGCCGGGGCGCGTGGGGCCGCGTCGGCCGCCAGCGCCGCCGGCTCGAACTCGGCCTCGACCGGCAGGCCCGTGGGCAGCGCGGCCGCGCGCGGCCCGACCAGGTCCACCTCGGCCACGTAGGCCAGGCGGCCCCGGTCGCGCTCGGTGAGCGCGAAGAAGGGCGTGAAGGTGGCCTCGCTGGAGACGCTGCGGACGCGGCCTTCGAACGCGCCCTCCACCCCGTCGATGCGCACCTGCGCGCGCGTGCCCGGCGCCACCCGGGCGCGCACGGCCTCCGGGACGTACACCCGGGCGTACGGCGCGCGCTCGGCCAGCAGCACGGCGACGACGGCGCCCGCCGGCGGTCGCTCGCCCACCTCGAAGGGCAGCGCGTCCACTCGGCCCGACACCGGCGCGTGCACCTGGAGGCGCTCGGCGCGCACCGAGACGTCCACCAGCGAGGCCTCGGCCTCGGCGAGCGCGGCCCGGGCCTGGTCGAGCTCCTCGTCGGTGGTGCCCTCCTCCAGCGCATCCAGCGTGGCCTGGGCCGCCTGCCAGCTGGCGCGGGCCTCGTCGCGCCCGTTGCGCGCCCGGTCGAGCCGGTCCTGGGAGACGACGCCCCGGGAGAAGAGCTCCTGCACCCGCGCGAGCTCGCGCTGGGCGGTCACCGCGGCGCTCCGGGCGCCCTCGAGCCGTGCCCGGGCCTCCTGGATCTCCTGGGCGCGGGGACCCCGCACCAGCTCCGCCAGGCGGGCGGCCGCCCGGTCGCGCTGGCCGCGGGCGGCGGCCACCTGGGCCCGCAGGCGCGCGTCGTCGAGCCGCACCAGCAGCTGGCCGGCCTCGACCCGGTCTCCCTCGGCCACGGCGATCCCGCGCACGGGCTCGGGCGCGTCGGCCACCAGCTCGATGCGGTCCCGTTCGAGGGTCCCGACCGCCGGCGGCGGTGCCTCTGCCCCGCAGCCGGCGATGGCCAGCGCCAGGGCCGCGAACGGGACGGCCCACCGATCCGGCCGGGACCTCACGACGACACCTCGGGGTGTCTCGCCGACGTGCCGTCCCGGAACAGGCGGCGGTTGTGCTCGGCGAGCCGCTGCCGGAAGTCCTCGTCGTAGGCGAAGCCGAGCACCCGCTCCAGCACGGGTCGGGCCACGAACGGGAACATGGTCATGCCGATGAGCGAGGCGAAGGCCAGGTAGGGATCGAGATCTTCCCGCATGCGGCCGGCCTCGATCTCCCGCCCGATCAGCCGGGGCAGCAGCGCCGCCACGGGTCCGGCGTACCGGGCGACGAAGCGGTCGCGGAAGCTGCCCTCCTCCAGCAGCACCTCGCGCAGGATCAGCTGGGGGATCCAGGGCTCCTCGCCCAGGGTGCCCACCATGACGGCCAGCAGGCGACCGACGACGTCCGCCTCGGGCGGGGTCTCCTCCGCGGTGCGGCGGATGCGCTCGAACAGGTGCCCCAGGGTGTGGTCGAGCAGCGCCTGGTAGAGGCCCGACTTGTCGCCGAAGTAGTAGTGGACCATGGCCGGGGTGGCGCCGGCCTCCCGGGCCACGGCCCGCAGGCTCACCGCGGCGTAGCCGCGCCGGGCGAAGAGGTCGCCCGCCGCCTGCAGCAGCGCCTCGCGGACGCCGGGGCCGTCCTCGGATTCCTGACTGGGTCTGCCGGGTCCGCGTCGGGGGTGCATGGTGAATAAATTAATCAATTGTTTGATTAAATCAAGCCCGGCCCAGATGGGCAACCGGCGGGGCAATCGGGCCCGTTGCTGCGACATTTTCCCCCGCGAGCTGCCACCTTGATTCCGGGAGCCCACCCCCACCTTCGAGGATCGACCCCCCGTGACCGATGCCGAGCTCCGGCACCACATCGAACTCTTCCTGAGCGAGCGGCTCGAGACCGAGGTCTCCGTGCTCGACCTCGAGCGCAGCACCGAGGGCTTCTCCCAGGAGACCTTCGTGGTGGAGGCCGAGGTGCACCGCGCCGGAGTCCAGTCCCACGACGCCTGGGTGATCAAGCGCGAGCCCGAGGCGGGGCTCCTCGAGCCCTACGACCTCGAGCCCGAGTTCCGGGTCCTGCACGCCCTCTCCGACGACCCCCTGCCCTCGCCCGCCACGCCCTGGTTCGAGCGCGACCCGGCCGTCCTGGAGCGCCCCTTCTACGTGATGGAGAAGCTCGCCGGCGACGCCGTCGTCCCGGCCGCGGGCCCCGACGGCGCGGGGCCCTTCGACGCGGCGGAGCGCCTGGCCCTCGCGCCCCAGGTGACCGGAACCCTCACCGACCTCCACGCGGTGGACTGGCGCGCGCTGGGCCTCGACTTCCTGGGCGTGCCGGCGCCGGGCACCGAGGTCGCGCGTCGGGAGCTCGAGCGCTGGGAGGCGCGCATCCACCGGGCCGAGATGCCGCTGGCCCCCATGCTGGCCGACGCCCTCCACTGGCTCCACGCCCACGTCCCCGAGACCGACGAGATCACCCTGGTGCACGGCGACTACCGGCTGGGCAACTTCCTGATCGAGCGCACTGGCGCCGACACAAAACTGCGGGGCGTCCTCGACTGGGAGATGGTCCACCTGGGCGACCCGCTGGAGGACGTGGCCTGGTGCGCGTCGGAGCTCTGGCGGGGCGGCACCGACCGGGCGGGCGCCCTGGTCGACCTCGACGAGTTCATCGGGCTCTACGCCAAGGCCTCGGACCGCAGCGTGCCCCGCGACCGCTTCCAGTTCTACTCCGTCCTCGCGGTGGTGAAGATGATCGCGATCATGCTCACCGGCCTGCGCGCCTACCGCGACGGCCGGACCCGGGACCTGCGCATGGCGCTCTTCGACCACCAGCTCCCCTTCCTGCACGCCCTGCTGGCGCTGGAGCGGGGCTGGCTGCCGCGTCCGAGCTGAAGGAGCGCGCGATGAACCTCACGGTGGAGCGAGTGGTGGACGGGCTGGTCGAGACCCTGGAGCGCGAGGTGCTCCCCGACCTGCAGTCGCGCTTCGCGCGGGGTCAGCTCCACGCCGCCCTCGACGTACTGGCCAACCTGCGCGACCGCATCGAGTGGCGGACCGACCTCCTGCGCGCCGACGCCGAGGCGACCGCGACCGCGCTGACGGAACTCGCCGCCGGGATGCGGGAGGCCGGGCTCGGGGGCGACGCGGCGGCGATCGAGACCGGCCTGGCCGAGGCCCCCGCCGAGCCGCCGGCCGCCCGCGCGGAGGCCCTGCGCGCCGAGATGGTCGCCGCCCTCGAGGTGGTGGCGACCCTGGCCCCCGAGACGGGGGAGGCCCTCGAGGGCGGGCTCCGCGGCTACCTGGTGCAGCAGGCGGTCCGCGACGTGGTGCCGCTCAAAACCTCTCGACTCGGCGACATCGCCAAGGGAGAGCCTTCCTAGCATGCTGAACCGCCTCGACGACTACCCGATCCACCAGACCCGCGAGCCCCTCGCTCACCCCGCCGACGCCTCCCGCAACGTCTACGACCGCTACTTCTTCCACGGCTACGCCCGGGACGCCTCCCTGTACTTCGCCGTCGCCCTCGGCGTGTATCCGAACCGGGGCGTGATGGACGCCGCCTTCAGCGTCGTGCGCAGGGGCGAGCAGGTGTCGGTGCACGCCTCGCGACGGGCGCCCGTGGAGCGCACCGAGACCCGGGTCGGACCGCTCTCGATCGACGTGCTGGAGCCCATGCGCCGGCTGCGGGTGCGGGTCGCCCCGAACCCCTCGGGCATCGAGGCGGAGCTGCTCTTCCGCGCGCGCACCGAGGCGCTGGAGGAGCCGCGCCAGATCCGCCGCCACGAGGGCCGGGTGTTCATGGACGCCACCCGCTTCACCCAGTGGGGTGGCTGGGAGGGAAACCTCCGCTGCGACGGCGACAGCCTCGCGCTGACGCCGGAGACGCACCCGGGGGCGCGGGACCGCTCCTGGGGCGTGCGCCCCGTCGGCGAGCCCGAGGGCGGCGCCCCCGGCGCCCCGGCCCAGGTCTTCTTCCTCTGGTCCCCGGTGCACTTCGGACGCTTCTGCACCCACGTGGGCCTGTTCGAGGAGAGCTCGGGACGTCCCTGGCACGCCCACGCGGCGGTGGTGCCGGCCCTCGGCGACGGGGCGCCCATGGAGGCCGACCCGGTGGGCAAGCGCGTGCGCTGGCGGCCGGGAACCCGGCGCGTGGCAGAGGCCGCCCTCGAGCTGGTCACCCGCGAGGGCTCGAAGCTCGAGATCGCCCTCGAGCCCCTGCTCGACTTCCAGATGCTCGGCATCGGCTACTTGAACCCGGAGTGGGGCCACGGCGTCTGGAAGGGCGACGAGGCCGTGGGCGCCAGCCGCTGGAAGAGCGCCGACCTGGACCCCCTCGACCCCCGGCACGTCCACGTGCAGCAGCTCTGCCGCGCCCGCCTGCGGGGGATGGGCGGCGACGGCGAGGAGGGCATCGGCGTGCTCGAGCAGCTCGCCATCGGGCCCCACGCCCCGTCGGGCTTCGAGGGACTCTTCGACGGCGCGCGCTAGGCCTCCGCGTCGAGCCACGCCTCCGCCTCCTCCCGCTTCCGGAAGATCTGGATCGTGCTCAGCGATTCGATCTGCAGGAGCTCGTACATGCGGGAGAGGCCGTACTCGAGGTCGCCCGGGGCCACCACGGCGACGCGAATCGGCGTTCCCCGGGAGGTCACGGGCTCGGTGGAGGCCGAGAAGCGGCGGACGTCGGCCCCGCTGACCCGGATCTCGGTGGCGCCGCTCAGGTCGAAGAGCTCGTCCATGTCCCCGCGGTAGTCCGGATGGGCCCGCAGCGCCTGGAAGTAGGCGATGAGGTCCGCGCCCTCCACCACCCCCTCGGCCCGGGTGTGGATCCGACGCCGGGTGGTGTCGACCTCGAAGCGGATCGGCATGGCGCGCCTAGAGCGAACCTCCGGCGCCGGAGGCTACCACGTCCGAACGCGCGGGACCGGGTGCTCAGCGGGCCGAGAAGAGGTCGGCCATGCGCGCGTCCACGGTGGCCGGGCGCGCGCGGTGGCGCGCCCAGTCCCGGAGCTCCTTGATGCGCTCCTCGTAGGTCTCGTAGAGGGGCACCGTCTCCTGGATGGCGTTGGCGAGGTCGTTGTCGCCCAGCTCGCGGCTCTCCGCGAAGGCGGTGTAGAGCGCCGACGCCACCACCTGCTCGAGCTCGGCGCCGGAGAGGCGCTCGGCGTCGGCGGCGAGCGCGTCCAGGTCGAACTGGCGCGGGTCCCGCGCGTGCTTGCGCAGGTGGATGGCGAGGATCTCGCGGCGCTCGGCGGGGCTCGGGAGGTCGACGAAGAAGAGCTCGTCGAAGCGGCCCCGGCGGAGCAGCTCCGGGGGCAGGCTCGCCACGTCGTTGGCGGTGGCCACCACGAAGACCGGCGCGCGCTTCTCCGAGAGCCAGGTGAGGAACCAGCCGAAGACGCGGCTCGCGCCCACGTCGCCGCCCGCCGCGGAGAAGCCCTTCTCGATCTCGTCGATCCAGAGCACCGCGGGCGCGAGCGACTCGGCGATGGCCGCGGCCTCGCGCACCGTGGCCTCGGGCCCGCGGTCCCGGTCGCCGAAGGCGGCGGCCAGGTCCAGGCGCAGCAGCGGGAAGCGCCACGCCTTCGCCACCGCCTTGGCGCAGAGCGACTTGCCGCAGCCCTGGACCCCCAGCAGCAGCAGGCCGCGCGGCACCGGCAGCCCGAAGCGACGCGCCTCGGCGCTGAAGGCCCGGCGCCGCTCGGCCAGCCAGCGCTTGAGCTCGCCCAGCCCCCCGACCTCCTCGAGCCCCGTGTCGGTGTCGTGGAAGGAGAGCGCGGGCGTCCGGCGCAGGGCCTGACGCTTCTCGCGCACGATGCAGGCCGCGGCCCCGTCGTTCACGCCCCCGGCCTGGGCCACGGCCTTGCGGAACACGCGCACCGCCTCCGCCGCGGTGAGTCCCAGGGCCGCGCCCACGCAGGCCGCGAGGGCCGCGGCGTCCAGCTCGCCCTCGGCCAGCTTGCGGAACAGGGGCTCGAGCTCCCTGGCCTGGGGCAGGGGCAGCTCGGCGTGGCCCGCCTCCCGGAGCAGCTCCATGGGCAGCTCGAGCGCGGGCCCCACCAGCACGATCGCCTGGCGACGCTTCGAGAGCACCGGCAGCAGGTCCCGCAGCCGACGGACGGTGCGCGGATCGTCGAGCTCGCGCTGGGGATCGAACAGCGCGAAGAGCGCCGGCTCCTCGCGCGCCGCGATGCTGCGGAGACCGTCGTCCAGGGAGCCCGCGCCCTCGCCCCCGGGCAGGCCCATGGCCACGGACCAGGGCACGAAGGCGCGCTCGCCGGCCCGCGCGACCCGCTCCAGCAGGCGCAGCGCCCGGTCCTCCTCGAAGGTCTCGAGGCAGATCAGACGCCAGCCCGAGCGCAGCAGCAGCTCGATCTCGGCGCTCGTGTCGGGGCGGCTCATTCGCCGTCCGCCGTCACCCGCACCACCTCCTCGAAGGTCGTCTCGCCGGTGGCGAGCTTGCGGATCGCGCCCTCGCGCAGGGTCTCCATGCCCTCGATGCGCGCGGCGTGGGTGATCTCGCTGGCGTCCTTGCCCTCGTTGATCAGGGTCCGCACGCGACGGCCGACGTCGAGCATCTCGAACACGCCCGTGCGTCCGTACAGGCCGGTGTGGCGACACTCGGGGCAGCCCTCGCCCCAGCGCGCCGGGAGCTGCTCGCGGCGCTCCACGGGCACCTTGATCGCCAGACTCGCCACCTGGTCCGGCGAGAGGTGGCCGTCGACGGCGCAATGCTCGCAGATGCGGCGCACCAGGCGCTGGGCCAGCACGCCCCGGAGTACGCTGGAGAGCAGGAAGCGCTCCACCCCGAGCTCCACCAGGCGGGTGATCGCACCCGACGCGTCGCGGGTGTGGACGGTCGAGAAGACCAGGTGCCCGGTGAGGGCCGCCTGCACCGCCATCTCGGCGGTCTCCTGGTCGCGGATCTCGCCCACCATGATGACGTCCGGGTCCTGGCGCAGGATCGTTCGCAGCGCCCGGGCGAAGCTCACCTCGATCTGGCGCTGCACCTGCACCTGGCTGAAGCGGACGTCCACCATCTCGATCGGGTCCTCGACGGTCACGATGCTGACCTCGGGGCCCGCCAGGTAGCGGAGCGTGGAGTAGAGGGTGGTGGTCTTGCCCGAGCCCGTGGGGCCGGTCACCAGGATGAGTCCGGAGGGCGAGGTGATCCAGCGCTCGAAGCTCTCGCGCTCGTGGGGGCTGAAGCCCAGCTCGTGGAGCTCGGCCATGAGCACGTTGGGATCGAAGATCCGGATCACGATCTTCTCGCCGAAGGCCGTCGACAGACTCGAGACCCGCAGCTCCACCTCGCGGTCGTTGCGCTGGGTCTTGATGCGCCCGTCCTGGGGACGGCGGCGCTCGGCGATGTCCATCCGCGCCAGCACCTTGATCCGCGAGGTCACCGCCCCGTGCACCGACAGGGGCAGCTTCTCGATGTCGTGGAGGATGCCGTCGATGCGGAAGCGCACGACGGAGTCCGTCGCCTTGGGCTCGATGTGGATGTCGGAGGCGCGCTGGTCGAAGGCGTAGTTGAGCAGGTAGTCGACCGCGGCGACCACGTGCTCGTCGTGGCTGTCCCGAGCGAGCTCCTCGCCGGAGCGCAGCTCCACGAGCTGCACCAGGGCGTTGCCCGGATCCTCTCCGAGCTGCTGCCGGGCCTGGGAGACCCGCGAGGCGAAGCCGTAGACCCGCTC
This sequence comes from uncultured Spirochaetales bacterium, assembly GCA_964442285.1. Classification (GTDB taxonomy): domain Bacteria; phylum Myxococcota_A; class UBA9160; order UBA9160; family JAFDET01; genus CAYTZH01. The sequence continues at coordinate 18,503 of CAYTZH010000016.1, read as the reverse complement.
GATGATGGCCAGGATGTCGCGCTTGGCGGCCACCACGTAGGAGACGGGACGTCCGAGCTGGCCCTCGAGGTTCTCGCGCAGGGTGCTGTCGAAGGGGTCCGCGATGGCCAGCTCGAGCTCGTCGCCCTTCTCCGCCACCGGGATCACCACGTGGTGGACCGCGAAGGGACGGGAGAAGGTCCGGTTGATCAGGTCGTTGGGGAGCTTGAGCGGATCGAGCTTGCGATAGGCCAGATCGGCGACCACGGCCAGCACCTCGGCGATGGTGTCCTCGTCGAGGCGCTTCTTCGGATGCTTCGGATGGGGGAAGCCCGCGGCCGCGACGATCTCCGGCGGCGACGGCTCGTAGCGGGCCGCGGCCTGGGAGCGCACGGAGCCGACCCGCTCCTTCAACACCGCGCTGCGCAGGGTGGTGGTGCGCGCCAGGACGTCGGCCGCCTGCTCCGGGCGGATCAGGGACCGCTCGACCAGAAGCTCGGTCAGCTCCGCCAGGCTCAGCGGCGGTCGCAGGTCGTCCATGGCCCCTCCTCTTCGCAGGCCGTTATCGGCGTGTCGGGGCGTTTTCCCAAGAGCACCGGCGCGGGAGCAGGATCGGCGGGCCTTCCGGTATGTTGTGCCCGTGAGATGCCGGCTCGTGATCACCGCCGTGGCCACCGCCGCCCTGGTCCTGACCGTGACTCCGGGCTGCGACGTCCTCGCCCCGCGCGAGATCCTGCCGCCGGAGGTCCACCTGGCGGACCTGGTGCCCGAGCGCGCCACCCTCTTCGAGCAGCAGCTGCGGGTCGACCTCCGGGTGCGCAACCCCAACGACTTCGAGCTCGAGCTCGACGGGCTCCGCTACGAGCTGGCCGTGGCCGGCGAGGTGCTCGCCCGGGGTGCGACCGACGCACCGGTGACGCTGCCGCGCCTGGGCGAGGCGCTGGTCTCGACCCGGACCACCACCACCTCGATGGCCATGGTGCGCCAGCTGGCCAACCTCTCCCGCGGCGCCGAGGCCGCCTGGCGCCTCGAGGGCGAGGTGTTCGTGAAGTCCGGGGGCCCGCGCGAGCTGCACTTCGAGCGGGCCGGCGTGCTGGGAGAGCCGGCGCCGTCGCCGCCGACCCCGCCTTCGCCCTCGAGCCCGTGAGCGCGGCGCCATGCCGGATCCCGTCGACGCGATCGTCTTCTACGTGGTCTTCGTCTTCTCGGTGACCCTGCACGAGGCGGGCCATGCCTGGGCCGCGCTGCGGGGCGGCGATCCGACGGCCTACCTGGGCGGACAGGTCTCCATCGACCCCATCCCCCACATCCGCCGCGAGCCCTTCGGCATGGTGGTGCTGCCGCTCATCACCGTGTTCATCTCGGGCTGGCCCTTCGGGTTCGCCAGCGCGCCCTACGACCCGCTCTGGGCATCGCGACACCCGAAGCGCGCGGCCTGGATGGCCCTGGCCGGCCCCGCGGCGAACCTGGGCCTGGCGCTGCTGGCCGCGCTCGCGATCCGGGGCGGGCTCGCGGCGGGCGTCCTGGAGGCACCCCCCGCCGTGCGCTTCGGCGAGATCGTCGCCGCCGTCTCGCCCGGCGTCTGGTCGGGCGCCGCCTTCGTGGTGTCGGTGTTCTTCTCGATGAATCTCGTGCTGCTGCTGCTCAACCTGATCCCCGTGCCGCCCCTCGACGGCAGCGGCGCCCTGCCGCTGCTGATGTCCGACGCGGCCACCGAGCGCTACCGGGAGCTGATCCACCAGCCCATGGTCGGGATCGTCGGCATCCTGATCGCCTGGCGGATCTTCGCCGCGATCTTCCACCCGGTCTGGCTCTGGGCGGTCAACTGGATCCACCCCCTCGCCCACTACGGCTAGCCCGCGGGCTACGGCGTCAGCCGGTACACGTGGAAGAAGAGGTGCTCCACGGGCAAGCGCTCCACCCGCGCGAAGCCGGCCCGACGCGCGTAGTCGGCGAGCTGGCCCGGGCGCATCACCGTGCCCGTGCCCGCCGAGGGCTGCTCGGCCAGACCGACGGGCAGGCAGTGGAAGATGCTCCAGCCGTACATGAGCCACTCGACGTCGTTGCCGGGGCCGCCGAACGCGTCGGCGACGCGCTCGTCGACCACCAGCACGCTGCCGCCGTCCCGCGCGAGCCGGCGCATGGTGCGCAGCGCCTCCACCGGACGCGCCATGTCGTGGAGCGCCTCGCAGCAGAGCACCAGGTCGTAGCGCCCCGCCAGGTCCGGCGCGGCCGCGTCCCGCAGCCGGAACCGCACCCGATCGTCGACCCTCTCGACCTCAGCGTTGCGCCGCGCCCGACGGATGGAGAGATCGTCGAGGTCGAAGCCGTCGACGCGGGCGCGGGGATACGCCTTCGCCACGCCGATGCTCGACCAGCCCACGCCACAGCCCAGGTCCGCGACGCGGGCCCGGCCGGAGCGCAGGCAGGCGTCGAGGTCGGGCTGGCCCCGCAGCCAGACCTCGGGGAGGTCGCGCAGGAAGGTCACCCGGTTGATATCCCCCTGGCCCTCGATCAGGTCGCGGCCGTACTGGGCATAGGGGATCCCCTCCCCGCTGCGATAGGCCTCGACGAGCTGGGGGAGGGGGCGCACGGCGGCGGTCACCATGCGGGTCAGGGGGGCCAGGAAGCACTCGCTGTCGCGATCGAGGAGCACCTCGGCGTGGGCCGGCGGGAGCGCGTAGCGGCGTCGCTCCGCCTCGGCGGAGGCATCGTCCGCCGCGAGGATGCCGTACTGGGTCTGCTGCTCGAGCCACTCCCGGACGTAGCGCTCCGCCGTCCCCGTGCGCAGGGCGAGCTCGCCAGGGGTGGCGCCGGGCTCTGCCGCCAGCGCCTCGTAGAGACCCAGGCGGACGCCGAGGTAGACGCTGAAGATCGCGAACGTGCCGTGGGTGGCGTCGAGCAGGCGCTCGGCGAAGGCGTCCCGCGCCCGCAGCCGCTGGACCGCTTCGGACCCGGAGGGCGTCGGGGCGTGGCTGCTCATTCGCAGCGCTCCCCGCCGTCGCGGGCGACGGCCTTGGTCATGCGCACGGCCGGGAGCTTGTGGTCCCCGTCGAGCCGCACCTCGACGGCCTCTCGACCCCTGAAGCCGCGGCTGGCGTACAGGGGCGTCGCGTTCAGGGAGACCAGCACCTCCGCCCGCTCGAAGCCGCGGTCGACGACCTCCGACTCCGCGGCGTCCAGGAGCCGGCCGGCAACGCCGCGCCGCGCCCAGGCGGGCTCCACGTAGAAGCCGCGCATGCGCACGGCGTCGGGATCGCCGTGGAGCGCCGGGTGCCAGAAGGGCTCCGCCGGCGCGCCGGGCCCGCTCCAGCCCCCGCAGCCGATCAGCCGACCGCCGATCTCGGCGACCAGGTAGGTGCGCTCGCGGATCAGGAAGGTCTCCAGGGGCCCCATCGCACGCAGGCTGCTGGCCAGCACCTCCGGCGCATGGGCGAGGGGCATCAAGGCCCGCACGGCCCGCCGTCGCAGGTGCTCGATCTCCGGCACGTCGCACAGCCGTGCGGGGCGGATCCAGATCACCGTGGCCGCCCGGCCCGGCTCGATCTCGATGTCTGCGAAGCGCTCAGTCATGACGGCCCTCCTGTGTGCGGAGAGCAGGATCGACGAGCGGCGGCCGGGAATCCCTTCCCCCCGCTTACCGTTTTCTGACCTCTCGGAAGTGCCCGTCGCCGCGCGGGAAATCAGACGTCCGCCGGGTCGGACGGAAGGGACATCCCGAGGGCGCGGGCCTCCTCGACGGCGCGACGCAGATGCTCGTCGGCGCCCGGCTGGCCGTGCGCGCGCGCCAGCAGACCCAGGTCCCGGTGGATCCGGGCGACCGCGGCCCGGGCCCCCAGGGCCCGACACTCCTCGAGGGCGTCCAGCAGGTGGTTGCGGGCGTCGTCGCCGCGCCCGAGCAGGCCGGCGAGCCGGCCCAGGGCGCGGGAGATCGGGCCGCCGTAGCAGACCACCACGCCCAGCACGGCGTGCAGCCCCGCCTCGGCACGCAGGAGCGCGTAGAGCGGCGCCGCCCGGGCCGTGTCTTCGAAGCGCACACACAGCTCCGCGATCTGGGTCATGGTGAGCAGCCAGTCGCTGCCGCGCTCGAGAGCCTCGAAGCCGTCCGCGGCCAGCCGCTCGTAGCTGTCGCGCGCGAGGGCGAGCTCGCCCGACTCGGCCAGGAAGCTCGCGGTGACGGCGCGCGCCGACGGCCCCAGGCGGATCCCCGGGTCGTTGGCCGGTCCACCCGTGGCCAGGCGTCGGGCCAGCTCGGTATCCGGTCCCCGCTCGCGCATCAGCGCCATGCTCTGACCGGCGAAGGTGACGGGCGCGTACGGGTGACCCACCTGCTGCCCCAGGGCGAAGGCTTCGCGCGTCCGGACCTCGGCCTCCGCGAGCCGCCCCTCGAGGTGGGCCAGGCCCGCGTCGTACACCTCCAGGCTCCAGCGCATCAGCCGATGCGGCGCGTCGCCGGCCAGGGCACCGGCCTCGGCGCGCGACTTGCGGGCCGAGGCCGGATCGCCCTGGGACAGGGCATCGCAGGCGAGGTCGAGCAGGCCGATCACGGCCAGGTCCCGGTAGCCCGCCCGCGGCGCCAGCGACCGCATCTTCTGTACCAGGGCCCGCCGCTCGTCGTAGCCGTCGGGCCCGGCGACCAGCAGCTCCAGGACGTAGGACGCCTCGTAGAGACAGGTGGGATCGTCGAGCTCCTGGGAGCGCTCGACGGCCTCGCGCGCCATGGGCTCGCCGCGCGAGCGGTCGCGGCGCGAGAGGTACGCCAGGCGCGTCAGCACCCGCACCCGCTCCACGTCGCGGGTTTCGCCCAGGCGCTCCAGCGCCCCGGCCAGCACCGCCTCGCCGACCGCGTCCCGGGGCGACCACTCGGCCAGGTCGCAGAAGCCGATGGCGGCCCGTGCGAACTCGTGGGGACGATCCAGCGCGCGCGCCGCGTCCAGGGCGCGGGTGAGCACCTCGCGCCGCCGGGCCCGGTCGCCCGCGAAGCGGACGCTCTCGCCCAGCTCGATCAGGAAGCCCAGCCGGCGCTCGGGATCCGGCGCGTCGCACTGCTCGAGGGCATCGAGGGCCTGCTCGTAGTGGACGGCCGCCTGCTCCCAGAGCCGCTGCGCCCGGGCGATCTCGGCGGCCTCGACGGCCCGGGCGAGAGCGCGCTCCGGATCTCCCGCGGCGAGCCCGAGGTGGAAGTGGCGGGCCATATGGGGCAGTGCCAGGTGGCGTCGCTCGGGAGCGACGGCCGCCTCGATGGCCTCTCCCGCCCGCTGGTGCAGGCGGGCGCGGCGACCCGGACCCAGCCCCGCGTAGGTCACCTCCTGGAAGAGGGCGTGGACGAAGCGGTAGAGCCCCGGCTCCTCGGCCACGGGCTCGAGCACGCCGGCCGCGACGGCGGCGTCCATGTCGTCCAGGGCCTCGGCGCGGGCGCGATCGGCCGTCGTCGCCGCCAGCCCCACCGCGAAGCTGCGGCCGAGGGCCGCGCCGGCCTCCAGCACGGCGACGCAGGCGGGGGAGAGGGTCTCGAGATGGCGCCGCACCACGTCGCGGATGCGCTCGGGGAGCCGGTCGAGACGCCAGCGACCGATGAGCTCGGGATGGGCCAGCTGGCCCTCGTCCGCCAGCAGCCGCAGCGCCTCGCGCACGAAGAGGGGATTGCCCTCGGTCCGCTCGAAGAGCCCCTCGACCAGGTGCTGGGGTGCGACGCCGCCGACCGCGCTGGCGACGAGCGCCGCCACCTCGTCGCGGGAGAAGCCCCGGAGGACGATGCGGCTCGTGTGGTCGAGGCGACCCAGCAGGCCGAGGCTGCGGCTCAGCGGGTGCCCGGCGTCGCGGGGCTCGTCCCGCACGGTCCCGATCAGGAGCAGCGGCATCTCGCGCATCTCGCCGGCGAGATGCTCGAGCAGCTGCAGGGAGGCGCTGCGGGCCCACTGGAGATCCTCCAGGACGAGCACCAGCGGACGCGCGCGGGCGGCGCGGCCGAGCAGGCGCGCGACCGCGTCGAAGAAGAGGAAGCGCCCCTGGGCGGCGGTGTCGGGCTCGGGCTGCGCCGCATCCGCCCGCGCGAGCTCCGGCACCAGCGGGGCGACCTCGTCGGCCCGCACGCCCAGCTCGCCAGCGAGGGCCCGCAGGTCGACGTGGCGCGCCAGGCGGCGCAGCACCTGGACCCAGGGCCAGAAGGCGGGTGCGCCCTCGCCCTGCTCGCAGCGACCCAGCAGGACCGCCGCCCCCGCCCGGCCGCAGGACGCGGAGAACGCGTCGACCAGGCGGCTCTTGCCGATGCCCGCCTCGCCGCTCACGAAGACCAGCCGACCCGCGCCCGACCGGGCCCGGTCCCAGGCGGCCCCCAGGGCCGCCAGCGGCTCCGCCCGTCCCACGAACGGGTCGGCGTTGGGCGCGGGCGCACCCTCGGCGGCCGCGGCGGCCGGCGCCGCGGACGCTCCGGAGAGCTCCGCCACCTCGCCGACGAAGCGGTAGCCGCGGCGGGAGACGCTGCGGATCCGCTCGCGGCGGCCGTCGTCGCCGATGGCGCGCCGGGCAAGGCTCACCGCCCGGGTGAGCGAGCTCTCGGTCACGACCGTCCCCGGCCAGAGGCGGTCGAGCAGCTCGTCCTTGGGGACGACCCGCTCGCGCTCCGCGAGGAGCAGGGCCAGCAGCTCGAAGGGCTTGGGCTGGAGGGAGACGACCGCTCCGGCGCGACGCAGCTCGCGGCGATCCCGATCCAGCTCCCACTCTCCGAAGCGATAGATCAATGTGCGCCCGGGTTCGGCCGCGACCTGGAGGGCGGGCCGACCCCGGAGCCTAGCCCGCCACGGGCGTCAGCTCTCGAAGCCCTCGAGGAAACGATCCGCCTCGTCGATGGCGCGGGCCATGTCGGTCACGAGGGCGTCGACGTCGTCCTCGATGATCCGGACGGACCCCTCGAGGGAGGCGATGGCCTGGGCGTTCAGGTTGTGCTTCAGGTAGAGGACCTGGTCGCGGAAGGCGGTGAGCACGGGATCCATGCGGGCCTCGGCCTTGCGCATGGCGCGGATCAGCGTGCTGTAACGGCGGCGGGTCTCCCCGAGCTGGGCGGCGCTCTGGGCGCGCAGCCGGGCGCTCGAGATCTCCTGGAGCTCGGTCTCCCACTCGGCGAAGAGGTCCTGGGCCACCTCGTCGATGGCCCCGATGCGCGCCGTCACCTCCCGGGCCCGCGCCTCGCAGTCCTCGTACTCCGACGAGAGCTGACGGTAGGTCGACTCGAGCTCGCCACCCTCGAAGCCGGTGAGGGCCTTGAAGCGGTCCAGGGTCGAGACGAACTGCTCGCGCGCCTCCTCCTGGGCCTCGCGGCCGTCCTCCACCCGTGCGCTCAGGATGTGGCGCTTCTCGCGACCGAGCTGCTCCCAGGCGGCGTAGTAGACCGACTGGCAGCCCAGGGACAGCGCGGCCCCGAGGGCCAGCCCCGCGCACGCCCGCATCAGCTCGCGTCCCAATCGATCACCACCTTGCGGGTCTGGGGCACCGACTGGCAGGTGAGCACCCAGCCGTCGGCGAGGTCGCGGTCCGAGAGGCAGTCGTTCTTGCGCATCGCCACGTTGCCGTCCACCAGCTTGGCCATGCAGCAGGAGCAGTAGCCGTCCTCGCAGGAGAACGGCGCCTCGAGCCCGGCCTCCCGGGCGGTCTCGAGCACCGTCTTGCCGGGCGTGTAGGCCAGCTCGTGGGCGCTCCCGTCGAGGGTGACCACCACGGTCTCGCAGGCGCCGGCGCCGGCGTCGGCAGCCGCGGCGCGCGCCGGGTCGTCGTCCTTGTGGGCGTCCGGGTCCTCCGGCGAGACGAAACGCTCGATCCAGGTGCGCTCCCGGGGCACGCCGGCCGCCTCGAGCCCGGCCTCCACCGCGTCCATGAAGGCGGAGGGCCCGCAGAGGTAGACGTCGCTCCCCTCGCGGCCGCGCATCTCGTCGCGCACGCGCTCGGGGGTCACGAAGCCGTCGCGCACGTCGAGGCTGTGCACCACCGAGAGCCGATCGGGGCTCGCCCGAACCAGGGCGTCGAGCTCGGCGCGGAAGATGATGGAGGCCTCGTCGCGGTTGGCGTAGACCAGATGCAGGCGCCGGCGCGTCTTCCGGAGCGCACTCTTGATGAGCGAGAGCACGGGCGTGATCCCGCTGCCGCCGCTCCAGAGCACCACGTCGGCGTCGCTCTGGCGCAGCACGAAGCGGCCGGCGGGCGGGAGCACGTGGAGGGTGTCGCCGGCCTTCACGTGGTCGTTCATCCAGTTGGAGACCCGTCCGTCGGCGATCCGCTTGACGGTGACCTTGTGCTCCCGGTCGGTGTCGGGGCAGCTCGAGAGCGAGTAGCAGCGCAGCAGCTCCATGCCCTCGAAGGGGATCTTGAAGGTCAGGTACTGGCCGGCCTCGTAGCGGAAGACCTCGGCCAGCGCGGGCGGCACCTCGACGACGAACGACTTCGCCTCGGCCGTCTCCTGGACGACCTTCGCCACCCGGAGCGGGTGGTAGTGGTGGTGCTGCTGCGCAAGGGTCTCGGTCGCCACGGGGCGAGGAGTCTAGTCGGCACGAACGCCGGGGGCCACGCCTAGATCTGGCGGTCCTTCCCCTCCCAGTAGGGGTCGCGCAGCTTGCGCTTGTAGAGCTTGCCGTTCGGGTCCCGCGGCATCTCCTGGATGAAGTCGATGCTGCGGGGCGTCTTCATCCTGGCCAGCCGCGGCTCCAGGAAGGTGAAGATCGCCTCCCGCGTGGCGTCGTCCGCCGCGACCCCGTCGGCGGGCTCGACCACGGCCTTCACCTCCTCGCCCCAGTCGTCGTTGGGGATGCCGAAAACCGCCACGTCGCCCACCTGGGGGCACTGGATCATCTCGGCCTCGATCTCGGCGGGGTAGAGGTTGGCGCCGCCGGAGATGATCATGTCGTTCTTGCGGTCGCGCAGGAAGAGGTAGCCCTCCTCGTTCAGCTCGCCGATGTCGCCGACGGTGAAGTAGTTGCCGATGCGGTTGTCGCGGGTCTTCTTGGCGTCGTCCTTGTACTCGAAGTCCGCCTGGCCGAGGCGCATGTAGACCGTGCCGATCTGGTTCGGCCCGAGCTCGACGCCCTGGTCGTCGTAGATCTTGACGTCGGCATTGGGCCACGCGGTGCCGACGGTGCCGGGATGCTTGCGCCACTCCTGGGGCTTGCAGAGGGTGCCGCCGCCCTCGGTGGCCGCGTAGTACTCGTAGATGGCGTCGCCCCACCAGTCGAGCATCTTCCACTTGGTCTCCACCGGACACGGCGCCGCGGCGTGCACCATGGCCCGCAGGGACGAGACGTCGTAGCGCTTGCGGACCTCCTCGGGCAGCGCCAGCAGCCGGTGGAACTGGGTGGGCACCATGTGGCTGTGAGTGACCCTGTACGTCTCGATCAGCCGCAGCATCTCCTCGGGGCGCCACTTCTCCATGAGCACCACGGCATGCCCCATGTGCAGGGCGGATCCCGAGAAGACCAGCACGGCCGTGTGGTAGAGGGGCGAGCCGCAGATGTGGACGTTGTCGTCCTCCGGCTGCAGGTCGAACATGGCCAGGAAGCCCGTCATCAGGGCGAAGACCACGTCGGGCGGGAGGTCCGGCAGCGGCCGCCGCACCCCCTTCGGCTTGCCGGTGGTGCCCGAGGTGTAGTTCATCACCGTGCCGGCCTTGCGGTCGTCCGGGAGCGCGTCGGACCGACCCTCGCTGAGGGCCGCCAGGGGACGGAATCCCTCGAGATCGCCCGCGCAGAAGCGGTGGGTGTCGGGCAGGTCGATCTCCGCGGCGGCGGCGCGGCAGGCGTCGGCGAAGGCCTCGGCGCCGACGAACACCTTGGCGCCGCTGTCCTTCACGATGTAGGCGATCTCCGGGCCGGTGAGGTGGTTGTTGATGGGCGTCAGGTACATGCCCACCTGGGTCACCGCCAGGTAGATCTGGAAGAACTCGGCGCAGTTGGGCAGCACCACGGCCACGCAGTCGCCGTGGCCGAGCCCCAGGGCCCGCAGCCCGTGGGCGATCCGGTTGCTCTGGGCCAGCAGCTCGCCCCGGGTCCAGCGCCGCTCCCCGGGGTCGACCAGCGCCAGCTTGGACGGGTCCTTCTGCGCGTAGTTCCAGAATCCCTGCTCGGCCATCGTGGGAGGGTCTCCGTCGGGTCAGGCGGCCCTGGCGGGCTCGGGGGTGAAGCGGACGGGCATCTCCTTGATGCCGTCGATGAAGTTGGAGCGCAGCCGGCGCACGGGGCCATCGAGGCGCATGTCGGGCAGCCGGGTCAGGATCTCCTGGAAGATCAGCTGCAGCTCCATGCGGGCCAGGTGCGAGCCCAGGCAGAAGTGCTCGCCGATCCCGAAGGCCAGGTGCGGGTTGGGCTTGCGGCCCACGTCGAAGCGGAAGGGGTCCTCGAAGACCGACTCGTCGCGGTTGGCCGACGGGTAGTAGACGGCGACCTTGTCGCCGCGCTTGAGCGGGACACCGCCGAGCTCCGTGTCCTCGGTGACCGTGCGCCGGAAGTAGATCACGGCCGGCGACCAGCGCAGCATCTCCTCCACCGCCGTGGGCATGAGCGACAGGTCGTTCTTCAGGCGCTCGTACTGATCGGGGTGCTCGAAGAGCGCCAGCATGCCCTGGGTCGTGAGGTTGCGGGTCGTCTCGTTTCCCGCGACGGCCAGCAGCAGGAAGAACGAGTCGAACTCCATCTCGGTCAGGCGCTCGCCGTCCACCTCGCCGCGGATCAGCTTGCTCACCAGGTCGTCCTGGGGATTGCGGATCCGGTCCTGGGCCAGCTCGTTGGCGTAGGCCCACATCTGGGCCGAGGCGAGCTTTCCCTGCTCAGGGCTGGTCTGGAACTCCGGGTCGTCGAAGCCGATGAGCTGGTTGCTCCAGTCGAAGACCTTGAAGCGGTCCTGCTGGGGAATCCCCAGCAGCTCGGCCAGCACCTGCAGCGGCAGCTCGCAGGCCAGGTCCTCCACGAAGTCGCACGTGCCGCGGTCCGCCACCTTGCCGACGATGTGGGCCGCCAGGGCGCGCACGTCCTGGCGCAGCTGCGCGATCTTCTTGGGCGTGAAGCCGCTGCGAACGAGCCGCCGGAACTTCACGTGCTGGGGCGGGTCCATGTTGAGCATGATCAGGCGCAGCCCGTTGAGCTGCTCCTCGTCGGCGTCGGGGATGTTGGTGCCCCCGAGCCAGGACGAGAAGAGCTGCGGGTTCTTCGAGACCTGGATGACGTCGGCGTGGCGCGTGACCGCGTAGAAGCCGGGCCCCGCGCTTCCCTGCCGCGAGGTGCCGGCGGTCTCCGGGTGCCAGACCACCGGGTGCTCGCGGCGCAGGAAGGTGAAGTACTCGTGGGGGAAGCCGTCGTTGAAGGCGTCCGGGTCGGAGAGGTCGACGTCGTGGAGCTTCACGCGGGGTCCTCCTGCTGGGCCCGGTGCGCGCCGGCCTCCGCCAGCTTCCGGGCCCAGGGGTAGTCGGCCTTGCCGCTCGGCGAGCGGCGCATCTCGTCCACCAGGTGCAGCTCCCGGGGGACCTTGTAGCCCGCGATCCGGGAGCGGCAGTGCTGGTCCAGGGCGACGAAGCTGGGCGTGTGGCCGCTGCGGGGCTGGACCACCGCCGCCACGCGGCTGCCCCAGCGCTCGTCGGGGACGCCCACCACCACCGCATCGAACACGTCGGGATGGGCCTTGAGGGCCGCCTCCACCTCCTCGGGGAAGATCTTCTCGCCGCCGGAGTTGATGCAGACCGAGCCCCGCCCGAAGACCCGGATGACCCCGTCGGCCTCCACCGTGGCCAGGTCGCCGGGCACCACCCAGCGCTCGCCGTCCACCTCCACGAAGGTCTTGGCGGTCTTCTCCGGATCCCCGTAGTAGCCGAGCGGGATGCGCCCGCGCTGGGCCAGGTGACCCACCACACCTGAGCCCGGCTCCACGGGGCGCTGGTTCTCGTCGAGGACGGTGTTGCGCTCGTTCATCAGGAAGCGCAGGCCCTTGTCGGGCGACGAGTCCGGCGCGGCGCTGCCCTGGTAGCCGGTCTCCGAGGCGCCCCAGGCGTCGGTGATGATCAGGTTGGGAACGTGCTTGCGGAGCTGGTCCTTGATGGCATCCGACAGGATGGCCCCCGCGGAGCCCATGGCGATGAGCGACGACACGTCGTAGCTGCCGCGGTCGAGGGCCTCCGCCAGGGGACGCGCCATGGCGTCGCCCACCAGGCTGAGGGTGAAGATCTTCTCCCGCTCCACCAGGGCCCACACCTCCTCGGGCCGGAAATGGGGCGCCAGCACCACCTTGTTCCCCATCCAGAAGGCGATGAAGCTGGCGAGCTGGGCGGCGCCGTGGATGAGGGGCGCCGCGGCCATCATCGGGAATCCGGGCGAGACCCGGGCCTGGTCCGCCACCTGCTCCGGACGCTGCACCGGCTCGCCGGCGGGGTTGCCGCCCCCCATGCCGGCGAAGAAGAGGTCCTCCTGGCGCCACATCACGCCCTTGGGCATGCCCGTCGTGCCGCCGGTGTAGATGATGTACTGGTCGTCGGGCGAGCGCTCGGGGAAGCCGCGCGCGGGCGTGCTCTCGGCCAGGACCTTCTCGTAGGGCTCGCCCTCGATCGGACCCTCGTCGCCGTCCTCCACCGCCAGCACGGCCTCGTCCGCCCGCAGGGCCGACCGCACCGCCGCCACCTGCGGCGCGAAGGAGCGGTGGTAGACGAGGCCCTTCAGGTCCGCATCGCAGAAGAGGTAGCGGAGCTCGTCCGCCACGTAGCGGAAGTTGATGTTGATGGGGACCGCGCGGATCTTCAGGCAGGCGAGCACCGTCTCCAGGTACTCGGTGCCGTTGCGCAGGTAGCAGCCCAGGTGGTCGCCCGGCCCGATGCCGCGGGACGCCAGCGCATGCCCCAGGCGGTTGGCCCGCTCGTCGAGCTGGCGGTAGCTCAGGCGGCGATGGCCGCAGACCAGGGCCTCGCGATCGGGAACCGCGTCGACGACGGATTCGAAGAGGTCGGCGAAGTTGTAGTGCACGGGGCGCTCCTAGGGCTTCTGGTCCGACACGATCCACATGGCGAAGAACTGGGAGCCGCCGCCGTAGGCGTGCCCCATGGCGCGGCGCGCACCGTCCACCTGGTGCTCGCCGGCCTGGCCGCGCACCTGCATGGCCGACTCGGCGAAGCGGATCATCCCCGAGGCGCCGATGGGGTTGGTCGAGAGCACGCCGCCGGACATGTTGACGGGCAGGTCGCCTTCGAGGGCGGTGGCCCCCTCGTAGGTCATCTTCCAGCCCTGCCCCAGCTCGGCGAAGCCCAGGTTCTCCATCCACATGGGCTCGAACCAGGAGAACGGCACGTAGATCTCGGCGCAGTCGATGTCGCGCCGGGGATTCTCGATGCCGGCCTTCTTGTAGAGCTCGGCGGCGCAGTCCTGTCCCGCCTTCGGGTTCACCTGGTCGCGGCCGGCGAACATGGTGGGCTCGCTGCGCATGGCCGTGGCGTGCACCCAGGCCGGCCGGGTGGGGCTGCCCTCGGCGGCCGACTCGCTCCCCAGCACCAGGGCGCAGGCGCCGTCCGACGAGGGACACGTCTCCAGGTAGCGGATGGGATCCCACAGCATGGGCGACTCGGCGATCTGCTCGAAGGTGACGTCCGGCAGCTTCAGGTGGGCGTAGGGGTTCTTGAGCGCGTTCAGCCGGTCCTTCAGGGCCACCCGGATGCCGGTGTCCTCGGGCGCGCCCGAGCGCATCATGTAGCCGCGGATCAGCGGCGCGAAGTAGCCGCCGGCGCCGGCGACGATGGTGGTGTTGAAGGGGATCTTGATGGAGAGGGCCCACATGGCGTTGCTCTCCGACTGCTTCTCGTAGGCCACCGTCAGCACGCGCTCGTGGATGCCCGCCTGCACCAGACTGGCCGCGACGACGGCCGTCGAGCCACCGACGCTGCCCGCCGTGTGCACCCGCAGCATGGGCTTGCCGGCGCAGCCGAGGGCCTCGGCCAGGAAGAGCTCGGGCATCATCACGCCCTCGAAAAGATCCGGGGCCTTGCCGATCACCACGGCGTCGATGTCGGCCCAGGTGCAGGCCGCGTCGTCGAGGGCGCGCTGGGCCGCCTCGCGCAGCAGGCCCACCTGGGAGACGTCGTCCCGCTTGGCGGTGTGCTGGGTCTGACCGATGCCGACGACCGCGCAGCGTTCCATCACTCGACCTCCAGGACGCAGACGAGATTCTGCTGCAGGCACGGCCCCTGGGTAGCGTGGCCCACCGCGCGCCGTGCGGGGGTCTTCCAGAGCTGCCGGGCTGCCTCGCCGATGCGGGCGAGCCCCGCCACCATGATGGGATTGGCGGCCGCGCAGCCGCCCGACGGGTTGACCCTTGTGTCCGGCCCGATCTTCAGTGCCTGGCGCAGGATCACCTCCTGGGGCGCGAAGGGCGCGTGGAGCTCGACCACGTCCACCGGCCCGTTCTGGACGCCGGCCCTCTCCGCCGCCAGCTCCGCCGACGGGGCGCGGGTGAGATCGCGAAGACCCGGCTGGTGCGGGTCGAGACGGTGCTCGAGGCCGCGAATCCAGACCGGGTTCTCGCACACCCGCCGGGCGGTATCGTCCGCCGCGATCAGCATGGCGGCGCAGCCGTCGGTCACGGGCGGGCACGCGTGGGTCCGCAGGGGCGACACCGCGTAGGGATCCTCGAGCAGCTTGTCCGGGTCGTAGGCGCCCGACACCAGCGCGTCCGGGTTGGCCTGGGCATCGCGCCGGCTCCGGGCCACGAGCTCCGCCCACTCCCGCTCGGTGGACAGGCCCGCGTCGAGCAGGGCCCGGGCCTGCAGGGCGGCCAGGCTGATCCAGTCGGGGTGCAGGGGCGCCAGGGTGTACGGGTCGAGCTGCATGACCAGGGTGGAGTCCGGATCGCCCATGGAGGCGCGGCCGAAGCTGAAGACCAGGGCCGTGTCCACCTCGCCGGTCTGGATCTTGACCCAGGCCTCGTAGAGGGCCCAGGCGCCGTCCATCTCCACGTGGGACTCGCGGATCGGCGGCCAGGCGCCGAGGGCGTCCACCGCCGACACGAAGGCGAAGGACTGCCCGGCCAGGTAGTCGGAGCTGCCGGAGCAGGTGAAGCCGATCTCCTTGCGCGGGATCCCCGACTTCTCCACGGCCTCGGCCAGCACCGGGATCAGCATCTCGACCTCGTTGGCCTCCTTCTGGCTGGCCACGTACCGGGTCTGGGCGTACGAGACGATCGCGACGTCGCGCATGGCTAGAGGTGCTCCTGGAACTGCTCGAACGGCACGTCCGGCTCGTCGATGGGTCGGAACCACTTGATGTTCTTGGCGCTGATGGAGAGCTCGGCGTCGGGGACCCACACCGCCTGCACCCGCATCCCGGCCCGGATCTCCTCGATCGGGACCTCGCTGAGCAGCGCGGTGAACGTGATGTCGGCCCCGTCCAGCAGCACCGCCGCGGTGGCGTAGGGGAGCTCCAGGTCGATGCTCGCCGACGGCACCCGCACCAGGGTGAAGGAGACGACGGTGCCCTTGTCGGCCACGTCGACCTCCTCCTCGGTGGGCAGGCCGCAGCGGGCGCAGGCGCCGCGCGACGGCACGTAGACCCGCCCGCAGCCGGGGCAGCGCTGCCCGAGCAGCCGCTTCTCGGCGATCGCACAGAGGTAGCGCGTCGTCGCGCGCCCGGGCGTGTAGGTGTACTCGAGTCGCGTGGGCGTCTCGATCATCTTGATGGGCTCGGTCTCGTCGCTCACGCGCTCTCCTCCGGAACGAAGCAGGCCAGGTCGCGGATGCTGCCGCTGGGCGCATCGGCCCAGCGCGCCCGCACGCGCATGCCGGTGCGCATGCGGTCGGCGTCGCCGGCGTCCACTACGTGGAGCAGGCAGGTGTCGGCCCCGTCGAGCTGGACCAGGGCGAAGGCGAAGGGATGATCCAGGGGATGCTGCTTGCGGGGCTCGTGCACCCAGGCCCAGGTGCGGACCACGCCGGCGTCGCCCACGTCCACGGTCTCCGTGACGGCATCGCCGGTCTCCGGGTCGTACTCGGCCGGCGGCACCAGGACGCGTCCGCTCGCGGTGCGCGAGCCCACGATGCGGCGGTCGCGCAGGCCGGTGAAGAAGCGCGAGAGCATCTCGCCGAGGCTGCGGCGATAGGTGTACTCGAGCGCGTGGGGGGCGGAGAGGATGTCGGCTTCGCTCACGATCGGACTCCTAGCAGCGGGCTCACGTTCTACTCCTCGCGGACACGGCGCTCCTCGGGAATGCCGAGCAGGCGTTCGGTCACCTTCTCGATGAAGCGGACCTGACGCTCCACGGCGTCGGGGGAGGACAGGTCCTCGCCCAGGGCCTCGCCGAGGGCGCCGGCGGTCGCGAAGTGGCCGAAGATCAGGTGGTGGTAGGTGAGGAGCAGCAGGGGCAGCTCCTCGCTGCTCCAGTCGCCGCGGGCCGGGCTGTACTCCAGGCCGGCCAGGGCGCGGGTGTAGAGGGGCCGCAGCCAGCGCCCGGCCACCTCCGAGAGCGAGTCCGCCCCCGAGAGCGCCTCGTGCTGGACCAGGCGCGCCACGTTGCGGGCCTCGGAGAAGTACTCGATCAGCTCCCGCAGCACGTCGGCGTCGGGGTTGCGGGCGACCCGCTCGAGGATCTCGTAGACCGGCCGCAGGCCCCGCTCGAGCACCGCCTCGTAGAGACCCTGCTTGCCCTCGAAGTGGTTGTAGAGGCTGGCCGGGTTGACGCCGGCCCGGGCCGCGATGTCGCGCACCGCGGTGGCGGCGAAGCCGCGCTCGGCGAACAGCGCCTCGGCCTCGTCGAGGATCCGATCGGCGGTGCGGCGGGCGTCGCCGGAAGCGGTGGGGGCCGTGGCGTGCATCCGGGGGTGCCTTCCAAACGAACGTTCGTTTACCACGAAAGCCCATGCCAGGGCAAGGGGTTGCAGACCCCCCATGGGCTGGGCCCCGCGGAGCCCGGCGAATCCCGGCTCAGGTCCCGCGCCGGGTCCGCTCCTCGAGCAGGCCCACCATCTTGTCGAACTGGATCGCGACGAAGATGGCTTCGGCCTCGGCGCAGAGGCGCTCGCCCGCGTAGAGCTCGCCGGTGGTGAAGGTCTTGCGCCCCTCCCGCCCGGTCACCCGCGCCTCGAACTTCAGGTCCGTCTCCAGGGGCGTGGGCGAGCGGTAGCGGACCGTGAGCGTCCCGGTCATCCCCGGCGCCCCGGCCTTGGACTGCACGAACCCCAGCAGCTCGTCGAAGGCCGCCGCCACCCAGCCCCCGTGCACGCAGCCCGGCGGGCCCTCGTAGGCGTTGCCGAAGTTCGCGAAGCCGCGCGCGCCGCCCTCGTGGGCCTCCAGGCGCAGGGGCGGCGCGATGGGATTGGCCAGGCCGATGACGGGGCTCATGTCGAAGAACGCGCCCACCTCGCCGGCGTTGGCGGTCTCGGCGAAGCCCACGTAGCGCACCCGCTGGCGGTGGGTGGCCAGGTGGTCGCCGTACTGCTCCAGGCGGTCGGCGGCCACGGCCAGCTCGTCGGCCGGGGCGTCGCTGCGCACCAGCAGGCTCATCACCCGGCGCATGGCGTCGGCCAGGCGCCGCTTCTGGGCCCAGGCCTCACTGGTGGCCTCGCGGGCGGAGGCGTCCCAGTGGGTGAGGATGCGGTCGTCGTCGGGCGCGTCGCTCACGCGGGGCCGAAGATGTCGAGGATGGCGGCGAGGTTGTCTCGGATGCGCTCGCCGGGGACCAGGAAGGTGGGCGCGTAGAGCAGGGGCAGGTCGGTGAGGTCGCCCCACTGGGCCAGGCGGTCGCGGACCTCGTCGGGCGTACACGCCACGGCGATCTCGTCGACCAGGTCGTCGGGCACCGCGTCGGCCAGGCCCGCGAGGTCGCCCTTGCGGAAGGCGGCGCGGCAGGCGTCGCCCACGTCCTTGCAGCCGTGCAGCTCGAGGATCGAGTGGTAGAGGGGCGTGGTGTAGTAGAAGCCGATCTGGCTCTTGGCGTCGCGGATCGCCTGCTCGCGGTCGTCGGCGATGGAGGTCACCACGTAGGGCAGCAGCCGACACGCACCCGCCGGCCGCTCGGCCTTGCCCTCGGCCTCGCGCAGGCCCGGCAGCGTCACCTCCCGGTGCCAGCGACGCGTCGCGATCGGGTGTCCCACCAGGCCGTCGGCCACGCGCCCGGCGGCGCCGATCATGCCCCGGTTCACCGCCGCGACCCAGATGGGGATCTCCGTGCGCGGGGCGGCGGGGCGCTGGTACATGGGCACGTGGAGCTGCCAGAACTCGCCCTCCCACTGGAAGCCGAGCCCCTTCTGGGCGGCGATGGCGGCCCGCAGCAGCCGCACGAGCTCGGTCATGCGCGCGGCGGGACGCTCGAAGGGGACGCCGTACCAGTCCTGGTTCATGCGCCGCGTGGCCGTGCCGAGGCCCAGCACCATGCGCCCGTCGCTGAGCTCGTCGAGGTCCATGGCCGCGCTGGCGTGGAGCAGCGGCGTGCGGGTGAAGGCATTGGCGATGCCCGTGCCGAGGAGCACCCGCTCGGTGGCCTGGGCGATGGCGCCCAGGGGCACGTAGCCGTGGCGGTTGAAGAACTCG
>CAYTZH010000015.1:80200-93145 GCA_964442285.1 uncultured Spirochaetales bacterium | reverse complement strand
AGCCCCACGCCGACCGCGAGAAGTACCGCCGGCTCCACGTGATCGTGGGCGACGCGAACATGAGCGAGTACACCATCTACCTGCGCAACGGAGCCACCGCGCTCCTGCTGGCGATGGTGGAGGACGGTGCCGTCTCGAAGGACCTCACCCTGCGGGACCCGGTCCGCGCGATCAAGGAGATCTCCCACGACCCCGGCTGCAAACGCGAGATCCAGCTCGACCGCGGCCCGAAGCTCACCGCCGTGCAGATCCAGCGGGAGTTCCTGGAGCTGGCCCTGGCCTACACCAGTTCGCGGGAGATCGACCCGATCACCCGGGACGTGCTCGACAAGTGGGGCTACGTGCTCGACCGGCTCGAGCGCGACCCGATGGAGCTGTCGCGGGAGATCGACTGGGTGATCAAGAAGGCGGCCATGGAGGGCTTCATGGAGCGCAAGGGCGTGGACTGGGAGTCCCCCCAGGTGGAGATGATGGACCTCCAGTACCACGACATCCGCGTGGACAAGGGGCTCTATCACGTGCTGCTGCGCAACGATCGCCTGGAGCGGATCGTGGCCGACGAGGAGATCACCCGCGCGATCGGCGACCCGCCGGAGGACACCCGGGCGTACTTCCGCGGCGAATGCCTGAAGCGCTACGCTCCCCAGGTGTTCGGCGTGAACTGGGACTCGATCTCGTTCGGCATCGACGACGAGCCGATCAAGCGGATCCTGATGGCGGAGCCGCTGAAGGGATCCAAGGCCCACGTGGAGCAGCTGCTCGACGACTCGCCCACGGCCGCCGAACTCGTGAAGAACTTGCGGGCCTGACCCGCAGAGCAGGAGCAAGCATGGTCCGGAACACGCGACACCTCCCGAACGCCGACGGAGACCTCTTCGTCATCGTCTCGGCCGCGGAAGCCCCCCAGAAGTCGAAGCGGCACGGCGGCGACGGCGAAGATGGAGATGCGTCCGACGGGGACGGCGCCCAGAAGCTCGCCAAGAAGGGCGAAGCCCTCAAGGAGGAGATGGACGCCCTCGTGGACGAGATCGACGAGGTTCTGGAGGAGAACGCCGAGGAGTTCGTCAAGAACTACGTCCAGCGCGGAGGCGAGTAGGCCGCCGCCGGGCGCCGAGGGGAGGGGGGATTCCGGTGCTCTTCCGGAGCAACTACAGCGGCTCGAGCTTCTCCGAGCTGCTCGAGCTCGATTACCCGCACGCCAAGGTGGACTTCGCCGAGCTGGCCCGGAAGGCGGCCGGCGAAGGGCCGATCCGGGCGCCCCACGGCACCACGGTCCTGGCCTTCAAGCTGGGCGACGGGGTGCTGGTGGCGGGCGACCGTCTCGCCACCGCGGGCAACATGGTGGCGAGCCGGGACGTGGAGAAGGTCTTCGCGTGCGACGAGCACGCGGTGATGGCCATCGCCGGTGCGGCCGGCCCGGCCATCGAGATGGCGCGCCTGCTGCGCATCGAGCTCGAGCACTACGAGAAGATCGAGGGCGAGCCCCTCGAGCTCGAGGGCAAGGCCAACAAGCTCTCCCAGATGATCCGTCAGAACCTGCCCGCGGCCATGCAGGGGCTGGTGGTGGTGCCGCTGTTCGCCGGCTATGACACGCGGCGTCAGACCGGGCGGCTCTGGAAGTACGACGTCACCGGCGGGCGCTACGAGGAAACCGAGCTCGAGAGCAGCGGCTCGGGCGGCATCATCGCCAAGGAGAGCCTCAAGAAGGGCTTCCGGGCGGCCCTCGACCGCGCGGCGGGTCTGAAGCTGGCGCTGGAGGCCCTGGCGGCGGCGGCCGACGAGGACCGCGCCACCGGCGGCATCGACCCCGTCCGGGGCATCTACCCCCTCGTGAAGATCTGCGGGAAGGACGGCATCGAGGCCGTGTCCGACGACGAGATCGCGGACATCCACCGGAACCTCCAGGCGGAGCGGGGCTGATCCCATGTCCATGCCGTTCTACGTATCGCCCGAGCAGCTCATGCAGGACAAGGCCGAGTACGCCCGCAAGGGCATCGGCCGGGGCAAGTCCATCGTGACCCTCGAGTTCGTCGACGGGATCCTGCTGATGGCGGAGAACCCCAGCTCGAGCCTGTCCAAGATCGGCGAGATCTACGACCGCATCGCCTTCGCGGGCGTCGGGAAGTTCAGCGAGTTCGATCAGCTGCGGAAGGTGGGCGTCCGCTACGCCGACGTGAAGGGCTATGCGTACAGCCGCGAGGACGTGCGCGGCAAGGCGCTCGCCAACGCCTACTCCCAGGCCATCGGCGACGTCTTCACCCGCGAGATGAAGCCGCTCGAGGTGGAGATCGTCGTGGCGGAGGTGGGCGACGACCGCTTCGCGGGCCACGAGGCAAACTCGATCTACCGGGTGCAGTTCGACGGCAGCATCGCCGACCACCAGGGCTACGCGGTGATCGGCGGCAGCGTCGAGAATCTCGAAGCGCATCTCCGCAGCCACTACCGCGAAGCCCTGCCCCTCGGGGAGGCCGTGCAGCTCGGGCGCAGCACCCTCGAGCGCGCCGACGGGGACGCGCCCCTGGCCGCCGAGAAGCTCGAGGTTGCCCTCCTCGACCGCAACCGACCGGGCCGCAAGTTCCGGCGGCTTTCCGCCGATGAATTGAGGGGTATCCTCAGATCCTAGGCGATCGGCCCCCCGGTCGAGAGGGCACGTGCAGAAGCGGATCTTCGGGATCGAGAACGAGTACGGCATCATCTTCACGCCGGAAGGGCGGAAGACGCTGCCGGTCGAGAAGGCGATCCGCTTCCTCTTCGAGAAGCTCATCACCACCGAGCACTTCCTCAACGTCTTCCTCGAGAACGGCGCGCGCTTCTACCAGGACACCGGCTGCCACCCCGAGTACGCCACGCCGGAGTGCTCCTCGCCGCGTCAGCTCATCGTCTACGACAAGGCGGGGGAGCGGATCCTGGAGGACCTCCAGGACTACGCGGAGGAGAAGATCCGCGAGGAGCGCGTCGCCGGGAAGCTCTCGATCTTCAAGAACAACACCGACTTCGTCGGGAACAGCTACGGCTGCCACGAGAACTACCTGGTCGACCGCGACGTCGACTTCTACTACCTCGCCGAGCAGCTGATCCCGTTCCTGGTGACGCGCCAGGTCTTCTGCGGCGCGGGCAAGGTCTTCCAGACCCAGGATGGCGTGCACTACTGCATCAGCCAGCGCGCCCAGCACATCTACCAGAAGATCTCGGGCACCACGACCAACGACCGCTCGATCATCAACACCCGCGACGAGCCCCACGCGGACCGCGAGAAGTATCGGCGCCTGCACGTCATCGTCGGTGACTCCAACATGTGCGAGTACACCAACTTCCTGAAGATCGGGACGTGCGCGGTCGTCCTCCAGATGATCGAGGACAACTACATCAACAAGGACTTCACCCTGCGCAACCCGGTGAAGGCCATCAAGGACATCTCGTACGACACCACCTGCAAGCGGCGCCTGCGCCTGGACAACGGCCGCGAGTACTCGCCCATCGAGATCCAGCGCGAGTACTGCGAGATGGCCCAGAAGTACATCGAGCACTACCCGGTGAGCGACGAGCTCCGGGACGCCGTGGGCAAGTGGCAGTACACCCTGGACTGCCTGGACACCGATCCGGACAAGCTCTCCCGGGAGATCGACTGGGTCGTGAAGCGGCGCATGATCCAGTCGTTCCTCGAGAAGCGCGGCACCACCTGGAACGATCCCCGGGTGTTCATGCTGGATCTGCAGTACCACGACATCCGTCTGAACCGAGGGCTCTACTACCTGCTGGAGCGGAAGGAGGCCGTGGAGCGGATCGTCACCGACGACGAGATCATGAAGGCCAAGACCGAGCCGCCGCCGGACACGCGCGCCAAGATGCGCGGCGAGTTCATCAAGCTCGCGCGGCAGAACTCGATCCAGTACGACCTGGACTGGTCGAACATCCGCCTGGGCAACCTGCTCAACGTCCGGGTGATCTGCAACAACCCGTTCGAGACCGACACGGAGAAGGTCGCGGAGCTGGTCCGCACCATCCAGAAGACGAACCTGCGCAAGACGAGCCTCTCCAAGCTCGTCATCCAATCGTGAGGCCATGACCGAACCCGCCCCCACCGCCGACCCGATCGAAGAAGCCCCGTCCGCCCCGTCCGAAACGCGCGGCAGCACGCCGCCCGCCGCGGTGGAGCCCGAGGAGACGAAGCCGGCCCCCCGAGGCGGCTCGAAGCTGCCCTGGCTGCTGGTCCTGCTCCTGGCGGGCGGAGCGGTGTTCCTGGGTGTGCGGGCCGCGCGGGTCGAGGCCCAGATGGGCGCGGTCCGGGCAGAGCTCGGCGCCACCCGCGCCGACCTGGCCGCCGCCGAGGCGCGCATCGACGGCGCCCGGGAGCGGCTCGGGTCGCTGCGGACCCAGCTGGCGAGCGAGCTCGGCGCCCTCGACGCCCTGCTGGCCGGCGAGGCCGTGGCGTCGCCAGAGCCGGCCGCCGACGTCGCGCTGCCCTAGCTAGAGACAGCCCCGCGCCTCCACGTCCGCCGGCGTCCAGCGCGGACTGCGTCCCGCCATGGCGACGAACAGGGCGCAGCGCCGCTCCTCGGGGATCCGCGGGTCGCCCGCCGCGCGCTCCACGAGCCCTTCCGCCGTCAGATGCAGCGGGCTCATGCGCAGGCCGCCGTCGGCCGGCGTGTCGAGCAGCAGCAGCCGGGGAGCCTCGCCGGGTGCGTTCTGCCAGGCCGTCCACGGCGGCAGGTCCCCGTCGCGGCCGCTACCGGGATCCCCGGCGAGCGCGAACCGGGTCCAGTAGGACTGCATGGCGTCGGCGAGGTCGAGCCGGGCCGGCGTGCGCTCCTCGTCCACCAGCACGCGACGCAGCCAGCGGTTCTCCCACAGCCCGAACACGAAGGGGATCTCGACGGCGTGGGCCGCGCCGACGAGGTGGGAGAGGTCGAGCCACATCAGGTCGGGCTCCTCGTCCCAGTCGAAGCGGTAGGCCCAGACGCTCGGGCCCTGGGCCCGTCGCAGAGCGGAGGCCGGCTCGTCGACCGCCGCCACCTTCCACATGCCGCTCGCGTACTCGTTGGCCGCCTCGTAGATCGCCTCGTCCCGGATCCACAGGGGCATGCGGCCGACGGAGCGCACCAGCTTCCCGTCGAGCAGGAAGAAGAGCTTCATCTCGTCGCGGTTCGTGCCCACGATCGTGGGCACGGTGTTGTAGGCCCCCGGCGTCGACAGCACCGCGAGGGGCGGCTCGGCCGGGATCACCGCACCGTCGCGGATGATGCGGGGCATGCGCAGCATGCCGACCCGCGAAGATTCGTCGTAGGCAGCGAGCAGCTCGGAGACCGGGCGGCTGCGCAGGTAGCGCGCCACGGCCGCGGGCCCGAGCGCGGCCAGGTGGGCGCGCGCGGCCGCGGCGTCGGGTGCGGTTCCGTCGCGCAGGAGAAGGCGGACCAGGCTCTCCCGGCTGCTGTAGGGATTGCCGGGCTCCGGGTCGTCGGCGTAGTGCGATGCCTCCGCCACGCTGTAGCTGCGCAGCCCCCCGCTCTGGACGATGGCCCGGTGGAAGAGCCCCCGGGCGCGGGGGGTGAGCAGCAGGCTGAAGACGTTGGCCCCGCCCGCGGACTCGCCGAACACCGTGACGTTGCCGGGATCGCCCCCGAAGGCGGCGACGTTCTCCCGCAGCCAGCGCAGGGCCTGGACCAGATCGAGGGTCCCGTAGTTCCCCGAAGCGTCGTCGGGATGCACCGGGTCGACCGCGAGCGCCGGGTGGTGGAGCCAGCCGAGGGGGCCGAGGCGATACTGGAGCGTCACGACCACCACCCGGCGCCGGGCCGCCAGGCCGCTGGCGTCGTAGATCCGCAGGGTGCCGGTCGAGTTGCCCCCGCCGTGGATCCAGACCATCACGGGCAGGCGGTCGGCGCCCGACGGGACAGCGTCCGGCGCGTAGGCGGGGGCGAACACGTTCAGGTAGAGGCAGTCCTCGGCTCCGCGCACCCCGGGCTCGCGGGGGTTCGCCCCGCCCTCGAGGCCGGGCGGCTGCGCGCAGGGCGGGGGCTGCTCCAGGGCCTCTCGGGTGTCCGCCCAGGGCGACGGCGGCGCGGGCGCCCGCCAGCGGCGCTCGCCCACCGGAGGCGCGGCGAAGGGCAGCGCGCGCCAGACATGGGCCTCCCCACCGTCCACAGCGGCCCGGAAGCCCACCACCTCGCCCTGGGCGACCCGACGCCGCGCATCGGGGTCGGTCCGGGCGCGGAGCGGCTCGTCGGCCGGGACCCCGCATCCCCACCAGGGGAGCAGGCTCGCGAGCAGGAGCGGGAGCAGGGCCCCGGCAATGCCGACGCGGTGGAGCCGCACGGCGCATGAGTATACCCGGTCACCCCCGGGGCGATCGGGCTCGACGGTGACCGGGCTCACCCTCTCGCCTCGGGTTTCCCGTTGCGCCGACCCCTTTTCCCTCAATTCCTGCAGCCGGCCCGCCGATCCATGAGGGCGACCCGTGTCGTCGCGGGCACCCCGGAGAGCCACCCATGTTTTTCCTCGACCGCTTCGCCGGAATGTTCTCCCAGGATCTGGCCATCGACCTGGGAACCGCGAACACGCTCGTCTACGCCCGCGGCAAGGGGATGGTCTGCTCGGAGCCGAGCGTGGTGGCGGTCGCCTCCGACCCGACCGGGCGCGCCGACCGGGTGCTGGCCGTCGGCCACGAGGCGAAGGAGATGGTGGGCCGCACCCCCGGCTCGATCCGCGCGATCCGCCCGATCAAGGAGGGCGTGATCGCCGACTTCGAGATCACCGAGGCGATGCTCCGCTACTTCATCCAGCGCGCCCACAACCGCAAGAGCCTGGTCCGGCCGCGGATCGTGATCTGCGTCCCGCCGTGCATCACCAGCGTCGAGAAGCGCGCCGTGCGCGAGTCGGCGCTCTCCGCCGGCGCCCGCGAGGTGTACCTGATCGAGGAGCCCATGGCCGCCGCCATCGGCGCGGGCCTCGACGTCACCGCGCCCACCGGGAACATGGTGGTGGACATCGGCGGCGGCACCACGGACGTCGCCGTCATCTCCCTGGCCGGCATCGTCACGTCCCGCTCGATCCGCACCGGCGGCGACAAGATGGACGAGGCGATCATCAACTACGTCAAACGCAAGTACAACATGCTCGTGGGCGAGCGCACCGCCGAGTCGGTGAAGATGACCATCGGCTGCGCCTCGCCGCAGACCAAGGCCGCGAGCATGGAGATCAAGGGGCGCGACCTGGTGGCGGGCATTCCCAAGGTCATCGCCACCAACAACGACGAGATCCGCGAGGCGCTGCTCGAGCCGATCCACTCGATCGTCGAGACGGTGCACCAGACCCTGGAGCGTACGCCGCCGGAGCTGGCCGCCGACATCGTCGACCGGGGCATCATGCTCGTGGGCGGCGGCTCGCTGCTCCGCGACCTCGACGTGCTGCTGCGCGACGAGACCAAGCTCCCGATCCTGCGCAGCGAGGACCCCTTCACCGCCGTGGCGACGGGCGCCGGCAAGGTCCTCGACAACCTGTCGCTGCTGAAGGAAGTCGCGCTCGACTAGCGCCGCTCCGGGCGGGGGCCCGGCCCCCGCTCAGTCGGGCGAGAGCGCGGCGAGGGCCAGCTGCATGGCCAGCTGCATGTCGCCCTCCACCTTGATCGTGCCGCCCATGAAGGCCTGCTGGGGATCGATCCGCCCGGCGCGCAGGTCCGCGTAGCCCGACTCGTTGACGGTGATGGTGGTGTCGGGCTGCTCGGGCACCGGGTCGGCGCCGAAGTGGGTGAGCAGGGTGAAGCCGCGCTCGCCGCTCACCGTGAAGGCCAGGCAGCCGGTGACCCCGGCCAGGTTCTCGATGCGGCCCTGGGTGAGCTTCATCTCGCCGGCCAGCCCCGAGAGGCCGCCGAGCATGCCCAGGGCCGAGTCCCCGGCCTCCTCGACGACCCGCTCGTAGGCGGTGCGATCCTGGATCAGGGTGAGGAAGGGCTCCCGGGTCGGCGCTTCGGCGGGCTGCATGCGGCCGCCCTCCACGTTCAGGAAGAACGTCCCGCCGCCGTCGCCTCGCACCTCCACGCGGATGGTCGCGGTCACCGCGCGCATGGAGGCGAGCACGCGCTGGGCGTCCTCCACGGCCTGTTCCTGGTCCGCCAGCATGCGGTTGAACTGGCCGGGGAGGCGCTCCCGGTAGTACTCCGTAGGGCTCGGGAGTCCGTCGCTCACTTCTTCCTCCGACGCTGGTAGCGGTTCACGTTGTTCACGTGCTCGGGATAGGTCCGCGCGAAGACGTGTGTGCCGTCGTTGCGCGACACGAAGAACAGGTACTCCGTCGCCGCCGGACGCACGACCGCGCGCAGGGCGTCGGCGCCCGGGCTGGCGATGGGGCCCGGGGGCAGGCCCGGGATCCGGTAGGTGTTGTAGGGATTGCTGCCGTCCTCGAGGTGGACCCGCTTGAGGTTGCCGTCGAAATTCGCGATGCCGTAGATGACGGTCGGATCCGACTCCAGGCGGATGCCCCGGCGCAGCCGGTTGTGGAAGACGCCGGCGATGAGCGGGCGCTCCTCGGGCGCGCCGGTCTCCTTCTCGACGATGGAGGCCAGGGTGACGGTCTGGCGCATGTCGAGCTTGCGCGCGGCGGCCTCCGCCTCGAGCTCCGTCCAGACGGCGAGGAAGTGCTCCACCAGCACCCGCGCCACCTCCTCCACCGGGAGGCCCCGGGGCAGCCGGTAGGTCTCCGGGAAGAGGTAGCCCTCGAGGGTGGGCCCGCCGACGCCCAGGGCCTCGGCCGAGGCCGCATCCCGGGCGTAGGCCACGAACGACGCCCCGTCCACCAAGCCCGCCTCGGCCAGGCGCGCGGCGATCTCCTCGACCCGCAGCCCCTCGGGCAGCACCACCTCGTAGGTGACGACGGGACCCGAGACCAGGGTGTCGAGGATCGCGCCCGGCGACTGGGAGGCCGCCACCTCGAACTCGCCGGCGCGGAGCCGGGCCGAGACCCCGCGCCAGCGGCCCAGCCACTCGAGGGCCCGCGCATCCCGCACGATGCCCCGGGACTCCAGGTCGCGGGACACCCGCGCCAGCGACGCGCCCCGCTCCACCGTGTAGACGACCGGACCGGCGCCGGGCTCCGCCGGGGCCAGCGCCGCCCGGGCGGCCCCCAGCGCGCCCAGGGCGGCGACGGCCGCCACCCCGACGACGACGGCAAGCCCGACGAGCAGACGCCGCCTCATGCCCCGCGCTCCTCCGTGACGAGCAGCCGCCGCCTCACGCCCCGCGCTCCCGCGCGGCACCGCGTTGCTCGAGGTAGGCCGAGAGCAGCAGCGTCGCGGCCGTGGTGTCCACCCGCTCTCGCCGCCGACGCCCCCGCCGGCCGGTGTATCCCATCTCCATCAGGGCCCGCTCCGCCTCCCGGGTGGTCCAAC
This sequence comes from uncultured Spirochaetales bacterium, assembly GCA_964442285.1. GTDB lineage: Bacteria > Myxococcota_A > UBA9160 > UBA9160 > JAFDET01 > CAYTZH01. Next base: position 83,766 of record CAYTZH010000015.1, on the reverse strand, counting down.
GCTCGTCGAGGAGATCCACCGCCACACCGCTCGCCTTCTCCAGCTCGCGGCCGAAGGCCGCGGCGGCATCGGCCTCGGGTCCCCGACGCCCGTCCATGTGCAGGGGCAGGCCGACCACCACGCGCACCACCTCCCGTTCCCGCACGAGGACACACAGGGCCTCGAGGTCGCGGCGGGGACTCGTCCGCTCCAGCACACCCGCCGGGAACGCGATGCGGGCGTCGGGATCGGAGAGGGCCAGACCGATGCGGTGGGTTCCGTAGTCCACGCCGAGCACGCGGCCGGGGTCGGGCATCGCCGGAGGGAGGCTACCGGACGGCGATCAAGGCCGAAAGCGAACGGGCCGATGAGGGCCCGTGGAGGTGGTCGATGAGCGAGACGGACGCCGGCTCCGGCGATCCCCGCAGCGCGCGGCTCGGGCGCATCCGGGCGGCCCTGAGCGACCCGGATGCCGGGGTCCGCGAGAGCGCGGCCCGCGCCCTGGACCGCATGGAGCGCTGTGCCGACGTGGAGAACCTGATCGCGCGCATGCGCCAGGGAGAGGGCGTGGAGCGCCTCAACGCCATCTACGGGCTCGGCAGCCTCGGCGACCCCCGGGGCCTTCCAGCCCTGGTGGACGCCCTGCGGGACGGGCTCGAGGACATCCGGGCGGCCGCCGTCCGCACCCTGGGCGAGATGCGCGACCCGACCACCCTCGAGCCCCTGGTCGGCGCCCTCGACGACACGAGCCCCGTGGTCCGCCGCCACGCGGTGGAGGCCCTGGGACGCTTCCGCGACCGCCGCCTGGTCCCGATCCTGGCGGCCATGCTCACCGGCGAGGATCCGGACATCCTCCGGGAGGCCCTGCGCGCCATCGGAGCCTGCGGCGACCCGACGGCCGAGGACGCCATCGCGAGCTTCCTGGATCACGAGAAGCCGGGCGTCCGGGCGGCGGCCCTCGAGGCCCTCGGCAGCCTGGACTGAAATCCGGGACGCCCGGCTAGATCCCGAGCACGCGCGCCACGTCGATCCCCTTGGCGAGGGGGTCGATGGCCGCCACCACCAGGCGCGCCGGCTCCTGGGCGAGGTCGCAGTCGACCGGCTCCGGAAGCGGACGGCCCGCGACGTCGGTGACCAGGCGGACCCGCGGGCTCGTGGCATCGAGCTGGTTCACCGAGGCCACCACCGCCAGCTCCCCGGTCGAGAGACGCACCAGCTCGCCCACGGGATAGGCGCCGATCATCTCCGCGAACGACGCCAGCACCTCGGGGGCGTAGGCCTTGCCCGCCAGGCGGCGCATGATGCGGGCGGCCTCGCTCGGATGTCGCGACTTCTGGTACGGGCGGGTGGTGGTGAGCGCGTCGTAGCAGTCGGCGACGGCGACCACCACGCCCTCGGGGTGGGGCTCCCGGCCGGGCGGCAGCTTCGGATAGCCGCTGCCGTCGTAGCGGACGTGGTGGTGGAGGACGATCTCGGCGGTCTCGCCGTCGACGTTGGGCATCTGCTGCAGGATCTCGACGCCGAGCTCGGGATGCCGCTGCATGACGCGCATCTCCTCTTCCGTGAGCGCACCCGGCTTCTTGATGATCTCCTCCGCGGTGCGCATCTTGCCCACGTCGTGGAGCAGGCCGGCGAGGCCCACCTTGCGCAGCAGCTCCGGCGACGCCCCGCGGTGCTTCGCGAAGGCCAACGAGAAGATCGCCACGTTCACGCTGTGGGTGAACGTGTACTGGTCGTAGCTCTTGAGCAGGGTGAGCGCGAGCAGGGCGCTCTCGTCGTCCAGGATGAGGTCGCGCATGCTCTCGACCACGAGAGTCGCGCCCTCGCCCGTCGGCACCCGGCCCATGCGCAGCTCGCTCATCACGTCGACGACGATGCGCAGCGAGTCCTGGTAGGTCGTGCGGGCTCGCGCCCGGGGATCGGCGTCGTCGTCCAGCGCCTCGCGGAAGCCGACGTGGTCGAGGCCGCGCCCCTTGAACGCCTCGGCGAAGGAGCTCCCCTCCTCGCGCCGTTCGGCCAGGAGTCCGACGAGCGTCTCGAGCTCCCGCAGCCCCACGCCCGGCTTCAGGGTGATCGACTCGAGGCCGGCCTCCCGGAGCGTGTTGACCACCGCCTTGAAGCGGGTCTCCGCGTCGTAGAAGGGCATCTCGTCCAGGACCAGGACGTCGTCCACGAGTCCGAGCGTGAGCTTCTCGCGCTCCTGGAGCAGGTCCGCCAGCGACGACGCCAGATGACGCACGGGTGTGTGGATCGCAGGATGACCCTCGGGATACATGGCGGCGCTCCGCAGCGCGCTGCCGAGCTGCTGGAGCACCTGGACCAGGACGGTGCGCGCGTCGCTCACGCCGGCGCCCGGGCCTCGTTGCGGCGACGGGTGAGCGCCGTCTGGGCCGAGCGACGCACCTGGGCGTCGCCCGAGCGGGCGGCGTCCTCGAGGATGCGCAGGGCCTCGTCGCCCGGCAGCCGGGAGAGCGCCGCGGCGGCCGAGAGCTTGAGCTCGCGGAGCCGACGCCGCCTGAAGAGACCGCGCTTGGCGAGGATGGTCGCGAGCTCGGGCACCGCCTCTTCGCGGCCCAGCCGGCCCAGGGCGCGGATCACCTCGCGGGCGAGCTCCAGCTGGTCCTGACGCTGGGCGCGGCGCAAGGCGCCGAGCAGGGCCTCCAGGGCCCGCGGATGGCCGGTGCCCCCCAGGCAGAACGCGGCCACCGAGGCGATGTCGGGGTCGGGATGGTCCACCGCGTCGACCAGGGCCTCGGTGGCCCGCGGGCTCCCGATGCGCAGCAGGGCCTTGGCGACCTCCTTCTGGAGGTCCGCCGGCGTGGACGGGTTCTTGAGCAGTCCCCGGAGCGCCGGCACCGCGTCGGGGTTCTGGATCTCGCCGGCGAGCCGGGCCACCAGGCGCTGGCGCTCCTCGTCTTCGGAGCGGAGGGCCTCGATGACGGCGGGCGTGGCCTTGGCGCCCATGGCGATCAGGATGGCGGTCATCTGACCGCGCCGATCCGGGTCGCGCTCGGAGCCCAGCATCTCGAACAGGCGCGGCACCGCGTGGGCGCCGAGCTGCAGCAGGATCTGGGTGGCCCGCACGCTGGCCTGGGGACCCGTGCGACAGGCGCGCGAGACGATGTCGTCGAGGCGGGCGCCCACCGCGAGCTGGAACAGGGCCTCCTCGGCCAGGGTGCGCTGCCGATCGCTGCGGACCGCCTCGCAGCCGTGGGAGGAGAGGACCAGCACCGCGCGGTAGGCGTCATCGGCCATCTGCTGGTCCGAGAGCGAGCGCGCCCCGTCGATCACCTCCCGGATCAGTCCTTCGTAGGCCTCGTCGCTGCGGCACTCGTCGAGCTGACGCAGCAGCGCGATGAACTCGCCGGTGAGATCCGTCTCGGTCTCCGGGGTGAGCTCGCCGTCCTCCATCTCGGAGCGGGGCCCGAGCAGGCCGCCCAGGGCCGAGAGGGGATCGGATCCGGTCACGAGGGGAGCGGGCAGGTCCGTGTCCTCCGGCGACGCGTCGACCTCTTCGTGTGTCGTCTGCGCGGACGCGGGCCCGGCCCCCACGGCTGCAGGCGCGGCCCCCGCGGCTGCAGGCGCGG
>CAYTZH010000015.1:45819-80100 GCA_964442285.1 uncultured Spirochaetales bacterium | reverse complement strand
CGGCTGCAGGCGCGGCCCCCGCGGCTGCAGGCGCGGTCCCCGCGGCCGGCGCCGGCTGCGCGCGCTCCAGGTGGCCGGCGTAGTCGGCCGCGTTCAGGGAGAGGCCCCGGGTCTCGCGGGCGAGGAGGGCCTGCTCCACGCCCCCCTCCTCGGCGACCTGGTCGGGGTCGAGGGCCAGCAGCTCCGCGAGGGCACAGAAGGCCTCGAGCGAGAGCTCCGGTGTGAAGGCGGTTCGGCTCACGCCGCGGTAGACGAACTCGCGCGCCAGGTCGTCCAGGGCACCCCGCCCGACGGGCTCGCGGGAGCCCGCCACGCGGAAGGCGCTCTGGCGGATCTCGAGCTCGAGCGGGCCGCCCCGCTCCAGGTCCGCCCGCCAGGCGCGGTAGCCGCGGTCGACCGCCTCCTTGCGTGCAGGGTGCTCGCCGGGATAGAAGCGGCACGCCTTGAGCACGCGGCCCAGCTCGATGAGCAGGGTGCTCACGTCCGCGGCGGAGCGCCCGTCGCGGCCGGCGGAGCGCCCGTCGCGGCCGGCGGAGCGCCCGTCGCGGCCGGCGGAGCGCCCGTTCTCGCTCTGGGACTCTGTCATGCGCGAGACTCCCGCGGCGGTCGCCCCGCCCCTCACCGGAATCTCATCGACCGGAAGGCCCGGGTGCTTGATCCACCCGGAACCCGCCGGAAACCGAGCACTTCGACACCAGTTTTTGCTACGTTTTCGCCCTGGTTCCGATTGACTTGCGAAAGCCGCGGAGGCTACTCTGGATTCATCGCGTGGCCCTCTCCCCCCGGGTCGGCGCGTGCTTCCCTCCTCCGCGGTCCCGAGGCGGACCAGGTGGTCGATCTGCCCGAAAACCCTGAAGAAGCTCCGCCCGCGTCCACCGCACCGGGCCGAGGCGACCCCCTTGCGGTGGCCATCGCCACCGCCTTCGGAGCGGGCCACGGACCGATCGCGCCCGGAACCTGGGGCTCCGCGGCGGCCCTGCCCCTCTTCGCGCTCCTGGCGGCGCTCCCACCGGGGCTCTACACGGTGCTCACCGTGGCCGTGCTCACGGTCGGCGTCTGGGCCGCGGACCGGGCCGAGCGGGTCTTCGGCAAGAAGGACGACGGCCGGATCGTGATCGACGAGGTCGCCGGGCAGCTCGTGACCCTGGCCCCGCTGCTGGCGCTGCGGGGTCGCGACCTGGATCCGGTCAGCTGGCTCGCCTGGGTCGTGACCGGATTCGTCGTATTCCGGCTGTTGGATATCTGGAAGCCGGGGCCCGCACGCTGGGCGGAGCGGAGCTTCCCGGGCGGAGCGGGGGTCGTGCTGGACGACGTGGTCGCCGGACTGCTCGGCGCCGTGCTGATGGGTGCGGGGGTCCTGGTGGCGCGGATCGGAGGGATTTCTTGAAGGCCGAGGTGCTGACCATCGGCGACGAGCTGCTCCGCGGCGAGATCGTCGATTCGAACAAGTCCTTCCTTTCGGACCGGATGCTCACCGTCGACGCCGACGTGCGCTGGCACGCCTCGGTCCTCGACGACCCCGCCGACATGCGCGACGCCTTCCGCCGCGCCGCCGCCCGCGCCGACGTCGTGCTCGTCTCCGGCGGCCTCGGCCCCACGCGGGACGACCTCACGATCCCGGTGCTGGCGGAGACCTTCGGCCGCAAGCTCGTGGTGCACGAGCCGAGCCTCGAGGCCATCCGCGCCTTCTTCGCCGGCTTCGGCCGGGAGATGGCGGCCAACAACGCCAAGCAGGCGGAGTTTCCCGAGGGCGCGGAGGTCCTGCCCAACCCCATCGGCACCGCGCCCGGCTGTCTGCTCGACGTGGGCGACGCCGTCTTCTTCTGCATGCCGGGCGTACCCCGCGAGCTGTACCGGATGATGGACGAGCAGGTGCTGCCCCGTCTCGACGGCCTCCGCGGCGACGGCCGGGTGATGCGCGCCGCCCTGCTGCGCACCTTCGGCCTGGGCGAGTCGAACCTCGATGAGGAGCTGGCCGGGATCGGTCGCGACGGCGCGGTGACCCTGGGCTTCCGCACCGCCTTCCCCGACAACTACGTGCGCCCCGTCGCCCGGGGCGCCACGGCCGAGGAGGCCGAGGGCCGGCTGGCGGAGGCCTGCGCGGCGATCCGCGACCGGCTCGGCGTGCTCGTCTACGGCGAGGGCGCGCAGACCCTGCCGGACGTGGTCCAGGCCATGCTGGCCGGCCGCGGCCACACCGTCGCGGTCGCCGAGTCGTGCACGGGCGGCCTGCTGGCCGGCCGGCTCACGTCGATGCCCGGCGCCTCGGACGTCTTCCGGGGCGGCGTGGTGGCCTACGCCGACGAGGCCAAGCAGGCGCTCCTCGACGTCCCCGAGGCCCTCCTCGGCGAGCACGGCGCCGTCTCCGAGCCGGTGGCGCGGGCCATGGCCGAGGGCGCCCGGGAGCGCTTCGGAGCCGACTTCGCCCTCTCCACCACGGGCATCGCCGGCCCCGGCGGCGGCAGCGCCGAGAAGCCGGTCGGCCTGGTCTACGTCGGCTTCGCCCATCCGGACGGCAGCGAGGCCACGGAGCTCTTCTTCCCCTTCGACCGCGAGCGCCACCGCATGGTCACCACCCAGGCGGCCCTCGACCGCGTCCGACGCTTCCTCCTCGGCGCCGACCCGGTGGTCCCCCGCTACGTGCGGAGACGCTGATGCGATGGGGATCCGCGCCTTCCTCGCAATCGACCTGGACGCAGCGGCCCGCACGGCGGTCGCGGGGCTGCTGGAGCGCCTGCGCGGCAGCGACGGCGCCGACCGCGTGCGCTGGGTCCGGCCGGAGGGCCTGCACGTGACCCTGCGCTTCCTCGGCGACGTCGAGCCGGAGCAGGTCCCCGTCGTCGGCCACCACGTGGGCCGCGAGACCGCGGGCCTGTCGCCGTTCGCGATGCAGCTCGGCGCGGTCCGCGCCTTCCCCTCGCCGCGCCGGCCGCGTGCGATCGCCCTCAGCCTGTCGCCCGAGACGCCGGTCGTCGAGCTGGCCGGCGCGGTGGAGCGGGGCGTGGTGGCGGCGGGGTTCCCGGCGGAGCGCCGCGCCTTCCGGCCCCATCTCACCCTGGGTCGACTTCGCGACGGGCGCTTGCCCGGCGTGGCCGATCTCTCGACCGCCGCGCCGACGGAGACCGACGTCCGCGAGGTGGTGCTCTTCCAGAGCCACCTGGGGCCCGGTGGCTCCCGCTACTCACCGCTCGAGCGCCTGGCGCTGGGCGGAGCCGACTCATCCCCCAATCCATCGCAACGGAACCAGGAGAGGTAGGAAACACATGGCGAAGGGCAACGGAACCACGTCGAAGGGCAATGGAACCACGGCGCCGGATACGGAGACCCACAAGCAGAAGGCGATCCAGCTCGCGGTGTCGACGATCGAGAAGCAGTTCGGCAAGGGATCCATCCTCACGATGACCGAGGACGGCATCGACCGGGAGATCGACTCCTTCTCGAGCGGCTCCCCCAGCCTCGACATCGCGCTCGGCATCGGGGGCTACCCGCGCGGTCGCGTGGTCGAGATCTACGGGCCGGAGTCGAGCGGCAAGACCACGCTCACCCTCCACGCGGTGGCCGAGTGCCAGAAGCGCGGCGGCGTGGCAGCGTTCATCGACGCCGAGCACGCCCTGGACGTGAGCTACGCCCGACGCCTCGGCGTGAAGGTGGAGGACCTGCTGATCTCCCAGCCGGACACGGGCGAGCAGGCGCTGGAGATCGCCGACGTGCTGCTGCGCTCCGGCGCCATCGACCTGGTGGTGATCGACTCGGTGGCTGCCCTGGTGCCCCGGGCCGAGATCGAAGGCGAGATGGGCGATCAGCACGTGGGCCTGCAGGCGCGGCTCATGAGCCAGGCCCTCCGCAAGCTCACCGGGACCGTCCACAAGTCCGGCGCCACGGTGTTCTTCATCAACCAGATCCGCATGAAGATCGGCGTCATGTTCGGCAATCCCGAGACGACGAGCGGCGGCAACGCGCTCAAGTTCTACTCGTCGGTGCGCCTGGACGTGCGCCGTATCGGGGCCCTGAAGGACGGCGACGAGGTGGTGGGCAACCGCACGCGGGTGAAGGTGGTGAAGAACAAGGTCGCGCCGCCCTTCCGCCAGGCGGAGTTCGACATCCTCTACAACCAGGGCATCTCCCTCGAGGGCGATCTGCTCGATCTGGCCGCCGACGCGGGGATCGTGGAGAAGAGCGGCGCCTGGTACTCCTACGACGGCGAGCGCGTCGGCCAGGGCCGCGAGAACGCCCGCCGCTTCCTGCAGGAGAACCCGGACATCCGCGACCGCATCGCCGAGGCGGTCTACGCCGCCAAGGGCCTGAAGCGCGCCGTCCCCGCCCGCACCGAGGAGGCGGCGGGCGCGGAGACGACCGCGGAGTAGCCCCCGGTCGCGGGCCCGGCGTAGACGGCGCGCGATGCGCCAGGGCGCGCCGGCAGGGCGGCTCGCGGGCCCGCCAGCAGCCGACCTGCCGCGCGGTGAGCGCTCCCGCCCGATCCTGGGGACGAGCGTCCCCAGGTGCCAGAGCCGGCCCCGCACAGAGTGGCGCCATCCAGAGCTCGCCGCTCAGGACATCCTTGCGCTCGCACACCCACGCCACCAACTCCACGTGCAGGGGCTGGAGCGCGAAGACGCCCGCCACGAAGAGCGACGGCCCCGAAGCGCCCAGCCGCAGGAAGGCCCAGGCCAGGCCCCCAGGGGGGATCGCCCCGGGGGAGCGCTCAAGAAGCGGCGCCAACGGGTCGAAACGGCCGGAGAAACCCAGGTGTTGTCGGGGAGTGGGGGCAATGGCCGTCGAGCTGAACGAGATCCTCAAGGTCGCCCTGAAGACGGGTGCCTCCGACATCCATCTGAAGTCGGGGCTGCCGCCCATCTTCCGGGTCGACGGCGCCCTGGTCCCGCTCAAGAACGCCGAGCGACTGCTGCCGGACGAGATCCAGAACATGGCGTTCGGGATCATGAATCCCGTCCAGAAGCAGCGCTTCGAGACCGCCCGGGAGGCCGACCTGGCCTACGGCATTCCGGGCCTGGGCCGCTTCCGCGTCAACGTCTTCCAGCAGCGCGGCACGGTCGGCATCGTCTTCCGGGTGATCCCCTTCAGCGTGCGGACCATCGAGCAGCTCCACCTGCCCAAGGTGGTGGAGTCGATCGCCATGGAGCAGCGGGGCCTGGTGCTCGTCACCGGGACCACGGGCTCCGGTAAGTCCACCTCGCTGGCGGCGATGATCGATCACATCAACTCGAACCGGACCTGCCACATCATCACGATCGAGGACCCGATCGAGTTCCTGATCCGCGACCGCCGCTCCATCGTCAACCAGCGTGAGATCGGCGTCGACACCCAGACCTTCGCGGACGCGCTCCGCGCCGCCCTGCGCCAGGACCCCGACGTCATCCTCGTCGGCGAGATGCGCGACTTCGAGACCATCGAGACGGCCATCACCGCCGCCGAGACCGGCCACCTGGTGATGAGCACGCTGCACACCCTGGACGCCACGGAGACCATCAACCGCATCATCTCCGTATTCCCGCCGTACCAGCAGAAGCAGGTCCGCCTGCAGCTGGCCTCGATCCTCAAGGCGGTGATCTCCCAGCGCCTCGTGCCCCGGGCCGATGGCAAGGGCCGGGTGCCCGCCCTGGAGGTGCTCGTCTCGACCGCCCGCGTCCGGGAATGCATTGGCGACAAGGACCGCACCAAGGAGCTGCACGACGCCATCGCCAAGGGCTTCACCACCTACGGCATGCAGACCTTCGACCAGTCCCTGATGCACCTGGTGAAGCAGGAGCTCGTGACCTACGACGAGGCCCTCAAGCACGTCTCCAACCCGGACGACTTCGCCCTGCGCTTCCGGGGCATCGCCTCCACCTCCGACGGCACCTGGGACGACTTCGAGGGCGACGAGGAGGGCGCGCCGCCCGAGGAGGCCAAGGCGGAGGCCGCCCCGTCCGGCGAGGCCGAGGGCGAGGGCGACTTCAAGATCGAGCGCTTCTAGCTATCCTCCCGCTTCGCCCGCGGGGCGACGGGAGACCCCATGCCGAGCCGCCCGACCTCGGGACACGAGATCCGCGAGAGCTTCCTGCGCTTCTTCGAGGCCCGGGGACACCGAATCGTCACCAGCTCCTCCCTGGTCCCCGAGGCGGATCCGACCCTCATGTTCACCAACGCCGGGATGGTGCAGTTCAAGCGCGTCTTCCTGGGCGAGGAGAGCCGCGGCTACACCCGCGCCGCCACCGCCCAGAAGGTCATGCGGGTCTCGGGCAAGCACAACGACCTGGAGAACGTCGGCCGGACCACGCGCCACCACACCTTCTTCGAGATGCTCGGCAACTTCTCCTTCGGCGACTACTTCAAGGAGGAGGCCATCGCCATGGCCTGGGAGCTGGTCACCCAGGTCTGGGGCCTCGCGCCCGAGCGCCTGGCGGTCAGCGTCTTCCGCGACGACGACGAGGCCAGCCGCATCTGGCGCGACGGGATCGGGCTGCCCGCCGAGAAGATCTACCACCTGGACGAGGCCGAGAACTTCTGGAGCATGGGCGACACCGGGCCGTGCGGCCCCTGCTCCGAGATCCACATGGACTTCGGCGAGAGGCTCCACTGCACCAGTCCGAACTGCGATCCGTCCTGCGACTGCGGCCGCTGGCTCGAGTTCTGGAACCTGGTGTTCATGCAGTACGAGCGCAGCGCCGACGGCAGCATGACCCCGCTCCCGAAGCCGTCGATCGACACCGGGGCCGGGCTCGAGCGGGTGTCGTCGCTGATCCAGGGCGTGACCTGGGTATACGACACGGATCTGTTCGCGGGCATCCTGGCCCGGGCCCAGGACCTGGCGGGCGTCACCTACGGCGACGACCCGGAGCGCGACGTGTCCCTGCGGGTCGTGGCCGACCATGCCCGCTCCGTCGCCTTCCTGATCGGCGACGGGGTGCTGCCCTCCAACGAGGGGCGCGGCTACGTGCTGCGCCGGGTGCTGCGCCGGGCCTCCCGCCACGGCGTGCTGCTGGGTCTCGAGCGCCCCTTCCTCCACGAAGTGTGCGACGCCGTCATCCACGAGATGGCCGGACCCTATCCTCAGCTCGCCGAGCGCCGGGCCTACGTCCTGGACCGGGTGAAGCGGGAGGAGGAGCGCTTCCTCGAGACCCTCTCGAAGGGCCTGGCGCTGCTCGAGGACGCCATCGCCGAGGTCCGCGCCCACGGCGGCGCCCAGCTCTCGGGCGAGGTGGCCTTCAAGCTCTACGACACCTACGGCTTCCCCCTGGACCTCACCGAGGACATCCTCCGCGGCCAGGCGCTGACGGTGGACCTGCCGGTCTTCGAGCACTGCATGGCGGAGCAGCGCGAGCGGGCCCGGGCGGCCTGGAAGGGCAGCGGCGACCAGCGCATCGACGAGGTGTACGGCGAGCTTGCCGGCGACCTCACCACCCGCTTCACCGGCTACGAGGGCCTCGACGGCGTCTCGACCGTGCGCGCCCTGCTGGTGGACGGCCGCCCCGCGGAGGAGGCCCGGACGGGCCAGGCCGTGGAGGTGGCGGTCGACGAGACGCCCTTCTACCCGGAGAGCGGTGGCCAGGTGGGCGACCGCGGTCTGCTCACGACGCCGTCGGGCCGGATCGAGGTGGAGACGGCACTCCGGCCCAGCGGCGAGCTGATCGTGCACCGGGGCAAGCTGGTGGAGGGCGCGGTCCGCGTCGGCGAGCGCGCCGAGCTCCAGGTCGACCCCGAGCTGCGGGCGGCCACGGTGCGCAACCACTCGGGCACCCACCTGCTCCACGCCGCCCTGCGCGAGGTGATCGGGCCCCAGGCCATGCAGAAGGGATCGCTCGTCGCCCCCGACCGCCTGCGTTTCGACTTCACCCACGACGCGCCGCTGTCGGCGGAGGAGATCGAGCGGATCGAGGACCTCGTCAACGGCTGGATCGAGGGCAACCACCCGGCCCGCATCCGCTTCATGCCCTATCCCCAGGCCATCGAGTCCGGCGCCATCGCCATCTTCGAGGAGAAGTACGGCGACGAGGTCCGGGTGATCTCGTTCGGCGACGTCTCCACCGAGCTCTGCGGCGGCACCCACGCCCGGGCCACCGGCGACATCGGCCTGCTGGTCGTGGTCTCCGAGAGCGGCATCGCCTCGGGGGTGCGGCGCATCGAGGCGCTGACCGGGCTGGGCGCCCTGCGCCACCTGCGCGAACGCGAGCGCACCCTCCAGCGCGCGGCCGACCTGCTCCGCGCGCCCCCGGCCGAGGTGCCCGAGCGGATCGAGAAGCTGCTGGAGGAGCGGCGCGCCGCGGAGAAGGAGATGGAGCGGCTGCGCAGCGCCCGCCACACCGGCGGCGGCGACCTCACGGCCGGCGTGCGCGAGGTGGCCGGGGTGAAGGTGCTGGCCACGCGGGTCGAGGGCGCCAGCGCCAAGGAGCTGCGGGGCCTGGTGGACGACCTGCGCAACCGCATCGGCAGCGGCGTCGTGCTCCTGGCCGCCGAGGACGGCGGGCGCGTCTCCCTGGCCCTGGGCGTCACCAAGGACCGGGTCGACGCGCTGCAGGCCGGGGCGCTGATCCGCGAGGTCGCCGCGGTGGTCGGCGGCAAGGGCGGCGGCCGTCCCGACTTCGCTCAGGCCGGCGGGAGCGATCCCTCGCAGATCGACGCGGCCTTCGAGAAGCTGGCGGAGCGGGTGGCCGCGGAGCAGGCCCGGGCGTGAGCGCCGCGCCCTACGTGGCAGACCCGTTCCGGCCTCGGCGCCGCCCCACCCGGGAGGTCCGCGTCGGCGACGTCGGCGTCGGCGGCGCGAATCCCCTGCGCGTCCAGTCCATGACCACCACCGATACCCTGGACACCCAGGCCACCGCCGACCAGAGCCAGCGGCTCGCGGAGGCGGGCTGCGAGATCGTGCGGATCACCGCACCCGGGCGGAAGGAGGCCGAGAACCTCGGCGCCATCGCCGCCGAGCTGCGTCGCCGGGGCGTGCGCGTGCCCCTGGTGGCCGACATCCACTTCGCGCCGGCCGCCGCGCTCATCGCCGCCGAGCACGTGGAGAAGGTGCGGATCAATCCGGGCAACTACGCCGACAAGAAGAAGTTCGCGGTGCGCGAGTACACCGACGCCGAGTACGCCGCCGAGCTCGAGCGCCTGGCCGAACGCTTCCGCCCCCTGGTGCAGCGCTGCAAGGAGCTGGGCCGCGCCATGCGCATCGGCACCAACCACGGCTCCCTCTCGGATCGCATCATGAACCGCTACGGGGACACGCCCCAGGGCATGGTGGAGAGCGCCCTCGAGTTCCTCGACGTCTGCGAGGGTGAGGGATTCCGCGACGTGGTGTTCAGCATGAAGGCGAGCAACGCCCGGGTGGCCGTGCACGCCTATCGGCTGCTCGCGGCCCGGCTGGCCGAGCGCGGCCCCGGATCCGCCTACCCGTTCCACCTGGGCGTGACCGAGGCCGGCGACGGCGAGGACGCGCGCATCAAGAGCGCCATCGGGATCGGCACGCTCCTGGAGGACGGCATCGGCGACACGCTGCGCGTGTCGCTCACCGAGGACCCGGTGAAGGAGGTTCCCGTGGCCCGGGCCCTGGCGGCGCGCTACGACGCGCGGACCGGGGAGGGCGCATCGGCGCGGGCGGCCACGCCCGCCCGCGGGGCGGCCACGCCCGCCCGCGGGGCGGGCTTCGCCGAGAGCCCCTACGCCTACACGCGTCGGGCGAGCCGGGAGCTGGACCTGGTCGCGACGGGCCTGGGAGGCGCGTTCCCCGTGCGCGTGGAGCTCGATCTCGGTCCCGTGGCGCCGGATCCGGAGGGAGCCGCCGACCGGCTGCTCGCCGCCGGTCGCGCCCTGCCCCAGCTCGCCCTGGAGGGCGTGACGGTGGCCGCCGAGGACCCGGAGGCGTTGCTGCGGGCCGCCCGGCTCTACGAGCGCCTGGACCGCGCGGGGATGGCCGCGGCGCTGGCCGTGCGCGCACCCGCGTCGCTCGCCGACCGCATGCCCCCCGGCGTGGCGCGGCTCGTGCTCGACGTGGAGGAGACCACGCCGAGCGAGGATCTGGAGCGGGTCGCCCGGGCCGCCAACGCCACCCAGCTGCCCCTCGAGTGGCGCCTCCGGGCCGACGATCCGACGCCGCTCGTCGAGCGGACCGTCGCCGCGGGCGCGAGCCGGCCGCTCTTCTCGGCGACCTCCGCGCTTCCCGTCCACGCCACCCGGCGGCTGGTCGCGGCCCTGGTTGGGGGACCGGCCGCCGATGCGCCCGTGGTGCTGCGCCACGCGAGCCCGGCCTTCCTGCCGGAGGAGACCGCCCTGCTCCACGCCTCGACCGACCTGGGCGCGCTGCTCTGCGACGGCATCGGCGACGCCGTGGTGCTCTCGGGCTTCGGCGAGCCCGAGCGCAACCTCGAGCTCGCCTATCGGATCCTCCAGGGCGCGCGGCTGCGCACGAGCTGGACGGAGTTCATCTCCTGCCCGTCCTGCGGACGCACCCTGTTCGACCTGGAGGAGACCACGGCGCGCATCAAGGCCCGCACCGGACACCTGGTCGGGGTGAAGATCGCCATCATGGGCTGCATCGTGAACGGCCCGGGCGAGATGGCCGACGCCGACTTCGGCTACGTGGGCTCGGGACCGGGCACGGTCAACCTCTTCGTGGGCAAGGAGCTCGTGGAGCGCAACGTGCCCACCGCCGAGGCCGACGACCGGCTCGTGGAGCTCATCCGCAGCCATGGCCGCTGGGTGGAGCCGGACGCGCCGGCCGCCTCGTGACGCCCCGGCCCGGGTGGGTCACGGAGGGTGGGTCACGGAGGGTGGGTCACGGAGGGTGGGTCACGGGCGCCGCGGCGGCTCGCCCCGGAGACGACGCCTCGGTCTAGAGACGCCGCGGTGGCGCCGCTACGTCCCGCTCGGCCGGCTCCGGACCGCCGCGGGTCGCCGCCTCCAGCTCGTTCAGCGCCGCGAAGGCCCGGGACTCGGTGAGCAGGGGATGACTTCGCCCCGCGATCGCCGCCGCCAGCGCCAGGGCCAGGGCCGCCACCACGGCCCCCTCCGCCGCGCCGAGCACCGCGCCGCCCATGCGGTCGAAGGCCCCGAGCCCCACCAGGCGGATCCCGCTGCGGAGGGTGCGCCCGATCAGCGCGCCGGCCACGAGCACGGCCAGCGCCAGCCCGATGGCGGCCACCGCCTGGGCTGGCAGCGCCGCCAGCGCGCCGTCGGACCAGGTCTCGAGCCAGGCGCCCGCCGGACCGGAGCCGAAGCGCACCGCCAGGCAGGCCGCGGCCAGGGCCGCCAGGCTGAGGGACTCGCGCACCAGGCCGAGGAACAGGCCGCGGAGGGCCGCCAGACCCAGGATCGCTGCCACGACGAGATCGGCCGCTGCCATCGCGAGAGTCTACAATCGCCGCCGTGCGCGTCGACGCCGCGATCATCGGCGCTGGCCACAACGGGCTGACCGCGGCCGCCTACCTGGCCCGGGCCGGGCTGCGGGTGGCGGTGTTCGAGCGGCGCTCCCGGCTGGGGGGCGCCTGTGTCACGGAGGAGCTCTGGCCCGGCTATCGGGTCTCCCGGGCCGCCTACGTGGCGGGCCTGCTCCGTCCCGCGGTGATCCGCGAGCTGGGCCTGCGGCGTCGGGGCCTGCGGCTGCTGGCGCGCAACCCGTCGTCGTTCACCCCGCTCGCCAGCGGCGGGAGCCTGCTGCTCGGCGCGGACGCCGAGAGCAACCGGCGGGAGATCGGCCGCTTCTCGCGTCGCGACGCGGAGCGCTACCCGGCCTACGAGGCCTTCCTGGACCGGATCGCCCGGCTGCTCGAGCCGCTGCTCGATGCCGAGCCGCCGGACCCGGCGCGCCTGCGCTGGCGCGACCTGCGGCTGCTCGCGGGCGCGGCGCTGCGGGGCTGGCGCCTGCGACGCGAGGTGCCGGAGGTGGCGGCCCTGCTGCTGGGCCCCGCACGCCCAGTGCTCGAGCAGTGGTTCGAGAGCGAGCCCCTGCGCTCCACCCTGGCCACCGACGCGGTGATCGGGGCCTGGGCCTCGCCCAGCTCGCCGGGCACCGGCTACGTGCTCTTCCACCACGTCATGGGCGAGACCGGGGGCGCCCGCGGCGTCTGGGCCTACGTCGAAGGCGGCATGGGCCGCATCTCCGAGTGTCTCGCCGACGCGGCCCGCGAGGCCGGCACCGAGGTCCACTGCGAGTCGCCGGTGCAGGCGATCCGGACCCACGCCGGCCGCGCCCGGGGCCTGGCCCTGGCGGACGGGCGCGAGGTAGAGGCGGGGGTGGTGCTCTCGGGTGCGGATCCGAAGGTCACCTTCCTCGACCTGCTCGCACCGGATGCGCTCCCCGACGAGTTCGCCCGGGGCATCGCCGCGATCGACTTCCGCAGCCCCTCGCTCAAGCTCAACCTGGCGCTCGACCGGCTGCCGGTCTTCCGCGCCCGGCCGGGCGCCGGCGTCGGTCCCCAGCATCGGGGCACGATCCACCTCGGGGCGGAGGACCTCGACGCCCTCGACGCGTCGTTCGCCGCGGCCGAGCGGGGCCGGCTCCCGGAGCGCCCGATGCTGGAGCTCACGCTGCCCTCGTCCCTGGACGCCAGCCTGGCGCCCGCCGGGCATTGCGTGGCGTCGCTCTTCGTGCAGCACGTCCCCTACGCGCTGGAGGGCACCACCTGGGACGCGGAGCGGGACCGCTTCGCGGATCGCGTGCTCGGCCTGGTGGACGAGGTGGCGCCGGGCTTCTCGGGCTCGGTGCTGCACCGCGAGGTCCTGGCGCCGCCGGACCTGGAGCGGATCTTCGGCCTCACGGGCGGAAACCTCTTCCACGGCGCCATGACGCCGGACCGCCTGGCCTTCCTTCGCCCGCTGGCGCGGAGCGGCGGCTACCGGACGCCCGTGGAGGGCCTGTACCTGTGCGGCTCGGGCGCCCATCCGGGGGGCGGCGTCATGGGCGCCTGCGGTCGCAACGCGGCCGCCGCGGTGTTGCGGGATCTCGGTCGGCGTCCGTCCTAGCGGAGCGGCTCCTGCTCCATGTAGGCGCGAAGGCCGTGGATCTCCTGCTCCTGCTCCTCGATCTCGTCCTGCAGGAGATCCCGCATGGAGAGCATCGCCACCACCTCGCCGTCCTCGATGACCGGGAGATGGCGACAGCTGGCCTTGCGCATCTTCTCGATGCAGGCGCTGCGACGCTCGTCCGGATGCGCCGTCACCACGTCCCGCGTCATGACCTGCGCCACGGGCACCGAGCGGGCGTCGAGGCCGGCGACCATCACGCGCGTCATGAGGTCGCGCTCGGAGAAGACACCCACCAGGTGCCGTCCTTCGAGGACGCCGATGATGCCCACCCGGGCCTCCGTCATGCGTCGCGCCACATCGTGCACGAGCTCCTCGGGCCGGGCCGAGACCAGGCGACGCGGCCGGAGCAGGGTCTTGATCTTGTGCATGGTCGAGCCTCCTGCCGCCACGCGCGACGCCCCGGGGCGCCCGGTGGGCGGGCGCTTCGGAGGCGCCGCCGCGGAGGCAGTCCCGATCGGAACACGAAATCGAGGCGGAGACAAGGAATACCGACCGGGCAGGGACCCCGCGGGGGATCCCGGCGAGCGGCCCGGGGCGGAAGGGCGCGGTCGCCCTAGGCGTTCTCCGCGGCGTGGGCGCGCACCATCCGCAGGTACATCCGGGCGTCGTCCCGGCCCGGATCCCGCTCGAGCACCGCATCCCACTCGGCCACGGCCCGGTCGGTCTGGCCGAGGGTGAAGTAGGTGAGGCCCAGCTGGACCGCGGCGTCGAGGAAGTGGGGATTGCTCCGGAGCACCCGCTGGAACTCTCGGATCGCCTGGTCCGGGACGCCGGCGTCGCGCAGGGTCATCGCCAGTCGATGTCGGATGTCGTGGAACTGCGGACAGCGGTCGATGGCCTTGCGATAGGCGGCCACCGCCTCCCGCAGCTCGCCCACCTCGCGATGGGCGTCTCCGACGGCCGCCTGCAGGTTGGCGATCTTGCCCCGGGTGGTGGGGTCGACGACGCCGGGACCCGGCTCGGGACGCCGCTCGCGCGCGCGCAGGGCCAGGTCGCGCGCGCGGGCGAACTCGCCCTGACGCTCGTAGACGCTGCTCAGGGCCAGCACGGCCTCGGCGTAGCCGGGGTTGATCCGGAGGGCCTCCTCGAGGCTATGGGCGGCGGCGTCGAGGTCGCCGCGACGCTCCAGGGTGACGCCGACCATGTAGTGGACGTCGGCATAGGTGCGCCGCGTGGAGAGGAGCTTGCCGAGGTTCGAGAGCACCGCGTCGTCGTCACCCCGCTCGAAGCCCTGGCGGCCGCGGCGGTAGGCGTCGCGCTCCTCGGATGTCATCGGGCCTTCCGCAGCGAACGGCCGCGCCGACGCCGCGGCCGGCGCTGCACGCTAGTTCGCCGCCGGGATCAGGTCGGCCGCCGCGTCGGCGACCTCGGTGCCCTCGTAGTTGTCGAGGATCACCTGGAAGATCCGCTCGGCCTCGTCCTCCAGGTTCATCTCCGAGTAGCAGACGCCCAGCTTGTAGAGCGCCTCGGCGTCCAGGCCCAGGCCCGGGAACTCGTTCAGCACCGAGCGGAAGCGGTCGGCCGCCGACTGCCACTCCTCCCGGTCCATGTAGAACTCCGCGATCCGCATCACGTGCTCGCCGAGGTGCGCGCGCAGCTCGCGCCACAGGGCCTCGCCGCGCTCCGCCTCGACGGAGAAGGGATAGCGGGCGAGCAGCACGTCGAGGTGCTTCAGGGCCTGGCGCGTGGGACGCTGGTCGCGGTTCGGCGAACGCATCCGCTCGTAGTGACTCTCGGCGGCACGCAGAACCGTGTAGGGCACCCGCTCGTGGTTGGGGTGCAGCTCCGGGAACTCCTGGTAGTAGGAGAGGGCCTCCTCGTAGCGCTCGTCCTCGAAGTAGGCGTCGGCGATCTTCAGCTCGGCGAGCACGGCGTACTCGCTGTAGGGATAGTTGTCGATCACCTCCTGGAAGGACTCGATGGCGTCGTTGTAGTCCACCCAGGTCCAGAAGAGGATGCGACGCCCCTCGAGCTTCTCGACGCCCGCGGTGTAGAGCTCCTCGGCCGGCGGCGGCTCGGCGAGCTCCAGCGGCCCCGTGGACGCGCACGCCATCGTCACGGCGGCGAGCAGCCCCGCCAGCGCGAGCGCCGGCACGACGTGGGGGCGGGAACGATCCCGATGGTGGAGCACGGCACATCCCTCCTGGTCGACGGTTCCGGCCGGGGTCGACGGTCCCGGCCGGTCGAAGTGGCAACGATGGTGCAAGCTACCGAATTCGTTGAACTCGTGTCAATTCTGCTAAGGTCGCGTCGCCGCAGGGCCCACACGGAGGGATCGCTTGTCCAACCCGACCCACAGCATGCGACTCGACAAGCGTCTGATCCGTCGCCGCGGCTGGATCGCCTCGGAGGAGCTGGAGCGGGCCCTTGCGGAGCTACCGGACGTATCGGACAAGGCGGCGGCACCTGAAGAGCGCGGAGCGCCCAGCGCAGGCCCCTCCGGCGGCGAGACCCCGCCGGAGGGCGCGCCTCCGATCCCGTAGACCGCCCGCAGGGCCTCGGCTTGGACCGCCCGCGGAGGGCCCGGGTTGATCAAGGAGCAGCTCGGCGATCGGCTCGAGGCCTGGCTGCCTCGCCTCCTACCCTTCGTCTTCCGCGCCCCGCTCTCGGCCCATGGGCTCACCTGGCTGGGAACGGCCATCTGCCTGGCGGCGGCCGTCCTCTATGCCCGGGGCGAGCTGCTGGCCGGAGGACTGGTGCTCGCCCTCGGGGGCTTCTGCGACCTGGTGGACGGGATGGTGGCCCGGCAGCGAGGCACGGCCAGCCGCTACGGGGCCTTCCTCGACTCCTCCCTGGACCGGGTGGTGGATATGGCGGTGCCCCTGGGCCTGATGCTTCACTACGCCGGCGAGGATCGGCCCGAGCTCGGCGGGCTGGCAGGGGTGGTGCTCGTGACCAGCGTGATGACCTCGTACACCAAGGCCCGAGCCGAGAATCTGGGCCCCGAGCTGCGGGGGGGGCTGATCGAGCGCGGCGAGCGGGTCGGCGCGCTGATCCTGGGCGGAGTCACCGGCTGGATGGTGCCGTTCCTGGCGGCGCTCGCCCTCGGCGGCGCCATCACCGTGGCCCAGCGCTTCGCGGTGGCCCGCCGCCAGCTGGAAGAGGCCGAGCGCCGGACGCCGGCGCCGCAGGCCGCGGAGGAGTAGAGGATGTCGGGAGAGGATTCGGATCGCGGGTTCACGGTCGTCGACAAGCGCCACTCGAGCGACGGCGCCGAGGCACCCGGCGCCGAGGCCGCTGCCGGCCCGGAGACGGCGTCCGCGGCCTCGGAGCCGTCCGGGGGTGCCCTGCCCCCGACGGACTTCACGACCTTCGTGATGTCGCTCTCCACCTCCGCCCTGATGCACATGGGGCTGGTGGCCGAGCGGCCGGGGGCAGAGCCTCCGGCGCCGAACCTGCCCCTGGCGCGCCAAACCGTCGACATCCTGGAGATGATCCAGGAGAAGACCCGGGGCAACCTCAGTGCCGAGGAGGACCACCTGCTCCAGAGCCTGCTGACGGAGCTCCGCATGCGCTACGTCGAGAGCAGCCGGCGGTGAGCGACGCGGGGGCCCCGCCCGGCGGTGCGGGCCCCTGGCCGGCCCCGGCCAAGATCAACCTGGGCCTGCGCATCACCGGCCGCCGCCCCGACGGCTACCACGAGCTCGACAGCGTCTTCCTGCCCCTGGACCTGGCCGACCGCCTGGAGCTGGAGACCACCCCGGGCGACGGGCTGTCGATCGACGTGACGGGCTTGACCCAGGGCGTGCCCGCCGACGACCGGAACCTGGCGGTGCGGGCGGCCGCCGCCTACCTGGCCGCCGCCGGAATCCGCGCCCGGATCACCCTGCGCCTCCACAAGCGGATCCCCTCCGGGGCCGGACTGGGCGGCGGATCGAGCGACGCCGGCACCGTGCTGCGGGCGCTGGACGCCCGCTGGCCCGGCGCGCTGGCCCCGAAGCGCCTGGCGGCACTCGCGCTCGAGCTGGGGGCCGACGTCCCGTTCTTCCTCGCCCCCCGACCCGCCCGCGTCGGCGGCGTGGGGGAGGTTCTCGAGCCGCTGCCGGGCGTTCCGGCGCTGGCGCTGCTCCTGGTCAACCCGGGCATCGCCCTCTCGACGGCCGAGGTCTACCGCGCCTGGGACGCCCTGGCGGGCGAATTGACGCAGGGATCGGCGGGCTCTACGATGCGGCCGCTTCGCGGCCTGGAGGCGTCCGGCGGCGTCGCGGGACTGGGAGCAAGGGACCGCCTCGCCCTGGTGGCCAACGACCTCGAGCCCGCGGCGATCCGGCTGTGCCCGGTGGTGGCCCGGCTGCGGCGCCGCCTCGAGGCGGCGGGCGCCCTGGCGGTCGGGCTCTCGGGAAGCGGTCCGACGCTCTACGGGGTCTTCCGCGACGGCTCGGAGGCGACGCGGGCGGCGGAGGTCCTGGGAGGCGGCGAGGACGGGGACGGCGGCGCGTGGCGGCGGGTCGCGAGGACGATGGCGTCCCCCTGAGGCTTCCAGCGCGAGGACGATGGCGGATGCCGGAGGCTTCGGGTCGCCACGGCGCTCGCTTCCCCCTAGGCTTCGGGGTCGCTGGGGCGTCGCCAAATTGGTAAGGCAGCGGCCTTTGGAGCCGCCATTTGCAGGTTCGAGTCCTGCCGCCCCAACATCGGAACCACGCGCCCATGCAACAGCTCAAGCTCTTCGCCGGCAACTCCAACGTCGCCCTGGCCCGGGACGTCGCGGCCTATCTCGACGTGGATCTCGCCAAGGCCGACGTCGGCACCTTCAGCGACGGCGAGGTGAGCGTCGAGATCCAGGAGAACGCCCGGGGCATGGACTGCTTCGTGCTGCAGTCGACCTCCGCCCCGGCCAACTCGCACATCCTGGAGCTCTTGATCGTGATGGACGCCCTGCGGCGGGCGTCCGCGCGGCGTGTGACGGCGGTGATCCCGTACTACGGCTACGCCCGCCAGGACCGCAAGGTGCAGCCGCGGATGCCCATCACGGCCAAGCTGGTGGCGGACCTGATCTCCACCGCCGGCGCCGATCGCGTGCTGTGCGTGGACCTGCACGCGGGCCAGATCCAGGGCTTCTTCAACATCCCCGTCGACAACCTCTACGCCACGCCGATCCTGCTGGACGCGATCCGCGAGAGCGCGCCGGGGCCCATTTCGATCATCTCCCCCGACGCCGGCGGCGTGGAGCGGGCCCGCGCCTTCGCCAAGCGCCTCGACGCGCGGCTCGCCATCGTCGACAAGCGGCGCGAGCGCGCCAACGTGGCCCAGGTGATGAACATCATCGGCGACGTCGACGGCCGGACCTGCGTGATCGTCGACGACATCGTCGACACTGCGGGCACCCTGACCGAGGCGGCGCGGGCGCTCTCCGACGCCGGTGCGGCCTCGGTGTATGCGGCGATCACCCACCCCGTGCTGTCGGGCCCCGCGATCAAGCGCGTGGAGGAGTCCCCGCTCACGGAGCTGATCGTCACCGATACGGTTCCCCTGCGCCCCGACGCGCGGGAGTGTTCGAAGATCCGTGTGGTGAGCGTGGCCACCCAGCTCGGCGAGGCCATCCGCCGCATCAACAACGAGGAGAGCGTGAGCTCGCTCTTCGTCTGAGCGCGAGACTCATGGGAGGAGACAGCGATGTCCGAGAACCAGCTCGTCGTGGAGAGGCGCGAGGCCACGGGCAAGGGCGTGGCGCGCAAGCTGCGGGCCGCCGGGCGCATCCCCGCGGTGCTCTACGGCCAGGGCACCGCGCCGCTGCCCCTGTCCCTGGACCCCATCGCCCTCGACCGCCAGCTCCACCGCAGCGAGTCGGGTGCCAACACCCTCTTCGACCTGGTCGGCGAAGGCCTGGCCGAGAAGGTCGTGCTGGTGAAGGCGGTGCAGCGGGATCCGGTGCGGGGCGAGCCGCTGCACGCCGACCTCTACGAGGTGAACCTCGCCCAGACCGTGGAGGTGGAGATCCCGCTGCACGTCGTGGGTACGGCCAAGGGCGTCGCTCTCTCGGGCGGCATCCTCGACCACGCCCTGCGCTCGCTCTCGATCGAGTGCCTGCCCCGGGCGATCCCCGACGAGATCCAGGTCGACGTGTCGGAACTGGACGTGGGCGAGGTGCTCCACGTGCGCGACCTGCCGCTGCCCGAGGGCGTGACCCTGCTGGACGACCCGGACCTCTCGGTGGCCTCCGTGGTGGCGCCCGCCGCCGCCGAGGAGGAGCCCACCGTGGCGGAGGGCGAGGCGGAGGCCGCCGCAGCGCCGGCCGAGGGCACCGCCGCAGCCGGAGCCGACGAGAAGAAGGCCTGAGCGAGACCCCGGTCCCCCGCGCGAGCGAGACTCCGGTCCTCCTGGTCTTCCTCGGGAATCCCGGACCCGAGTACGCGGCCACCCGTCACAACGTGGGCTGGCGGGTCGGCCTCCGGCTGGCGGCGCGCCACGGCATCGCGCTCGACCGCGCGGCCTACGCGGGGCGCCTGGGGCGCGGAGCCATCGCAGCCCGTTCGGTCGTCCTGCTCTTCCCCCAGACCTACATGAACCGCTCGGGCGCGTCGGTGGCGGCGGCGGTCCGCGGACTGGGTGTGGCCGATCCCGCCCGCGCGCTGCTGCTGGTCTACGACGACCTGGATCTGCCCCTCGGGAGGCTCCGGATGCGCGGACGGGGAAGCGCCGGCGGCCAGCGGGGCATGCAGAGCGTGATCGACGCGCTCGGGCGCGACGACCTGCCGCGGCTGCGCTTCGGAATCGATCGGCCGCCCCCCTCGGTGGATCCCGTGAGCTGGGTCCTGGAGGCTTTCTCCCAGGAGCAGGAGCCGCTGGTCGCCGATGCCGTGGAGCGGGCGGCGGATGCGGTGGAGGCCTTCGCGACCCGTGGTCTCGACGCCGCCATGCGCGCGGCGAACGTCGCCGCCGACGAGGGCGGGAGCTCGCCCTCGGTCGCGGGGCCCCGCACGGGCAGTTAAGATCGGGCGCTCGAACCCAAGGCTTGATCCATGTCGTCGCCCCCGCGCCCCGATCCCACCGACTCCGACCAGACCCTCGCCGCCCGCCTGCAGCGGCCCTTCCTGCGCTTCTTCGAGATCGAGGCCTCGAGCGCCATCCTGCTCTTCGCGATGACGGTGCTGGCGCTGGTCTGGGCCAACAGTCCCTACTACCACAGCTACGAGGAGCTCTGGCACCACCTCAAGCTGAAGGTCGCCGTGGGAGACGTCTGGGAGCTCAAGCTCTCCCTCGGGCACTTCGTCAACGACGCCCTGATGGCCATCTTCTTCTTCGTCGTGGGGCTCGAGATCAAGCGCGAGCTCGTCCACGGCGAGCTCTCCTCCCGCCAGAAGGCCATGCTGCCCGTGATGGGCGCCCTGGGCGGGATGGTGGTGCCGGCGGGCATCTACGCCTACTTCCACCTGGGTGGCGAGGCCATCCGCGGCTGGGGAATCCCGATGGCGACCGACATCGCCTTTGCGGTGGCGGCCATGTCGCTCCTGGGCTCCCGGGTGCCCGCCGGACTCAAGGTGTTCCTGCTGGCGCTGGCCATCGCCGATGACCTGGGCGCCGTGGCGGTGATCGCCATCTTCTATACCGCCGAGCTCTCCCTGACCTACCTGGGCCTGGCGGCGGGCGCGCTCGCCTTCGTCTACGGCATGAACCGGGCCGGCGTGGTCGGCTTCCCGGCCTACTGGATCGCGGGCGGCGTGGTCTGGTACTTCACCCTGGAGTCCGGGGTCCACGCCACCGTGGCGGGCGTCTTCCTCGGCTTCCTGACGCCCACCACACCCCGGGATCCCAGCCGGGAGAGCCTGCTCGACCGCGGCCGGCGCACCGTGGACCACCTGGTGGACATGGTGACCGGAGACGACGACCACCACGGGCATCACCGCCACCGGGCCGTGCGCGAGCTGCGCCGGGTGAGCCTGGATACGCTCTCGCCCCTCGACTACCTGGTGAACGACCTGGACCGCTGGGTGGCCTTCCTGATCATGCCGGTCTTCGCCCTGTCGAACGCGGGCGTGCACCTCGACGCCAGCACCCTGGCCGACCCCACCACCCAGAAGGTCGGCCTGGCCGTGGCCCTGGGGCTGCTGGTGGGCAAGCCCCTCGGCATCACGATCTTCGCCTTCGCGGCGGTGAAGAGCGGCCTGGCCGTGCTGCCCCGGGGCGTCAACTGGACCGCGGTGGCCGCCACCGGCTTGCTCGCCGGCATCGGCTTCACGGTGGCCCTGTTCGTCACCAACCTGGCCTTCACCGCCGAGCAAGCCTCGCTCACGGCCGGGGCCAAGGTGGGCATCCTCTCGGCGTCCGCCCTGGCCACGATCCTGGGCCTGCTGATGCTGCACCTCTCCCTGGGAAGGGCCGAGGCCGCCGCACCGGACCCGCAGATGTCCGACCCCTCGGGACCGGATCGGGCCGGAATCAAGGAGAGCTTCTAGCTGGCGCAAAGGCCTGCCGTTCCCCCGCGATCGCCTGTGCGTCGGGTCGAGAACAGGGCATGCGCGCCAAGTCGGGTAGGGAGCCCGGCTGGCTGAGTCACTGACAAGATTGTCCGTGTCTCTCCCCGCCATCGCTCCGCTTTTCAAGGCCCGATTGTCCGATTGACCCAGTATTGGCCCCAGCCTAAGCTCGTGGCCATGGTCATCCAGGTGGACCGCCAGGCCGGGGATCCGGTCTATCAGCAGATCGCGGACCAGATCCGCCAGGCGGTGGACGCCGGCGAGCTCGGCGGGGGCGAACGTCTGCCCACCATCCGGGAATTGGCCCGGTCGTTGAGGGTGAACCGGGACACGGTCTCCCTGGCCTACGAGACCCTGGCCGCCGAGGGACTGGTGGAGTCGACCGTGGGCCGCGGCACTTTCGTGGCGAGATCGGCCCAGGGCGCGCCCGCCCCCGTGTCGATCCCGCTCTCGCCCCAGGTCGAGCGGCTGCTCGAGTTCGAGCGGACGCGGCCGCGCTTCGGCGACGAGCGCGGCGCGGTGCAGATGCAGGCCCTGATCCCGGATCCGGCGCTGTACCCGGCCGACGAGTTCCGACGCTCGCTCAACCGGGTGATGCAGGAGGAGGGACCGGAGATCCTGCTCTATGGGAGCCCCCAGGGCCATCCGGGGCTCCGCCGGGCGCTCGCCGGCCGGATGCAGGCCGCCGGCGTCGCCACCGACGTCGAGGAGCTGGTGCTGTGCCACGGCGCCAGCCAGGGCATCGCCCTGGCCGTGCGCCTGTTCGCCGCGCCCGGCGACGAGGTGGCGGTGGAGGAGCCCACCTACAACAACGTGCTCGCCACCCTGTTCGCCCTCGGCCTGCGGCCCGTGCCGGTGCCGATGCGCGAGGACGGGCCGGACCTCGACGTCCTCCGGCGGGTGCTGGCCAGACCCGCGGTGCGGCTCTTCTACACGATCCCCACGTTCCACAACCCCATGGGCATCTCCACGTCCACGAACCATCGCCGCGCGCTGCTCGAGGTGGCCGCGGCGGCGGGCGTCCCCGTGGTGGAGGACGCTTTCGAGATGGACCTGTGGGACACCCGCAGGCCGCCGGCGCCCCTCGCGGCCCTGGACGCCCGCGGCCTCGTGGTGAACCTGTTCTCGTTCTCGAAGTCGCTCTTCCCCGGCGCCCGGGTGGGCTCGGTGCTGGCCCGGGGCGCCCAGGTGGAGGCGGTGCTGGCCCTGAAGCGCGCCACCGACCTCTCCGACGCCATGCCGCTCCAGGCCGCGCTCGCCGACTTCGTCGCCTCCGGCGGCTACGACCGCCACCTCGGCCGCCTGCGGCGCACCCTGCGCCGGCGGCGGGAGGCGCTCTTCGAGGCGTTGGCGTCGGAGCTGCCCGAGCCCGCGCGCTGGACCGAGCCCGACGGCGGCTACCAGGTCTGGGTGGAGCTGCCCGAGCCGATCGACACGGCCGACCTGCTCGGCGACGCCACCCGGCGCGGGCTGCTCTTCGCGCCCGGCTACCAGTTCCACGTCGACGGGCGGCCGTCGAGCGCCCTTCGCCTCACCGTCGCCCTGACGGACGAGGCCCAGATCCGGCGCGGTGTCGCCGTGCTCGGCGAGGTGGTGCGCGAGCGCTTCCGCCAGGCGCCGCGCCTGGCCAATGCGGCGCGTGTTCACGTATAGGAGGCAACGGATATGAGCAGCGACAACGGTGCGGGTCGGACTACGGCCCAGTCCTTCGAGATCAAGGTCGGCCTGGCGGAGATGCTGAAGGGCGGCGTGATCATGGACGTCGTGAACCCCGAACAGGCGAAGATCGCCGAGGACGCGGGCGCCTGCGCCGTGATGGCGCTCGAGCGGGTGCCCGCCGACATCCGCAAAGAGGGCGGCGTGGCGCGGATGACCGCCGTCGAGGTCATCGAGGGCATCCAGCGCGTGGTCTCGATCCCGGTGATGGCGAAGGTCCGCATCGGGCACGTGACCGAGGCGCGGGTGCTCGAGGCCCTGGGCGTCGACTTCATCGACGAGAGCGAGGTGCTCACCCCGGCCGATGAGCAGCACCACGTCGACAAGCACGGCTTCCGCTCGCCCTTCGTGTGCGGCGCGCGGAACCTCGGCGAGGCCCTGCGCCGCATCGGCGAGGGAGCGGCCATGATCCGCACCAAGGGCGAGGCCGGCAGCGGCAACATCGTGGAGGCGGTGCGCCACCTGCGCGCGGTGGTGGGGGAGATGCGACGGCTCCAGACCCTGGCCCCGGAGGAGCTGATGGCGACGGCCAAGGAGCTCCAGGCCCCCTACGACCTGGTGCGGTACGTGCACGAGCACGGGAAGCTCCCGGTGCCGAACTTCGCCGCCGGCGGCGTGGCGACGCCCCCGGACGCGGCCCTGTGCATGAGCCTCGGCGCCGAGGCGGTCTTCGTGGGCTCCGGGATCTTCAAGAGCGACGACCCGGCCGCCCGCGCGAGGGCCGTGGTGCGCGCCACCACCCACTGGAAGGACCCGGAGGAGGTGCTCGCGGCCTGCCGCGGCCTGGGCAAGGCCATGGAGGGCATCGAGATGGAGACCCTCTCCGAGTCCGAGCGGCTCGCCAACCGCGGCTGGTAGCCGCGGCGCTCGAGCGCAGCGTGCGCTGGCTGGAGGGCGACGCCGGTCGCCGGGGCGTCGCGCGCGCACTGCGGGACTCGGGCCGGGCGGCGGCGGCCGCCGTCGCCGACTCGATGGAGGATGCATGACGCGGATCGGCGTGCTGGCCATCCAGGGGGACGTCGCGGCCCACGTTCGTGCCGTGGAGCGGGCGGGCGGGGCCGCCTGCGAGGTGCTGCGGGAGAAGGATCTCCCGGACCTCGACGGCCTGATCCTCCCGGGGGGCGAGAGTACGACCATCGCCAAGGGCCTGGCCCGGCTGGGCCTCTACGAGCCGCTGCGGACCTTCGCCCGCTCCGGGCGGCCCGTCCTCGGCACCTGCGCCGGCGCCATCCTGCTGGCCCGCCGGGCCGAGAACCACCCGGTGGAGACCCTGGGGCTGCTCGACGTCGTCGCCCTGCGCAACGCCTACGGCACCCAGGTGGACTCCTTCGCCGCCCGGCCCGATCCGGGCGCGGCGCCGGGCCTCGAGGACCTGCGCTGCGTGTTCATCCGAGCTCCGGTGCTGCGGCAGCCAGGTCCGGGCGTGGAGGTGCTGGCGCGGGTGGACGAGCGGCCGGTGCTGGTCCAGCAGGGTCCTCTGCTGGCGGCCACCTTCCATCCGGAGCTGGACGACGACCCGCGGGTGCACGCCCGTCTGCTGGCGCTGGCCGGCGCCCGGGCCGTGTGTTAAAAACGGGGCCCTTCGGGGGACCTGGGCGTCCCCCTCCATAGACCCCTTGGTCTCCGCGTCGCCGCGCCCACCCGCCGGCGCACGCGTCGAGCGGAGGCCCGGGCGGCGGACCGGTGAGGCCGGGCCGCGACGTCCGTCCAGGAGGAGCCATGCGGGAGTACGAGACGGCGTTCATCGTCCAGCCGGAGATCTCCGACGAGGGGGGCGCGGAGCTGTGCGCGCGCCTCGACGGGATCCTGGAGAGCCAAGGGGCCGTGCGCCTGATGCTGGACGACTGGGGCAAGCGCAAGCTGGCCTACGAGATCGATAAGTTCCAGAAGGGCCACTACTACTTCCTGAGCTACCTCGACGACGGCAAGACCGTCGACGAGCTCGAGCGCGCCCTGCGTCTCGAGGAGTCGGTGCTGCGCTTCCTCACCGTCCGCGTGGCGGACGACGTGGAGGACGTCGAGACGCGGAAGGTCGAGGCGGCCGAGAAGGAGCGCATCCAGCGCGAGAAGGCGGCCGAGCGGGCGGCCCGCGAGGCCGAGGCCGAGCGCGCCTCGGCCGAGGCGGCCGCCGCGGGGCACACCCGCGAGGAAGGGGCCGAGGAACGCGAGAGCGGCCGGTACGAGGTCGGCCGCGAGCAGCCCGGGCGAGGCGACGGGGATCGCGACCGCGAGCAGCCCGGACGGGGCGACGGGGATCGCGACCGCGAGCAGCCCGGACGAGGCGACGGGGATCGCGACCGCGAGCGTCGGGACGCGGACGCGGGCGAGGAGGGATAGCCCATGAGCAATCCGGCATCCGGACGAGGCGATCGGCCCGGTGGCGACCGGCCGGGCGGAGGGCCGCCGGGGGACCGCGGCGGCGACCGCGGCGGAGACCGCGGCGGAGATCGCGGCGGAGATCGCGGTGGCGATCGCGGTGGAGAGCGCGGCGGCGACCGGCCGGGCGGAGGCCGCTTCGGCGACCGGGGGGATCGGCCCGGCGGGGGGGGCCGCTTCGGCGACCGGGGCGAGCGCGAGCGCAACTTCAGCGTCAAGGCGCGACTGCGGGCCAAGGCCCGCAAGAAGGCGCGCAAGCAGCAGCGACGCCTCTTCCAGCGCCGGAAGGTCTCGCGGCTCACCACCGACAAGACCCTCGAGATCTCCTACAAGGACCCGAAGCTCCTGCGGGGCTTCATGACCGAGACGGGCAAGATCATTCCCCGGCGCATCTCGGGCAACAATGCCAAGCAGCAGCGCGAGCTCTCGCTCGCCATCAAGCGCGCGCGGCAGCTCGCCCTGCTGCCCTACAGCGACTCCCACCAGTAGGAGCGACCCGTGGCCCAGGTGAAGCTGATCCTGAAGGAGGACGTACCCAGCCTCGGCGAAGCGGGCGAGCTGGTCTCGGTCAAGCCCGGCTTCGCGCGGAACTACCTCATCCCCCAGGGCAAGGCCCTGCTCGCGACCGAAGAGCGCGTCAACGAGCTCGAGCACCACCGGCGGGTGGTGGCCGAGAAGATCGCGCGGGAGATGAAGGATCATCAGGCCGCCCGCGACCGCATCCAGAACGTGACCCTCGAGGTGAGCGCCCAGGCGGGCGAGGAGGGCCGGCTCTTCGGCTCGGTCACGGCGCCGCAGATCGCCGAGCTGCTGGCGGCGAAGGGCATCGAGATCGATCGGCGCAAGATCGAGCTGGCGGAGCCCATCAAGGACGTCGGTGAACACGAGGTCACGGTCCGCCTGCACCGCGAGGTGCGCGCCGCGCTGAAGGTGGTGGTCTCCGCCGCCGAGTAGTCCGCGACCGCGGCCTTTTTTTCCTCCCGGCCGACCCGGGCTGTGGTAACCAGGAACGTCTCACGGGGGGTGGGACCATGGCTTCCAGCACACCCAGGCGGGTGCGCACGGCCGGCGGTGCCGGGCGCGGCAACGCCGAGGGACACGAGGGATCCACCGGCCCGGGGGGCGTCGGGCGGGTCCCGCCCCAGGATCTCGAGGCCGAGAAGGCGGTGCTCTCGGCGATCCTCCTGGACGACCAGGTGGTCCACGCGGTCTACACCGAGCTGAAGGCCGACGACTTCTACCACCCCGCCCACCGCACCCTCTACGAAGCCATGGTGGCCGTGCGCGACGCGGGCCAGCCCGTCGACCTCCATACCCTCTCGGACCATCTGCGAACCGAGGGCCATCTCGACGCCGTCGGGGGGCCGGTCTTCCTGGGCGAGATCGCCGACTACGAGTCCACCGCCGCCAACGTGCTGCACCACGCGCGCATCGTGCGCGACAAGTCGGTCAAGCGGGCGCTGATCCACTGCGCGTCGGAGATCGCGGAGCTCGGCTTCGACGAAGCCGACCGCGCCGACCGCCTGCTCGACGCCGCCGAGTCGCGCATCTTCGAGATCAGCCAGGCGCGGGCCGCCGTCACCTTCCGCAGCCTGCACGAGGAGATGCAGGACACCTTCGACTACGTCGAGATGCTGATGAACCGCGGGGGCGAGCTCACGGGGCTGCCCACGGGCTTCAAGGACCTCGACGAGATGACCGGCGGCCTGCAGCCCGGCGAGCTGATCATCATCGCGGCGCGCCCCAGCATGGGCAAGACGGCCCTCGCCCTGAACATCGCGCGCAACGCCGCGGTGGATCACGGGCGCAAGGTGGCAGTGTTCTCCCTGGAGATGACAACCCGGGCCCTGGTGCTGCGCCTGCTCTCGGCCGAGGCGCGCATCGACTTCGCGACCTTCCGCAAGGGCCACATCGCCACCAACGACTACACCCGACTCTCCCAGGCCGCGGGCCGCCTGGGCCATGCCCCCATCTGGATCGACGACTCCGGAGCGGCCACCGTGCTCGAGATGAAGGCCAAGAGCCGCCGCCTGCGCGCCGAGCGCGGACTCGACCTGGTGATCGTCGACTACCTCCAGCTCGCCCACGGCGACGGCAAGAACGAGCGTCGCGAGCAGGAGATCTCCGAGATCAGCCGCGGCCTGAAGGCGCTGGCCAAGGAGCTGGACATCCCGGTGATCGCCCTGTCCCAGCTCAACCGCGGCCCCGAGCTCCGCTCGGGCGACGACAAGCGCCCGAAGCTGGCCGACCTTCGCGAGTCCGGCGCCATCGAGCAGGACGCCGACGTGATCGGCTTCATCTACCGCGACGTGGTCTACAACCGCGAGTCGAACGAGCGCGACGCCGAGCTCATCATCGCCAAGCAGCGCAACGGCCCGACGGACACGGTGCAGATGGACTTCGAGTCGCGCTTCGCGCGCTTCGCCGACCGCTCGTTCCGCGACGACGAGGGACCGCCCCCGGGCGCGGCCTTCCCGGCGGCGCCCGCCGACGAGGAAGTCCCCTTCTAGGTGCCGCGCCTGCGCAAGCCCCGCGCCCTTCCCGAGGGCGGCACCGTCGGCCTGGCCGCGCCGGCGGGCCCCATGGATCCCGAACGCCTGGCCCAGGG
The DNA here is from genome assembly GCA_964442285.1 of uncultured Spirochaetales bacterium. GTDB lineage: Bacteria > Myxococcota_A > UBA9160 > UBA9160 > JAFDET01 > CAYTZH01. The sequence continues at coordinate 51,975 of CAYTZH010000015.1, read as the reverse complement.
CGAGGCCCGCTGGGAGAAGGCGGGCTTCCGGCTGAAGCGCCGCGGCGACCTCCTGTCGCGACGCACCTACCTCGCCGGCGACGACGCGCGTCGCACCGCCGAGCTGGCGGCGCTGGTGGACGACCCCGAGGTGGACGCCATCGTCTGCGTCCGGGGAGGCTACGGCTGCCAGCGGATCCTCGGCGCCCTGGACCCGGAGCGCTTCCGATCGGCGGGCAAGCCCCTGGTGGGATACAGCGACATCACGTCGCTCCTGCTCTGGCAGCGCCGCTGGGCGGGACTCATGGGCTTCCACGGACCGATGCTCGAGCTGGGCGACGCCCTGGGCGAGGACTCGTTCCGCGCCCTCGTGGACGCCCTGACCGCTCGCGGGCCGGCGCGCAGCGTCCTCGGCGGGCGTCCGGGCGGGGGCGGTCGGGCTGCGGGGCGACTCGTTGGCGGCTCCCTCTCCCTGGTGACCGCCAGCCTGGGCACCCCCTGGGAGATCGACACCCGCGGTGCGGTGCTCCTGCTCGAGGACAAGGCCGAGCTTCCCTATCGGGTCGACCGCATGGTCGGGCAGCTGCGGGCCGCGGGGAAGCTCGCCGGCCTGGCGGGCCTGGGGCTCGGCGCCCTCGTCGACTGCGTCGATCCACGCTATCCCGGGTTGCAGGCAGAGGCCGTCGTGCTCGATGCCGCGGGCGCGCTGGACGTGCCCGTGGTCACCGATCTCCCCTTCGGGCACGCCGACGAGAACCGGGTCTGGCCCGTCGGCGCGCGGGCCGAGATCGACGGCGACGCGGGCACGCTCACGATCCTGGAACGGGGGGTGTCTCTCCGGTGAAGCGGAGTCTGATCCAACGCAAGCTCGGCCGGGTGGATACGGCCCTCGACCGCGCCATCGGCCGCGGGGACGTGCCCGGCGCCGTGGTGCTGGCCCGCATGCCCCGGGAGGGCGAGGTCCTGGAGCACCTCGCGGTGCGCGGCCTGGCCGTCGCGCGCCCCGAGCGGATCCCGATGAGCCGCGAGACGATCTTCGACCTCGCCTCGCTGACCAAGCCCCTGGCGACGACCACGGCCCTGCTGCTCCTGGTCCACGACGGGGCCGTCGACCTCGACGACCCCGTCGCCAAGCACCTCCCGCACTTCGCCGAGCGCGACAAGGGTGAGGTCACGATCCGGCACCTGCTGTGCCACGCCTCGGGCCTGAAGCCCTGGCGGCCCTTCCACGAGCTGCTGATCGAGCGCGAGCGCAAGACCGGAGAGCGCCTGCTCGGAACGGTCGAGGCCCGGGACCTGATCCTGGAGCGGATCTTCCGCTCGGCGCGGGTGCACGCCCCCGGCGAGGCCGCCGTCTACGGCGATCTCGACTTCATGGTGCTCGGCGCGCTGGTCGAGGCGGTGAGCCGCCAGCCCCTCGACGACTTCTGCGACGCGCGCATCTTCGGCCCCCTGGGCATGACGCGAACCCGCTTCCTGCGTCAGCCCACGGCGCTCCCGGACGCGGTACGGCGCACCTTCGCCGCGACGGAGAACTGCGCCTGGCGGGACCGCATCCTCTGGGGCGAGGTCCACGACCCGAACGCCTCGGCCATGGGGGGCGTGGCGGGGCACGCCGGCCTGTTCGCCCCGGTGGACGACGTCATGCGCTTCGCCCAGGCCTGGCTCGACGCCTGGCACGGCCGGAGCTCCCCGCTGCCGACGGAGCCCGTGCGCGCGTTCTCCGCCCGCCAGCACCTTCCCGAGGGCTCGGACTGGGCCCTGGGCTGGGACACGCCCACCGCCGGCCAGTCCTCGTCGGGGCAGCACTTCTCCGCGCAGTCGGTGGGGCACCTGGGCTTCACGGGGACCTCCCTCTGGATCGATCTGGAGCGGGAGGCCGTCGTCGTCCTGCTCACCAACCGGGTGCACCTGGTGGCCAAGCGCAGTCGCTTCGAGCTGCGCCCGGAGGTGCACGACCGGATCCTCGAGGCCTTCCTGGCCGAGGCATGAACCCGCACCGGACCGGAGCATGAACCCGCATCGCGTCCACTTCGTCGCCATCGGCGGCACCGGCATGGGCTCCCTCGCGGGTCTGTTGAAGGCGCGCGGCGTGGCGGTCACCGGCTCGGACGAGAAGCTCTACCCGCCCATGAGCACGGCCCTCGAGGGCTGGGGCATCGACGTGCGGGAGGGCTTCCGCGCGGAGCACGTCGCCGAGGCGCGCCCGGACCTGGTCGTGATCGGCAACGTGGTGCGCCGGGACAACCCGGAGGCCCGCGCCGCCATCGACGCCGGCCTGCCCTACCTCTCCTTCTCCGACGCCCTCTATCAGCTGGCCATGGCCGGCAAGCACTCGGTCGTCGTGACCGGCACCCACGGCAAGACCACGACCACCAGCCTGCTGGCCGCCGTGCTCCTCGAGACGGGGCGGGACCCCTCGGTGCTCGTGGGCGGCATCGCCGAGAACCTGGGCGGGAGCTTCCGGGAAGGCGCGGGTGCCCACTTCGTGGTGGAGGGCGACGAGTACGACACCGCCTTCTTCGACAAGACCCCGAAGTTCCTCCACTACGGCGCGCAGACCCTGGTGCTGACCTCGGTGGAGTTCGACCACGCCGACATCTACCGCGACCTCGCGCACGTGAAGGAGGCCTTCCGGCGGCTGCTCGCCGGGATGCCCGCCCGCGGCCAGGTGGTGGCCGCGACCGACGATCCGAACGTGGCCGAGGTCGCCGGCGCGGCGAGCTGTCCCGTCGAGGGCTACGCGGTGGAGCCCACGCGGCCCGAGGCCTTTGCGTGGGCGGCGGCGGACCTCGAGGCCGGACCCGAGGGCACGCGCTTCGCGGTGCTGCGCGCGGGGCGCGAGGTCGCGCGCGCCCTCCTGCCCCAGTGGGGCCGGCACAGCGTCGCGAACGCCCTGGCGGCGGTGGCGGCCGCCGCGGCGCTCGGGGTGCCGGTGGAGGAGGCCGCCGCGGCGCTGCGGGCCTTCCGCGGCGTGCGCCGCCGCATGCAGGTCCGGGGCGAGGCCCGCGGCGTGACCGTGCTCGACGACTTCGCCCACCACCCCACCGCCGTGCGCGAGACCCTGGCCGCCGCGCGGAGCCGCTTCCCGGAGCGCCGGGTCTGGGCGGTCCTCGAGCCGCGCAGCAACACCAGCCGCCGCGCGGTCTTCCAGGTGGACTTCGCCGACGCCCTCGCGGGCGCGGACCGGGTGCTGGTGGCCGAGGTGCCCCCGGGGCCGATCTACAGCGTCACCGGCGAGGAGCCCGAGCGCCTCTCGGCCGCGCGCCTGGCTGCCGACGTCCGGGAGCGGGGGGTGCCCGCCGAGGCGCTGCCCGGCGTCGACGAGATCGTGCGGCGCCTGGTCGCCGAGGCCCGCGCCGGCGACGTCGTGCTCGTCATGAGCAACGGCGCCTTCGGCGGCATCTGGGACCGCCTCCTCCACGCCCTGGCCGCGTGAGCCGGCGGCGCGACCGCCGATCGGATCAGACCTCCAGACCGACCTCGCGCATCAGGGCCAGCGCGTTGCTGCGCGTCACCACGCCCTCGCGCAGGCGGAAGTCGAAGGCGATGCGGCCGTCCTCCAGGTGGTCCTCGAAGTGGACGTTGGCGGCGCGCTCGCCCATCTCGTCGGCGATGCGCGCGAGGGCCAGGTCGTGGGTGGTGACCAGGCCGACCGCCCCCTTGTCCACCAGGCCGCGGACCACCGCGGCCGCGCCGACCCGGCGGTCGTGGCTGTTGGTGCCGCCGAGGATCTCGTCCAGCAGGAACAGGGGGTGGGTGGCCTCGTCCGCGAGCTCGACGATCTGGCGCAGGCGCAGGATCTCAGCGTAGAAGCGCGAGGCGCCCTCCTGCAGCGAGTCGTTGACGCGGATCGAGGCGCCGACGGCGAGGGGCGTGAGCCGACAGCGGCGGGCCCGCACCGGCGCGCCCGCCTGGGCCAGCACTGCGTTGATCCCCACGGTCCGCAGCAGGGTGCTCTTGCCGGACATGTTCGAGCCACTCACCACCAGAACCCGCAGCGCGTCCCCCAGCCGCAGGTCGTTGCGGACGCAGCGGTCGGCCGCGAGCAGCGGATGTCCGAGCCCCTCGGCCTCGAAGCGGGGCTCGCCCGCGACGAGCTCGGGCATCACGTGGTCGGGCTCCTCGAAGGCGTGGCCCGCCAGGGCGAGCAGGGCTTCCAGCTCGCCGACGGCCTCGAGCCAGACGGCGACCCGACCGCCGGCGCGCTGGCGCCAGGCCTCGATGGCGAGTCCGAACTGGGTGCCCCAGAGGAGCAGCGCGGCCAGGGGCGCGAAGAGCTGGTTGCGTCGCGCGTCGGCGAGCTCGACCAGACGGCGCAGCCGCGCGACCTCCCGGGAGGCCGGCGCCCCCTCGGTCTCCAGGGCCTCGCGGAGGGCGACGAGCCGCGGTGCCGCGAACCGCTCCGCCTCGATCCGCTCCAGGAGGCTCGCGAGCAGCGCGAGCTCGCGGGCGGGCTGGTCCACCTGACGCAGGACCCGGGCGAGCCGGCCCCGGAAGCGCAGCCCCACCATCAGCTCCACGGCGCCGACGGCGACCAGCGGGAGGGGACCCGCCGGCGTGAAGATCCAGGCGCCGAGGGCAGCCAGGGCCAGGACGGCCAGGACGCCGGCGATCCAGCGCCAGGTAGCCACGCCGTGCAGCGGCGCCTCGCGGCCCCAGTCCGCCAGGAGCTCCGGGTGCAGCCGAGCGCGCAGCGCCTCGCCCGCCAGCACGAGATCCTCGCGGAGGTCGAGGCGATCGCGGAGCTCCGCGATCGCCGTCTGGCGCGCGCGGATCTCGTCGGGCGGCGCCGGCGCCAGGAGCCAGTCGGCCAGGCGGGCGGCGCCGGCGCGGGTGCGCGCGGTGCAGACCCGCTCGTAGAGGGAGTCGGGGCCGAAGAGGTCGAGATCGGCGGCGTAGGGGTGGTGGGGATGCGTGGCCAGCACGTCCGCCCCGGTGTCCACCTCGCCCGGCTCGACGTCCTCGGGCACGGCCTCGGGCCGCAGGTAGGAGAGCCGCCGGGCGTAGTAGGAGGCGGCCCGGCGGGCGCGGTCGCGGCGGCGGATGACGCGCTCGTGCCAGACCGCCAGGGCCGCGAAGACCGCGAGGGGCAGCAGCAGCCAGCCCCCGTGAATGAGGTCGAGCCCGAAGGCCAGCCAGCCCAACACCAGGCCCAGCCCGAAGATGCCGAGCCGGGCGCTGGAGAGCCGACGCTCGATGCCGACCTCCCGCGCGAGCTCGGCCCGTCGCGTCGCCAGGCGACGGGCATACGCGTCCGCGGGCGCGGCGGCCTCGGCCGCGCCCGGCCCGGCCTCTGCGACGGCTTCGCTCACGCGAACCCCAGCAGCCGCGCGCCGCCGCCCACCGCCTCGGCCCGCCCGAGGGCGCCGCGGACGAAGGCCCGCGCCGCGGCCACGGCGGCCTCGAGCTCGTCGCCCAGGGCCAGGCGCGCGGCGATCGCCGAGGAGAGCGCGCAGCCGGTCCCGCGCGCGGGCGCACCGGGGAGGCGCGCGCCCGCGAGCCAGGCGAGCCGCGTCGCACCTCCCCCGTCGCGCGTCGCGAGCAGATCGTCGCTGTCGTCGTCGCGGTGGCCTCCCTTCACCAGGGCGGCTCCGGCGCCGAGCTCCTCGAGCAGCACCCGGGCCGCCGCCTCCGCGCCGGCCCGCGAGCCGGTCTCGCAGCCCGTGAGGATCTCGGCCTCGCGAAGGTTCGGGGTGACCAACGCGGCCCGGGCCAGGAACGACTGCAGGCTGCCCAGGGCGCGCCGCTCGAGCAGGGGCTTGCCGTCGCTGGCGGCGAGCACCGGATCCACCACGATGGGCACGGCCACCGCCAGGGCCTCGAGGCCCAGCGCCGCCATGCGCACCCCGTCGTCGGTCGCGAGCATGCCCACCTTCACCGCGTCGGGGGTGACGTCGCGGAGCACGACCCGGATCTGATCGAGCAGGATCTGGGGAAACACGGGAAGCACCTGGTGTACGCGGGCGGTGTCCTGGACCGTCAGGGCCGTGACCGCGCCGGCCCCTCGCACGCCGAAGTGCTGGAACACCTGCAGATCGGCCTGGAGACCGCCTCCGCCACTGGGATCCGACCCGGAGATGGCGAGCGCGATCCGCATGGGGAGGGATGGTAAGATCCGCAACCGTGCGCCGCATCCGCTCCGTCCCGGGTTGCCTCGTGCGCCGCATCCGCTCC